>CAZSLO010000027.1:0-119643 GCA_964608025.1 uncultured Dehalococcoidia bacterium | reverse complement strand
GCTCGCATAGACATGTATTCTGCGTTGCCAATGGTCCATCCCGTGCAGGCCCGGGATGCATCCTTAATATCAACCTCTGTATAGTTACCAACTCCCATAGAACACAGATCGAGTAGCTCCCTGCCATAGTTCTCGTTAATGGCACCTTTTTGGTTGTCCTGGTTGTCGAGCCATATAAGCATGGCCGGATCCTTGGACAGTTCTAACAGGAGAGTTTCGAATTTGCCGGACCCGTGTCGGCGGAACATTTCGATCTGGTTAAGTATGGATGGGGCCTGGTTAGTTTTTGTGTATCCGGTTGCAAAGATGCCGTGCCAGAACAAGGCTAATTTTTCTTCTTGGGGTGCATTAGTACTGATCATACGGTACACCCAGTTAGCGGCGGCACTGGGCCCGAGTCTAGATTCGTGGATGTCGACGTGGTACCTGAAGATAACATCGTCTGGCATGCTAGATCTTGTTGGCGGATCCAGCAGCTCTTCTACCGTCGCGTCGTAACCCTTGTCCATGTATTCTTCCAGTTCAGTGCGAGTTGCGCCGAAGCCTGCACGTCGTAGTAGGTGAGCCATCAGTCTTAGATCGTCACTCATGTCCAGACCTCCGTCATTTATTGGTTATTCATTTCCCCAGGGACGAGAGTCCACTTTAATAGAGCGGTTGTTTACAGGAAAGGATACCTGGGCTCCACCGATGGCATCAGATGCGTGAATTGCGAAACCGATCTCCGTAGCCCGCCGGGTCTCTTCTAGATCGCAGGCGGTCCTGCCACCGTTTCTGACCTTATCTGCCAGGTCGCGAATGGATGCTGGGCCCCTATGCCACGGGTGGGTAGGCCGAGGCACGTCTACTTCCAGTGGATTACCAAGGAATTCACCTGTCTCTTGATCCGATTGCCATAGGTATGCGCGTTCTCCTTCTTTCATGACTGTCATCCTGCCAGTGGAGCCGGTTATTGTGTAGGATCTCCTGCCACCCTCTGACATTATGGCCAGGTTCACACCGTTGTCGAGAATAACCCAGCCCCGGCCGTGCGGGTCTCCATGTCTCCAGTCGTCGAATTTGTTGGGATCATCTATCAATCCTGTAGCGGATACAGGTTCAGGGTCGCCTGCCATTCCCAGTGCTACATCAAAGAAGTGACATCCGTGGTTGATCAGTTCAGTGACTCCATGTGCGACTACACTTGTGACATCGCCGATCGCTCCATCCTTGAGCATTCGGAAGATCGCTTGGTATGACTCGGACCAGCGAAGTTCCAGTCCGAAGGCAAATGGTACACTACTGGTTCTGAGTATTTCGATGATTCTGTCCATCTCTTCCAGACTAGTGCAAAGGGGTTTTTCACATACGAGACCTTTAACTCCGGCCTTGATGGCATTTTCGATGTTATCGGCATGATATGTCTGTCGGGTAGCTTCGCAGACGATGTCGGGTTGGACCTTCTCAAGCATCTCACCGTAGTCGTCATATCCCGCCATGTTTCCCCACACATCCTGCCAGGTAGATTGGAACTGTTTCCGTGTATCTTCACCCTTGTCAAAAATAGCCACTACCGATGTTTCAGGGACTTCCGCAAAGGCAGATGCCCAGTTGTGGCCACCGAGGGTCTTATCGGTTTGTCTGTGTACACCTGCTAGTGCTACACGGAGAGCGTCTTTATTAGGCATGGAGCTAGACTATCCTCGTTGTTGAACAAGTTGAATGTAGCGATTATCCTACACGTTGGTTTTACCATCAACCGGGTGACATTGAATATCGCACTAACTTGTTGCACCCAGGATGGTAATGGACAAACACTTCATTACCACGGATAAAAGGAGAAAACATGGCTAAGGCGAAGTTACGGGTAGCTATCATTGGTACGGGCCGGATGGGCGGCTTAATGGAGGATGAAAACCCATTTACAAACCAGTACTCAAAACCTTACGCACATTTCAGTTCTTACCAGTCCATTGAATCAACCGAGGTCGTGGCCGTCGCCAACCGTGGTGAGGAAAGGCTCAAGCGGTTTAGTGACCGTTTCGATTTCCACAATGGTTATCTTGACTACCGGGAGATGGTCGAAAAAGAAAAACCGGACATCGTCAGTATTACTACTCCTTCAGTACATAGGGCGGAGCCGATCATTTTTTGTGCCGAGAACGGTGTGAAAGGCATTTATGCTGAAAAGGGACTGTGTGCTTCGCTCGAGGAAGCCGACCGAATACGTGACGCTGTCACTGGCAACGGAGTGGCATTCAACTGGGGTGCGTCTCGCAGGCAGCACAGTGGATGGATACAGCTTGCCGAGGCCATTGCGCGTGGGGATATCGGTGAACCCTTGTTCGCAACCATGTATACGCTTACTGACATTATCAAGCATCATCCCCATACGCTTGATACAGTTTCAATGCTTCTAGGTGACCCTCGGCCAGAATGGGTTGAAGGGACACTGGTTCAGAAAGGGGACAGGCTCGAGGGTGGTGCTGCGAAGGAACGTCCGCGGGCATTTCCTGATTACGATTCGGCAGGACATCGTTTTGTAACCCCTCCGGGTGAAGAGATAGCTGATCCCGTGGTTGGCTTCTATCGTGTTGGATACGAGACAGGCGCAGAGGGAATATTTGTACCGATAACTGGCAGATGGGAACTCGATATCCACGGCACCGAAGGCCGGGCATGGGGCTGGGAACAGCAGGGTGTATGGAGAGTGCGTCGTGGTGTGAAACCTACGGGCAAAGGTGAGAAATACAGCCCAGTGGAGGAAACAGAAATAAGGCCGGTAGACGAAAGTCCGACTGTTAGGACGATCTTGGACATCATAAATGAGATCGAGACGGGTCAGCGGACTCGGGGTAACATCGATATAACGATGCAGAGCGTAGAGGCAGAGTTCGGTATTGCGTACTCTCACCTCCAGGGTGGCAAACGCGTATCGCTTCCAGTAGAGGACCGCACACTGTACATACCTGGTGGATAAGAACTGGCCACTTGAGATGGATTCTTACCGGTTATGGACGTTTAGGGAACGATGCCTTAGGGGACACCGTTGGGATGGACAACAATTAGGGACATCGGGTCTAACAAGGGACCTATTGCGTTTCCATGGCGGAATTAGCCCGCTGAATTTAGACGCATGGTCAAGTGCCAATTAATAACAGGCTGCCTGCTTAGATGACCAGGCATAACCAGGCCTATATATATGCGGGAATCAGTGTCCTGTTGTGGTCTACTGTCCCGACGGCATTCAAGGTTACCCTGCGCCATTTAGATCCTTACCAGATCCTCTTTTACGCCAGCCTGGCATCGACGCTCGTGCTGTTTGCAATCCTTGTAGTGCAGGGCAAGCTGGGTTTGCTCCGGACATATACGCGGAAGCAATGGTTATTGTCGGCAGCACTCGGCCTCTTGAATCCAGCCGTATACTACATCGTGTTGTTCGAGGCATACCTATTGCTGCCGGCCCAGGAGGCACAGCCTCTCAACATGGTTTGGCCCCTGGTAGTAGTGTTACTGTCCATACCACTGCTGAAACAGAGGATCGGTTGGGTCAGTATAGTCGCTGTTTGCATCAGCTTTGTTGGAGTGCTGGTTATTTCCACTCACGGCGATCTACTGGGCTTCAAATTCACCAGTCTTAATGGCACGGTGCTTGCTCTTGCAAGCGCATTTTTGTGGGCATCTTTCTGGATTGCCAATGTCCGGGACAAACGAGACGAAGTGGCTAAGCTATTCATCAATTTCATGGTTGGATTCGTATTAGTAGGCATTGCTGTAGCCTTCATGTCGGATTTCAGGGTTGACGGGATAGATGGCCTTGTGGGAGCCGTTTATATCGGGATATTCGAGATGGGAATTACCTTCGTTACGTGGGCGAAAGCACTATCGTTGGCCAGGACTACTGCACACGTAAGTCACTTGAATAATGTCACCCCGTTCATATCCCTTATTTTCGTAAATTTCATACTGGACGAAAGGATACTTGGATCTACTGTTATCGGGATGATTCTGGTAGTCGGTGGGATACTTGTACGTGGCCTTGATAGACAGCCCACCCAAGCTTAGTTTGTGACCCTAATACGTTGATCGATTAATAAATAGGGCATCTATGACAGAGCCAAGATAATGTTTTTTTGCAGCGATAATTGATCTAATATAGATCGGGTCAACTTGTATTGGATTCTGCACAGGGGGAAGAGTAATTGGACAGGACTCATTGGCAATTGTTTCAAACAGCATGGAGATCGTTTTGGATACCGGCTATCAGCTTGATGTTGATTGGCCTGTTGGGGGCTTGTGCCAAGCCGGAAACCACCACGGAGGCCCAATCTAGTACAAAATCCTCGATGAAAGACGTGTTTAAATCAAGTACGGGGGTGCCAATGTCAAAGGCACTGTCTCGAAGGTTGATGTTGATGCTGCCATGGGCGAATCAATGTGTATGACGGATATTGCTAACTTGAGATTCGAGGAGATCAAGGTTACATACGCCGAAAAGGATAAGTCGGATAAAGAACAAGTTCCTGTCAAGAACCCTTCCACGCAGCTTCCTACAAATCCTTCTAAAAAAATAATACTGTATTCAGGTGGAGACCAACCGTACTGTCCGGATGACCTGGTATATCTCAGGAGTGAAGGCGGGGAAACTTTCCTGATTTTAAAGCCTGACTATAAACCAAAGAAGAAACAGAAATTTGCTGCTTCCGAGGTGATGTGGCGTAAAAGCAACGGCGACGTTGTGAGGAGAAAAAGCTTCTACTGGGTGACACCCAGAAACAGGGATCCGGACAACATATTTTGGCTCAAATACAGTAGTAAATTCGATATAAAGCTTGTACTGGACAGGCCAGTTACAACTTGGCAAGACCTTTTGTCCGCAACCATTGAAGATGTCAAGGAAGATGACTATGGCAAACGAGATATTCTGAAGATAGATAATACCTGGTATTTCACCGCTTTAAATCCGATTGAAGAAAATGCCATAACTGGCACAAAAATGGGTGGTGAATAAACACGAATAAATATCAGGAAACCTAAAATAAAAGTGCATAAAAACTCCATCTCCGACGAGGATAATTTACTGGCTGACTCGACGCTAATAATACTAGTTGGGAGATGGGGATGACTGGTTAATGAAAGCACAAGATCCTAAGACTCTAAAAAAGCCCAGTCGGATAACGTCGCTCCCGTTTTTTTATGGATGGATCATAGTTATCGTAGCTGGACTAACTCACTTTTCCTCTGCCCCGGGACAGACCTACGTAGCCTCTATTTTTCTTGAGCCAATGATTGAAGAATTGGGCTGGTCGCGCACCTTGTTTTCGGGTATTTACACTACTGCATCTCTGTCCGCGGCGGCTTTTATGATCATAGTCGGGAAAGCACTAGATCATTTTGGTTCCCGGAAAACTCTTGTTGTTCTGTGCGTATTAATGGGGTTTGCCGGTATCTGGATGAGCGCTGTAAATACAGTCTGGCAATTACTTTTGGGATTCGCAGCACTAAGGACTATAGGCCAGGGTTCATTTAGCCTTGTTTCTTCCACTATGATTGCTATTTGGTTTGTCAGGATGCGTGGTCGTGCTGTTGCCGTGGGGTCTCTTGGAATGGCTGCGAGTATGGGTATCGTTCCAGTCATCGTTCATTTTTTGATTGCTCAATTTGGATGGAGAGATACCTGGATTATTCTTGGGATATCAGTTTGGGTGATTCTACTGTTGCCTTCCCTAATATTAGTTCGACGAAGTCCCGAGGATATTGGATTGATTCCAGATGGAAAGACATATGTTTCCACTACAGCTGATTCTCATCACGAGGAAGATGAATTTTCAAAAATTGACGAATTAAATTACACGCTTAAACAAGCTTTGAGAACCCGTTCATTGTGGATGCTCGTACTATCTAGCACTGCAATGCCTCTTATTATGACGGGGTTAATGTTCCACCATGTATCGATACTGGGATCTCATGGAATTTCTACTAGCCTGGCTGCTGCCACTCTTGGATTGTTTGGTCCGCTTATGTTTATAGCTAGTGCGATTGCTGGCGTACTGGCTGATCGTTTCCCGGGAAGATTTCTCCTGGCTAGCGCCCAGATGCTTTTGATTATGGCAATGCTTTGGATTTTTGTAATCGATTCACCCTGGCAAGCAGTAGTTTACGTAGTGATAAGCGCCGCCGCTATCGGACTCGTTAATACAACAGGAACGGTTATATGGGCAAACTATTTCGGACGGGCCCATCTTGGGTCTATTAGAGGATTTGCATCTTCGGTTATGGTTGCATTTTCAGCTATGGGAGCATTGCCATTCGGGTTTATCTATGACTGGACAGGTACATATGACATGGCACTTTTTGTTCTTTTGGTACTCCCAATGGCTGCCTTCATATTTGCTCTCCTTGCTCTACCCCCAGCCGTGAAGTACTAATCGTAGACAGCGGGAACACATACTTCGGATTATAATCCCCCAAATGATTGATCGGGTACGATTGCTGCTCTAATAACCTGTCTCTCAGACATGTCGTTGAATGCTATGTCCAAGTTTTGGAGGGGATATTGAGCGTCTACAAGCTGTTTGAGTGGGTATTTAGATTGATTCTGGTTCACGAAGTTAAGTGCTTCAACGAGGTGTTTGGGATGGTAGTTATGGACCCCTTTAAGAGTAACCATCCGAGATAGTATGCGATTAGCATCGAGCTTGACAGTGGCATTTGGAGAGACAGTACCAGTGATAGCGTATCGTCCACCAGCACGAAGCATATCAATACCCTGAGGGATCACAGCTGGATCACCACAGACCTCAATTATCACGTCAGCGCCGTCGGGAGGACAAGCATTGCGGACCGCAGCTACAAGGTCGTCGGCACTCATCTTACTGGCATCGAAGACTTGGTCTGCTCCAAAAGTCTCTGCCATGTCAAGGCGTGCCTTAACTGAATCGATAGCTATTACTGTGTGTGCTTTTTTAGCTCGTGCCAAGGCTATCCCGTAAAGTCCCAAAAGACCTAGGCCTTGGATAACGACGGTGTCATCAATCCCCACGGACACCGATTCGATCACAGATAACATTGTGGGAACACCGCACATAATTGGAGTCGCTTCTTGGTCAGAGAGGTTGTTTGGAATGCGAACTATACCCGTGTGTGGAAGTACATAGCAATAATCTGCGAAACCTCCAAGAAAATGAGGTTCTTGGTCCGAAGGAAAATGTCCGTACTTTTGTATATTTAGACACTTCTGAGGTGTATCTAAGACAGAGCAATAGTGGCATTTACCGCAATAAAAGAACTCGGTCCAGGTGATCCGATCACCTACCCTGAGTGCCTGGCCTTGGAGGTCAGGACCTACTCCATCTCCTAGGGCTTCTATGACACCAATAATCTCATGGCCGAGAATGCTAGGGGTAGGATTGTATCTTTTACCCTCCCACGAACTGATGTCGGAGCGGCAAATCGTTCCCATTGTGACCTGTACAAGTACTTGGTCCGGCCCTGGAGGCACTACTGGGTATTCTTTCATAACAAACGGTTGGTTTGGTCCGACAAAAGTTGCGGCCATGCCAGTGCGGGTCATATATCACCTTCAATTGGCTAGATGGTAACAAAACTGAGGATCGAGGGGACCTCGAAACCTTTAGTTGTTGGTCTGGATATCGATGAAGCGTTCCTGGTAGGTGTCAAACCGTATTGGAGGATTAGATGGAGGCTAACAAACCAGACATAGTTCAAATCTCCCGTGATCTATGTACTAGTCTGTTTTTCTAAATACCTCAAGAAGTTTTTCTTTTCTATAGGAGAATATTTGTTCAACGTCGCGACGTACCACTAAGGTGTTGACTAGAGATCCGCCGATTACCGCGTATTCGACCTGGTCAACTGCAATGGTACATCCGCCCCGTTCTTGGAACAGATGTTGGTGAATCCATTTCCTGTAAGGACCGAATACCTGCCTATCTACGAATCGATTTGGAGGATCCCATTCAAGAATCTCGCTTTGCCATTTTAGTGGTACCCCTCTATAGCGGAGCTTGTAATCTATAAAGGTTCCTACAGCCATTTCTATAGGAGTTGGTGTCACGATTTCAAATCTAAGCCAGCTTGGAGTAATGGTTTCAAGGTTATTTGCATCTGCAAAGAATGGGAATACCTTATCGAGGGGCATAGGAATACTATGCTTTGTATGGAACTTAAATGTCTTCATATTGACATTTCATGGCATATCTAGAGTGGTAAGCAAGTTGGCTGGCTGATTAAAGTGCTTGTTTACACCGGGCCGCTGATGGGTCAAATTGTTGGGTTCGGCGACTCTCCGGCGGAATCCAGCCGACTCTTCATCTCTGAGTAAGTATCAGTCGGTAGTGGTCCTTTTAAATACCCCGACACATTCTCGTCGAGATGTTCGATCCTGGATGTTCCGACTATGTTGGTGTCGGAATTCGGATGTGTGAGTGTGTAGCGAAGAATCAAGGTAGTTCGGGTTTCACCGGCTTCGCGTAATTCATCAAGCCCTGCTTTCTCGAAACTTTTCCATTTCTGGGAACGTCGTTCGTTAACCTGTCCCTCTGGCTCGCCCTGTGCAACTCCACCACGGATGATGATTCCTGTACCAGCTTCGGCTGATTTCGTGATCCAGTCTTCATGCTCTCTCTCAAGAGCAGAGTAGGGGATCTGGAAACAATCGAACACCCCGGTTTCTAGGAAATATGGGAGATGAGGCAAGGTAGTTGATATACCTAGCCAGCGCACTTTGCCCTGGGACTTCATATCCTGGAGTACGTTTATCAAGTCACCAGATTCAGCGTCCTCTACAGATGGGTTGTGATACTGCATAATGTCTACGTAGTCAGTCTGTAAACGTTTCAAACTCTCATGAAGTCCCCGGAAGGCGTTATCTCGTGTCCACACATGATCCCCTCCATCATCTCCGCATCCGCACTTGGTTGCCAGGAAGTACTCGGATCGTCTGCTGGAGAGGTGCTTTCCGATCTGCTCTTCGGCCGGAACATTCCAATTGACCCCGTAGTCATTCGCTGTGTCGATGAAATTAATCCCGGCTCCCAAGACACTGTCCAGCAAAACTCCCCATTCAGAGTCAGGCATCTGACGACTCAAGGCTGTGCCGAATCCTAACCTGGTAATTTCGAGTTTTGTGCGACCTAGTATTGCGGTAGGGAGGGATGCGTTGTTAGCCATTTTATTATTGCCGTTTCTTCAGCTCTTCTATGAGCCGATCTGCTATTATCTCTTCCTCGTTTCCCTGGAGTGCCACAGGTGCGATCCATAGCCTTCTTTGGCCTGGTAAGACTCCTATGTGTATAGATGGTTCGCCTAGCCTCAGTTTTTCCTCCACTTGCTCTACTGAAGGTCCTGTCCAGGAACGAGGTAATTCTATTGTAGCAGTAGGTGCACTTGGTCCTTCATAAATTGGTCCTTCGTGTACCCATGTCTTGATTCCTTCTAGCCTGGCCACAACGTCAGCAATCCGCTGGGATTTGTTACGCCATTCGACCCAGGTAGATTCATGGTCATCTTCCACGAAGATTTCTAGGGCCCTAATAAGTCCCACGATCTCTTCTTTCGCAATCTTCATTGGCCGGCCTATGCCTGCCTTTTCTTTACCGAAAAAGAACATGTTTTCCCACGCGGCTTCCATCAGATCTTTTCTACCGGCGAGAATACCGGTAGATTGGGGTCCTCGGATACCCTTACCACCACTGAATGCGACAAGATCCACACCCATTTTTATGAATCTCGAGAGGTTTTCCACCGGAGGGAGTTCTGAAGCCGCATCAAGCACAACTGGTACATCATGTGCATGAGAAATATCGATAGTTTCTTCGAGAGACAGGCCGTAGAATCGCATCACCCAGACGTACGAGACAGCCGCGGTATTCTCGTTAATTGCAGCCTCTAGTTCTTCAGGTGTCGCCCCAACGTCTGTACCGATTTCCACGAGGGTACCACCGGCTAGTTGGTAGGATGTGTCATAGTGATTGCGCTGTGATTTCTGGATGATGATCTCATTTTTCATACCTGTTGAGTCTGGGAGCCTCGAGATCTTTTCTTCGTCCATACCAGTCATGCACGCCGCCGCCTGGAGAACCTGGGCGGCAGAACATCCGGCTGTCACAAGTCCTCCACCCGCGCCTGTCAGTTTTGCTATGTAGTCACCTGCCATGCGGTGCAGTCCCTCAAGGTCTATGAAGTATCCTGCGGATTCAGCCATTGCATCGACTACCGCGGGAGGCATGACACTACCTCCAAGTGCGGTACGCCAGTGGTGACCATTGATAAGACGCTGTACTCCAAGCCGGTCATAGATGTTGGTCATTCGATTCTTACTCCGGTTGACATTTTTCTAGTTATTAGTGTAGAACCAATTTATGGGTAATACACGTCGCTTTCGTCCATCTGTCTTCCAGCCCATCTTCCATCCACCACGACCGTCTTCCTCGTCCGTAGCGTATGGACCAACCCGATATTCATATTCAAGAAAGGCATTATCTCCTACGAAGTTTAGGTTAGCGTATCCGAACATGCCCCAATCGTCGGGTAGGTCTCCGATCTCGTCGAACGAACGAATGAAGGACGGCTGTGCCGGTGGTCTTACCCATCCTACATTCTTGTCTACCCCGCCTGATTCGATTGTTTTGAAATACTCCCATGTTTTGCCGTTATCTTTTGAAACAGCTGATGATAGCCTGCAACGGCGACCTCCGAGCTCTATTTCCCGGGCCGAGACCTGGTTCCATACACACACAAGGTCTCCTGTGCCAGGTATCGCACGAAGTCGAGCAGGGGAGTAAGAATTCGAAAGTTGGGTCGGCTCCGGCATAGTCCATGTTTCTCCTTCGTCTTCGCTCCATGACTGGTATATGACTCCAAGAGTGGTACGCATGAACATGAGCAATTGTCCGTCACTTGTAGGGGCGATAGAAGGCTCGTCGCATGGCAGCATACCGCCGAATCCATCTAGGTGCCAAATATAAATCTTGCCTTTACCCTGGGTCCAGGTTTCGCCCTCATCATCTGAATACATGATGAACCCAATGTCCATTTCTGGTGCATGACCATGGCCTTCGGCCGCTACCCTTTTACCATCCAGGTTTGCGTAACCTGGCAGTAGCGTTGGCCGAGTGTAAATCGAGGGATGTATAGCTCTAAAAGGTATAACGATTCGCCCACTGGGCATTACGGTCATGGTGTCATGCCAGGCCCACGCAATACCTTCCACGAATTCTATTCGCGATTCTGGGGTCCAGGTATTGCCGTCATCGTTCGATTTCCTGAAGTAACTCGCATAGTTTTGTGGACGACCAGTGAGTTGTTCTTCACGGTTATACAGGATCGCTATATCACCTGATTTAAGTCGGCAGATGCTGTAATTTCTCCCACCAGTAACTTGCTCGGAACCATCCATCAATGCGCCGCCTTCCCAGTTGAGTCCCCTATCTCTTGAGTACGAGGCATTTAGCCCGTTGGTCAAACGTAGGATTCGGCCATCACGGAGTTCTAAAACGCAAGAGTTTCCATCAGTTGAAAGTGTTTCAGTGTTAGTTGTACCTGTGAATGTTTCCAGTGTCATTTGATCTTCCTCTCGAGTTTTTCTGCAAGCCTTTTGAGTCCATCTAACGTTATGAATGGTGGATCACCATCAGGTCTGGAAGTGAGCAAGGAAACGACTTTGTCTCCCTTTTGAAAGGCGAGCCTGTTTCCTATCCCGTCAGCATTAATTTTCACGGCCACGGAGCGGTTTGCTATTGGTGGATCCATCTCGATGAAATTGGGAGTTTCAGAGATTATTTTCTCAAATTGAGTCACCGCAGTTTCCTCAGAATCCGTGTCCATAATACGTAGGAGTACTCCGCGTGTGTAATCTAGGGTTAGGTAATTCAGTCCATAAAAACTTTCTACGCCTAGCAACTCTGAGGAATCTAGAGCGTGTTCTCCAACCATGTAATCCAGAGATAGTTCCCTGACTTCCTCGGTGGCCGGCATGGCTTGCCATAAGTCTTTGATTGTGAAAATCGACTTGAGATCTTCAGCGGTTAGGATACCTGTGACCCGGGCCTCGGCAGGTAAGGGTGTTGGAGTGTCGGCCAGTGATGCACTAGAATCCGGGGCTGGTTCGGTCACGACTGTTGATTCAACTGGATCGGTTGGAGCCGTGCAACCTAGCACAATTGTTATAGCTAAAGCTGTTAATAAAGTGAATGTTGGTGTTTTAAGCACTAGTGGATTCCTAGTTTTTTGTCCTTGGCTAATATATCGTGGTTCATGGCCCACCTAGGGTAGAGATTATATGTTTCTGCCCCCGGGAAAGGTGCACCGATAGGTTGAGGAGCAAGGTTCATTGAACCGTCAGTACCATGTAGTGACGCAAAGACATGCTGGAGTCCAACCGATCTTAGGGTACGTGCGGACGGAACATTGAACTGTGCGGTAGAGGCAACAACGGTGCGCCCGTTATCTAGTATCCATCGTGCGGCGGCGCTGACCACGGCTCTTCCGAGACCCCTCAGTTTTGAGTCTTGAACTACATCCATACCGATTTCCCACATAGGTTCCCCTTCGTCCGAAACTGTAGCCAGGGCTGTCAGCCTGTCACCATCATAGATCGCAAATCCAGCTAGTGAGTCCGGTCTGCAGTGCCAGAAAAAATCGTAGTTTATCGTGGCGAGTTGTTCTGGACCTAGCATGACTACATGGTCGGTCTTCAATGGACGCCAGCTTTCCTCATCTCCGAACAAGAACCAGGACGGGCCCCAGATCCCCACGTTGTCGTGCAAAGTTACCCTTGCCAATTCATAGGCACCAAACATAGAGAACAAGACATCTGGATCAAGGTCGTCGACTATTTCCTGTAGCTGATCAACCCATTTAGGCCTACATGCCACGATGGTTTTCTCACCTATCTTTAGCGCACGAAGGGGGTCGCCGGCCTTGCCGGCTAACGGTATGACCCGGGTTCCTCCTGTCTGTATTTTGGAAACAGGTATGCCAAGCTGTCGTTCAATCCAGGGATTCACTTTTTCCATAAGTCGCTCATTGGTCATTGATTTTCTCCGCAAATAGGCTTAATGAACTGGTTGGTGTACTTAAACCATACTGTTACAGGTACTTGCAGAATCTACAGCAAACGTGCATTGCAACACAATGTCTTGATATTGAATAAAAACTAGTAAACTTTGCCGGACACCTTGCGTTCAAAGTTATTCCGTAATGGTTTCTTTCTGGAGTGAATGGGATTTACTTTCAATTTTCGCTTCCTAGTTCTTAAGTCAGTATGTAACCTAGGATAATCTTTAACCTAATGGCTATTTAAATGCCAGCTAAATCTAGCAGTTGATAAAAACATCCTGGTAATCCGTTGCTTTCGTTGCGCCCAGGGAAGTTTGATTCTTTCCACATTCACGCGCCTATGGTGGTCAAGGAAGACGGCCGCTATCGTATGTGGTATTCGGGCAGCGATCGTATCTTGAACGAATTTCACCGCATCGGATATGCCGAGAGCATTAATGGACTGGAATGGAAATGTCTTGAGGATCCTATCTTGGTTCCGGATGATCCATCTGGATACTACTCTGTACCAGCGGTGCTTAGAGATTCAACCGGGGCTGTATTCACCCAGAGTGGTCTCTAAAAGATGTGGATTACTGGACACAACCGGCATGTGGGGTCTTAGATTGCTGACAAGCCGGGACGGCCTCGACTGGGACCTTCATAGCCAATACTCCTTGCGTACTGACGTATCTTGCCCAACGGTGATCTTAGAGGAAGGCATATACAGTATGTATTACACTTCCTATGGTGAAACCTGTGATCTTGCAGTGGCCTTCAGTTGGGATGGTATCCGCTGGGAAGAGGACAATGGCCCGATCATCCTTCCGGATGAAAATAGTAGTTATGACAGCTTATATTGCTCAAACGCTAGTGTTATCCTTGAGCCTGATGGTCCGGATAAACTGTACTACTCCTCACGTATTTACATGGATCACAAGTATTGCGCGATTGCCCTAGCGGTCAAGGAGCTCATATAGTGGCTCATAGAGTTGTCTTTATTGGCACAGGTGGTAGGGGTCGCAGCTGGGTACGTAATGTTATTGAGCATCCACGGTTTAAACCTGTTGCGTTTGTGGATCCTAGTTCAGCAGCTCACGATGCTATGGAATCCCAGTTCAAAGATTTGAAACTCAAAGGATTCAACAGTGTTGCCGATGCTTCAGGTGGGGTGGATGCCGATATCGCGATTATAGCCGCATCGTCATTCCATCGTAAGAGAAATGGGATTGACGCTTTGGGATCTGGCTGGCATATCTTGGTGGAAAAACCGTTCTCCCTAACTATTGCCGATGCCAGGGCGATCGTAGAGTTAGGTTACAAGAAGCACAGGATCGTGTCAGTGGGACAGAATTACCGTTTCAGGCCAGAGGTTGCGACGATGCGGAACATGATCGTTCAGGGCAATATTGGAGAGATAGGCCACGGAGTGTTCGTTCGTCATCGGAAGAGGTATGCCGGTAAGACATATCAAAAAAACATGATCCATAACTATCTTTGGGAGATGGGTGTACATGATCTTGATGTAGTCAGGCATACCCTTGGCCTGAAGCCCCTCCGAGTCACTGGTTCCAGCTTTTTGCCTCCTTGGGGAGATTATGATGGCGAGACGACGGTCAGCGCTGTTTATGAATTCGAGAATGGAGTTCAGGTCAACTACTTTGGCGCCTGGGCGAGCCATGTACCTGAGTTGCACTGGCGAATTGACGGTAGCCTTGGGTCACTTAGGATGTCAGATGGCTTGGAGGTTGGAAATCCGGAAACGGGAGAGTGGCAAAATTTAGTTCCATCGGAATCAAATTCATTTAGAGATATGGGTACGCTACTCGACCAATTGGATGAAGCTATAGTTACAGGTAGCCAGACAAGCACGAGTGGAAGAGACAATTTATGGACTATAGGGATGCTAGAAGGGGTAGTGCGCTCTACGGAGTCTGGGGGGCCGGTTTCTATTACAGAGCTAGTAGCCGGTTAACTGTGATTGGAAAGCAATAGGCGTGGCTATTATAGATCATCTCTAGGTACTCCTTATTATTCTAGGATTACCTCGATTCCTAGAAGTTCCGACCTGAGTTTCAATCCTGCTGCATCAGCTGCGATATCAAAGGCTAGGATGGTGTTTACTTGTTGGTCTTTAAGGACGTATTCTCGTGGATCGAACATACTCTTCTGTAGGGCAAACGCAGCCGAACCATCAAAATGGTCAACCACGAAATCCATGGGTTCCCATTCTCTTCCTGTGGAGTCAGCGAGATTGAAAGCGCCGTTGATATGATCTCCAGGTTTTAATAGCCCCGTGGTTTCGTTGATTACGGTATAGTCAACAATAAAATAAATGCCTCTCTTAGAGACATACTGTAGGGCCCTATCTCCTTTATATCCTCCAGCTCCGTAGGCTGCCCCAAGTTTAGCCACTGTTCCTTCCGCGACCTTCACATCGCGTTCCACGAGATGGAACTGGAGGACGATATTTCCGTCAAGGGCTGCTTCCCCGATCGGACCCGGTAGTGGACCCGCGTCTATGCGGAATGGACTGCCTAGCCCAACTTGTGTAGCCAGAGCTTCCAGTGTCTTGGCCTCGGCGGTTGGGATAGGGAGAACCTGGGCTGCAAGGGCGTCTAGTGACTGGGGCGCTGCCGCTGAGGTTTGGCCACTTCCTTGATCGTCTTCGGATCTACCGCAGCCTGCTGTGGATAAGGCTAGGACCGTAACCAGAATCATAGCCATTAGAGATGTTTGCAATCTGGGGATCATCGCATACTCCTTGCTTTCTAGAACTCGATCTTATCTGGCCCCTGATCGAAGCCGTGAAATTCGTGTTTTATGCCGTCCTCGTAAACCCTAACTATCCTATAGCCAGGGGGATCATTTCCGAGAGGATATCCAACTGCGCTCGAGGTCACCATTTGAGTTGAACCATAGTTAGTATATTGATTCTTGTGGGTGTGCCCTGCAAACACGGCACAGACCGAAAACTTCTTGAACAGTTCCAGCACGATTCCACGCCGCTCCGGTGGTATGACCAGACCTATTTCATGATCATCTTTACCCCAATCTTCATCTGGTTGTTGCAAGAAGAATGGGTAGTGGCCAAAAACGATTGTATGGGTGCTGTTCCTTTGGGCCGCAGCCTCCAGTTCGGTTTCGAGAAACCTTATTTGGTGTTGCCAGTGATGTTCTAATTCTGATTCCAGGTGGAAGATTAGGGAAGAATTGATCACAATGAAGCTGACACCACGGTGTTGAAAGGAGTAGAAGTCAGGGCCGAACCTGGCCTTATAAGAGCTCAGGGTATCCTCGTTTGGTCGTTTCCATCCTGCGCCGAGATCAATTACGTCGTGATTACCGGGTACCCAGTGCATAGGTATGTTATATGCTAGCTGGGAAGCTATCGTTTTAGCTTCGTGTACTTGGGCCTCGTTATCCCATCGATTGATAATATCACCACAGGTGACCACGAAGTCAGGCCGAAGCCGGTTTGCCTCAGAAATGGCTTTCCTGAATAACCCGCTCTCGATCTCAAAGCCTTCTATCTTCGGGGTGGCTATTATATTGCGGCCACGTGCCTGTTCAAATGCCGCTTCTTTCTCTGTCTTTCCACTCAGTTGTTCATGACACCCGAACTGTGGATCGGCTAATTGAATAAAAGAAAAAGGACCATCCCAGCTATCTATTTCGGTCTTTCCTACTGCTGTGAACTTGGAGAAGGTTTTCATGTTGTGAGTTTACGTTTCAGAATTGGGGGTGTCAAAGAAAATTTTATTAGCGGTTGGTATTAAGATAAAATTTGTAAATATTGTTAGGTGAAAGATCAATTTAGCATGATTCTAGATTTTGTATTTCTGGGTTCACCAAGTGGCCCATGGGCTGAATGCTGAGGGGTAATTAACATAATAAGTTATACTGGAATTCTGAATGGAGAGATAGTGCAAGAGAATCCGAGGCCAAGGGTTGGAGCGATAGTGGTAGCAGCTGGCAACAGTCGCCGTATGGGGGATGTTGATAAGATCACTGTGTCACTCGGAGGCAAGCCTGTTATTACCTATAGCCTCGACACCCTGCAACAGAATCCGATGATCGGGCAAGTCGTGTTAGTGGCACCGCCTTCAAGAGTCAATCAATTTGGCTCCTTGATAGCGGATTTTAATTACACAAATATCAGCGTGGTTTCCGGTGGCTCACGACGACAAGATTCTGTACGAAATGGCTTGGTTGCATTAAATGAAACTGATTGGGTATTGATTCACGATGGTGCTAGGCCTTTCATAGATAAGACTATTATTGAATTGGGTCTTGAAGTAGCCTTGACTACTGGTGCGGCAACGGCCGCCGTATCGGTTAAGGACACTGTTAAAGAGGTGGATGATTCGGGCGTGGTTATTCGTACACTAAAGAGAGAACGGTTTTGGTCTGTTCAAACTCCACAGATATTTAGCACTAAATTATTGGCACGTGCTCACGAAGAAATTTCCAGAGATGTTACGGATGATGCAACCATGGTAGAAATGATTGGTGGAATCGTTAAAATATTCCCAGGCTCGGATGAAAATTTGAAGTTGACCACGATATCCGATATAGCATTTGCTGAAGCGATTTTAAAACAACGTCTTTTACAGAATATGGCAGGAACTTGAGTACTCGGTCCGGTATTGGTGTCGATGTGCATCCACTCGTCCAAGGACTCACCTTGGTTTTGGGAGGAGTCGCGATCCCATTTGATAAGGGCTTGTCTGGACACTCGGATGGAGATGTTCTCGTACATGCCGTAATTGATGCTGTGCTAGGTGGTGTTGGACTTGGAGATATTGGACAACACTTTCCTTCGGCAGATCCTGAGCTTGAAGGCATAGAGAGTACAAGGTTACTGTCAAAAACGGCTGAACTAGTTGCTGATTCCTCATGGCGAACAACATATGTCGATGCTACAATCCTTGCCGAAAGTCCGGTTCTTGGGCCGTTTCTACAGCAGATGCGGTATGGAATAGCCTTTCATCTTGGCTTGGGCGAAGCTGAGGTAAACATAAAGGCTACTACAACAGATCATCTTGGGTTTATAGGCAAGTGTGAGGGAATAGCTGCGGTGGCTATTGCCACCGTCGAATCGATCTAATGAAACTTTACAATACTCTAACTGGTGTAACAGAGACTTTTACTCCTAGTGACGACGTCGTGAAGATGTATGTTTGTGGTATAACACCCTATTCTCCTTCCCATCTGGGCCATGCATTAAAGGCAATAGTTTTTGATGTACTTAGGCGCTATCTTGAGTACAGTGGTTATCAAGTAAAGCACGTGGAGAACTTTACTGACATCGATGACAAAATGATCAATCGTGCTGCAGAGGAAGGGACTACCATTTATGAGTTGGCCGAGCGCAATATAGAGCGGTATATTGGTGAAATGGACACCCTTAATGTATTGCCGGCCCATGTTTATCCACGAGCAACTCAAGAGATCTCCAAGATGCAAGAATTGATCCAGGTTCTTGTAGAAAAAGGAATGGCTTACGAGGTAGATGGTGACGTTTACTTTAGGGTCAGAAGTGATGAAGACTACGGCAAATTGAGCAGGAGAAGTCTCGATACGATGCGATCTGGGACTAGGATAGGCTTGGAACCTGGTAAAGAAGATTCAATGGATTTTGCCTTATGGAAGAGCCAGAAACCAGGGGAGCCGGCATGGGATAGCCCATGGGGACCCGGTCGGCCAGGTTGGCACATAGAATGTAGTGCCATGGCAATGGAATATCTTGGTACCGTTCTTGATATACATGGAGGAGGACAGGAACTTATCTTTCCTCACCATGAGAACGAGATTGCCCAGACAGAGTCTTACACGGGTGTACAACCTATGGCTAGGTTCTGGATGCACAATGGACTTATGAGATTGGGTGACGAAAAAATGAGTAAATCTCTTGGTAACCTAGTTACGGTACGTGATGCGTTGGAGCGATATTCAAGTGACTCATTGCGGCTTTTCTTTCTGGGTTCCCACTACAGAAGTCCCACGATGTATACCGATGATGGGGTTGAATCTCAAGAAAGGGCTATGGATCGTCTCAGGGGTGCAGTGGTTCCAACCGATGTAGTCCCAGGATCAGAAATACTCGACCCTTCCTCTTTCAAAATCAGGTTTATCGAGGCGATGGACGATGATTTAAATACGCCACGGGCACTTGCTGCAATTTTCGAACTAATTCGAGAGATAAATCGCGGCAGGGAAGACGGGATGAATGTGACCTCCGCACAGGAGGTCCTTATCGAAGTTACAAGTGTGCTCGGACTTACCCTTGATACCAAGCATAGGACTGGTGATATAGATCCCCTGATCGATTTGCTGATAAAGAGCCGGGAAGAACTCAGGTCGGCCAAAATGTACGCACAGGCCGATGGAATCAGGGAACGTCTGGATGAATTGGGATATGTTTTGGAAGACAGTACGGATGGTACCACTTGGAAGCGTAAGGTTTGATATAGTTTCCTACCTTCTCATCGACTCGGTGTTCTAATGCTATTTGTGAGTATTCTAGGCTTGGGATTGGCTAATATATCTCTTAGTTGAGATTCCAACAATAGCTAACCGTTCTTATGAATTTAATGAATACCGCGATATATAGATGAACTATTCCCTAGATAAAGTATATCTAGTTTTGATAACACTGCTGTTGTCAATAGCATGTTCATATGGCAGGAATGAACTAGCAAAGCACGGTGAAATTATAGGTGATGATGCGGCCACAATAGTGTACAGAGAAGGAGGGTTTTCACCAGGAAAACTCGAGATAGCAATCGGTACTCAGGTTGTTTTTGTGAATGAAACTGACACGCTCCTCTGGCCTGCATCTAATATACATCCTACACACCAGATATTTCCGGAATTCGATTCGATGGGATCTGTTCCCCCTGGAGATCGATGGGCATTCACATTTAAAAAGGCCGGATTTTGGAGATACCATAACCATCTTTGGCCAGATGACGCTGGGCTCATCGTAGCGATTGGAGATAGAAATGGTCCTCGTATTGAGCCACTTGTAATCGAAGAGGATATCTTGGAATTTCAGACCCCTACTGGAGTGAATCCTGAAGATTACGTAGAACTTTTGGTTGATGACGAATTGGTGAAGGACTATCTAAGAAAATTTGGACCCGCTCATACCGCTTCTCTTATTGCGGATGCTGGAAAGCGGACCAATGTGATTTGCCACGATCGTGCACATGATGTAGGGAGATTTGCCTATGAGATGTACGGCGCCGTGGCTTTTGCAATTAGCAGCCATGAGTGTGAAGCGGGAGCCTACCATGGTGCTACAGAAGCACTCTTTCAGCATAGAGGTACTGCAAATCTAGAGGCCGACGTGGAGGTCATTTGCGGAGATGCGGACGTTTTCTTTTACAGGCTACAGTGTTTGCATGGAGTTGGTCATGGACTGATGGCATGGACGAGTTATGAACTTCTTGACGCCCTAAGCCTTTGCGACAATTTAGCGAAGGACCGTGATCAACGAGCATGCTACTCGGGAGTATTTATGGAAAACGTGGTTGGAGGCCTCTCTGGGAATATGGGTCATTTCACGGATTATGTTTCAGAGGATGCCCACTATCCTTGCAACATACTTGATGATAGATACGTTGGCCCTTGCTATCTTTTCCATAGCACTCGTATGTTGACTTTGTTTGAATATGATTATGGGAAAGTGTCAGGAGAATGTTCCGTTGTACCTGAATTTGCAATTGATGATTGTTTTGATAGCTTCGGAAGGGATATTGCAGCGGTTACGCTAGGTGACCCAGGTGGAGCTATAGAGATGTGTCGATCATATGTGCCCGATTTAAGAAACCGAATCTTCTGCTTGCAGGGTACATTGCAGGCTCGATTTTGGGAAATAAACAAAGCGGATGAAGCTCTTAGCCTATGTGGAATGCTTAAGGATGATTTAGAAGAGAGATCGGCTTGCTACTGGATGTTAATAATTAGAGCGATAGAACTATACCGTGATAATAATCAATATTTATCTCTTTGTGCCCGTCTTGAGGAGCCATTTGATGCTTGGTGCGAGAGGCGAACCGTTCCTGGGTCTTCAGGACTGTCCCCAGCGAACAGGTAGTTCCTCAGGCGGTGGTCACTCTTGGATTATTACTGCAGTACCATACGCTAAAATTTCCGCAGCTCCACTGGTTATTCCTGCTGTGATGAATCTGGTACCGACAACTGCGTTTGCACCCATATCTTCAGCCCGCTCGGTCATTCTATGAACTGCTAATTCCCGTGATTGGGCCAATAATTTCGTGTATTCTTCTACCTCGCCCCCGACTATGTTACGTAAGGCAGCTACGATGTCTTTGCCCACGTGACGTGCTTTTACGGAGTTGGCCATAACAAGACCAAGAACTTCGACGACTTGTTTACCCTCTATGGATTCGGTGGTGGTAAGAATCAATATTCTATCTCCTCTATGAAATCGTGCTCCCGATTTTTGCGGTTTTGTATGTAGATAGATACACATACTATTATTAACCCCATTACCAATGCCGGTATAGCGATGCGAATTGACATGGGGATTTCGTTTAAGGTGAATAGAGTTTTCCCTGTAAAGTAGACCCAGTAGCTAACAATGACCACAGCCCCCGAAATCAACATTGAGGCTCCGATTCGCATGAAAATCTTGGAAAAACGAGAACTTGTATTCATCAGATCACTTTATAGTGAAAACGATCTGTCTGACAATTTGACTAAGACTTCTGTACCAATTTCTGCTCCTAGAGTGGAGGCTGCGCTTCCGTTACTAAGAGCTATTTCCAAGTAACCATGACTACCGATGATTAAGAGTAATTCATGTCCGGATTGGTAGTTAGAATTAATGCCGTATATCGATTCTCCCAGGATGTCTAACGTAATCCTCTTCCCATTAACGAAATCCCCGGTTAAGTTTGTAACTAGGTTCCCGAAATGATCTACGAATATCACAAAGCCCTCGATAGATTGCTGACATACAGATATTGTAGGTAAATTTAGCATGGTTAAGACGTCCACCTGTTCCCCTACGCTTGAGATATCCAGTCCGTTGGCGAGTTGAGCTGCGACTGGGGCGAAGATATCGCGGCCGTGAAACGTGTTGCTAATATCATGGCGTAACAGGTTTGAGTTATTGATCTTGAATGCCATACAGCTTTTTTTTAGTTTAGTGCGGAATGTACCAAAGGATTTTATTTCGGGATTGGTGGTATAAGTAACATGCGGCGTAAGCACGTATGAAAGTATACCGTTGTCTGGTGCTAGAAATAGACCGGTTGGAGTCGACACCAGTAGTGCAAGACGGTCTGTTCCTACTCCAGGATCCACCACTACTACATGTATGGTACTAGGAGGGTAGTATGGTGAGGCATTCGCAAGCACGAACGCTCCGTGCGCAATATTTGTAGCTGGTATTTCGTGGCTAATATCTACAATTGTTAGCTGGGGTGCGATTCCTAGTAATACACCCTTCATGGCTCCTACATACCCGCTGTCCATCCCAAAGTCAGTAGTCAGCGTAACTATTGGCGTTCCCATCGGAAGGTTATTCTAAGAATTGGATGGTTATCAGAAAACGCGAACGTTTATGATAGACGTGGTAAGGAATATCAATACAAGTAGAATCGTAAACTGGAACATAGCCTTTTCTAGTCCCCGCCGCGTTCTATAGGAGCCTTCAGCTGAGCCGAAGAGGCCTCCCCCTTGACCCTTAACTTGGGCGAGGATAATAGCTACTAATGTGATGGCTACGAATATTTGGATCCAATTGACCAGTGAGCGGAGTGTTTCATTGTCCATAGTTATTTGATTTTGCCTATCGAAGTTTCATGTTCATCGTGTGCTATAACTCCTCTTCCATGATACACCTCGATGATTAGCCCTGCTAGCTTGACAGGGTCATGATGTATAGGAATTTGACGGTCGATGATATCCCCAGTAATTAGTTCTACGTTTTGGGTACCATCGGTATTGTCAATTAAAGGGAGGGATTCTGGTCCTTGATGAGCTGATACGCGGTGATTGTTCGCAATGACGTAATCCACAACTCCACGGAATGTTTGTTTTTGAAGGGCATTGACATGGTCGAATACGGTGTACCCATCAGTCTCTCCCTTTTCGGTAGCCACGTTGCAAATGTACATCTTTGGGGCAGAAGATCGTTGAAGAGCATTAACTATGCCGTTAACCAATAGATTTGGTACTAAGCTCGTGTAGAGGCTACCGGGTCCGATGAGAATAAGCTGAGCATTGTCTATAGCGTTGATGGCTTCTGGATGTGCCTCACAGTCTGCAGGTTCAATCATGATCTGTTCGATAGTACCACTACTACTTGTGATATTTGATTCACCACGTACCAGAGATCCGTTGTCTAGTTGTGCTACTAGGCGTAGATGATTAGTAGTTGAGGGAAGTATGCGACCGTGTACACTTAGTACCCGGCTCGATTCGTAAAGTGCCTTTTCAAAACTCCCCGTGATGCTGG
The DNA here is from genome assembly GCA_964608025.1 of uncultured Dehalococcoidia bacterium. Lineage (GTDB taxonomy): Bacteria > Chloroflexota > Dehalococcoidia > Lucifugimonadales > CAJWER01 > CAZSLO01. The sequence continues at coordinate 96,110 of CAZSLO010000027.1, read as the reverse complement.
TCATAGCGGCAATAAATAGATTTCCAAAACTATGTCCCTTTAGACCATCTCCTTGAGCAAACCTGTACTGGAACAAATCTGCCACTAGGCCTTCTTCTTCTGAAAGGGCTACTAGGCAATTCCTGAAATCTCCAGGTGGCAATAATCCAAGTTCCCGTCTCAGCCTTCCGGAACTTCCTCCATCATCTGCTACAGTGATGATTGCTGTGATATTGTCAGTATATGCCTTGATACCACTTAGTAACTTTGATAAACCGGTGCCGCCGCCGATAGCCACTATTTTTGGACCACGTTCCCTGAGCCGTCGGGTATATATTGTCTGGGCTAGAGAGTTGACGTTTTGATACCTAAGGAGGAGTGGCCCAAGTGATTTGTATAGTCCATATATGGACAGAAATATCAATCCAACGCCTGTCGCACCAACTACGAGGCCCTCGAGGTGCCAGGGAAGAATGTTAGGTAAGGTGAGGGCAAGAATATTTTTTATTACCACTGCAAGGCCAATTGCGCAAAGAGCGATCCCGGCTCCTCCAACCAGGAGCCAGCGTTTCAGGCCGAGTCCTATGTAGAGTAGCTTTCGTAAAACCGCCCAACTAGAGGATGAGGTACTAGGCGTATTATTGTGTATGTTGGTATTTTTCAATACTAGCTTACTTCTTATCGCATAGAGTCTAGTTTTTCTTTCAGTAAATCACTTACTATCTGGGGATTGGCCTTGCCTTTTGTGATTCTCATGACCTGTCCAACTAAGAACTGGATTGCGGTATCCTTGCCCCCAAGATAGTCGGCTACGGGTTGTGGATTATCGTCAATGGATTCGTTCACAGCGGACTCTACGACGTCCGTATCCGATATTTGTATCAACCCATGGCTATCAGCGATTTTTTCAGGTGATCCACCTGTTTTGAACATCTCCTCGAACACGGTTTTTGCCATGCTGTTGCTGAGAGTGCCCTTATCTATCAACCCTATGAGCTCTATAAAGTGCCGCGTTCCGAATGCAAGGTCATTAAATGTGCGGTCATGGACGTTTAGTAGTCTTGTGAGTTCGCCTAGTATCCAGTTGCTAACAGATTTTGCTGTAGAATTGAGATCTTCGGTTTTAGATGCTGGATCTTTCATCACTGTCTCGAAATAATCTGCGGTCAATTTAGAGGCAGTGAGGAGATCCGCATCATATGTGGAGAGACCGTATTCATTTACGTACCTTGTGGATCTATCCTGTGGTAGCTCTGGAAGTTTTGATTGGACCTCGTCAATCCAGGATTGTTCAATCGCCAATGGAGGGAGATCTGGTTCTGGAAAGTACCTATAGTCGGCAGCGTATTCCTTGGAACGTTGAGATACAGTCACTCCTCGATTCTCTACCCAGCCCCGCGTCTCCTGGGATATTATTTCACCATTGTTCAAAAGTTTAGCTTGTCGTTTGGTTTCATAAACAAGAGCGTTATAGACGGCCCGGAAACTGTTCATATTCTTTATCTCCACCTTGACTCCAAATTCCTGGGTAGAACTTGGTCGAAGGGATATATTTGCATCGCATCTGAAACTGCCCTCTTCCATGTTTGCAGTACTTGCACCTATGTATCTTAGGATCGAGCGCAGTATTGTTAAATATGAACGTGCTTCTTCTGGGGATCTCATGTCCGGTTCGCTTACTATTTCCATTAGCGGTACACCGGAACGGTTTACATCTAATAAGCTATAGCCTCCATCCTGACTATTGTGGTGCTGTAATTTGGCCACGTCTTCTTCTAGGTGCACACGGGTGATTCCAATATGCTTGCGGTTGCCATTGACCTGTACGTCAAGGCCACCAGCAGTGGCGATTGGCATATCGTACTGGGAGATTTGGTAGCCTTTCATTAAATCTGGGTACGGATAATTCTTACGATCGAATTTAGTTTGATGTTGTATTGTGCATCCAAGGGCTATCCCAGTGGCAATCACTAGTTCAACTGCCTGTCTATTAATAACAGGCAAAATGCCTGGCATACCCATACATACTTCACAAACTACAGTGTTTGGTGGTGCATCTTGATATCCCGATGCACACGAGCAGAACATCTTACTTTGTGTTAAAAGCTGGCTGTGTACTTCCAGTCCAATGACTACATCGTAGTCCAAAATTACCAGTCACCTATTTCCATTATCAGGTTACGTATTCGATAACTATATACCACCACTGAAATTGGAATGATAGGTAGATGGTGTGAAATGCTTTTCAGCGAACTTGCCCGGAGACTTATATATCTGGCCATGCTTCCGTTCCTATGAGAGGTACGAATCGACAGGCTCCCATTGTCTGGGTACTATAGTAGTCAGGAGTACGCGTGAGGTTCAAAAGTTCTTGACTTTCTTGAGAACCAACTGGGATTATCATCCTACCTCCGATTTTAAGCTGGGTTACTAGGGATTTGGGTATCTTTGGAGATGCGGCGGCTACCGCGATGCAGTCGTAAGGTGCTCCTGCTGGCCAGCCTAGTTCTTCTCCTGCAGTGACCACCTCTATATTGTTGTAGCCTTGGGATTGTAGACGTTGTCGTGCTGATTCGGCTAGTGAAGAGACACGTTCAACAGTTATTACTACTTTGGCCAGCTTGCTGAGAATAGCTGCCTGATATCCGCTACCTGTCCCAACCTCTAAAACCCGATCCGATTGACGAATCGCCAGGCCCGAAAGCATAAGTGCGATGATAAATGGCTGAGAGATCGTCTGTCCTTCACCAATTAGTAAGGGTATGTCTTCGTAGGCTAGGTGGGAGTCTGTATCATTAACGAATATTTCTCTCGGAACATGTTCCATAGCCTCGATTACACGAGTGTCGGGGATCTCGTGTCGGATGCGCTCGAATAATGAGCGTCGGGATTTATCCAGATCTCTAGCCTCCGGCGCCAAGATAGCACAGCAAAATTTATAGAACAAACGAAATTTGATGGTACTGTTCTTGGTGTATTAGGCGATATGGTTATTTCAAAGTTCTTTAAAGTCAAGCAATGTCCGACTTATAGATAGTGAAACGCGCCCTGGAAGAATTGGTAGCTAGATATTATCCAGCAGTTGTTTCGTTGACCACTGGTGATCTCCGTGCTACTCTCAGCACGATTTTGGCCAGCGTCCTAGAGCATGATTTGTGATTTTGCTAGGCTCGAGTTAGACGACTCTCGGCTATTGAAATGCAGTCGATTCTTTGTAAGCCATTGATTATGCTGTAAAAATGGGGATGCGGTACTCGATATAGGAGGACCTAGTGCCCGTATACTATCCGGTTTTTCTTGATATAAGGGGCCGCCGCTGTGTTGTGATCGGTGGTGGCGCTATTGGCGAAGAGAAAGTCGAGAGATTGGTCGATTTCGGTGCCGATGTGGCTGTGTATAGTCTAGAGGTCACATTTGCAGTGAAGGCTTGGTCGAGTAAAGGACTTCTTTCTTGGTTCCCAAGGCAGTATAAGAGAGGAGATTTGGATGGTGCCTTCATTGCTATTGTTGCGGATACGAGTGATACCAATTTGAATGAAAAAGTGGCTCAAGAGGCCAAAGAACGAAATATTCCTTTGAATGTCAATGATGTGACCGATCTTTGTACCTGGATAGCCCCGGCGATAGTTAGGAATGGGGACGTTATAATAGCTGCATCTACAGGTGGAACTAGCCCAGCATTGGCACGTAAGCTGCGTGAAGAATTGGCTGGTACCAGTCGAACTGGATCTGTTTACCGGCCGATCGAATACGGGGATCTAGCACCCTTGCTGTCTGAAGTCCGCGGTGAGCTTCTCGGACAAGGTATCAGGATCAAGGGTGATCATTGGCAGGCGAGCATCACTGAAAATCTTGTAGAGATGGTACGTTCGGGAAATAGTGAAGGTGCCAAGCAGGTTCTTACAGAAAATCTTATGGCTGGGACCCAATGCGACTGCCCTATTAATTCATGCAAGATGTGGGAAGATCTAACCTTGCCATCAAACGACTTGCCGACATCCCATCCTCCCTCAGGATAGGAGCGTTACATGATGGATTCTCAAAAGCTTCGGATTGGTAGCCGCATGAGCCCCCTTGCCCTTGCCCAAACTGAAGAGGTTCTTTCGTATTTGAGACTTGGATTTAATGGTATAGAATTTGTAGTTGTTCCCATTTCCACTGGCGGAGATCGTAACAAAAACACTCCAATTGATCGTATTGGACGTGGAGCATTTTCCAAGGATATAGAATCCGCCTTGCTTGACGGGAAAATAGATATAGCCGTACATAGTGCCAAGGATTTAGCAAATCGGTTGCCTAGTGGCCTATTTATTGCCGCCACGGTCCCTCGGGAAGACCCCCGTGACGTATTGATTAACCGCTGGGGTCTGAAATTTTCTGAAATGCCTACAGGAGCGCGTATTGGGACTGGAAGTCCCCGTCGAATGGCATTGATCAAATCTCTCCGTGCGGATATTGAGGTCGTGCCTATTCGAGGTAATGTTGGAACACGGCTAAGTAAGATTAATGGATCAGAATACGATGGGGTTGTACTAGCTGCGGCTGGATTGGCAAGACTTGGTAAGACCGACGCAATACACGATTTTTTCCCCTATGAGACATTCATTCCAGATGTGGGACAGGGTATCTTAGCTATTGAATCACGCATTTCAGACCGTGATATTTCGTTGAAACTTCAGGGGATAGATCACTGTCCTACCAGCCTTGCATTGAAGGCCGAACGTTCGTTTCTTGAAGAACTTGGTGGTGGATGTACCGTTCCCGTGGCCGCTTATGTAATAGTCGATAAGGATGAATTAATTCTTCGATCAATGGCAGCTGTACCTGATGGGTCACGTATATTTCGTGTAGATATGTCTTGTTCAATGGATGATCCGGTTAATGCGGGTAAGGAGTTAGCTGTTCGTTTGCGGGAATCTGGAGCTAGGGAGATATTCTAGTTGGCAAAGGCACTACGAGGAACCGTATATATAGTGGGTGCTGGACCAGGAGATCCAGGCTTAATAACGGTTAGAGGTATGCAACTCCTTGGATCGGCGGATGTGGTGATATATGACCGACTGGTTGGCAATCGTCTTATCGAAATGGCGAAAAATGACGCTGATTTAATAGATGTTGGAAAAATTCCGGGAGAGGATCTGAATCGACAACAGGATATAAATGGGATCCTTTTGAACAGGGCCAAGATTGGTCAAAGTGTTGTTAGGCTCAAGGGGGGAGATCCATTAGTTTTTGGTCGAGGAAGCGAGGAGGCCGAGGTCTTATCCAGGGAGGGCATTCCATTTGAGATTGTACCCGGAATTACTTCCGCTATTGCGGCTCCTGCTTATGCAGGTATACCAGTCACACATAGAGGACTTGCTTCATCTGTCACTTTTGTAACAGGCTCAGAATCACCCGATAAGCCTGAATCAATGGTTGATTGGTCTTATCTTGCTCAGGTCGGCGGTACGATAGTAGTCATGATGGGTTGGAGGAAGATTCAATCCGTGGTGGATAATCTCATATTGGCTGGGTTATCACCTGGGACTCCCGCCGCGCTGGTGGAGTGGGGGACTATGCCATATCAGCGTACTGTGGCTGGGACAATGGAAAACGTTATAGATCGGGCAAAAAATCAGGGATTAAATGCTCCCGTGGTAGCAATTTTTGGGGACGTAGTTGGCTTACGAGAACATATCCGTTGGTTTGACAACCGGCCACTTTTTGGTAAGAAAATTCTGGTGACACGATCGCGGACCCAGAAAGGCGCGTTAAGCACATTGCTAGAGAGGGAAGGGGCTCAAGTCATAGAAATACCAACTATCCGTATCGAATATCTGGACAACTACACCGAGTTAGACTCTGCCATAGCGCGAATATCGGATTTCGACTGGATTGTTTTCACAAGCGCTAATACAGTAGATGTTATGTTTGACAGGATTGCGTCCATGGCCTTGGATTCCCGAGTTTTCTATGGGACTAAAGTCGCGGCGATTGGACAGATCACAGCTGACTCCTTACGTTCGCGGTTTATAGAAGCAGATCTTGTCCCGGCCCAGGCAGTTTCCGAGGGCCTTTTGAAAGAAATGAAACAGGTTGGATTAGTGGATTCTAAAGTACTAATGCCAGGGGCTGAGGCGCGTCGCGATGTTCTAGTAGATGGATTGAAAGAACTTGGTGCGGATGTAGAAACGGTTATTGCATACCGGACAGTGAATGTCGAGGGTTCAATCTCTCGGTTAAGACAGGTACTTGAAGATGGTATAGATATCGCTACATTTACTAGTTCCTCAACGGTCAAGGGTCTAATGGACCTGATAGACGGTGACGGATCGGTACTTTCAGGGATAGATGTAGCTTGTATAGGGCCAGTAACGGCTAATGAAGCAAGAAATTTCGGTCTTAGCGTTGATATACTAGCTCATCAGAGTACTGTTGATGGACTAGTGGAAGTAATCAAGGAACATTATAGTACCAAGGTAAGATCGGATGAACAGCTTCCCAACTAGCAGACTTAGACGTTTACGAGGGTCCCCAACTCTTCGACGGATGATCAAAGAGACCCGACTATCTATAGACGACTTCGTATACCCACTATTCGTTACACATGGAAGAAATGTCCAGGCTGAAATTGGGCCGATGCCTGGTATTTACCAGCTATCACTTGATCGCCTACTCCCGGAGATAGAGAGTATTGTGGAACTAGGTATCCCGAGTGTACTCCTATTCGGTATTCCGTCGAGGAAAGACCACTTAGGTAGCGAGGCTTATGAGATTAATGGAATCGTACAGGAAGCTATACGTGTTATAAAACAGGCTGCGCCCGAGATACTTGTTATAACGGACGTGTGTTTGTGCGAATATACCGATCATGGACACTGTGGCGTAGTCACCGATGAAAAAATAGACAACGATTCTACCTTGGAATTGCTTGCAAAAGCTGCACTGTGTCAGGCTGAATCAGGGGCAGATATAGTGGCTCCTTCGGCGATGATGGATGGTCAAGTAATGGCGATACGTTCTGCACTCGATAATGATGGGTTTGAGCAAGTACCGATAATGTCTTATTCAGCCAAATACTCCTCGGGCTTCTATGGTCCATTCCGGGTAGCAGCTGAATCGTCACCAATGTTCGGTGATCGGGCGTCATACCAGATGGATCCCCCCAATGCACGTGAGGCTATCCGGGAGATTGCGCAAGATGTGGCTGAAGGTGCTGACATAGTGATGGTAAAACCTGCCCTGGCCTACTTGGACGTTATAGCAAAGGTAAAGCGGAGATTCTCAACTCCGATTGCGGCATATAACGTTAGTGGCGAATATTCGATGATCAAGGCAGCTTCACAGAATGAGTGGCTAGATGGTAAAAGAGTCACTTTAGAAATTCTTACAGCAATTAAACGTGCTGGGGCTGACATGATTATTAGCTATCATGCAAAAGAGTTGGCCGAATGGCTTAACAACTCGTTTGAGTGAACTGATGGATTAGGCCTAGGAGTAGATCGATATCGGTAGTATTTGAAACGCACGCTCACTGTTTCCCGCCACTTGTAGAAAATCTAGGATATATGGCGGAACGTTTTTACCCATCTTCCACATAAAAAAGAGGAGGTATCGCCTTGGAAATCCCAGTCTCCTTTTGGATTTATATTTCGTTGATCCTGGCCTTGGCCATTGCTGTTACTTACGCTTTCAGAATCACTGGTCGGTACAGGAGGTTGTTGAAAAAGAAACGTGGAGATGAGGTCAGAAGGGGATTAACTACAGAGCAGTGGTTACCATTTTTGGAACAATATCCCTGGGATCCTACAAGATTCAGGTTTCTTGGAGCGCCCATTGACGGTATACAATTTGAAGAAGACAAGATCGTTTTTGTCGAGTTCAAATCTGGCGAAAGTAGAATGTCTAACAAACAACGCCTTATTCGGGAACTGGTAGAACTGGATAAAGTTGAGTTCAAGGAGATTCGTATAGATATTTCCAATCCACATCTTCTCGATATAAATTGAACGAATGGCTATTTGATCCTGTTGAATTGAGAGACAAATAGTCATCATGGACCTGATGCGGTTTTCGACGTAAATATTAAAGAGGTGGTGTCATTTGGTAGATGTCGGCAAAATGGGTAGATTCAAGATTATATTTTTAGGAAATAGGGATGTAGTACGGAGGGGAAGGTATCATTACATTTACCAATCGGGGATCTGACAAAGTTGTTCAAGCACTTAGTGCTGCTGGTACGAGGAAAGTCTTTACCCTCTCTGGAAACCAGATCATGTCAGTGTTTGATGCATCTATAGATTCTGATATAGATTTGATACATGTTCGCCAGGAAGCGGCTGCCGTCCATATGGCTGACTCGTGGGGTAGGCTAACCGGACAGCCTGGCGTTGCACTAGTAACTGCCGGTCCTGGGTTTGCAAACACACTGTCTGCGCTCTATGTCGCAAAGATGTCTGAGTCCCCGATAGTCCTCTTAAGCGGCCATTCTCCACATAAAGACGGGGTCGGATCATTTCAAAAAATGGCCCAGGTGGACATGGCTCGTCCAGTAACTAAAGCTTCATGGAAAGTTAATGAAGCTTCCATGTTTGGTACCGATGTTGCCGAGGCATTCAAGATTGCAGCGTCTGGGAGGCCAGGGCCTGTGCATCTGGGTCTCCCTGTAGATTTGCTTGAAGCCACTGTGCCAACCGAACAAATTGATATGCAGTTGAACCCTGGGAATTTTTTGAATTCGAATGTAAGTGGAACTAAGTTGCAACAAATATTCAATACATTATGTCTTGCGAATCGCCCACTTGTATTGGCTGGTCCACATATGGCTCGTGGAAGGACAAGAATATTGCTTGCGGATCTTGCAGAACGTACGGATCTACCTATTGTATTTATGGAAAGTCCACGTGGAACAGCTGACCCTAGTCTTGGTGCTTTTTCCGATGTGTTACCGGAAGCTGACACAGTTTTGTTACTGGGCAAGAAGTTAGATTTCTCGTTAAAGATGGGTAAAGCACCACTCTTCAAAAAAGATTGTAGATTTCTACTTGTTGATTATGAACAGGACGTGATAGATGAGGCCAGGAGTATTATTACTGAACCAGCGTGTTTAGAAGTTGCTGCAATTGGGAGTCCATTAGAGGCTGCCCGGAAGATTTTTTCTGAAATGCCAGAAAATTCGGTGGTCGATCGGGGATGGACAGAAGAAGTTAAGTCAGCTATCGCGTATAGACCAAAATCGTGGGATAAAGGCGAACTATTGAAAGACAACGGGGGTGTACATCCCATGGCTGTAGGCCGGTCGGTAAGAGACTTCATGATTCGGCAACAAGACGCAATATTTGTATCAGATGGTGGAGAGTTTGGGCAGTGGGCTCAAGCAATGATATCTGCACCGGACAGGGTGATTAACGGGCCATCTGGCGCCATAGGTGGAGGGGTACCTTTTGCCTTGGGAGCACGCTGTGCGAGACCAGGGTCACCTATATTCCTGACTAGCGGAGATGGTAGTTTCGGATATCATATTATGGAGGTAGATACCGCTGTTAGATACAACTTTCCGTTCGTAGCAATCGTAGGAAATGATGCTACTTGGAATGCAGAGTACCAGATCCAACTAAGGGATTATGGAGAAGATAGGCTTATAGGTTGTGAATTGTTGCCTACCAGGTACGATCTCTTGGTTGAATCACTTGGAGGATTTGGAGTACATGTTACTTCGATATCTCAACTACCGTTGGCTTTAGAGAAGGCTCTTGCATCGGGTTTGCCATCTTGTGTCAATGTGGAAATCCAGAGAGCCCACGCGCCTGCAGTAAGCCGATTGGAAAAATAGTCTACTACTGGGAATCAAGAATCCAAGATTGAATTCTCATTAAGTGTAATGATTGCATACTGGGTTACCTAATTTCAGGTGTTGATATGGATACTTTGTAGTTACAAGGTGGGGACAAGATGATCAGGCGAGTTCTTGTTGTCATTGCAGTAATAATTGGTCTTGGTGGGGGATTGATCTCCTACGGTTTCAATGCTGCAATGGCTTTTGGACCACATATCGCTTTAATCGATTTGGATGATGCTATACATCCGAGTTCTGCCAGATTTGTGAAAAGAGCTATCTTGCAGGCAATCGATGATGAAGCGAGTGTATTGATAATAAGATTGAATACTCCAGGTGGTCTCCTTGATTCCACTAGAGAGATCGTTGAAGCTACACTCAACTCTCCAATACCGATCGTAGTTTTTGTTGCCCCTGAAAGTGCTCATGCCGCATCCGCAGGTACGTTTATAACCGCGGCGGCTCATATCGCCGCCATGGCTCCTGTTACCAGCATAGGAGCGGCAACTCCCGTGAGTATTGGCGGAGAGATTCCCGATAAATTGGAACGAAAGATTTCTCAGGATGCGGCAGCATTTCTACGAGAAATCGCCAAGGAGCGCGGTCGCAATGCTGAATCCTTAGAGGCCACTGTTTTCGAAGGGATATCGTATACGTCAAGCGAAGCTTTAGAAGAAAATATTATTGATTTTGTTGCCGATGATGTGCCCAATCTTATCCACTTGATTGACGGTATGACGGTGGAATTGAGGTCTGGGAGCGTGATACTTGACCTAGAAGGACTTGAGGTACTGGAAATAGAACGTACAGCACTAGAGATATTTCTTTCGTTCCTCGCGGATCCCAACCTAGCTTTGGTACTAGTATCTTTTGGACTCATAGCTATCTTAATCGAGTGGGTTATACCGGGACTTTGGGGGCCCGGTATACTGGGAGTTATTTCTCTATCTCTCGGTCTAGTAGCTCTTGGTGAGCTGCCTGTCAATTGGATTGGCGTAGTACTTATGCTATTTGCCGTATTCCTCTTTTATCTAGAAATACAAGCAGCTGGCATAGGGATTTTTGGAGTTTCAGGTGTAATCGCATTTCTCGTAGGAGGATTCCTTCTCGTAGGAGGAATCACTCCACCTGCTATTCCCCAGCCTAATGATGCTCCTAGCTTTAGGGTAAATCCTTATCTTCTTGTATCTATCACAGGTGGGATTGGAGCAGCAATCATATTCCTGGTGAAGGATTTGGCGAAGGCGCGTATACTTGCCTCCAAGGATCTTGGTTCTACTGCCCCTTTGGTAGGCCAGGTAGCAAGTACAATAACGGCCTTGGTGCCGCGTGGTACGATTCGCGTTGGAGGTGAAGATTGGACCGCAGTTAGCGATTCGGGAGAGTCCATTGATGAAGGGGAAAGCGTTATAGTATCTGAAATAGAAGGATTGACACTGAAAGTTTTTAAGTCTTCAGAGGTCGACGGTGGGATTCAAGATAGTATGGTTGAAAAATAAGGAGAGTACGACATGGCCGTAATAAATTTCCTGAGGAACTATCAGCGGATGGCACGCTTCAGGTGGGGAAATTTTGAAGGAATGCGAGGTCCTGGTCCCGTTTGGTTAGTACCCATTATGCATAGCGGTACCAGGGTCGACCTTCGTACGGAAGTGCTGGATATCGCACGTCAGACCAACATCACGAAAGACAACGCACCAATAGATATTGACTTCCTCGTTTACATGCGAATCATGGAAGAATATGCCGATAGGGCAGTTCTAGAGGTTGAAAACTATCGTTCAGCGGTTATCGGGTTGGCTACAACGACCCTGAGGGCTGTAGTAGGTGATATTGATCTCGATGAGGTCTTGTCTAATCGCGAGCGTATCAACACGGTTTTGAGGGAAAAGCTAGATTCTGAAACGGAGCGTTGGGGAGTTAAGGTGACCAACGTCGAGATTCGGGAGATCGAACCGCCACCTGACATTCAAGAAGCAATGAATCGCCAAATGTCTGCCGAGCGGGTAAGGCGTGCAGTTGTAAGAGAGGCAGAGGGTACGAAAGAAGCCGCAGTTACTGTTGCAGAAGGAGAGAAACAGGCTGCTATCTTGAAAGCAGAAGGTGAACGCCAGTCGGAGATATTACAGGCTGAGGGTGATCAACAGGCTGCAGTATTGCGTGCCGAAGGTTTTAGCACGGCGCTAGACAAGATCTATGGAGTTGCAAAGAATGTCGATGTTAATACACTGAGTCTCCAGTATTTCGATACCCTAAAAGAGATTGGATCAAGTGCATCTACCAAGTTTATATTACCGATGGAATTAACAAACATGCTAAGACCTTTTATGAACATGACGGATCGGGGGGATGACTCCGGGTCAGGCGGAAGCTAACTCGAAGCACAGGATGTTTACGGAAATGTTAGAATCCGGAGTATAGGCTATAAGTGTCTGAGATTGTTGTTGGCTCACCCATTTAAATTGATTCACGACGCTGTTCTAGTATCTATAATTATTGCTCCTTAAGTGTGCTCGAGTGGATGGGGGTCGTGTGAATTTTAGACAGCGTCTATAGGTAGCTAGTAACTGGATAAATCAATATAAGGCTGGCGGTTGATTTTTTGACACTCTTTAGAAAGCACCGTTAGAATGAACATGTGAGACCGTAATTGTAAATTCGTCCATAGCGGAGAACACTAGAATGGCAGAAACATCGATCTTAACCAAAGATGAAGTAATGGAAGCCCTTAAGGATGTATATGATCCCGAGATACCGGTTAATGTAGTGGATCTTGGACTCATATATGATTGCCAGGTAGAGGAAGGCGATGTGCAAGTAAAGATGACCCTGACTTTTGCTGGATGTGGTATGGGTCCTTATATCGCGCAGCAGGCCGAATGGAGGATTGCAGAAATCGAAAATGTTGAGGATGTCGAGGTAGAGATAGTACATGATCCCCCCTGGACTCCTGATATGATTTCGGAGGAAGGCAAGTCTAGTTTAGGCCTTGACTGACAGACGGCCTTGGTTAACGTATTTGATTGAACAGATTCCTTAGGATGAGCGGACGCTGTTCCCAGCGTCCGCTTTTCACGTTTGGTACCAGGAGATATACATGACACATTCCCATCCGCCCAATCCCCAGGCACCTCAGGCTCGTGCAAAAATCGAGCAAATGAAACGTCAATTTGAACAGAAGCGTGCAATAGCGGACAGCTTGGAGGGCATTGATAAACAGATCGGTGTTTACAGTGGTAAGGGCGGTGTTGGAAAGACTACTGTAGCCGTTAACTTGGCAGTTGCACTTGCTCAAGATGGCGCTCGTGTTGGAATACTAGATGTAGATATTGATTGCCCTAATGTTGTCCGGGCCATGAAGATTGTAGAGATCCCAGTAGTTAGTGAAGACAACAAGATGATTCCGCCAGAGAGATTCGGCGTAAACGTGATGTCTATGGCCTTCTTTCAAAAAAACGAAGAAGAGGCCACCATTTGGCGGGGGCCCATGATCCATAACGCTATAAATCAACTTCTTCAGAGCACAGATTGGGGCAAGTTAGATTATTTAGTTATAGACCTGCCACCAGGTACCTCAGATTCCCCTCTTACAGTGATGCAGACTCTTAGTCTGGATGGTTTCGTTGTCGTAACCACTCCACAAGATCTGGCGAAAATCGATGCAAAACGTTCTATCAACATGATCAAAAAGCTAAATGTCCCGGTCCTTGGAGTGGTAGAGAATTTCGCTGGTGAGATCTTTGGAACGGGTGCGGGAGAAGAACTTGCCACAGAAATGGACTTGACGTTTCTTGGTAGGATACTGATGCGCCCAGACTATCTTGATACTTCTCGGCCCACCGTAATCTCAAGTCCAGAGGTTCTTGGGGAATACAGAGAGATTGCCGAAAATACCAAAAAAGCCCTAGTAGGATTGGCTGTTAGCAGCAACTGACCTATCAGGTTTTGTTGTAAGAGCAATGGTTTAGGGTCGGAAACTATCCACCATTCGCATTCTTATGGTAAACATCTAGATATATAATGAGAGCAACGGTGGTCAATGGTCTCGTCCCACCGCCTGGTGTATTTCGTCCAGCCAGACTACCAGTTCAGCAGTGGCGTCGTTGTTTGGTCTTGTTTGCCCTGAGGCCACCCATTCCCAGGCGCCGTTGTCGGATTGGGCTTCAATCAAGTTGTCTCCGACCCGGATTGCCATATCTCTATATATCTTTTCATTCGTAAGCGTGTACATCATAGATGCAGCCCAGCCAACCTTTCCGGCACGAAGTAACTTGAAATGATAGTCATCCACATGGTCGCAGAAACTCATAAATTTGCGGGCTAAGTTTAGCCATTTGTTTTCGGCTGTAGCCATGTAAAGACGTGCAAGGAATCCGGCGGCAATCCCGGGATGGAAGAAAGACTGGTCACGAGACTCGTCACGTGTCAGGACGTATCTAAAATCGTCTCTGTCTATAACTTCGGTTATAAGTCCCTTGGAACGGCTGTAAACTGTCCACAATTCTTCAGGGTAGTTAGGTTGGTTGTCCATAAGGCGCTGCATCCATTCACCGACTCCACGGGCAATGTCGAGTTTTCCAGTGGAAATTGAGCACCACCCGCTACCACTAACTACCCATAGGTCTTGCATTGTATCGGCATTGCGATTGGTGGGACTGGAATAGAATCCACCACTTTCCGGGTCATGGAAATCAAGAAGAAAACCCATTCCACGTTCAGAAAGATCAAATTGACCAAGGCGCGCGGCACCCTTGATGACCCAGGCATTGTGGTAAGTGTAGTAATAACTCCCTAGTTCTTCATTAGGACGTGGGCCAAAGTCGCCGTTTTGTAGGAGTCCGTTTACTCGTATCCAATTCAATAAGCGGCTAGCATCAGCAGAAAATCCGCAAACCATTAATGCAGTAGGTACTTTATAGTATTCAGTTACACCGAGCTGTAGGTTACCGAAACTACCATCTTCATGAAGTTGTTTAAGAAGATATCGTCCGCCTTTATCCCGGGCATCCTTGAATCTGCTCATCTGAATTTCCTCCAAAAAATGCAATAGAGATGATAGGTTTGGGAATGGGATCGAGATAGGTACGATCTTGAACTTGGTTATTTAATACTAGTAAGTCAAACTAGTTCGATGTTCGACAACGATTGTTGGATCTCTCCTTTGGATACCCTATGGGTTAGGTCTACGATTGCCTGGTTAACCGGTGTAGGAACACCAACTTCTGCACCCTTGCGAACTACATATCCATTCAGGAAGTCTACTTCTGTCGTACGCCCTTTTAGCAAATCCTGTGCGAGTGACGGCCTGCCCGTACCGATCGTCTTGCTTGCTTCCATCATCAGCGAATCCACTTCTCGTCGTACATCACTGTTCTCTAATGCTTGGCCAAACATTTGAGATGGAACTGCCCCGATGGGTTCTACAGATACACCCAGAGCATTAGCGACACTGATTAGCTCAGCCGCGATCCTGATAGACAATGTCCTGACTTCTGGATGTAGTCTAAGTTCTGCTGACATTAGCCCGGTGAATCCTGCGACAGCATTGCTCATTGAATTGGTGGCTAGTTTAGCCCAGCGTTCTCCCCACAAGTTGGTGGTTGTTTTCGTTAGACCTGCATCTTGCATGATCGATGAGATACGTTCAAGCCGTTGTGTGATTAGTCCACTTGGTTCACCAAGAGTGAAGGCAGGTCTATCTATCGAACTGGTCCGTTCAGGGTTTCCAGGTTTGTACATTCCTGCGCCTAGAGTAACTACGCATCCCATAATTCTGGGCCAGCCGAGAACATCAGCTATAGCGTCCTCGTTGATGCTGTTTTGTGCAGATAATATGAAGCCTCCTGGGGATAAATGAGGCTGGATGAACTTGGATGCCCAAGATGTGTCATATGACTTTACAGAAAGAATAACCACGTCGAATTCGTGCTTGACGGAAGAAATTTCGCCGAGATGAAACGCGGTGGCTTGGACAGTGAATTCGCCCTCTGGGGCGGTAACAGTGAGGCCTTTTTCTTTTATAACTTCAATGTTTTTGGGCCAAAGATCTATTAATGTGACGTCGTGTTTATTTTTTGTCAGGTACCCACCAATCACGCCACCAATAGCACCAACACCTAGTATTCCTATTTTCATTTCAACCCTCACCTGTCAATAGTTTGTATCCCAAATTATTCATATATTAATAGTAAACCTAGTGATAGATTTTTTTTCCACTCTTTCACGGTCTAGCGGCAAATAGTTGTGGTGTCCTTGGAGCCAGGTATCTAGCTGGTCGCAGTAGTTGTTACTCCCGGGATGTCCGGATTGGCCGGCCGTATCCACTGACCAGAGCCCAGGAGGGTTATCCGAAAGTTCCGCTGTAATTCTGTAATTGGCGCCAACTCCAGCCAGATAAGTAGGATCAAACCCTGTGTTGCAAACGGTGATTCCGTTTCCCCGAACTGGGTTGCCACCTCTGCTTAGAGACTTGAATATCTCTCCACGTGATGCGAGTTGATGGGAGAGTTGGACCTTGTGTATTGCTCCCCATGTCCAGGTGGACATATCTTTGCCCACTCTATTCTCCAGATCGTCTAGAGCTTCATTCATAGCTTCTAAGATAGCGTGGTTACGATCATTGTTGACGAACCATGAATGATTGTCTCCATTTAGTAAGTTCAGTGACAATCCTGCCATAGCTGTACCCAATACATTCGCTTGGTCGGGTTCGAAACGTTCTGCGGCTGCTTTAAGGCCCCAAAAATAGAAGAAACTTTCGAAAATAGCTGCCCCGACTCGATCAGGTTCCATGAGCCTATCCCAGTCACGTAAGTATTGTATAGCAGCTTGGATACGTTGGTCGGTTACCGGTTCAAGTGTCTTGACTAGACCGGGTACCCCTTCTATAGCGCGTAGAGAAACTGAATCGAGCTGCATATCAGCTACGTCCTCACGGGTCATCTGGTTCTTGTCTTCGATCATTTGGCGAATGCGTTTGGCGCGATGACCGCTACTCCAAACACCGGAGAGTGGGTAAGGAAAGTCATCCGGTGCCAGCCGATTGTTAGCTGATCTTATCCAGCCTTGGTCAGGATTCTCCATGCTTGGCATAGCTTGATATGGAATCGTTTCATTCCATTGGTGGTCTGGATCCCAACCGGGTCTGTATCCGCGGCCCCAGTTTTCTTTTATTGGAATCTTTCCTACGGACTGGTAACCGAAATGTCCGTCGATGTCGGCGAACCCAAAACTCCAGGTTGGCACAACCCATGTTTGCAGGGCTGCTCGAAGTTCTTTAGCGGTGCTGGACTTGTTCACATTTAGTAGAGACGTAATCTCGTCGCACGGTTCATGTCCCATCCATCTTAGAGACACCGGACCACTGTCGCGAGCGATTGGAGGTACGATCTCATCAGCTAATGGGCCATTTCGGGTAATTATTATTTTCTTGGCAATGGTCTTTTCACCACGGACATTTATCTCTTCTATTAATTCTTTTGATTCCTCCCATTTCCCGTCGTATAAGAAATGGCCGGGCTTGTCAGGATTTTCCTTTTCTTGATATAGATCCCTCTGTGCGCAGATGTTATTAGTAAGACCCCACGCTACGCGTTCGTTTCGGCCAAATATGATCCCCGGGACCCCGGCGTATCCGGCACCAATTACGTTGAAGCCAGCACCTGCTAAGTGGGCTTGGTACCAGCAAGACACACTACCAAATGCGATGTGTGGGTCGCTTGCCAGTATAGGTAGTCCCGAATCTGAGAGAGATCCGCCTATGACCCAGTTGTTGCTGCCAAGACCTTCTTCCGGGTCGCTTACAACTTCTCCTACTGCCTCGCCCCCTGATTGTTCCGGTGGGTAATGGCCTGGCGGCACGATGGTTTCATCTTCTGCCTCACCTAGAAGGAATGCCTGGTATAAGGGCCCTTCACCGAGGGTACGTCGAGTCATTTCTGGGAACGCAATTATGGGAAGACGTCCCGTGAGATACCAGCGGAACTCGGCCCAAATAGCTATAGAATCAGTTGATTTCCAAGTTTCGGGTTCGTAATCAAGTAAGCCGAATTCTATTGGCAAACATTCTCGACTTTCTTCCATTGCAGTATTGATGCCAAGGGAAAAAGAATCGAGCATTTGTTTTGTATCCGATGGGATTCTATCTATCTCTGATGCGGCAATCCGATTGATCCCGACGGTTCGTGCTACGACATCATTATCTATTCCCTCGTGCCCCAATACCTCCGAGAGCTGGCCCAATGCTTTGCGTCTTAAATAGTCAAGTTGCCATAGGCGGTCTTGGCCCATTGCAAAGCCATAGCCGAAGAAAAGATCCTCAGCGGTGTCAGCATAGATATGCGGTGTTCCAAGCTCGTCACGAAGAATCTCAACTTTACCTTGACCGTCAATTTTTCTGGATCCTTGCATATCTGGTACTCGAGATTTGAGTTGGTCGTCCCACCATTCCTCGAATTTCTTATCATTGAGCCCCGCGGCTTTTTTAACATAATCGACCTGTTCACCGGATCCAAGCCGGCTAAGTATTGACCTATCGTCGAGAGTCATTGTTAATCTCCTTGTTTGTTCTTAAACCGGATGGTTATTTAAGCCAGATTCTTGTTCTAGCGGGGTTACCATGGTCATTGCAACAGCGGCGATAGTGAACATTATAGCCACCGCGATGAACCCAGGCCCGTAGCTATCCGTCAAATCGTAGGATTGGCCGGCCACAAAAGGGCCGATGAAGAATGATATCACTCCAGCCATTGAGAGGAGACCGGCTACACTTCCAAAGTGTTTGAGTCCAAAAGTCTCTTGGGTAACCAAGTTACCCAAGGCACCATATGAGCCCATGAAAAGGCCAAACAGTGGTACTGCGAACCAGGCAATAGGTGGGGTAGGGAATATTACCATCATAAATATAAAGACTACTTGACCGGTTAGGCTGACAATCATCATGCGTCGTGCAGTGTATATTTCCGACATATATCCGAATATCAATTTGCCTGCCATCCCGAAAGTTGCAAGTAAACTTATGGCGAAAGGTACAATTGTCTGGCTCATACCTTCTGCAATCAAGTGGTCGCCCACTTGCGGAAGTACTGCACTATAAGTGAATGATCCTAGCATCATCGAAAACCCGAGAAAGTAAAAACTCCGGCTCCTGATGGCTTCTTTGGCTGATAGTCCAGTCAACTTGGCTGGCGATGTGGATGATTCGCCTGACCCATGTTCACTTGGAAAATCACGGATGAATACCAGTGACATTAATCCGATAGAAAATGTCAATCCTGCAAGTACCAAGAACGCCGCCTCCCATTTTCCTGAAGCCAGTAGGAATCCAGTTATTAACGGGACCGTTACACCCCCAAAATTATTGCCCATGGTAGTTATGCCCATAACCCTACCGCTGGTTTTCGGAAACCAAATTGGAACAAGCCGTCCGGCCGGCAACCCTGTTGAACCAGCAAATGCGATATATTGGAGAAAACTAAGAACGTACCAGTGCCACAACTCGCTCATGAGAGGTCTGAGTAAGAAACTGATTCCCATGATAAATAATGACAGTGTGATTAGTAACCTTGCTCCATAGCGATCCATGAGCCTACCGAGGATTGGGGATGACAGGCTGCCTACCGCTGCGAAAGATAACGATGCACTGATAGCTGTTCGTGGCCACGAGAATGAATTTTCCAAGGGTTCTATGAATAATCCAAAAGCGTAGCCAGGACCAATTGATATTGCAGAGGCTAGAAATACTGTGCCGACTACCAGCCATCCGTAGTACGCTAGTTGTTGAAAGGGAGCTGGGTAAGGGATGCGCATAGCTAGTATAGTATCACTAGGACTTGGTTTTCATTTAGGATAAATTACGGACTTATAAAGATGCTTGGTTTTTAGAGATGTTAACTGAGTTTTCCGGGAGAGTGTTAAAGATATCCACAAAATACAGTTGTGAGGCAGGTGAAATTGCCTATCGAGTTTTACTTAAAATGAAAGAAATAACATCATGAAGCCTAGCGACTGCAGGAATGAATCGTTCGAGAGTGATGGGCTGCGTCTTTCATATAGCGATCAAGGAGATAGAAAATCTTTTACAGTGGTATTACTACATACCAACAATGATAGTGGTTGTACATGGAGAAAGTTGGCCTCAGGACTGGCGGAGGATTATCGGGTAGTCTGTTTGGATCAACGTGGCCATGGTAGTAGTGATTGGTCAGCAAAAGAAAATTATGACCGGTCTAGATTGGTATTAGATATAGTTGAACTAATTGATCATCTAGGTCTTAATAACGTTGTGCTCACAGGACATGGAAACGGTGGTCTAACAGCCATAGAGTTGGCATCAAGAGGACTGCCCGAGATAGGCGGTTTGGTTGTTATTGATAGTGACGTAAGTGGTACAGGTAACGGGATTGAGGCAGATGATAGATTGAGATATATCATGAGTGGTAATTCGGTGGAGACTGTAACTGAACATTTACGAACCATACAACCTAATGCGGCTGAGGATTTTCGTTGGGAACAAGCTGAGGATCTATCTCTAAGTACCCAAGATGGTTTAAAAGGATGTTCAGATCCAGCAATTACCCAGGGTAACAAGGTATGTAACCTGATGAATGTCTGGTCTTCTGTGCAGTGTCCTACCCTCGTCTTGAGGGGACGAAAGAGCCAAGTATTGACACATGAGCATGCCGTTCGTATGAAGGAATCCGTGCCTCAGACACGCTTGGCGGAACTCGAGGGAGCCGGACATTGGGTACACCGCGAAGTTCCTGGTGCAGTGGAGTCAACCCTCCGGTGGTTCTTGGAAAGTTTTTCTAGGTTACCTAGCTAACGATCAAAGAAGAATCTTTCAGCCGTCCCGAAAAGTACCTCATCTTTGTCAGAAGTCGTGAGGAAGTGCGCATGGTCTTGTATTAGGGCCAGGCATGCCTTGAAATCCTCTGGTGGGTCAGCGTCGTAGTTCCCGGGACGCAATGCTGGACTATCGCTTTCCCACATGCATCTTTCTGGTCCGAAGGATGTGATTACCCTTTCTATTAGTGGGAGAATGTCTAGGTAAGGTTTCACCTTGGCTCCAAGGTGATTGAAGGGTCCGATCTTTACAAGTATATTCTTGTGTTTACTAAGATCGCACAGCTTTGTGATTTCATCGTCTCGGATGGTCTTATTAGCTCCAATCCGGCTCAGGTGGTCTACTATAACCGGAGTGTTTGGATATAGCTCGCACATTCGGTCAACTTCTGGTATGTCAGAAGGCTCCATAAGGAAACTGATGGCAAGTTTGTGCTTCGAACCAGCCTCAAACATATCGTGGTAGCCCGGATGCTCAAGCCATTGCGGCTTATCTCCTCCCAGGCTAGGCCTTGAGTTGCTTCCCCGGACTCGAAATGCGTAGATGCCTCCATGGGATAGGGCAACCATGGTTTTCGCAGGACTTCCGACGTCAATATCGGTGACAGCGGGGACTATACCTGTTCCTACAAAATGTTTGGGATCCTTCGAGATCAAATCCAGGATATAGCTGTGATCTGTTCCGTACCAAGTCATCTGGACGAAGTTGATGCGGTGTACTCCTAATGGCTTGCCCATCTCAAGATGGTCATCGGGTTCGTAAGATGGTATCCATAGATCAGAATTCTCGAAACCCGGGGCTAGTGGATACTGTGTTTGATTCTTGGCCCAAACGTGGATGTGTGCATCAATTATCCTGTCGTCCATTTGGTTGGTCATTTTGAAATCGTAGACTCCATACAGTCGATAAAGTTGTTATGGGCTTGGTTAAGAGCCTTTACCGCGTCGGATGGTAGTACTAAGCAGCTTCCGGCGATGTTTTCTTCTACATGCTCGATTGATTCAGATCCTGCTAATACGCTGGTAACTTCTGGTTTGGTTAGTATCCAGGCAATGCAAACCTGTGCGCGTGACACTCCAAGACCAGAAGCTACTTCGTCAATAGACTCCAGTAGACCTGATAGCATCTTATCGGGTACGGAATCGTCAGTGCCTGTAAGACGACCCCCGTCAACAGGGCTGTAGACTATTAGGCCCATTTGTCCAGATTTTACTATCGGGAAAAGTTCCCGTTCCAGTTGTCGAACACGTGATCCATTTTCGCCCATGGAATAGTGGCCAGCGATGTTGTAATAGTCTTCAGTTCCTGCTGGAGGAGCGGTGTTGGCCTGGGTACTTGTCTTGATCAGACTTTCTACAAACTCTCCGGTATAGTTGGAGACACCCCAATACCTCGTCTTTCCGGCCCTAACGATCGAGTCCATGGATTCGACTATCTCTTCAGCTGGGGTTACACCATCGGGTTGGTGAAGAAGAAGTAGGTCTACGTAGTCACTACCCAAGCGCTCCAAGCTATTTTCGGTCTCTTTAGCGAGGTATTCACGACTGAAATTGGCCTGTTCAGATCTTTTCCCACCAGTGTTATTCGGTGATAGGTATGATGTGATTTTAGTACAGATTATCACCTGTTCACGCTGACCCTTGATTGCTTGGCCTAGTGCTTTTTCGCCACCACCCCATCCATATGCCTTTGCCGTGTCGAAAAAATTTACCCCGCGGTCTATACAGTGTCGGAGTACTCTCTGTCCGGTTTCGTCTTCAGGGTCTCGTTTGAGATGCCTGAAGGCAGTGCCTTGGCATAATCGTGTTACGTATAGATCTGTTGATCCAAAACGGACTTGTCCCTGATCGATAGTCAATAGTCAAACTCCTTGGCAAACAGATTACACCAGATAATATTTTGTTGCTTTATAGTTGTTAGGAACCTAATCCACAATCTTGTCAAAATATAAAATCAGGTGCCTAAAAATTCCCTTGAATGGTTTCAATGAATTTCATTTGTGGGGTTGGCAGATATCAGCTAGAAATTGGTTGTCTATTTTCTTTCTGTACCAGTATCGAGTACAAATTTTTTGACTAAAATATAATGTAACTTAACTTTCTGTGCTAAGATGCCGCGTCGCGGTTAGGAATTTTCCAGAGAGACTTATTTCACATGTCAAATTCAAATTCTGTCAGGTTTGATCCGGATCTACCCATCATGCTTAGGGATGGGACAATTACCTATGCAGATGTGTTTCGTCCTGACACTTCGGGAAAGTTCCCAGCTCTTCTACAACGCACACCTTATGATAAACAATCCCCGAATAGCCGCATTACTCCTCTAGATGCGATAAGCGCGGCAAATTCTGGATATGTAGTAGTGATTCAAGATGTGCGTGGCCGTTACAGCTCAGGTGGAGAATTTTACCCATTTGTAGACGAAATAACGGATGGATACGATTCAGTAGAATGGGTTGCTAGCCAACCCTGGTGCAACGGACGGGTTGGCATGTACGGAGCTTCGTATGTAGGTGCTACTCAATGGTTGGCAGCCAAGGCAAATCCTCCATCACTATGTGCGATTGCACCGGGGGTCACTGCATCGGATTACCACGAAGGTTGGGTTTGGCGTGGTGGTGCGTTTGAACTGGGTTTTAATCTATCCTGGACACTAGGGTCGCTTACATCAGCGAACTGGGACAACTTGGCCAATAGGCTTTATCTTTCGCCTAGAGAATTTGAGATACTGATCCAAGCCAAGGACAATTTGCTAGAAAGTTTAAAATACCTTCCACTACAGGAATTACCAGATCTTCAAGGAGGCATAGCGCCATATTACTTCGACTGGATTGATCATCCAGAATATGATGAATACTGGAAGTCCATATCAGTCCGAGAGTCATATGATGATATAAGCATACCCGCGTTAAATTATGGGGGTTGGTACGACATCTTTCTTAGCGGGACAATCGAGAACTTTACCAATATGAGGGACAACGGCGCCTCCGATTCGTCGAGGAAGGGCCAGCGATTAGTGATAGGACCATGGGATCACTCTTCTATTGGAGAGCACGTGGTTGGAGAGGTCGAGTTCGGTAGTAACGCATCTTTCAACTATGGGTTAAATTTGCAAGACGAGATCCTGAAATTCTTCGATTACTGGCTTAAAGATTTAGACAATGGCATAGCAGATGATAAGCCTATCAATATATTCATCATGGGAGAGAATGTCTGGCGTAAGGAAAATGAGTGGCCGCTTAGTCGCTCTGATAAAGTACAATTTTTTATGCGGAGTGGAGGAAAAGCTAACTCTTTTGGAGGAGATGGCTGGCTCGACCAAGCTCCACCTGGAAATTCGGACCCTCCCGATGTATATCTCTATAATCCGCTGGATCCAGTTCCTACTAAGGGAGGTACAGTCGTATGCGATCTGGGTGTTGTGGCCGCTGGGGCTTACGATCAAAGTCAGATTGAATCCAGAAATGACGTGCTCGTATACACGACTGCTCCACTTGAGCAATATTTGGAAGTGACCGGGCCTGTAACAGTAACTTTATACGCCTCTAGTTCAGCACAAGACACGGATTTCACAGCCAAGTTGGTTGATGTTAGCCCAGATGGATATGCGAAAAACTTAACCGATGGGATAGTTAGGGCCCGGTACCGGGAAGATCGACAACGCCCCGATCTAATAGAGCCAGGGAACGTTTATGAATACCGAATTGATCTCTGGGCTACCAGTAATCTTTTTAAGGCCGGCCATAGGATTCGTCTAGAGATATCTAGTAGTAACTTCCCCAAATATGATCGTAATGCCAATTCTGGTGATGCTATAGGTTCAGATCGTACGGTCTCACCTGCTCTCCAGACCGTGTATCACAATACAAGTTATCCTTCTCACTTGACTTTGCCCGTGATTCCACGGGGTTGATCATCCAGAAATAACCGTCTTCGTCTATTTTGGCTCTGTCCCCAGTTATGTACCATCCTCGCCGGAAATGGTCTTTGTATAGGTTGTCATTATCCCAGTAGCGTACGAACATCGATGGCCACCCTGGGCGAATTGCCAAGTAGCCCGCCATGCCTGGCTCCAGACGTTCAAATGAATGATCTAGTATAGCTAATTCAATCCCAGTTGTGGGTTTACCGATAGATCCAGCTCGTACCTCAATGCCCGGATAGTTGGCACAGATGAATGCCCCGGACTCTGTTTCAATGTAACAATCCCTTACTAGAGATCCCAGCGCCCGAAATCCCCACTGGATTGTCTCTGCTGGGAGGTGGGTTCCTGTACTGAATACGTGTCTGAGATCAGGCAATTTTGTGTCGGGTTCTAACACTGGACCTGTTTCCATGAGTTCGTTTAGGGCAGTGGGTGTAGTGACCCATACTGTGACACGGTGCTTCGTTAGTAGTTCATAGCAGCGATTTGCATTCCAAGATCCCTCAATTGCGAGTTGGGTAACGCCGTTGGCCCATGGTCCAACAATACCGTATGCAATGTTCGCGACACTACCTGGGTCTATAGAGAACCAATAGATATCCTCTGGTTTTAAATCTAGGACCGACTGGGATGTTTCATATTGTTGAACGACTGCTTGGTGTTGATGGACTACCGCGTTGGAATCTTCCGAAGTCCCAGCCGTAAATTGGATAGTTGCGTCTTCGAGTTGGTTGGTAGGGACTATTTGGAACTCCGTGGGGGCCTTCGCCATCTCTTCCTCGTAGTTTAAGTCTGCTATATCTGTAGGAACTGGATCTTTGCCATTTTTGTTCACAACAACAATGTGCTGCAATTCAAACAGTTCGTAGATTATTTCACCCAGTCTGTGGCGAAATAAAGGTTGGGTAACGAGTATCTTGGCTGAACTCATAGACATATGATCTCGAACTGTTTTCGCGTCGGATTCTGGACATAATATCCCGGCCACCGCTCCTATTTTCAAAGCTCCAAGAAATGTAAAATAGAGCTCCGGGATACGATCGAGGTACAAAAGAATCCTGTCTCCCTTGGATACTCCCAGGCTACTTAGGACGTTGGCAAACCGATCAGACTCGGTTTTGACCTGCTGAAAGGTATAAATTTCAAGTTCCTGATCTAATCCTTCCCATATTAATGCAACCTTGTTTCTGTTCCGACCTCTAAGATGCCGATCGATAGCCTCGTGGGCAGTATTCAAGTTGCCTCCGGGTAGCCAGGCCAGACGGTCCAATACTGGTCCCCAACCAGGTGGGGAACATTTATCCTTTTCAGACTGGTGAAATTCTATTTCCATCTTACTGACATTATACGAATAGGGTTCCAGAAGTCATTTCCTTCCACCTAACTTGAAAAGTGGTAGGGGCCAGTTGATCAAATTTGCACTCCAGATTTTGGATGGCAAATAAGTTTATTACTCATGATGCTGAGGACTTGTCGGCCCTACGCTGTTAATCCTTGGCCGTTGACCCCTTGAATCACCGGCTCCTATAATCTTAGCGTCAAACAAGCTTGGAGTGATCATTGATGGCTGATGCTATTGTGGTAGAACGGGATCAAGGAGTTGGGCTTATCACCTTGAATCGACCCAAGGTGTTGAATGCTATGAACAGAGTTATGGGCCGAGAGATAAATGATGCTATTAACGACTTCCAAGTAGATTCCGAGGTTGGTGCTATTGTACTAACAGGTGCAGGTGAAAGGGCATTTTCTTCAGGGGCAGATATTCATGAAATGGCTAGATTGGCTAAAGAATCGGAGTCCCGGGGTACAGATCCGAGGCGAGCTGAATATTCTTGGAACCTAGCCACCTGCAATAAACCAACAATAGGTGCAATAAACGGACTTGCTTATGGTGGTGGAGCTGTGTTGGCGGCGAGCCTTGATATCAGGGTCGGTTGTGATCGTTCTAGTTTCAGGTTTCTTGCGGCATCTTACGGAAGGGTAAATTCGACCTGGAATCTACCTTTGCAAATTGGATGGCCGATTGCGAAAGAACTATTGTTTACTGGCCGTATCCTTGGGGGAGAAGAGGCGTATAGGATCGGATTCTTAAACCATCTAGTAGCGCTTGATGAGGTGGTGCCTAAGGCTCTTGAGATCGCAAGACAGATAGTTGCTAACGATGCCCGGATGGTACAGGGAATAAAAGAATTAATTATCAATGACGTTGGATTGGGATGGAAGGCGATGCATGAGAATGAAGTAGAGGCTCAATCCGGTAAACTATCGCCTACACCCATATCCGAGGGTTTTAAGACATTCTTGGACCGAAAGCCTAAGTCTTAGAGTAGGAATGGCTAGCCAATAAGTTACTGAATACCGAGTAGGATTCGACCACAGGTATTGAATATACCCTGAAATTTGATTTCTAAACACTATAAATATTCGTTGGAAATTTCCCGGCTCAGGTCACATGACTATCAGGGAAGTGATTTTGTAGATTCATTATGAGTACTCCACTAAACGGTATTCGGGTGCTTGATCTAGGTCGATATCAGGCTGGACCTAGGTGTGCTCTCATGTTCGCTCGGCTTGGGGCGGAGGTCATAAAGATCGAATCCCTTAGGGGTGATGAGAGCCGGACGAACGGACCTATTGTAAATGGACAAAGTGCATACTGGGTTCAATACAACAGTGGGAAAAAAAGTCTAGCTATCGATCTACGGCAGGAACAGGGCAAGACAGTATTACGTGACCTAGTCAAGGTTTCTGATATTTTCTTACAGAATTTCCGGCCGGGTACGATAGGGAAAATGGGATTTGGCTACGATGCGCTGAGACAACTAAATCCTAGGATAATAATGATTAATGTCTCTGCTTATGGACAATATGGGCCATACAAAGATCGTATCGGATTCGATCCAATAGGCCAGGCCATTGGGGGACTCATGTCGTTGACGGGTTTGCCAGGCGCTCCACCTGTCAAGACATATTTCCCTCTCATTGATCGCATAACAGCATTGCATGGGACCATCGGGGCATTGGCCGCTTTATACGAACGGAATTTTTCCGGGGAAGGCCAGTCTATAGATGTATCACTTGCCGATAGTGGGTTTACCACTAATGAGATACCTATAGCCGCATACCTTTCGGACGGTACTATTGTCGAACGGGAAGGAAATGGTCAGGGATTGACGAACACATATCGTACAACTGATGGTTGGGCTTTGATTCATGCTACGAGTGATTCCATTTGGCCAAGAGTTTGTGATGCCCTAGGCTGGAAGAAGTGGGGTGACGATCCTGCTTTGGCGAAAAAGAATATGAGGAACCAAAAATCGAAAGAGATAGGTGCGGCCCTAGAAAATTGGTTTGCGGTTCGGTCTACACGTGAGGCTGTAGAATACCTATCCAAGTTCAGCGTGCCAGCTTCTGCGGTAAACACTGTAGAACAGGCAGCAAATGACCCTCATTTACATGAGAGGGAAGTATTAGTAGAGGTGCCCGATCCGCACGCAGGATCGATTCATGTAACCGGAAAGACTATCAAGTTCGGACGTACCCCGATGGAGGTAGGCTCAGCGCCCACAGTAGGTGAACATACCGAGGATATCCTTCGGGATTTGTTAGGCTATCCTGATAACTTGATAGACCAGCTTATTAAAAACGCAGTTATTGCGAATCAAGGACCAAAACCTGAATAGATCTCAGATGGTTTATTTAGGCACGACTTTGTACTGAAATGGATGGGTCTAACAATGGATAAAGGGCTTAAATCGTACCGCCCCCCCATAATGGGGAGTACCCATATGGTCTCTGCGGGACATTACCTCGCAGCTTCTGCGGGGTACAGGATACTTGAAGATGGGGGCAACGCAGTTGATGCAGGTGTTGCTGCCGGAATAGCTATCAATGTCACGCTACCTCATGCAACCAATTTTGGAGGAGTCGCACCAATTGCGATTTATGAAGCATCATCTTCCTCGGTTGTGACTGTGAGTGGATTGGGGCGCTGGCCTAGGGCGGCAAGCCTGGAATATTTCAGGGAAAATTGCGGCAATCAAATTCCGACTGGGGTTTTACGTACGGTCATACCGAGTGCTCCAGATGCTTGGCTGACTGCCCTTCGTTTGTATGGCACGATGACTTTCGAAAGTGTCGTTGAACCCGCATTGGAAATTGCCGAGCGGGGGTTCCCGGTCACATCTTATCTTCATCATGGTTTGCAAACGACGGAGGAAGACCATGAAGGCGGAGTTTCACTCTGGCCTTCTACCCGGGAGATATATTTGCCTAATGGCCAGCCACCCTCTGTTGGGGAAATTCTTGTTCAATCGGACTTGGCGAAGACTTTTAGACGTTTAATCGAAGCTGAAAAGGGTGCATCAAATCTTGGTAGGGAATCTGCGATTCAAGCAGCACGAGACCGGTTCTACAAAGGTGACATTGCTGCCGAGATGGTCCAGTTTTCTGAGGAAAACGGAGGCCTTTGTACGCTCAACGACTTCGCTGAATTTTCCGTGAAAATTGAACCGCCTGAAATGGGAAATTTCCGCAACTATACTATTTATACATGTGGACCTTGGTGCCAAGGTCCAGTAGTAGCACAGGTTCTCCAGATGCTGGAAAATGACGATCTCGTTGACCTTGGCCATAATTCGCCTGAATACATACACTTGATTACCCAGACCCTTAATCTTGCGTACTCAGATCGCCACGCATTTTATGGTGATCCAGACCATGTTGATGTTCCGATAAAGGGATTACTTTCAAAAGGGTACACTCGAAATCGCCGTGGTGATGTAGATACTGAAAATGCTTACCCGGGAATGGCCGATCCGGGCGATCCTTGGAAATATCAGGAGGGGATTGGTGGGAAAGGAGCTAATGCTCCAACATCTCCGTCCACGGGTTCTAGGATGCAAGATACTAGTTATGTTTGTGTAGTAGATAAGTGGGGGAATGCCTTTTCCGCTACTCCGAGTGACCCTCTTGCCGGTAGTCCCATAGTGCCAGGTCTTGGAATCCAGATGTCTTCACGGGGTTCACAGTCCTGGCTCGATCCGGAACACCCGTCCAGCCTCCAGCCTTGGAAGCGGCCACGGCTCACCCCGAACCCGGCAATTGCATTCAAGGACGGAAAATTGTTCATGCCTTTTGGGACCCCGGGTGGTGATACCCAGTGTACGTCAATGGTCCAGTTGTTCCTCAACATTGCAGAATTTGGAATGGATCCTCAGCAAGCCATCGAGCAACCGAGATTCGCACCATGGAATTTCCCAAATTCTTTTTGGCCTCATCAGTATGATCCTGGCAGGCTTGAACTTGAAGGCAGGATAGACTCAGAGGTCATAGAAAAATTATTGGGACTGGGTCATCACGTCAAGACCCTAAAGGATTGGTCTCCTGTTATGGGTGCCTTATCGGCAATTGTTGTCGATCACGAAATGGGTACTTTGATAGGCGGTGCTGATCCTCGCCGCGATAGCTATGCGATTGGTCGCTAGAATTCTTCGACTGGATCGATTGCATTCCTGAAAAACACGGCACGGTGCTAGAATAGGCACGATTTCTATTAGGGAGAATTATCCTGAAAATAAAGGTTAGACTTTTTGCTAGTTATAGGGAGAGGGCTGGTGTATCTGAAATCGAATTGGAAATTGGCAAAGATGCTACTGTAGGTAGGCTCGCTAACCAGATTGCGTGTCTATATCCCCAAGTTACCCAGAGCCCAGAGTCCCTAGTTGTAGCCGTAAACCAGGAATACCGCGATCACTTATTTGGGTTGGACGACGGTGATGAAGTGGCGCTGATACCTCCGGTTAGCGGTGGGTCCGGCCTGATAGATATAACCAATGAGCCTCTAGAACCTGAAAATATAACTGCTAGTGTTCGGAAGCCAGTAAATGGGGCAGTAGTGACCTTTTTAGGGACCACGAGGAGCCAAACTGCTGATCGTTGTGTTCAGTATTTAGTATATGAATCCTATAAACCGATGGCAGAACGGAAACTGACAGAGATAGCTGATGAAATTCGCGAAAAATGGGATTTAACCGACGTTGCCATATCTCATCGACTTGGGAGATTGGAAATAGAGGATATTAGCCTCGTTGTTGCAATTGCCTCCCCACATCGCAAGGATGCATTCGATGCATGCCAGTACAGTATTGATCGTATAAAGAGTGTTGTGCCTATCTGGAAGAAAGAATATTTCGAAGATGGTGAAGTTTGGATAGAAAGTCCAGAATCCTTATCTGAATTTCAGGTATAAAGACCTTCACTTACAGGATAGATTTGGGCGGACACATTTGACTGGATCATGGTGATTTCAGGTCAATCTTTTATTGATACAAGACTTTGTGCGTTGACAGTACGTATTTCTCTGGATACCATGCGCGCTATCTGGATAGGTGCTCTCGCGAGGTATGAATGGATAGCTCGGTGCATATTGGGGCTGGGGATTTTATTTACGAAGCGGTAGATTCGTGGGAAAAGTTGCCATCTGGATTCACTTGGACGGATGCTGCTGCGGTCGCTATAGATTCGAAGGATCAGGTCTATGTTTTTAATCGAGGCGATCATCCCATGATCGTTTTCGATAAAGACGGAAATGTACTCTCATCTTGGGGAGAAGATGTATTTGTCCGGGCCCATGGGGTTACCCTGGGACCGGATGAGACACTTTATTGTACTGATGATGGTGACCATACAGTTAGACAGTGCACCTTGGACGGTAAGGTTCTTATGACTATAGGCACGCCAGGTTTTGCTACGCCGTACCAGAGTGGGGATCCCTTCCATAGACCGACAGACGTAGCAATTGATCCGAATACTGGGGAACTCTATATTTCGGATGGATATGGAAACTCGAGCGTGCACAAATATTCCCCAGACGGCAAACTCCTATTCTCATGGGGTAAAGCTGGCACCGATCCTGGCGAGTTTAATATCGTTCATAATATAGCTACTGACAAGGACGGCTGGGTTTATGTGGCTGATCGGGAAAACCACCGTGTCCAAATATTCGATTCCAATGGACGATACGAGACTCAATGGGTCAATATGCATCGGCCTTGTGCGATATACATTTCCCCGAACCAAAATGTTTACATTGGAGAGCTTGGATCAGGAATGAATGTAAACCGGGAGCTACAAAACATTGGGCCTAGGATCAGCGTTTATGATACCAAAGGGAAACTCCTAGCCCGCATGGGCAACGGTTTTGGAGAAGAGTCTGGACAGTTCATGGCGCCCCACGGTATTTGCCTAGATTCGATGGGAGACCTTTACTTGGGTGAAGTAGCATGGACCAATTTAAATAACTTGGGTGAGCCAGCGGAGAATGTCCGTAGTTTCCAGAAACTAATAAAAGTGAAAAATCCCACCTAGTTCCAATATCTTTGGATTGTGATAGCAAGATAACGAGGTTTATTTATGATTGTTTGGATAGTAAGCCGTGCCCTCATGGGAGTTTTGACAGTACTGACGATTTCAATTCTTGCATTCTTCATTATCCAGTTACCCCCAGGTGACATTGTCCAGCGTTATATGGACCAGTCGGCCTGTGGCAACCTTGGTGATAGTTGCCAGCTTGATGACGACCAAAGAGAGATAATGGCACGCTATTTCGGTGTTGACCAGGGTATGATCATTCGATATTTCAAGTGGTTATTTAACTTGCTGCAAGGTGATCTTGGGATTTCGTTTCTTGCCGGGGAAGATATCAGGGCACAACCTGTAAAAGATCGGATTGGCGACCGCATATGGATGACTATTTGGCTGACGGGCTTTACTATCCTGGTAACCTGGTCCTTCGCGATCCCGGTAGGAATATATTCTGGAGTTCGATCACACTCATTAGGGGATTACGTTTTCACATTTATTGGATTCACGGGACTGGCGGTACCTGACTTCTTGCTTGGACTTGTTTTAATGTATGCGGCCTACGCATATTTCGATCAGAGTGTAGGAGGACTGTTTTCGGGTGAATATGAACAAAAGCCGTGGGATTTGGATAAGCTTCGGGATTTTATAGCCCATCTCTGGATTCCAGCAATCGTGCTTGGTACGTCAGGGACTGCGAGCTTGATACGTATCTTACGCAACAATTTGTTGGACGAGATCAACAAGCCCTATGTGATTACAGCCCGTGCTAAGGGATTAAAGTCTTGGCGTCTGATTCTCAAATATCCAGTAAGAGTAGCTCTTAACCCTCTTGTTAGTACAATCGGTTATATATTGCCATCGTTGGTTAGTGGCAGCATAATTGTGTCTGTAGTCCTCAGTTTGCCTACCATGGGACCTGTACTCCTCTGGGCGATCCAGATCGAGGATGTTTACACAGCTGGATTGATTATATTCATGTACGGCTCCATGACAGTGGTAGGTACCTTTGTGTCAGATATTATGTTGGCCTGGATTGATCCAAGGATTAGGTTAGTTGGGCGCTAGTCCGGGGCCAGTTGCAACTCGGTGACGTCAATACTACCTCGATAGTAGACGCCATTCGTCTCGGATGTCGGTCGATGAGTAGTGTGTTCGACGGAGATGATAAGGATATCCCGTTTTTCGATGTCGTGGTACGCCCAGTGGCTAAGATGGATTTCAGCCCTTACACTTCTGAGTCACACGTACCTGGTAGACATCTCAACGGATTACTGAATGCAGAGTATGCTGCTGGGATAACCATAGACGAAGATGCGATATCGAAACATACCAGGGCAGCATTCCTATCCTTTAGTGGGCCAGTCTGTTTGCCCCTCAATCGAACTCATAGAGGGGGCTCTTTACTTAACTTTGTTGACCACAATATAAGGGAAGGTTTCCACGCCCTATATCCACTGGTGAAGTTTCGTGGTTCAGAACGGGCACGTCATATTGCAGAAACCTGCATTGAAGAGATATTCAAACTCTGGGATCCGAAGTCTGGGTGGAATGAAGACCATATAAAACGTAATTATGGGGTAGATATACGGTTTAACGAGTACTATATCCAGGGAATCGCACGGTCAATTGGGCCACTGGTAAAGTATTACCGTGCCACTGGGTATGGCAAAGCTCTTGATCTTGCGTATGTGCTTTCAGAAAAGGCGATATCGGAATATTTTCGAGACGATGGTAGTTACGATCCAGAGTTATTTGGTTTTCACACCCACTCTACGACCTGTGTGATGTCTGGTCTAGCCCAATTTGCCGATCTCACATCCTCATCTTTGATAATGTCAAGGGTAAAGGCTTTTTTTGACAAGGGACTATGGGAAATTCGAGATGAGATTGGTTGGGTAATTGAAAACGCGAAACCAGGGTCAGACCCTGACCGTGGAGAAGTAAACAACAGTGGAGATATTTTAGAAACAGCCCTGATTCTTGGCCGTTGGGGTCACCCGGAATACTATGGAGATGCGGAACGCATACTTCGTACCCACATTCTGCCATCACAGCTTCGAGATATTTCATTTATTGATGACCAATCTAATCTAGATGGGACGGATGGGACGAGGGATGTAGCAAATAGACTCCACGGATCGTTCGGTTTTCCAGCTCCTTATGGACACGAGCCACTGGATGCACCAAGAATCAAATTCAACACTGATATTGTCGGCGGTACTGTTGGGTCATTGTGTGAGGCTATTAAGGAATCCACTCGTAGAGATGCTGCTGGTAACTGGATCAACTTACTGTTTGATCACGAGACAGACCAAGTAGGCGTGGAATCCCCTTACACGCATCCGAAATTAAGGATTCGTGTGAAAAGAAAAGGCCCACTTTATGTAAGAATCCCTGGTTGGGTACCCAAGGATAAAATTAAGGTCATAGGTAGTTCTTGCCCGGTGCGATTTTATAACGGATATGTATTTATGGCAGATCCTCCGGTAAACCGTTGGCTGACCATCGATTACCCTGTCATTGATAATGAAATCACTCTTCACCATCGCACGAAGGAAATTCGTGTGCGAATGCGAGGTGATGCGGTATTGGCTATGGATAACTTCAATACAGATTTGACCTATTTTGATCAAATTTGACGCCCGTTACTTACCGTTTTCCAGATATCAGTAAGAGGCCAGAGATGAATCCTTTTATGCCATGACAGATTTATCAAGGGCTAAATACGGCATAGTTATCGCTAAAGACATAATGATATCCATGCGTGATGGTGTTCGGCTCGCTGCAGACATCTATTTTCCTGCAGAAAATGGAGAACGCATTTCCGGTAAGCTTCCTACAATCTTGGGAAGGACTTCTTACGATAAGACTTGGCCCGAGTTGTGGGTGGAGCCCGTAGCCAATTTTTTTGCACCACGTGGTTATGCTGTTGTGCTTCAGGATTTACGTGGACGCCATAAATCTGACGGTACAGGTCAGTACCACCATACCGCTAATATGCACGAAGGAGAAGATGGCTATGACACCATAGAATGGATAGCTTCGCAGTCATGGTCGAATGGCAAGGTAGGTATGACTGGTAGTTCCCACGGAGGTATAGTCCAGACAGCGGCTTCGCTTACTCGACCTCCTCATCTCTCTGCGATCTGGGTAGATGTTGCTCCAACCAACATTTTCGCTCATCAGTCTCGAGAGGGAGGTGCAATGTCACTCCAAATGTTTGGGGCACTATTTTTGCATGCCTACGATAGCCAGGAGATCCGTGATGATCCAATAGCTAAACGGCGGATTATTGAAGGGTGGACGAATATTGAAGACTGGGTTTTGGGCATGCCATTCAAGCCCGGGAAGACACCGTTAAGTGAAGTGCCCAATCTTGAAAAAGTGCTGTTTCACTATTACTACGATGGTGAATACAATGATTTCTGGGATATGGAAATATGTAATCAGGAACCACATTTCCATAAAGCAGCCGATATACCGGGGGTGTTTTCAGGCGGATGGTATGATCCTTTTGCAGTAGCGATGACAAACCAGTATGTGGTTATGTCGGGTCAAAATAAAAGTCCACAACATCTGATTATGGGACCGTGGATCCACAATGGAATGAGGAGTGGGATAACTTACTCGGGAGATATAGATTTTGGGGAGGATTCCGCTTATGGCCCCGAAATTTACAATACTCGGCGCCTTCGATGGTTTGATAAATGGCTAAAGAATATAGACAACGGGGTAGAACTAGATCCAGCTGTTCAAATATTCGTCATGGGGGGCGGGGATGGTAGAAAAAATTCAGATGGGAAACTTAATCATGGGGGTATTTGGCGCACTGAGTCTGAATGGCCAATTGCTCGAACAAACCATGTCGAATACTACCTGGGGTCAAATGGGAAACTTTCTCCAGAACCACCGGGTTTGGATGAGCCCTCTCTAAGTTACATACATGATCCAGCTGGACCAGTTCCCACTATCGCATCCAGTATAACGGCCTTGTCTAGGTTGGCTGAATTACCATCTTCGATTGATTACGTTACGCCCCGGGATCGTATACATCCCCTAGTTATAAATGGTGGTGCTCATCAAGCCGAGTCCTCAGAACACTTTGGATCTTCACCTCCTTATGTAGAGCTCAGGGAACGTAAAGATATACTTGTCTTCCAGTCTGATTTGTTGAAAGAAGATGTAGAAATCACAGGTAGTATTCTGGTTACCTTGTGGGTTTCTTCAAATGCAACCGACACTGATTTTACTGCTAAGCTTCTGGACATATATCCGCCAACTGATGATTATCCTTCAGGCTATCACCTTAATCTGGCAGACTCCGTTATACGGACCAGATACCGTAATGGATTTAATGAGGCTCAAATGATGGATCCGGGAAAGGTATATAGAGTGAATATTCAGCTTCCCCCGATCAGTAATCTTTTCAAAGAAGGTCATTTCATTAGACTGGATATAGCAAGTAGTAATTTCCCTAAGTACGATGTCAATCCCAACACTGGCGAAGCGCTGGGCCGTCATACCCACATGATCAAAGCTGTCAACACTGTTTATATGGATCACATTCGGCCTTCCAATGTAATTTTTCCGATTGTCCCTAAGGATTAGTCTTGGCTGATTTACTAGATCCCATAAGATTCGAGGTTATTAGAAACTCGCTTACCGAGGCGACTGAGGAGATGGCTGTTGCCCTGCGGCGCAGTGCCTACTCCACGAATATAAAGACACGCCAGGATTTTTCATGTGCCTACTTTGACCGGGATCTTAGGATAATTGCTCAGGCCTTTACCCAGCCTGTACACCTTGGTTCTTTTGTTGAGTTAGTACCCAGAGCGGTAAGATCCTTTGGCATAGATCGTCTTGATCGTGGCGATATGCTAGTTACTAATGACCCATATAGCGGGGGTGTGCATCTCAACGACATTACCGTTATAGCACCGGTACACAATGATGGCCATCTGGTTGGTTACATGGCGAACTTGGCTCATCATGTCGATGTGGGTGGTGGGGCGCCTGCAAGTGTGGGAGCTTTTCAAGAAGTGTTTCAGGAAGGGGTTATTATTCCACCTGTCAGATTGATGGAACGAGGTTCTATCGTTGATGATGTGATGGCGTTGATACTTGGCCAGATTCGATCGAAACGCGAGACATCAGGGGACTTTCGGGCGCAGATCGCTGCCAATATAGCAGGTATCAAACGACTCGATGAATTGATATTGCGCATTGGTCGGGAGGAGTTGCATAAGTATGTCGATGCCATCGTTGAATATACTAGGCGTAGAACAAAGATTGAACTCGATAGACTTCCTGTTGGGGAATACTCGGCGATTGGATTTTTGGACAACGATGGATTCACCGCGGAGCGAGTTCGATTGGAAGTAAAAATATCCATAGGTAATGACGGAGTCCTGTTCGATTTGAACGGATGCGACCCGCAACGACGAGCACCGGTTAATTCAACTTTTGCACAGACATTCTCAGCATGTGCTTATGCGTTGAGATCCCTCCTCGATCGAGATCTCCCGGTTAATCATGGATTCTACGAATTTGTGAAGATTGAGGCACCTGCAGGAACAGTGGTGAACTGTATTAGCCCAGCACCTGTTGTAGGGGGATGGGAAACACAAGTTAGGGTTAACGATCTGATTTTTAAGGCCCTGGCTCCGGCATTGCCTGGGGAAGTACCGGCAGGTACCAAGGCCATGCAGTGCCATGCCGGATTTGGAGGAATCGATCCGAAGTCTGGGGAATATTTCTGTTTCCTAGAGACCATAGCTGGAGGATATGGTGCCAGAGATGGTCTTGATGGCCCCGATGCTGTTCAGTCTCATGGACAAAACACAGAAAATGCTCCTGTTGAAGAGACTGAATTTAATTACCCAGTTCGGATCACCAGGTATGAACTACTGCCAGACTCCGAAGGTGCCGGTAAGACACGCGGTGGTTTGGGACTAAGACGTGATTACCTGTTTCCTGAAAGTGCTGTGACTTTCACGATACTAGCTGATAGGGAAAAAGAAGGCCCTTGGGGCTTATTCGAGGGCTATCCTGGCAGAAAAGCAAGATATGTTTTAATCGATGGAATGACAGAATTGGAACTTGGTTCAAAAGTGACAGTCGAATTGGATCCCGGGCAGATTATTAGCTATCGTACTTGTGGTGGCGGAGGATACGGCAAACCGGAAGATCGCGATCCAAACTTGGTTCTACTGGATGTCTGTCAAGAAAAAATAAGTCTAGATCGAGCAAGAGACATATACGGTGTGATAATAGATCCTGATAATGGGTCTGTGGACCAAACCAAAACGGCAAAACTCAGGCAATGTATGTAAATTTGATGGTGCTAAATGAAAACTAAAACGTATAGGCTATCCCTTATATACGTTGGATTAACGGTATCTGGCTTGGGACAAAATCTAATAGTATTTTTAACTGCACAACCGCACTGAGGATAACAATTGACTGACATAATCTTTCAATCGGCGCTATCTATAGCGAGGGCATTGCGTAAAAAGGAAGTATCTTCCGTTGAGGTCACAACTGCATATATTGATCGTATAGAACAGGTTAATCATAAACTTAATGCTGTTGTCATGTTGGACGAAAGTGTTATGGCCCAGGCTCGTGCTGCCGACGTGGCCATGGAAAAGGACGAAGTCAAGGGTGCTCTTCATGGTGTGCCAATGACTTTAAAGGATTCTCACGACACCGAAGGAGTAGTTACAACCGGTGGTACAAAGGGGAGATCCAATTTTATACCTTCTGTAGATTCGACGATAACGTCCCGATTGAAAGAATCCGGGGCTGTGTTACTGGGCAAGACGAATACTCCAGAACTAACTATGGGGATTGAGACTGAAAATCTTGTTTACGGGCGTACGAGTAACCCTTATGATCATGAAAGGACATGTGGTGGAAGTAGTGGGGGCGCTGCAGCTATTGTAGCTGCAGGAGGATCCCCGTTCGATATTGGATCAGATACAGGTGGGAGTATCCGGTTTCCGGCCCACTGCTGTGGAGTAACTGGGATCAAGCCGACTTCAGGACGTGTCCCTCGAACCGGTCATATAATCCCGCATGGAATGGGAGTCCGGGACTCTCTCACACAGATAGGGCCGATTGCTCGCTATGTGGAGGATCTTGCCCTGATATTACCAATCATATCTGGCCCGGATTGGCGCGATCCGGCAATTGTTCCAATGCCTTTATACCATGCCGAAGATGTGGATGTATCTTCTCTAAGAGTAGCTTTTTATACTGATAATGGAATCAAGGCGGCTACCCCGGAAACGGTGGCCATTGTCAATTCGGCCTCCGCTGTTCTGGGGGATGTCGGAGCTACTATCGAAGAAACTAGACCCAGAGCTATTACCGAATATGATATAGCTTGGCAAAGCATCCCAAATGTCGATGATTCTATAAATAGACGACTTGAAGTTGAGGGTACGATTGACCCACACCCTTGGACAACTGCTGCAATAGAAGATGGCAACTCCATGACTGCAGCTGAGTTCGGATCTTTACTGGAAGAAATCGACGCTTTCCGCAGCGATATACTCGGTTTTATGAAAGATTATGATGTTCTCTTATCTCCAACCATGCCTACCCCGGCTCTGCCCCATGGTGAAATTCGCTCGGAACGACTCGTTCATGGTTCCTACACTAGGCCGCACAATGTTACCGGTTGGCCTGCTATCGTTGTACGGGGAGGCACGTCACCTGAAGGAATGCCGATTGGGATACAGATTGTCGCGCGACCTTGGAGAGAAGACGTTGCCATTGCTGTCGCGATGGTGATCGAATCTTCCCTTGGAGGGTGGAAATCCCCGAATATTTGAAACAACAAACTCTGAAGTACCACAGGCTGGGTATAGACATCGGTGGCACCTTTACTGACGCTATTTTGATAGACGAGGAGACCGGCGCCGTCTGTATTCGTAAGGTCCCGTCGACTCCTGAAGACCCGTCTATCGGATTTCTGGATGCAACTCGCAGGATAATTGCAGATGCAGGAATTGCCCCAATCGATATTCGATCGATAGTCCATGGGACTACCGTCGCAACGAATGCCATCATCGAAACTAAGACGGCCCGCACTGGCTTTGTTACCACCAACGGTTTTAGGGACATGCTGGAAATAGGTCGCCAGACACGGCCTGAACTTTACAATCTTCGGTTTAAAAAGATTCCCCCTCTTGTACCTCGTGACCTTTGTTTCGAGGTTCCGGAGCGCCTTGATGCCCAGGGAAATGTAATAGTATCTATTGATGAGAATGCAGTGAGGGATGTGGCGAAATGTTTGAAAGAAGCGGATGTTGAAGCGATTGCCGTATGTTTTCTACACTCTTACATCGAACCGACTCATGAACAACGGGCTGGGGAAATTCTAAGGGAATTACTTCCTGGTGTTTTGGTGACACTGTCGTCTGAGCTAGCGCCCGAGATAAGAGAATACTTTCGGGCCAGTACTACCGTCGTCAATGCTGCTATCAGTCCTATAGTTGAGAGCTATCTTGGTAGGATTGAAGAAGGACTGAGTTCTAATGATATTG
Source organism: uncultured Dehalococcoidia bacterium (assembly GCA_964608025.1). GTDB lineage: Bacteria > Chloroflexota > Dehalococcoidia > Lucifugimonadales > CAJWER01 > CAZSLO01. Next base: position 55,630 of record CAZSLO010000027.1, on the reverse strand, counting down.
ATCCAGAACTCCTCGTGATGCAAAGTAATGGGGGCATCTTCACATTTCGAGCCGCCAAGGATCGTCCAGTCTTCATGGTGGAGTCTGGTCCGGCGGCCGGAGTTGTAGCTGCCTCTAACTTGGGGGCAAGACTTGATCTTCCCAATGTGCTCTCCTTGGATATGGGTGGGACCACGGCCAAAGCTGGATTGGTTCAAGACGGAAACCCGGTGGTAACCAAGGAATATGAAGTTGGGTCGACTGCCGTGCCTGGTACTGGTTCATCAAGAGGTTCTGGATATCCGATAAGGACTCCTGTGATTGATCTTGTTGAGATTGGTGCGGGAGGTGGTTCCATTGCCTGGATAGATTCTGGAGGTGCCCTTAGAGTTGGACCTCGTAGTGCTGGTGCGGACCCTGGCCCAGTGTGTTACGGATCTGGAGGCCACGCTCCAACTGTTACGGATGCAAACTTGGTTCTTGGCCGTCTCAATCCTACCAATTTCCTAGGTGGTGAAATACAACTCGATGTTGACTTGGCCAGAAATGCTATCTACACCTCCTGTGCTCTTCCACTTGGCATGGGTATAGAGGAAACGGCACTTGGTATAATAGAAATTGCCAACTCCGCGATGGTGAATGCCCTTAGAATCGTATCTGTACAGAGAGGATATGACCCAAGAGAATTTGCGCTAGTCGCATTTGGTGGTGCGGGTCCCGTTCATGCCTGTCGTCTTGCTGACGAAATGGATATTTCAACCACGGTGATTCCGTTGAGCCCTGGGACCACGTCTGCACTGGGATTGCTGGTTACCGATCTAGCCCATGAATTTAGTAATACCTTGATGCATCGGATCGATGAGGTCGAGCCTGATTCTCTTGAGCATACTTTGACCGAATTGGAGGCCCAGGGTAAAGAAGCCTTGAGGAGAGAAAGTCTCGAATCTTCAGCCTTGATATTCCGTAGACAGGGTGAGATGCGATATGTAGGACAAAGCTTCGAGTTACCAGTTCCTATCAGTGGTAAAGTGAACCAATCTACCATTGAAGGTATGGTGGATTCTTTTCACAAGGGACATGAACAGGCGTATGGTCATAGCGCTAGAGATGAGCCTATAGAACTAGTCAACGTGAGGGTCACTGCTATCCAAGAAATCACGAAACCACAGCCAATTCGTTTACAAGACGACACGGACAAAATTTCCCAAGAAAAACCGATTTATAGGCCAGTCTATTTTTCTGAACATGATGGTGACGTTGAGACTAAGGTGATCGACCGGACACGATTGGGAGCAGGGGCGGTGATCTTAGGACCAGCATTGATAGAAGAGATAGATTCCACCACTGTGATCCATCCCGAATGGATTGCATGTGTGGATAACTACGGTAACTTGATCATTTCCCCGGATGAACCACGATGATCTTGGCCTGTATCACACAAGGTGCTAGGATTTCTTAAATAGGAATGATATCTATTGATGAGAGGAGGCATACATGAACGACAATGAGCGTTTCTTTTTTGATTTAAATGGGTACCTAGTTGTGGAAAATGCGTTGGATTCAAGAGAGGTGGATGCATGTAACGAGTCTATCGATAACCAACGGGAAGAAATTCACATACGTGCCCCGGAGGAATCCTTAGCTCGAGGTGCGACCGCACTGGTTGGGAAACAAGGTCGGGGAGACCTCGGCGGTATGCTCACGTGGCCGAAGCCATGGTCCCAGCCTTTTCGTGATCTACTTGCACATCCGGTCATAGTACCGTATCTCGATGAACTCCTAGGGCCCGGCTTCAGGCTTGATCATCTCTATGGCATTACGATGAACAAGGGGGCCGAAGGCTTCGTTCTCCATGGCGGTGGGAATAGTGGTGATCTTACCCATTCTTACCAGTATCATAATGGACAGATGCGTTGTGGTTTGACAGTGGTTACATGGGTTTTAAGTGACCATGGACCTGGTGACGGTGGATTTGCTTGTATCCCTGGTAGCCATAAATCTAATTACGAACCACCAATTGATGTTAAGCGGTTAGAAACGGACTTAGGGGTAGTGAAACAAGTAGAGGCAGCCGTTGGATCTGCCATCATTTTTACCGAGGCTTTATGTCATGGCACGTTGCCATGGAAAGCAGACCATGAAAGACGAACTGTCTTGTACAAATACTCCCCTGGATCATTATCGTATTCCGGGCAATACTTGCCGAAAGGTGTCGAGGAATCTCTTCACGAGTTAACAGATGAACAAAGAGCGGTTCTAGAACCGCCTTATAAGCATAATCGCCTGCCGACAGTGTAAAACAATATAATCGTTTGAACTTGGTAGCAGTTACTGTGAATTTGACATTGCTTTCACGTTACTTGGATTGAAAATAAAACAATTAGCGGAAAAATTTTGATAGAGTAACCGCATTGATGAACAATCCACCAAATCGTTGTTTGCCGGGGGTATATTCTTGAGGGCAACCATGACTTCGAAGATTAATAAACATGTCGAAAGATGCGTAGCAGAATTGCAGGCTGGGACGCTTACAGAGGCCACACTTTGGGATATCATAGATGTGGTTAATCAATCTCAAACTCAAGACATTTTATACCTTCAGGCACTGACCAATTCACCTACATCCGAAGTAGTGGGTATGCGAATCATAGAGAATGGTGAGATATCGGATGGACCGGCAGATCCCAAGGACTGGCCTTACCATACAATTATTGATGCAATTCGTGATGGTTGGCGAGTTATCAAGTTCCCTGAAATGGCTTTGATGCTCGACGAATCTAGGACTTATGGTTTAGGCTTCGATTTCATACTGGAGAGATAAGAAACCAGGATATTCAGATATTTGTTTTCTAGACAAGACTGTCGAGTGGAGATTTTGTAATGAAACAGTATGATTGCGAACCGACATTGACCGACAGTGAAATCCTCGAGTTCTGTAAAAACGGGTTTATGATGTTTAAGGGTGTTGTTTCCGACGAGACGAATCGCAGGACCAATGAATTCCTAGACGAGCATACTGGCACGGAGCCTACCGAGATATTAGAAGAGGATTGGTTTATACAGGGTGTTATTCAACATCCTCTAGTGGCAGGGGCGATTCGATCATTGCTGGGAAAGAATTTTGGTCTTCCGAATCTCGTCTCCAACCACCGGATTCAGTGCCCCCAACCAGCCCAGGAATGGCATTATGATGGTGGCGATATATTTGGTCCCCAACTTAACTTTATCCAAGTCTTTTACTACCCTCAAGACTGTCCCAGGGAGCTTGGTCCAACGGAGCTTCTGCCCGGGTCGCATTTCCTATATTCCAATCGAAACCTGACAAAGCATCTCGGGCGTATAAAAGGATCTTTTCATGCCGAATCACCTGCAGGCTCTATCTTTCTGACCGACTACTCTATTTGGCATCGACGTTCGGAATCATGGGGGAATGGTTTACGTAATAATGTTAAGTACAATTATTGGCGTACCTCATCCCCAGCACGGGATTGGGTCATAGATCCTGAATTCGATGTGGCGACGGCGGATTACAGTATTGACGGCCCAAGCTTTAGGGATCAATTTCAGGATGCCATAGATTGTGCTGAGATGTATTTTTGGCTCCGGGGGGAACATGACAAGTTCAAGTTACTGGGTGGTCAGGGTTGGCCAATGCCAGGCAATCGCAATGATGTGCCGTATGGACTTCCGAAGATCGTTAACTAGGACTCGCCTCTGAAAAATAGTGGCTTTTTGACATCGTGACGTGGGATTTATTTTTTCAAACTTGTAAGCTAGTTGAATTGCGATACAGTCGTTCTAACCGGTCTCCAACAAGCCGATTATTTCCCGTTTCCCATCCGTAGACTGTTGTTGGCGCTGAGATTGTCCTATATCCCCGAGAGCATCTCTGTAACTAGTGCAGCGGTACCATCAATAGCCTTCCCAATCAACAATCGTCCCTTTTCAGCGTCTGCGGAACGCGATTCTATATCGTTGTTGTACTGGATAGCGTCTTCATCGACGTTATCCGGGAAGATTTCCATCGCGATCGATGTTTCGAATTCTCCGGCGTGACCTGGGTAGTTGTCGCTTTCCATAACATTTTCTGCGAAATCACTAGGTATTAGGTCCCAGTAACTGTTGAACCGTAAGTCCATCCCGGCTGAATCCCGGTTCAGGAGAGCATTTGTGTAATCGCTGTGAGTTTCGATGCTCTCTTTAAGGTTGCCGGATATAGGGTTTCCGTAGACCGAGGTAAGATGGAGTTTCCACTGCTCAAGGACCCCTTTAACTGGGGCTACATTACCACCGTGACCATTTAGGATTAGTATTTTTGTTATCCCGTGGCGGACCAGGCTTTCAATGGCATCGAATAAGACTGAGAGCCAACTTCCAGGCTTAGCTGACATGGTTCCTGGAAAGTGCATATGATGTTCAGCAATACCGATCGAGATTGGTACTGATACTACGACGTTGGGATATAGACGCTCGGCGACACGTTCTGCTACATAGGTGCTGGACTGGATATCTTGGGAAAATGCAAGGTGTTCGAGGTGCTGTTCTATACTACCGGTGGCTAGTATAGCAACCTTGAATTGTTCGGCCTGTAAGGCTTCCCGAAATTCTCGTCTGGTGTATGTTTCGAGTCTTATCTTTTTGTTTGTACCAGCTGACATTTTCTATTAGCTTTCCTGTCTGTATGCCCGTTGAGCTTTTTCAAGTGAATTCTTACGTAGCTTAGTTAATTCATCCCGGCGTTCTACTGCCCAATCGTAAGAACTCCCAAGGCTTTCCATGGTGTTCTGGAAGTGAGGCATGACGTATCTCGCGAGGAGTTCGTAGCTGTGGAATACCTGTTCGCGTGTACCCCATTCTGCTGCTTGTATCAGTAATCCTCCAAATCCTCCACTTTGTTCGTCAAGAAGATGGATAAAGTTGACCAGATCATCTGGAGTGCCAACGCACCAAGCACCTTTTTCCACCATGAAGTCTACTATGCGGTCAGGGGGACCGTCGAAATTTGATGAATTACCTAAGGCGTTCTCGAAGTAGCCTCGTTGATATTGCCCTGCCTTGATCCGAGCTTGTTCAATGGCCTCTTTACGAGTTTCTGCTAAAAATACGTGTAGGACAAGTTTCCATTCGTCCCGGTTCATCATGTTTCCGTGCTCTTCGGCGGTTTCTTCGGCGATTTGCCAGAATTCTTTGAGAGTTGACTTGACAGCGTCCGATGCCAAAACACTTAGTGAAAGCACCCCAGTTCCATGCTTTCCTGCAAGGATTAGACCCGAAGGTGTTGCTGCTGCTGCCACTGCGATTGGGAAATGAGGTTGGGTATAGGGGCGGAGATGAAGCCGCGCCTCGCGTAGCGTGAACCAATCAGACTCGTACGTGATCGGATCAGGTTCTTTTAGGAGGCGCATAATGATCCCAAGGGATTCATCCATACGTGGGCGCTGGGTAGAAAAATCTATACCCATCATGTAGGCGTCTGTAACCAAGGCGCCTGGTCCGACTCCCATCATGACACGGCCCCTAGTAAGATGGTCTAGTAGTACCATTCTATTGGTTGTCATCAATGGGTGGTGGTATGGTAGGCTGATCACACCCGTACCAAGTTTTATCCTGCTAGTTCGCTGGGCAGCAGCAGATATGAAAACTTCTGGTGAAGAGATAGTTTCCCAACCTGCACTATGGTGTTCTCCAATCCAAGCCTCATCGTAGCCCAGATGCTCAAGCAACTCTATTAGTTCAAGATCCCGTTCAAGTGCCAATGTTGGGTTATCACCGACCGGGTGGAACGGTGCCATGAAGATTCCGAATTTCATACGGCGAGGCAGTACCATTTGCTGTTTACTCCATGGGAACCGTTGGGAACAGATGATTGTCACCGAAGCCGCATTCTAGCACGGCTAAATTTGGTCAACAACGATGGTATAGTCGATGCTACCAAGGACTTACTGATACGGTTTCTATTTAGGGCCCTCACACCAATCTTTTTACCGCTTGGTTGTATTGACTGGTAAACATTCCGCGCCTATAATTCCGCCGTGAACTCAGATGCTCCTCCACGCACTAATGATTTTGCCAGGCTTATTGTAGATGTTGCCTCAGATAAGCTGGCGTCTGACATAGTCATGCTAGATTTACGGGATGTTAGTGATTTCACGGACTATTTCATCGTACTAACCGTTGAGTCTTCCCGGCAGATGGACAGTCTGAGGGACGATTTGGAATCCGCAGCAGAAGAGAACGGACGCAAACTACATCATCGTGAAGGAACATCAAATGGCGGTTGGGTACTTCTTGATTTCATTGACGTGATCGTTCACTTGTTTAACCCTGACTCTAGGGGCTATTACCAGATTGAGCAGGCGTGGCCTGATGCGACCGAGACAGTCAGGATTCAATAATCCATGGTTCGGATGTCTTGTCGTACGAAACAATTTCCTTGTCCGTGAAAAATAGGGCTAATTCACGTACTGCTGATTCAGCCGAATCAGATCCGTGTACGAGATTAAGACCGATTTCCAGCCCGTAGTCCCCACGTATGGTACCGGGTGGTGCAGATTGTGGGTCTGTAATTCCCATCATGTTGCGAATTACAGTGATTGCTCCGGGTCCTTCTATAGCCATGGCTATGATTGGACTGGAGGTAATAAATTTTACGAGTCCTCCAAAAAATGGCCTATCCACGTGTTCGGAATAGTGTTTTTCGGCTAAATCAGTGCTGACCTTCATTAACTTCATCCCTACGATTTTCAGCCCCTTATCTTCAATTCGTTTGATGATCGATCCAGCAAGGGCGCGCTGAATGGCATCAGGTTTCAGTAATACTAAGGTTCGTTCCACTAAGAATCCCTCCTGTTTTTCTGGGCCGCTGCTATTTGGGCTGCCCGCATGTACATTGGCTCTACAGTCTCTGGCTGGTCGGCATGGCCGCCTTGGAGAACTTCAAATCCGAGTCTGGCGATCACAGACGGCCTGCGGGTAGGCTGCGTGATATTTGCAAATGTTACGAGATCACCGGATCGTTCTCCAATCAACTTGGCCACATCTGTAATTCCTTCACCGCAAAGCAAAGTCTTTTTTTCAAAGCTAGTCGCAAGTTCTTCATGGGATTGAACTATATATTCTGGATTGTGGATATTACTATCATCTACTTCATTATCGTAATAGCCAACATATACTTTATTTCGTCCAGCTCTTATGATCGCACAAACTGGCAGACCAAGGCCTAAGTACGGATCTACTTCTATGTCTAGACTATTCACCCCAATGATTGGCACCTTACGCGCTATTGCGAAAGTTTTTGCCATGCTGATCCCTACTCTGAGAGCGCTAAAACCTCCAGGTCCTTTAGAAACGAAAACTGCTGTGATGGCGTCAATTTGAGTATTGGCCTTCTGTGCGATCATCTGTATCGCTGGTACCAGTTCCATGGAGTGATTTTGCTCCGAGCGCCACGATAATTCTGCGATTACTTGGCCTTCAGTTGAAATTGCGACCGATGCATACCTAGTAGAAGTATCTATTACGAGGTCCATATTATGTTGATTGCGTCTGTTCAAAATAGTGATCGTATCGTGGTGATGTAGAGGATAGCTTCAAGATCCGGGTGTCGTTCGGACCTCGTTTAAATCGTACTTCCAGTCTTTCAGGTGGAAAAGCTTCTAAGGCACGATCTGCCCACTCTATTACCGTAACTCCCGATCCGTCCAGAATCTCAACTATTCCGAGGTCGTCTAGTTCGGATAGCTCGTCAATGCGGTATAGATCAATGTGGTATAGCTTCAGTCTTCCTTCGTATTCCGAGACTAGTACAAAAGTCGGACTACGAGCGTATTCTTGGCCACCTAAACCCCAGAGTATACCTTGTGTCAAGGTAGTTTTTCCGGCACCGAGATCTCCGATCAATAGTAAGACATCTCCGGGTTGAGCTTGGCTACCAATGTTCCTGCCCAGATTATGGGTATCACCGGGACTATTGGTTACAAATTCCATGGTTGAATGGGGTTGTATTGGCTGCATTTACATGGTGTGTGCGAGACAAATAGAGGTTAGATTAGGCGAGTTGATTATATTATAAGATCATGTAATAAGGGTCTCAAGCAGATATGGGCTACCTGTTATTGTAGCCTTGGAACTACACAGAAATAGTGAAACTCTCAAAAGTGTGAAGGTCTATTTTGAATAATATGTGGGTAGTTAATGATCTATTCATCCTCGTCAAAGTCGTCCTCGGAAGGTGGAGAAAAGCCGTATTCCGGTTTGGGTAACAGTGCATCACCCAGTCTTCGATCTTTCTTACGTGAAGGTAATGAATCAATTTGATCTTTCAATTGTTCTATCCGCTTATTGGCAGCTAGGCTTGTCAATATCGCTGCGGTGCCGACCTCGCGCAGTGGTTCAATCTCGGAAGGGATTATCACTCTTGAAGTAGATACCAATATCGGGATACCCAGTTGTGCTTTGACTCGAGAGAGGTCGAATATATCTCCTATAGTCATCATCTCTTTCAATACAATGTTTTCGTATAGCACAGCGTCAAGGGCAAGTGAGTTAATTGCCGCGGTTTTGTCCCGGTCGATTCCAGGTTCGACTACGATCACTTTTCCTAGGTCATCTCGGTTCAAGATTGAAGCATCTGAAGACTTGGCTTCAAAGATAAGGAAATCGCATCCTTGCTTAATCAATTTGTCCAGTGAATCATTACTGATTCCATGTGAACGGATGCCCCAAGGGATGTTGCCTATATGACTTAGCGCCTTGTCCCATAATCTTTCTTCTACACCATCTATCTCGATTAACACGGCATCCACTTTAGCTTCTACCATCTTGGGCTTACGGGCTAGGGCCTTAAGCTTGGTAGTCCCTATGATTAGAACCGATGGCCGGCGGGAGCTTTTTGAAGCTGTTCCGAAACCCATTGGCTCTGGTGACTGTTCGTCTAACTTCGATAGTTCATCAATTAAAGTGCTCATTTCTTCCTCTGGACCATCTTACTTGATAGGTTGCTATACTTAATTCTAGTCGACTGACATACTGGCTATCAACGAAATAGTTGGGATTGGTGTTAGTTTTAAGTACTAATTTGCACAAAGTTGAAGATGAGGTAGGCTTACATTGGAAACTAAACAATTCAAAGGAGTAGGGTTACCATACAGTGTAGTAGAGCCAGATGGATATGATCCTGATCGCCCATACCCGCTCGTCATACTGATGCACGGTTATGGTTCTCATATGGGAGATCTGGTTTCACTTAGTCCTCATATTTCTACGGATGGTTACCTGTTTGCATTTCCAAATGCACCACTGAGGATAGAAATTGGTCTCGGTATGATTGGATTTGCATGGAGTAGCCCACCCGAACTCGAATTTGACCCAGACGGATCGGCTGAAAGGCTAGTTGACGAGTTCATTACAGATGTTTTCGAAAGGTATAAAATCAAGATCGGCCATGTCGTGTTGGGTGGTTTTTCGCAAGGCGGTATGATGGCATATAGACATGGCCTTAGGCACCCGGATAAATTCAAAGGACTTATCTCTCTGAGTTCTCGCATATCCCCTAGAGATATACCAAAAGCAGATATCTCACAGGGTTGCCAGTCAATCTTCATATCCCATGGCACCCTTGATGAGATTATACCAATAGATGCTGGCCATATAGCACGGGACTTATTAACTGAAAAAGGGTATTCGACCGATTACCATGAGTATGAAATGGCACATCAGATTACGCAGGAAGTGATTGAAGATATTTCCAATTGGCTGCAATCCGTTGCCCCAAAAAATGCAGGCAATATTTGATATCAAAATGGCCTGAGAAAATCAAAATCACAACCCTTATTGGCTTGCATCACATGGTTGGTGAAAAGCTGGATGTAACCCCTGTCGAATGTTTTAATGCTCTCACCCGGTGTTGCTATGCGACGCTCCACCTCACGATCATCCACGAGTAGATCGAGTCTTCTCCCTGGTACATCAAGTTCGATAATGTCGCCATTTTGAACCGCGGCGAGAGGTCCGTTAGCCGCAGATTCTGGTGTTACATGGACAACTACGGTACCAAAAGCGGTACCACTCATTCGAGCATCGCTTATACGTACCATGTCTTTGACGCCGCGCTGAAGAAGTTTTTGAGGTATTGGTATGAATCCCCATTCCGGCATACCCGGGGCCCCGATTGGGCCGGAATTCTTCATCACTAATATGTCGTCTGGCGTGACATCGAGCTCGTGGCTGTCAATACGTTGTTCAAGATCATCATGGTCTTCAAATACAACTGCGCGTCCCCTATGTCTCAGTAGTCTGGGTGATGCAGCAGTTTGTTTGATAATTGCACCTGTAGGTGCCAAGGATCCATTCAGTACTGCTAGGCCTGCGTCTTGGGTTACTGGATCAAGAAGAGGCCGAATAACCTGGTTGTTGCTTATCTTGGATCCTAAGATGTTTTCTCCTAAGGCCTTTCCAGTAACGGTTGGAGTGGAGATATCTAGCAAAGGAGATATTTCTTTTAGCAGGGCGGAAAGCCCACCCGCTTCGAAGAAATCTTCCATGAGGTACTGGCCTGAAGGCTTGAGGTCTAGTAATAATGGAGTGGTTTTCGACAGTTCATCAAATAGGTCTAGGCCAAGTTCGATACCTGCTCTGCCCGCGATTGCAATTAAATGGATCACGGCGTTGGTCGAGCCTCCCATGGCATGGATCACCCGTATTGCATTCTTGAGGGCTGGACCCGTAATGAAATCAGATGGCTGGGTGTTTTGTACCACCCGTTCTACGATCGTACGACCCGCGGCTTCAGCGAGCTTGGCACGTTTTGGGTTTGCTGCAGGGATGTCAGTGTTTCCGGGAAGGGCGATTCCCAGTACCTCTGCGATTGCTGCCATAGTAGAGGCAGTCCCCATGACGCCACAGTGACCCGGGCTACTTATAATGGCGCTTTGAAGGTCGCTCCAATCATCTTCGGTAATACTACCAGCACGAAGCTCCTGCTGGTATCGTCGGCAGTCGGTACAGGTACCAAGTTCTTGGCCACGCCAATTAGCCTTTAATTGAGGACCACCGGTTACCATTATGTATGGGACGCCAGAACTCACAGCTCCCATTATCATGGCAGGGGTAGTCTTATCACATCCGGCGAGAAGTATTACACCATCTAGTGGATTGGCTCGTATCGATTCCTCGACATCCATGCTCATTAGGTTGCGGTATAGCATCGATGTCGGGCGCATATTGTATTCCCCAAGCGACATTACGGGGAATTCGAGGGGTATACCACCAGCCCTTGAGACGCCACGTTTCACCGCCTTACTGAGGTGACCCAAATGTGCGTTGCAGTGAGCCAGTTCGCTCCAGGAATTGCAGATCCCGATTACAGGATGTCCGTCCAGATCCTGTTTATCTATTCCCTGTGACTGAAGTGCAGCTCGTCTTAGCCAGCCATATAGGTCAGGAGAATCTAGCCATTCACGGGAACGCAATGACGATTTTGTCACTCTGTAGTTTCGTCCCCTTGAGTAGTATTTTCAGAAGGAGGTTGCCTATGAGCACTTGATTGGTCTTCTATCCAGCGTTTTAGGGAATCAAGTGCTCGAGGTGCTACGTAGAATATTCTGATGTCTTGTGGGAACTGTAGCCCGTGGTTTTCACGTATGAATAGCACACCGGACTCGTTTTGGCCCAAGGTTTTGTCAATCTGTTCCACATTATGAATCGAACGTCCTTCGCTGGTTTCGTTGAAGCCGTTCATTGCGGTTGTCATGACCTTTTCGCTAACTAGCCCAATTGATAAACAACGTTGCCAGTCCATGTTCTCTTCCAACATTGATTTATCCTCAAAGGCCTCGAGTTTTGCATCGGATTGGCATAGGGTTTTGATGAACGAACTTCCCTTGGGATTGATATGTTCCAGCATCTCTATACCAGGGTCACCAGGATCGGATATCAGTTCGTGGTATACACGGGACACTTTTCCTAATTTGCGCTCAAGGGTGCCAATTGAATCTCTTACGTCAGACCAGTAGTTTTCCAGCAAAGATTGTCCCTCGCCTGGGAGGTTGGGTGGCATCATGAAGTTAGGTACAAGGAACAGTTTGCGGTCACCTTCGTATTGGGACGCATCTGGTTTTGGCATTTGTGACAGAGGTGTTGACATAGAGCATGTCTCCAGAGGTTATATCGAAGTTCACATAGTATAGTCGAAGCTGTCTTGTCTGGTTTCTAGGGTCCAAATTTCATAGTTTGGATTTAGGATAAATCAAGTCTTTTGAGCAACGGTATTGTCCAAGATTTGTCGTGAGGATACCGCGTCTATTTCGGGGTCTTGGCTTGAAGAGATTTTTTCGATACGCACGGCGCATACTTTGTACTCGGGTATTTTGGAGTTTGGATCGAAAGCTGAATTTGTTAGGAAATTAGCCGCGTGGTCTTTGAGTTTTACGAAGGGGACGAAAACTTCTCCAGCCCTCATCTTTTCAGTAAATAGTGCGCGGCCTTCAATATTTCCCCTTCGGGATTTAAGGCTGATCCATTCGCCATCATTGACGCCATATTTTAGTCCGTCATTTTCATTCATTGCGATTTGAAGCTCAGGTGCTCTTGCTAGTAATCCATCTGCGCGCCGCGTGATGGTTCCACCGTGCCAATGGTATAGGATCCTGCCAGTGTTCAAGATTAACGGGAATCGCTTGTTGGGCATCTCCGCTGCAGCAGGACCTTGTTCAAAAGCAACGAACTTAGCCCTTGGGCCACGAGGGAAGTCGGTTTCATATAAAAATCGAGTACCGGGGTGATCTGGGCTTGGGCAGGGCCACTGGATTCCACCGTTTTCCAGTCTTTCATAGGATATTCCATGCATGCTAGGTGTAACTTTCGCCATCTCGGCCCAAATTTCGGAGGGATGCTTATACGTGAATTGGTCTTCAATATCCAATTCTAATATTTTACTTATACGCCTCCCGATATCTCCAATTATTTCCCAGTCGGGACGGCTCTGACCGATTGGGTCGACAACTTTGCGGACTCTTTGTACCCTGCGTTCGCTATTGGTGAAAGTACCGTCTTTCTCGGCGAAGGTAGTAGCAGGCAATACCACATCCGCGATCGCAGCCGTCTCGTGTAAGAAAATGTCCTGTACGACTAGAAAATCGAGATTCTTGAATGCTTCTTCTGCGTGATGGAGGTCGGGTTCGCTTAACAGTGGGTTTTCGCCGGTTATGTACATTGCCTTGATTCGGCCTTCCGTAATCGCTTCCACCATTTCGGTTACAACGAGTCCCTTTTCAGAGGGTAGCGTACATCCCCATTCTTCTTGGAATTTACCCACCGTTTCGTCCGAAATTACTTGATATCCAGGGAAAGAGTTTGGTAGGCAGCCTGCATCCCCACAGCCCTGGACGTTATTTTGTCCTCGCAAAGGTGAGATGCCGCTGCCAGCCTTCCCAAGTTGGCCAGATACCAGGGCTAGGTTGAGTAGCCCATGAGCATTGGCCGTGCCGTTGGTGTGTTGGGTAATACCCATTCCCCATATCAAGCATGATCCGCTAAACGGTGGGCTTGCATAAATCCGGGCTGCTTGGGCGATATCTTCTTTTGGGACACCTGTGATTCCTGATGTGTATTCAAGGTCATATTTATTAACTACTTGTTTCCACTTTTCGAAGTCTTCCGTTCGTAGTTGGACGAACTTTTTGTCATACAGTCCTTCGTCTAGTATTACCTTCGCCATCGCGTTAAGTAGAGCTACGTCAGTACCAGGTCTTGGTCTAAGCCATAACTCTGCGAAGTCGCACATCTCTATTCGCCTAGGGTTGATTACTATAAGCTTGGCACCGTGTTCAAGCACAGCTCTTCTCATTCGCGCTGCTGCTACCGGATGATTTGAATTAGTGTCTGATCCAATAATTACTAGGCAGCCAGCCTCTTCGTAATCGATGTATGAATTGCTTGTAGCTCCACTTCCTAGGGCGACCAGCATTGCTTCAACTGATGGTGAATGACAAAGGCGAGTACAGTGATCGATGTGGTTTGATTGCATGATGGCACGAGAGAATTTCTGCTGGAGGTAACCGTCTTCATTCGTAGCTTTTGCTGAACAAAGAGTCGCGAATGAGTCTCCGCGATGCTCGATCAATCGTTCTGCCACATAATCCAGTGTGTCGTCCCAAGATGCGGGTTCAAGTTTTCCATTTCTGCGAACCAATGGTGTAGTGAGACGATCTTGGTGGTGGACAAATGTGTACCCGAATCGGCCTTTTACGCATAGCATTCCGACACTGGACTGGTTTTCCGGGTCATCAAGCATTTCTATTATTCGGTCTGTTTCATCAACGCCGGCCTTGATACCGCAGCCGACACCGCAGTAGGGACAAGTGGTAGTGATGGTTTTGACGGCTTTCAACCCCGGTGATTTAACCTCTATCGCACCGGTTGGGCATACAGATAAACATTGGCCACATGTAGTGCACACTGATTCTAAAAGTGGGCGGTCCATGAAAGTGCCAATACGGGTGCTGCGGCCCGACCCTAGAAGATCAATGGCCCCGATAAATTGGTGTCCGTCCTGACATGCCTGGGCGCATCGCCCACACAAGATGCAGTCATCCATAGCGATGTTGAATACTGGGTTGCTTTCATCCACGGGTTGCCGGGTCCGGCCTTCCCATCTCGATCCATCTAGATGATGCTGTTTGGCAGCTACCGTCAACTCTTTATGGGACTTTTGTTGAACGGAAGATCGATTATTGGTTGTCTTGACCATGCCTGAGGTAAGATCTAGCACGCCACCCCTGACACCGCGGGCCTTGGCAGTCTCTGTCCATACTTGCATATCATCAGTCGCCGGTATAGAACATGATGCCGGAAGACCCCTTATACCCTCTATCTCGACCAGGCATGTTCGGCAGGCACCAATAGCCTTCATGTCAGGGTCTTTGCAAAGTTGTGAAATATAGGTCCCGCTGGCGTTGATTGCGTCGAGTACCGACGCTCCGTTTGGGATTTGGATCTCATTTCCGTTGATCTGTAGTTTGATCGACATCTGTTTTCCTTGGGTCGGAATTTTTCTAATATAGATAATCTAGCATTATTGCCAGTGTGATTCGGTTGTAGTCGATTAGTTGTTTACCAGTTTATTAAACTCGTCTCCGAAAAAGTGAAGCGCGCTTTTAATGGGTCCTCCTGCTGCCTGTCCAAGGCCACATAGAGATGCTAACTCTACTATATCCGCTAGGTCTCGGAGTTCTTCAATGTCTGCGGTTGAGCCATTGCCATATCTCATTCGGTCCAAGGCTTCTACTATCCTAGGAGTGCCTTCTCTACAGGGTGTGCACTTTCCACATGACTCGTTGGAATTGTAGTTGGCGAGGTGTCGGACTATGCCCATAACGTCGGTTCTTTCATCTAGCGCTATCACCCCGCCGGCACCTAGCATGACACCCGATTCGTGTAATTGACCTGGGGCTATTTTGGTATCCAACATCGTGGCAGGAAATACCCCACTCGACGGCCCCCCGATGGCTATAGTGGTAATCTCGTGGCCTTCAATAGGTCCGCCACCTATGTCGTATATGATCTGTCGCAATGTAGTGCCCATTGGTACTTCAACGACGCCTGGTCTTTCCACCGCTCCGCTCAGGCTGATAATCTTAGTCCCGGCACTGTCATCTGTTCCGATCTTGGCAAAGGTCTCAGGGCCTTGTGTCATTATGAACGGGACTGACGCCAGTGTCTCTGCGTTGTTGATTACAGTAGGATTTGCCCGTAGCCCAGATTCAATAGGTAAGGGTGGTTTTATACGTGGTTCACGGCGATAGCCTTCGATAGTGTTTAAGAGTGTCGTCTCCTCTCCGCAAACATATCCTCCAGCACCTCGCCTTATTTCGACTTGTAGGGAGAAGCTTGATCCTAAGATTTTTTCTCCCAGAAACCCTGATTTATAAGCTTGATCTACCGCACCCTGAAGACGTTTTGATGAGAGATCGGCTTCAGCATTAACATAGATATATGCCTCAGAAGATCCAGATGCGTATGCAGCTATGATCATTCCTTCCAGTATTCGGTGTGGGATTCCTTCCATGAGATGGCGGTCTTTGAAGATGCCCGGTTCTCCCTCTTCGCAGTTGACTATTAGATAGGTTTGTGACCCTTGGGATTTGCGTGCACTGTCCCATTTGATTGCTGCAGGAAAGTAGGCTCCACCGCGTCCGCGTAGACCTGACTCCTTGACAGTAGCTATGACCTCATCGGGTGTAGCCATTAAAGCTTGAGCTAGTCCCGAGTAACCGCCTTGTAACAGGTACTCGTCTATCGATACTGGATCGATAGATCCGATCCCTTCCATTGCTATTCGGCTTTGGCTGGAGAAAAAATCTGTAGGAGATTCTGTATTTACACCTGTCTTAATCAACCCAGCGATTTGGTATGCGGTATCTTCGTCAGTCCTCGGGATAATCTTATGATTTCCACTGGGGAGAGTAATTGTAACTTTAGGTCCTTCATGGCAGGCACCGTCACAACCGGCGGTTACTACCTGGATTTCACTCTTTTCTACAGCGTGAATAATTTTCGAGATCTGGATTGCACCGACAGATTCAGAACAGTGGCCTACTTGAACAACGATGCGTGTTCGTTCTCTATTGTCCTGATTTCTAGATTCGGCTATGTCTACCATTTGCTGAAGTAAACTACTAGGAGTCGTCATCGTTATCCTTCTCTAACGATCCTAAAATTTTGGCTAGGTTAGCATGGCCGTCCCATACACCGTCTACCTGTACTGCAGGAGCAACACCACATAGATAGCCACACGCGGTTTCTTCAAGGGTGATATCGGCATTGGGAGTAGTCATACCAACCTGGATACCCAGCTTTTTTTCCATTTCGGTGAGAAGTTCTTTACTTCCGTTACTTTGACACGATAACCCGGTACAAATTCGCAATATATGTTTACCCGGCGGCTCAACACGCAGTTCGGTATAGCTAGTTGCCGCGCCGAAAACTTCACTGGCTGGTATCCCGAGATGCCAGCCGGTTACCTCCATGGCCCAGTCTGGCAAGTAGCCAAATTCGTGATGTATGAAATGAAGGACGGGTAAGAGTTGATCTCGCTCTCTGGCGAAATTTTGTCTTAGGAGCTTCCTGAACTCGTTCCTATTTTTTGGGGATATCTCCATTCGTGTTAAGTCCCGTTTTGGTGAAAGCGTTTCATACTATACATAGGCGTTAATTTGATTAAAATCCATTTTATGACAAGATATTCTCAAAAGAGATACTTTCCGGATTTGAAGGATAGGGTCAATAATTTGAATGTAGTAATGAATTTCAGATCCAAATCTTATACATCAATATTTATCTCCTTCTGATTTTGACCAGGCTCTTTTACTATATCAATCAATTCAAGCTCGGCTAATTTGCTATCGGGAATAAGTCCCTCGACTGTCCATCCTCTTGCATCGTAGTAAGCTTTAACCATCATATCTAGGTCATCTGGTGTTAGGTTTATACCTTTGGTTACACCAGTAGGCAAAGGCTCCTCTAGGATTCTGGAAGGAAGAGTATCGGAGGCCTGTTCCCAGCCTTCACGAATATTGAAAGCTTTTTTAAGGTTATTTATTCTTTCACCAGAGCGCTTCAGTTCTGTGCCAGTCATTGGCAATCCTGTAACGAGTTGGTATATCAGTGCTGACTCCTCGTAGAGGTTATCGAACGCTTTTCGTAAGAATTTACACCAAATAAGTGAGTCCAGAATTGCATTGAAATCTTCACCATCCTTAGTAATCTGACCCCGCTTCTGATCTGCTTTAAACCGGTCAACTTCAGATGAAAAATCGGCTTCGTATGCCGACGACCGATTATGGCAAGCTCCACGTGTACTGACTGCTAGCCCTAGAGCCATAGTCTTGAGGCTTCTCGGTTCGTACCCAGGCATCTCCAATCCTTTTACGTGCATTGCCCAGTTGGATGAATTGTTTCCTACCTTCTCAGCTGCGATTTTGGATCCGTCTGCGAGTAGATCTCCTATGCCTTCACGCTTCCCGATGAGCTCCAAGGTTGTCATTAATGCATCCCCGTTACCGAATCGAAGCTCCAATCCCCCGGTATCTAGTTCGGTGAGGACTCCACGTTCATAGCATTCCATAGCCCAAGCGACAGTAGCCCCAGCACTTATCGTATCCATACCCAGTTCGTCACAAGTTCGGGCTGCTCGTATCATAACGTTCGGGTCACCAATCTCGACAAGAGGTCCTAGGGCGAAGCTGCTCTCATACTCCATTCTTCCCTTGGTAGAGGGACCAGTATCGGAAGTTTGGACTATCTGTTCGCAGCCGATGGTGCAGTTCGCGCAGTGGGCGTTCTTGACCTTATGGTTACTTTGGAGGGTTTCACCGTTGATCTGTTCTTCCAGATCGAAAGTTGACTGTTGGAAGTTTCGGGTAGGCAGGGTACCGAGGCGATTAAATATAGAAACATTTGCTACTGTACCAAGGGTCCTGTATTTCTCGGTAGCAGGCCCCAGACTTCGTTTTGTAAGGTCGAGCCCGATTTTGTTTAGTTGGTCTGGTTGAGAAGTTGGCACAGGATGGGTGCCGCGTAAGGCTATGGCCTTGAGGTTCTTGGAGCCCATCACGGCCCCTGGGCCGGTGCGTCCAGCGTGCCGGCCGCCGTCGTTACTGATGCTGGCGAATCGGACTTGATTTTCACCAGCTGGCCCTATGCATATTACCCTGCGCCGATAGCCTAGACGTTGTTTGACAGATATTTCAGTCTGAGATGTGGTAAGGCCGATGAGATCCCCTGCATCGAGAAATTCCACGTTACCGTTGTCAATGGATAACAGGGTAGGGGAAGGGCTACGTCCTTTTATGATCAGCGCGTCACATCCGGTTTTCTTTAGTTCGGTAGCTACGAAACTCGAGGAAAGAGAATCGCCGATCAAGCCTGTAAGTGGAGACTTGGTGAGTACGGCGAACTTGCTTGATGTAGTAAGCCGGCTGCCCACAAGGGGGCTGGTTGCGAATATGAGTGGATTATCGGGTGATAGGGGATCGATTTTGGGAGGACAGTGTTGGTATAAGAGATATGCTCCTAGACCTGAGCCACCTATGAATTGGCGTAATACTATTTCAGGCAAGGATTCCCATGTCACGTCGTGGTTGCTTAGATGGATGATAAGTATCTTTCCATTATAGCCATACATAAAGCTATCCACCTGCCTGACTCGAGAATAGAAGCAGCCGGTCGCCTGACCTTAACCGCGGTGGGTTTCCCGATAGGAATTCAGTGCCGTTGAGGTTGAATTTATAGCTACCTAATAGAGTCATCCGGTCTTCGCTAATAGCTATACCCACTAGTTCCGGACACTGCTCAGCAAGGGCGTTAACCACTTGTTTGACGGCTGTTTCTGGCTGGGAATTTAGTTCTACAGTAAGTCGTCCTGAAGCTATCCGTGCCATGCCGAACAATTCCACAATCACAGGTATACTGGATTCATTGGTATGTTCACCTTTATTACAAATGAGAGTCACATGCCCTTGCTTGCTATTTGCCTAGCTGTTTCCAGATCCTGTTCTGTATTCACGTTGAAAAAGCTATAGTGGTTTTCGTCTAGCTTTTCAACTTCTTCTTGTTGTAGATATTCTATGTCTATATCGTTGAAGAATGTAGCAATCTTGAGATTGTTCTCTTGGAGCTTATTTTCTATGTGTGGTAAGCATGTCTTGGAGTATGCTGAATGAATAGGCTCAGGACGCCCATTCAGTAGAGGTACTACAGCGTCATGATTATCACGTAGAGATAGAATTTTTTGAAGTAATGGAATGTTGAGGAATGGCATATCACATGCTACGACTATACCCCAGTCTGAGTGACTAGCCATTAGTCCAGTAAATATGGCTCCTAGTGAGCCGGAGTTTGGGTACATGTCAATTACCAGATGGGCATCAGTGCCTATCGGAAGGCTGGATGCCCTGCTGGTATCATTTACTACTACCACAATCTCGTCGGTTACTTGGGAGATACGTGATAAAACTCGTTGTATCAACATTTGGCCCGCAACAAGTTCCACTGCCTTGTCGCGTCCCAAGCGCCGGCTCAATCCGCCTGCAAGTACTATTCCTGTGACCGATGAGTGGCTTCGCATAGGCGTCCTTGGTCATAAGAGTAGCATAGATAAATTTGGATAGCACGGCTATCTGAGATCGGCGATGACCTTACCTGTATCGGCAGTGTCGTATCCACCGAGCGCGTCGATCTGTTGGCGGAATTTCTTGCTATGAATCAAATCAAGCAATGGGAGGATCAATTCTCCATCATAGAATTCGCCTGGAATTACGAAATCGTATTGCTCAGTCCCAAGTGGGATGAAGTCAAGTTTTAGAGCACGTGCAGCTGACAATATACCCAAGCCGCAGTCCGCCCGTTCACCCGCGATTGCCGCAGCAACTGCGAGATGGGTATATTCTTCACGTTCGTAGCCACGTATTCTTTGGGTGGGTAGGTTTGTATTTTTCAACATATGATCAAGCAAAAGGCGGGTTCCAGATCCTCTCTGGCGATTCACGAAGGATATATCTTGTCGGGAAAGATCTTCTAAAGATTTAACTGCCTTCGGATTTCCTTTCTTGACAATTAGTCCCTGTACCCTATGGGTTAAGTTAACTACAACCGAGGGAATTCCTCTCATATATGTATGAACGAAAGGTATATTGTATTCACCCGTTTCTTGATCCATTAAGTGGCAACCTGCGATATGGGCTTCGGCTCGATTTAGTGCCATTAAGCCGCCTAGGCTACCGATGTTAGATGATGCGATGGATTTGTCTGGATGGTTCTTGTGTAATTCGCTTGCTAGTAAATCGATGGCAACATCATGACTCCCAGTTACTACAATAGTACTTTCAAGTTGATCGCGCTTACGAAGTAATTGGACATCGATCTCTGTACCGGCTTCAAATCCCTCGGATAGACGGGGAGAGATTGCCAATCCGTCAGCCCTAACTAAAGACATGATCACGCCTGCACCCCGCTGTATCGGTGTAGCCATCATTCGTTTTCCGACCCGTCCTAACCGGACACGAAGATACTCGTCCTCACCGGATTGCGACTGGATTTTTCTTGTCACGATAGCCTTAACAGTCTCCCGTTTCTGGGGCGATAAACCGAGCTGGTACTCGATGAGAGGTTTGACGAAAATTTCAGCAGTAATAGCGGCGGATACCGGGTATCCAGGTATCCCAATCACGGGTTTTCCGTCTACCAGTCCAAGTATTACTGGGTGACCAGGTTTGATAGCTACCCCGTGGATAACGACATCGCCAATATCCTTTATTAATTGTGCTGTGTAATCCTCAGACCCGGCCGACGACCCAGCGTTAATGATAACTATGTCGCTCTTGTTTAAAGCACTCATCAATGCAGCACTTAGCTGGATCCGGTTATCGGGTATGCTCTGTAGACGTTCAGGTAATCCTCCCCATTCTTCAATCATGGCAGACAACATCAATGAATTAGATTCGATTATGTCACCAGGCTTTGGAATAGAACCTATATCGACTAGTTCTGAACCTGTAGGGATAATTAGGATCTTCGGACGTCGCCTCACCGGGATCTCGACCAATCCAGCTTGCGCGCATGCCGCGAGGTCTTGGGGCCTTAGAATATGACCTTCTGGTAGTACTAGTTCGGTAGCTACAATGTCTTCACCCAATAAGCGTACATCGTGATATGGGGGCACTGGTGATCGGATCTCGATTGTGGATTTATCTATCTCGTGGACAACCTCAATTTTGATTACCGCATCGAGACCATCTGGCAGTGGATCCCCAGTATCGACCCACTGAGCTTGCGGCCCTATCTTGAGTCTTATAGGAGAGGTTTCGGTGGCGCCGTTAGTATCAATTGATCGCACCGCTATACCGTCCATTGCAGCTGAGTCATAGTGGGGCGACGAGGACTTGGCCCATATCGGCAAACCGGTAACCCGGCCATTAGAACTGTGTAGTGGGAGGAGTTCTGTTGTGACAGGAGAAAGTGCGGTTGTTGGTTCGAGAGCGGCCGTAAATTGCCGGATTGCGTCTTCCAGGGGAATATCTTCAAGATAGTAATTTCTATTGTGTCGCTTGTTCATTTTCTATCCAAAATTAAAGTGCCCAAACAGTCCCCAGATGAGACAAGGTATTGACGTTCCAATCTTGCCTTGCCTACAATATATTGGCAGTTGTGACGTTAGACTGCTAATTACAAGAGACTTTCATTGTATCAAGGAGGTGTTATTCGATGGCAAATGTAACCTTTAAGCCATTGGGCGACAGGGTCATTATCGAGACTGCAGACGACGATGAACAGATGAGCAGTGGTGGGATTTATATCCCAGACACGGCTAAAGAGAAGCCTCAGAGAGGCACTGTAGTCGCGGTAGGGCCAGGTAAGCTTAGCGATGATGGGAGCAGGATTCCAATGGATGTTGGAGTCGGAGATACCGTCGTCTACTCGAAGTATTCCGGCACGGAATACAAAGAAGGTGACACGGAATATCTAGTCGTAAGACAGGACGACATACTGTTCAAGGAATAACCTGTTTTCTAACTACTTTACTTTATAGGAGGAATACCTAATGCCTAAACAGCTCATATTTGATGAAGAAGCCCGCTCCGCGATGAAGCGCGGTATCGATACCATGGCAGACACCGTGGGAGTTACCCTAGGTCCCAAAGGTCGGAACGTGGTGCTTGATAAGAAATTTGGTGCGCCGCAGGTTTGCAGTGATGGTGTGACCATTGCCAAGGAGATCGAACTCGAAGATCCGTTCGAAAACATGGGAGCCCAGCTTCTCAAAGAAGCTGCTAGCAAGACAAATGACGTGGCAGGCGATGGTACCACGACCGCAACCGTGTTATCTCAGGCGATCATACATGAGGGATTCAAAAACATCGCTGCCGGTGCGAACCCGATGGCGATAAAGCGTGGGATTGATCAGGGAGTTGCGGCCGTACGAGGTTCCATCGGTAGCATGTCAACCACCGTATCGGGTCGGGAACAGATCGGACAGGTTGCATCGCTTTCTGCCCACGACGAAGAGATGGGTGGATTAATTGCAGATGTGATGGAGAAGGTCGGCAAGGACGGAGTGATCACAGTCGAGGAATCGAAGAGCATCAGCTACGAGCAAGAGTTCGTTGAAGGTATGCAGATCGATCGTGGATACATTTCCCCGTACTTTGTAACCAATCAGGACCGGATGGAGTCTGATATCGAGGATCCGTACATTCTGATTACTGATAAGAAACTTTCGGCCGTATCCGATCTCTTGCCTGCCCTAGAAAAAATACTCCAGGTTGGCAAGAACGTCGTAATAGTGGCAGAGGACTTGGAAGGCGAAGCGTTGGCCACTCTGGTAGTTAACAAGATGCGTGGCACGTTGAATGTGCTTGCGATCAAGGCCCCAGGCTTTGGAGACCGACGAAAAGCTATGCTCGAAGATATGGCGATATTAACGGGTGGTACAGTTATAAGTGAGGAAGTTGGGCGCAAGCTTGATTCCGTCACGGTTGAAGACCTTGGTAGGACCCGCCGAATCGTGGCTACCAAGGAAGACACTACCTTCGTTGATGGGGCTGGCGCAGAAGACGCGATACAGGGCCGTATTAGCCAGATCAAGGCCCAGATCGAAGAGACCACTTCCGACTATGACCGTGAAAAGCTAGAAGAACGTGTGGCAAAACTCTCTGGTGGAGTTGCAATCATCAAGGTTGGGGCTGCTACCGAGATCGAGTTGAAAGAAAAGAAACAGCGTGTTGAGGATGCCCTATCTGCTACGCGTGCTGCAGTCGAAGAAGGGATAGTTCCAGGTGGTGGACTTACCTTGATCCGCTCACAGGCAGCACTAGACGCACTCGATCTTGAGGGTGACGAACAGACCGGTGTAGCGATTCTGAGAACTGCACTTGAAGCACCTATCAAACTGATTTGCGAGAACTCTGGAGCTTCTGGCGAAGTAGTACTCTCCGAGAGTCTCAAATCTGATGGGGATTACGGATTCGACGCCGAGACGGGTGATTATACCAATCTTCTAGAGAGAGGAATAATGGACCCGGCTAAGGTAACAAGGGCTGCTGTAGAGAATGCAGCCAGTGTAGCCTCCATGGTGATCACGACTGAATCTCTGATCACGGATATCAAGGAGGATACTCCTCCGATGCCAGCCGCACCTCCAATGGATTACTAGAACAGCCGATTGGCATAAAAGACTTATAGACTGTGGGGACAGGGCCCAGACGCCTTGTCCCCACAGTTCATTTTGGGATAATGTAATCTCTATAAATAGTAACCTTGTGATCCAAGGAGGTGGTCGTCTATGAGTTATGTTAGTTTTGGATGGACAGGTGAAAACCGAGAGATTAAAGTAGTGCTTCAAGATGGAAAATGGATGACTACCCATTTCATTGATGGAAAACCGGACGAACACTTCACCCGAATTTTTGGATCTCATGTATTACCCAGCCCCTGGGACGAAAGTACTGAAAAAGAAGTAGTAATTGAAGAACTTTCTGCTAGAAACCAACATGCTAAAGTTAGCTAGGGATTTTGCACAAAAACATTCTCGCCGAGATAGTTCTCCTTCCTAATTTAACCTAGACAAAGCCTATCTAGTGATGCCTCTCATGGGATTTCATTTTATATAGAATGATGTCTTGTGATGACTTTTTTATCTTTGGATATCCGACATAATCACCGTATACCGACGAGATCACTGGACTACTTAAACCTTAGGAAATAACAATGGGACGGATATTGAGAGCAACTTGATTTCTGATAAAGTCAAGAGAAATGGGTGATTTAGCTGTCATCGACCGGATTAGACGCAATCACGCCATAGAACACGCGGTTGTAGCATTTTTGATAGCTCGTGGATATGGTCCGCCAATGGTTGGATACTCTACCCCGGGTGGTTTCTGGATTTATGGCATGATAACAACAGAAGATATTTCTAATGCGGTTGATTTAGCTCTGATAGAACTTAAGGCAGGAAAAAGCGAACTCGCTATATCTCCATTTTGCGGCACTAATTTTGCTGTTGGTATCTTGGGTGCAATACTTTTTACCAATCTGATCAATAGAGTTGTCGGGAATAAATGGACACGTATTTCTCTGATAGCTGCTGGTGCCATATCAATATTACCGATTATCCGTCCCCTAGGCATGATCGTACAGCGTCAGGTCACCACTTTACCGAATGTAGGGGAGCCAGAGATTTTAGGGATCTCACGGCTTGCTTTTGGCAAGCATATTTTGCATAGGATAACCGTGGGTGCCGGATAGATATTATCTAGATCGTTCGCCATATAAACTATCCTTATGCGTTGATGTTTTTATAATTCTTGGTAATGGCTCGAATATGACCTATTTCAGAGGTGCCTTATTATTTAAAGGAAATCCGTAACAAGGCTAGTTCGTAGCAATACTGTTGTTTTTACAATCAACCAGATGATGGTATTTAAGGCGGTTGACCGTATTGGAGAGCCCTTGCTACACTTTTTGAGCGTCCCAGTAGCTCAGGGGATAGAGCAGCTGCCTTCTAAGCAGCGGGTCGCGGGTTCGAATCCTGCCTGGGACGCCATATCTCTTGAAAACCCCAAGATATATATATAACTGGTATTGGGTCCGTTCAAGAAAAGTTTTGCGGACTTCCCTTGGTTGGACACTAGTGTATACCTACTTGCCTCGATAGTAATTGGTGTCCGCCGTCTAGGGAGACTAATACCAGGCTGACTAGGTCTTTGTGATGGATGCATGTGACTTTAAAAATTCATTGTAATAATGGTTAAAAAAATATATAAAAATATTAGAGTAAATCATTTAGAAAAATGGCATAAAGATCTATTGATATTATGGTTAATAATGTCAATAACAATGACTGCTTTTGGTTCGGTTTTTCCTTTCTTGCCTTTATACCTATTAAAATTGGAAGTAATGGATCCAGAACAAGCCTCTTTATGGGGTGGGATTATTACAGGTATAGCTAGTTCATTGATGGTTGTAAGTGCTCCTATTTGGGGAATATTAGGAGGTAAAATAGGTCGTAAACGTACTATTTTAATAGGACTTTTCGGATTTGCTGGTGTTCTTTTGTCTGCTAGTTTGGCTCCAAACATTTATTTTCTAGCTCCGACGTGGATTCTTTTAGGGGTATTGCCTGGTCCCGGGATGATTACCTTGGCGTTTGTCACCGATATTGTACCGAAGGAACGTTTGATTTATGCAGTGGGCTTGCTCACATCAGCAAATTTCATCGGCTTTGCAATTGGACCTCTAGTTGGAGGAAAATTTGTTGATCAACTCGGATTCCGCACTGTTTTAATTGCTGCTGGAGCATTATTGATTCTATCTGGATTGATAGTATTGATAAAAATTGCTTCAGTGGTAACTGTAAGTAATAGATCGGGATTTAACAATCCTTTACGAATCTATCAAGATGCGTTCAAGCTAGTTAAAACACATCATTTTAATACGACATTGCCTGTTTTATTTATCGTGCAGTTAGTTGGATGTTTATTAATGCCTGTAATACCTATATTTATTCGGGAGATTGCTCGAGTTCAAGAAGCCGGATGGTTAGCCGGATTAGCATTCGGTATTATGGGTATTACGGGCGGAATAGCATCTATATGTACCACGCAAATCCAACGGGTGATGAGTCCTAAAACCTCTATTTATTTATGCTTGGTATGTATGGCAATCATGTATATTATCATCGTGTCATCCAATAGTTTAATAGTGATATATATTAATCTTGGGTTTGTTGGGATTTGTAACGGTATAATGGGAACCCTAGCATTTTCCCTTATAGGACAATCATCACATGTTGATTCTGGTAAAGCATATGGGCTATCTCATAGTATAAGTGCAGTCGCCTGGGGAGCTGGACCAATCATTGGAGGACTCTCGGCGAATTACCTGGGACTTAGTGATGTTTTTGTAATCAATGTGGTCTTCTGTTTGATAGGAGTAGTTATCGCACTTAGGTTGTCAAATAGTCCTGGGGTATATAGAGACCACCCTCCTACAAGTAAACAACTGGGTTAATATAGACCACGATTTGACCTCACATTGTACTAGGACAATACAGAATCGGCGATTTTCTCTAACTCTAATAAGCTAACCTTTTCAGAAGCTGATTCTAGGCTAACCAATACTCGATTGGCCCCTGCTTTGGCGTAGTCTTTGATTGCATCTTTATTTGAACAAACTCCTGCTATCGTGATCTCAATAGTATCCGGATCTCGCCCGGCCTTGTCGGCCAGTCGATCTAATTCAAGACGCCCTAAATGCACTTCTTCAGGGGTGATATTTAATGGTATCCAGCCGTCTCCCCAATAAACGATTCGTTCAAATACATTCTTAGCCTTGCTACCTAGTAATATTGGTGGATGAGGTTTTGCGACAGGCTTTGGGAAGCAGTATACAGGAGGAAAATCGACGTATTCTCCGTGGAATTCACTTTTATCTTCAAGCCAGAGTGCCTTGAGTGCTTGCGTAATTTCTTCACATTCAGCCCAGCGTCTATGAAAATCACTTCCTAGTATCGCAGCCTGTTCTGGCGATGATCCTACTCCTATGCCTAAAATAAATCTTCCATTGCTATACATATCGAGGGTTGCTACTTGTTTGGCTAGTGATATAGGTTCTCTTTGCGTAACTACCAGTACAACGGTACCTAGCTTTATTGTGGATGTGACGGCTGAAGCCCTAGATAGCATGATTAGTGGGTCAACGATGTCACCCCATTCCCGGGGAAAAGGATTAGCCATTTCAGCAGCCAGTACTGGCTGATCTGGTGTCCACAAGGATTCAAATCCTAGTTCTTCGACTCGTTTAGCTAGGACAGCAACATCGATGGAATTTGAAGTCGGGAGGGTCTCAATCCCAATATGCATTGTTGACTTGGACCTGACTTGGGTTAGGTACACATGTTTCTAAATGTATTGACGATTTCGCTAGGTTGGTTATAAACAGGCAGGATGATGACAATACCAACGGCATAATTTTGTAGGAAGGCTTATTTCCCAATTTTTATAATCCAACATATGCGGAAAGCTAGTACCAATATCATGGATTAGTGTTGATTCAGAAGTTGATAATATCATGATTTAGCTACAGGAAAGTCGTGAAAGTTGGTAGATTGGACCCGATTAGAGATATCCTTAACCATATGGTTAATCCTCAGGATATTGGAATTAGTTCTTCCCGGCTTACGCATTCCTATAAAATAGTCGAACGGTTTGTAGAGGAGGAGCCTTCACGAGGTGCTGCCATGTTGATTGGAAGATATGGTCAGTATCTCGAACCTAGGGTATTTGGATATAAAGGCGTTTCAGATTATTCGGAAATGCTGGTGGGGGATCCTGTTGAACCCGACACTATTTTTCTCATTGCGTCTCCTACCAAGCCTGTCACGTCTTTAGCTGTATGTATTTTGATTGAACGGGGATTGATAACTTTGGATCAACCCGTTAAGGATATTATTCCAGAACTAAGCCAAGATAAACACGATATGCGGATTCTCCAAATCTTGACGCACACTTCCGGGTTGCCCGATGCTTTGCCCAATAATCATAGACTCAGGGCCGAACATATGCCATTGGAGACGTTCATCGATGAGGTATATAGCGTTCCATTGGACTTCCAGAGTGGTACTCGTGTTAAGTATCAGAGCCTGGGATTTGCGCTCCAGGCAGAGATAGTTCGAAGGGTTACAGGTATACCACTCCCAGAATTCCTATCAACCGAGGTTTTCGGGCCTTTGGGTATGAGAGATACTTTCTTGGGCCGCACGTCCCAAGATCGATCACGTATAGCCGATATAGTTCTGACGAAGGATCAACTCCAGGCTGGCTGGACATGGAACGGTGATTACTGGCATAAATTTGGTGCGCCATGGGGTGGATTATTCTCGACAGTAGGGGATTACGCTCGTCTGCTTCAATTGATGCTAGATGGGGGTACTACTGGTGGTGTGGAAATACTCAGTCGATCCATGGCTGTGCGCATGACTACAGATAATTTAGGATTTCAAGAAACCCTATCTAGTGTAGATAGAGCGAACCGAACCTGGGGATTGGGTTGGATGATGCGCGAGTCGTGGGACCCTAGTCCCTTAGGTGATGTGGTCTCAGAATATGCTTTTGGTCATTGGGGGGTAAGCGGTACTGTAGTTTGGGCAGACCCCAAGACAAGCCTAGTGTTCGTAATGTTCACAAATCAACCCGAGAGTCCAGCATGGTTAGGTATGGTATCTAATGCAGTGGCCGGGTCTATACTTGGCTGAAGAGTAGTTATTTTGGATTAACCCCTCGGGTGTTAAATCTTGCCAATCTCTAACAAACCGACTTCATATTTTATGTGATGGTTTTAGTCTATGGAATAATGAATTACGCCTATTGATATATACCGGCACGCTAGATTTACTGGGATCAATGATATTGGTATTTACAATCACTAAGCCTTGTAGATCAAAGGCTCGTGCACTACTGGACTGTCCAAAAGTTCGAAGGAGCTACTTGTATGGGTAATGAGCATCGTTTTCTTGCCACACATAAGAAGAATAGAGAGCCTTGGCAAATCAAGGATGCTGTGGTATTTCGGGGTGATGGAGAACCGAGACACCCGGTTGTTACCGCTCTGAAGATTGCAGAACTTAGTGAGTACGATCTCCAACCCGATTCATATTCGCTAGGAGGATCGGTGGAACTGCTTGAAGATAGATTTGCAGAAATTCTTGGAAAGCCCTCCGCTGTTTTTCTTCCCACGGGGACCCTGGCAAACCACCTTGCTATTAGATATCTTTGCGGTACTAAGTCGAGGGTTGTAGTACAAGAACAAAGCCATCTATTTAACGACTCGGGGGATTGCGCAGCACGGCTTAGTGGAATAAACCTGGTACCACTAGGTGCAGGATTCTCATATTTCACCCTCGATGAACTCAAAGAAAATGTCGATCGGACAGAAACATTTAGAGTCGCTTCTCCAATTGGTGCTGTCGTAATTGAAAGTCCTGTTAGGCGTTGCTCTGGACAAGTCGTTCCTTTCGAACAGATGCGAGAGATAACAGAATATTGTAAGGGACAGGGTTTGGGCACTCACTTAGATGGTGCCAGACTCTATATGATGACTGTTGCAACAGGTATTTCTCCACTAGAATACGCGAAACTATTCGATACTGTTTACGTGTCTCTTTATAAGTATTTCGGTGCACCTTTTGGGGCCATTCTGGCCGGTCCTTCGGAATATATAGACGGGATGTATCAAGATCGACGTATGTTTGGAGGAGGTCTCGCATCAACAGCCCTTGTTGCAGCATTAGCTTTAAAAGAGTTAGAGGGCTTTGAGGCGCGCTTCAGTGCTGCCATGTCTAGAGCAGAGAATTTATTTACACAAATAGAGTCTATTAATGGAGTAGTTTTTGAACGATTCGAGCGAGGATCGAACATATTCCCATTGAAACTAAGTCCTGAGGTTAATGTCGAAAAATTTGTGTCTATTCTCCGTGACCGGTCAGTTTTTGCATATCCGATTGATAACGATCCTTGGAGCTTCGAGCTAACTGTGAACACTACGATATTGAGAAGATCGGAGATAGAATTGGTAGATGCTTTTCGTGCTGCCTTGGGATAGATCGATGACACGGAATAATTTCTAGGTCGGGTGATGTATTTAGGGAATAATTATCTCTGATATGATCTCCCCAGTATTTTTACACAGGATCGCTATGCCACATCAATGGGAACTGGCCCTCGAACAAAATTCGGATTTGTCAGTGGTCCGGGGCAGTATAAAAGCAGTTGCTGAAGCTGTCCGACGTGGTGCTGATCTTCACTTATACATGACTACTGACACATACGAGGAGACTCTATATTTCCAACAGACATATTCCGGAAAGGATAAGGCCTTTGCCGGATTGATGAGTCATCACCATTCCTTTATCCATGAGGGAACGATTCCCGATCAGCCATATGTTGGGCTATTCAAATATGATACATCTGGCACATACTCTCATATAAAGTGGACTATTGGTGACACCTGGTATGACGCAAGTGCTACATATCCATATGGCGTTTACAGGTGGTTTGTGTGTGACAGATGGAAAGTTGTCTATGAGAACGACGCCGATGGCAATCCGATCACCGGTGATATCAAGGATTTAATGGAATATATTAGAAATGGTGAAACTATAAAGGTCGGCGTCCGCCAACTCTTTGGACTTGCAGATGGTTTTACGGGCGGTCCAGAACATATTTCATTCCTGACTACTATGCAGCCCTTGATTGAGAACGGTCAGGTGATGTCCAACTGTGATCTTGTACTTGTTGGCCCACCGCAGTGGCCATTCAACTGGAAACCCGGGGTTCATGTTGCGGTGATGCGGCCATCCACATCTGGCATCATCGAATGTTACTTAACACAACCTGGCACATTACCTTTTGCCCGTGTGACCCCGCGTCGTGCAATGCAGTGGCTAGTAGCTGATATCGGTTAATTGATGATAAGAGCAAATGATGTTTTGCAACACTGAGTTAGTACTTTAAAATGTTTCCAGAGAATGTTTTATCCTTTCGATGTCAGCCTGTAGTTAAGTACAAAGATCACTAATATACTGTAGAGGGCGTGGTCATCAAGGCATAATTGCCTCCGGGACGCTGGATTGAATAAATATGTATCATCGAAGCCATGGGCGGTACACCTCTCCATTTTTTATTGTGTGTACATGGGTCAGCCTTTGCGTTGCCTCCACACATGTGCCTGGTTCCCATGTATTGTTACCCAAGGAAGTTGCTTTCGATAGGCGATCACGAAAGGTAAATCGTCCTTTCTCCATCCTCATGATTGTCACGTCTCCATGGGATCCAGGTTTCAGTGTACCCAGTTCATTGGACAATCCCATGGTTTTTGCTGGAACCTCCGTGGAGCACCGGATGACATCTTCTAGTGACATTCCAAGATAGATGAATTTTGATAATGTTGTAGTAAGGTCGAACACTGGTCCCTCAATGTTATGTATATGCAGGTCACTACTAATAGTCCCTGGATAGACCCCTTGGGATAGCGCTTTCTCTGCCGCAGGGAACGAGAATCCTCCAGCACCATGGCCAACGTCAATTACTACACCTCGTGCCTGAGCTTCCTTCATGCCATCGAGTACCTCTCCCGTTTTATCGAGTACGCCATCACTAAATCCATGGAATGAATGTGTCACGGCGTCACCAGGCCTTAGCATACGCATCAATTTTGGCAGATGGGAGGCACTGTTACCCACGTGGATCATTACGAAGCCATCCAGTAACTCAGCAGCTTCAATCGAACGTTTCAGAGCTTCTACATCATTCTCTAATGCCTGTACTCGGCCAAGTCTAGCTTTAATTCCAACTACCCTGTCTTTGTTTTTGAGTCCCACTTCCACGGCTTGGTCCACATCTGCCCTAGCCAAATCATGTAATTCTGAGTCGTCCTTAAATACTAGACCTGGCCCAGCTATATTAAGTAGGGCATATAGCCGAGTTTCTGCGCGGTCGATCACATGGCTGCGAAATGCTGGAAATGTCCAGGCCCCAGCTGAACCTGCATCGAGTGCGGTAGTAACACCTTTTGCTAAGTTACCTATATCTGGGTCGATCCCGTAAGTCGACCCGCCCCAAAAGGCGTGTACGTGTAAATCAATTAAACCCGGTGTGACTATCAAGCCATCAGCGTTAATGACTTGATGGGCTTTGTTCTCATCAATAGAGTCTTCTATGGAATCAATTTTTCTATTGGAAATAGATATGTCCTTGGTAGCATTGAGATTCTGTGAAGGGTCAACTATGGTTCCGTTTTTGATAAGTATGTCGTGCAAAGTCACTACCTCTTTTACTGCTTGGACCTATTTTAGGACTAGTTTAAGGAGTATAGCGTGTTGGGTCAGGATATGTGGATGTACACCAAGCCTTATTACAACTCGGACCTAGCGTGGCAGATACACCAGTTATAGGAATGGATCCAATAATAATAGGTGCTTTAAAATAAATTTGTCGTTTAGGGTAGCATTGAGAATTCATGTGGGAACCTAGTATTTACTGGTTATAAATCCCAGATCTGTCTTAACTTCCGCTATGCCGTTGGGAAGATGGTCTCCATCTAAGGGAACGTAGCTTTTCCGAAACCGAGCTGTATATCCATGCAACGAAGAACACGGTTGCTGAAAACAAGACAACTGAAGGCCCGGACGAAACGTCGATGTAGAAGCTCACATACAGGCCTCCGAGTCCACAGAATGCCCCAATAATAGTAGAAAAAAGTACCATTAAATTGAAGTCGTTGGTGAGCAAACGTGCTGCTATTGGTGGTATGACTATCGAGGCCGCTATCATGGTCACACCTAAAACCTGCAAGGAGACGACTATGACTGCAGCAAGAATCAAGGCAAACATAGTGTCAATCCAGCCAGTAGGCACCCCATAAAATTGAGCCACCTCTGGTTCAAATGTGGTGAACAGCAGGTATTTATAGCCAATGAATACAACAATTACTGTTGTTATTCCTACTGCGAGGATGGCTATTAGATCAATATTCGTGACTCCCAAGATGTTTCCAAATAACGCAGCATCGAAACTCCGCGTAAAACTTTTAAATCTACTTATAAGTGCTACGCCAAATGCGAAGCTAGATGTAGTCACTATGCCGATCGCTGCATCTGCACCTATTTTGTGCTTTCGGGCAGTCAGATTGATCAACATTGCAGCTATAAACCCCCATACACTGGCTCCGATAAAAAAATTGATGGACATAACATAGCTCGCTACTGCTCCACCAAATATGGCATGGGATAAACCATGACCGATGTAAGCCATCCGTCTGAGAACGATGTATACGCCTATCAAGCCACAAAGACCACCGACAAGTGTGGCTGCTACTAAGCCTCTGACAAAAAATTCATACTGGAAAGGTGTCAACATCCTAGGGTATGTCCTATTGATTTATGGTGTCCGGGGTATTTGTTCGATCAAATCGCCCAAAAATATGGGGTGATTCTGTGACCAGTGTCATACCTTGATACTGTGTTACGTGGATGTCTGCGTTGTAAGTTAACTTGAGTATTTCTGGTGTGAAAACCTCGTTGGGAGGTCCCGATGCTACTATTCCACTATTTAGACAGACTACCCATGGAAGATGGGCTGCTACCGAGTTGATTTCGTGGGTGGTCATTATTATGGTCACATCTTGGTGATTGAGTTCATCAAGTAGGTGCATCACCTCGTCCCGGGTCTTGATGTCTACTCCCATTGTTGGTTCATCTAGTAATAGAAGATGTGGACTACTCACCAGGGCTCGGGCTAGGAATACTCTCTGTTGCTGGCCTCCGGATAAATCTCTGATGTGGCGCTTAGCCAGGCTAGCTATGTGTAACCGATCCATGATTTTATAAGCCGTACGCTTATCATGGTTTCGATACCAAGGGAACAGGCGACTTTCCGAGGTGCGGCCTAGCATGACGACTTGCTCTACTGTAATTGGGAAGTTCCAGTCGATTGTTTCAAGCTGTGGCACATAGCCAATTCTGGGCCTTCTGTCTTCCACAAGTTTACCTTCTACCCGAACTTCTCCGTCAAACAAATCTACGGCGCCTAGGATGGTACGAAGGAGGGTCGATTTACCAGATCCGCTTGGTCCTAACAATCCTACAAAGTCACCCCTATTGATGGTCAGATCTACGTTGTTTAGTACTGGCGTTCCATCGTATCCACTTGTGACACCACGCAACTCTACTATCGGTTCTTCATGTTCGTATTGATGTGGTGTAGGGTGGAGCATTATTCTTGCTATTCCGGATACTTGGCGTTGCTGTCTCCGTCGAATACAACGGTGGCATCGAAATCTGAAATAGAATCGCTGTTTCCACCTAGGGCAGGGACCATCACCTTGATATTTGCCACCATGAGTCCTAGGTAAGTATGGTGCAGGTCACCATGCGATCCAGGTAAATCATCGTCTCGGAGTTGGTCAACATACTTAGAGTTTCCTTCTTTAGCTATTTGCTCCATCACTGGACTGGGAAATACCTCGGAGCCAAAGATAGCTGGGATCTTGTAATCCTTGATTTGCTCTATGAGATTAGCTACTTCCCGAGCAGAAGGTTCGGTGAAATCTGATGGCTGTACTGCCCCTATTATCTCCAATCCGTAACGCTTAGCGAAGAATGGGAATGAGTCGTGGTACGTTAGTAGTTTGCGGTTTTGTGATGGGATAGTTTGAATAGCTTCATAGATCTTGGCGTCAAGCTCAGTTAACCTAGCTTCCAGCTTCTCATAGTTGTCATTGAAATAAGTGGAATTTGTACTGTCAAGCGAAGTCAGAGTGTCCCTTATTAGTTCGGCATATTTCAATGCTAGGATTGGGCTTGTCCAAAGATGTGGATTTGGATGGCCTCCAGATTTCTGGAAAGAGAAGTCGTATATCCAATCAGCGCGATCGATTGCTTTGTCTGCGAGTAACAATATGATCGCCTTGTCTTTCTTGTTTACCCTGGCCATCTCCAGCGATGGCTCCTCAAGAAACAAACCGTTTAAAACGATAAGATCTGCTTCGGAGATAATCTTAGCTATAGAAGGAGCAGGTTCGAATGTATGAGAATTGACACCCTCAGGGATGATTCCTACTAAGCTTATTCTGGTACCCCCGATGTTTTCTACAAGGCTGGTAATTGGAGAAACAGTAGTTACGACTTTTAGTGGCGTATTGTATAAACCTTCTTGTTCCTGATTTGCCCTGAGATGGTTTTCTCCACAACTGATACCTGTCAAAGTTATGAAAATTAGGACCGAGATCGTAATAAAGTAGTCTCGGGTCTTCCCGGATTTGATTGGGGAATGTGGTCCAGTTACTTGATGAAACATTGGATGTTTTGGTTTCTAAAAACTATACTTCCGTTTTTCTGCAGTTCTCGCACAACCCAAAGATAGCGAAATGATCCAAGTCGGCTTGAAAACCGTACTCTTCCAACAATCCGACCCCTAGATTTTCTAGATTACTGTTACTTAACAAAATAACCTCATTACAACTTCTACATATCAGATGATGGTGTTTCTGGTGCTCTATCCATTCATACATCGCTTCACCAGCTCCCATGTCTGTTTCGGATACAAGGCGCATTTCTCTAAGTACAGAAAGTGTTCTGTATATAGTAGAAGGGTCTATAAATGGATAGGATTTCTTTACTTGGTCTAGAATCTGAGTAGCCGAGACGTGTCCTTTGGCGTGCCTAATTTCGGACAATATCATCAGTCGCTGTGGGGTGGGCCTGTGTCCGGAATCCTTAAGAGCCTGAACGGTTTCGTTTTCGCAGCTCATCGATTTTCCTTAATTAACCTTTGGGGTTGTTTACCAATGAATGGTAATAGAAACTAGAGGCTTTAGCAACTGATTGCAATTGCAATCAGTTGGTTGAAGAGGATATAATTGTCTCTATGTTGCCTAGTTATGTCTCGTGGTTCCACCGGTTTATAGACTAATATAGGCCAGCTTCCCAATATGTAACGCTTTATGATCTAAATATTTGCATATGGCTTAGAGTTGTTTCGGTATTTGGAATTTTCGAGCTTGTTCGTGCAAATGTCACCGTTAGTAAGTTAGTCTGAGACCCAGTCTATTGGTAAATTGGCTGCTTCCAATCTTGGAGTGACGTTGATATCTATGACAAAAATCGACATAAATGGGACTCTTATCAAATAACTACTGGTGTAGAATTAATATAATTTCAAGAGGTACAGTCAGTTGGGCGGTAATCCAATCGAAAGACTAGCTGGTATGAGGGATATATCTGGTGTTGAATACAATCAACTCCTAGGGGCATCATCAGTCTTTGAAGCTCTAGCTTCGAAGGCAGGATATGAAATGATAGATACCCCTATGATGGAACAAACTGAATTGTTTGTCCGGAAATCGGGTGGAGAGCTTACAACTCAGCTATATTCGTTCACAGATCCGAGTGGTAACAGAGTTAGTCTGAGGCCAGAATTCACTTCTTCTGTCATACGATATTTCATTGATAGTGATATACAGTTGTCCAAACCTTCACGGTGGCAATATAAAGGCCCTGTATTTCGTCACGAAGATGCTCTTCGTCAATTTACTCAAGTAGGCGCTGAATTCATAGGTTCTTCAGGGATAGATTCAGATGTAGAGATCGTGAATCTTGCATTAGAGAGTTTAGCGGCAATGGGCATAACCAGCTATACATTGTGTTTAGGGCACGTTGGTGTTTTACAGGATCTTCTAGGCATATTTGGTTTATCTGAGTCAGCCAAGCTCTTTGTATTCAACAACATCCAAGATCTTAAGTATGGAATTACCAGTACCGAAGTGCTCCTATCTGACGCAAAACGTCTTGGAATAACTCGAGAAAACTCTGTTACAGAAGGAGAGAATACGATAGCTAGTCTTGAGACCACTGATGTTCGCGAATTGTTCAACGGAGTCATCGCAGCTCCCATGTCAAATCCTATGGGACGACGGTCGACAGAGGACGTAGTAGCTCGGTTGCTCCGGAAAGTCCGAGAAGCTGATCTCCCAGACAAGCTCGGAGAAGCTCTCAGTGTAGTTAATCAAATTGTAAAAATAAAAGGTGCTCCGTCTGACGCGATTGGTCGTGCACGGGAAATTTTGAATTCAAAGGGGTTAAATTTAGACGTGCTAGATCAGGTATCAGATGTTACAACGGATTTGATCAGCCAGGGTGTGGATGATTCGTTATTAGTTGTCGATTTTGGGGTAACTCGCGGAATCTCTTACTACACCGGCATAATTTTTGATGTTGAAGTTGGAAATGTTTCGATGGGAGGAGGAGGAAGATACGATAATCTCGTAAAAGCATTGGGTGGACCTGACACTCCTGCGTTGGGGTTCGCATATTCATTGGAATCTGTAGTTGCTAAAGCAACATATGGTTCCTCAGATGGCTAGAACAATGAGTAATATGATTCTAAGATTAGCTGTACCAAGTGATGGAGCGCTCCATCAACCAACATTAGATTTTCTTCAAGCATGTGGATTAGGAGTTCGTAGACCTAATCTTCGCAGATATACGGCTGAGGTACCTGCACTACCTGGAGTAATTGTTCACTTTCAGAGGGCAGCTGACATAGGTTTGAAAGTTGAGGAAGGTAGTGCCGATATGGGTGTGATAGGCCGTGACCGGTTTCTTGAGACCCGACGTGAGAATGGATCGACGAAAGTTGTGATTGATAGTCTTGGTTTCGGAAATTCGGAACTTTTGATAGGGGTCCCAGAGGGATGGATAGATGTAACTTCTGTGACTGATTTAGTTGAGATATCCATGGAATTTAGGGAAAAAGGCCAAGATTTACGGGTTGCCACCAAGTATCCCAGATTGGTCGAATCTTTCTTGCTAAGTAGAGGAGTGAAATTCTTCTCTCTTGTAGAGTCGAGTGGGACACTTGAAGCTGCCCCGGCGATGGGATATGCCGATATCATCGCCGATATATCAGAGACTGGAGTCACTCTTAGAGAAAACAGATTAAAAACTATTGATGGAGGCTCAGTAATATCGTCCGAAGCCTGTCTTATATGTAACAGTACCTTGGTGTCAGCCGATACTCCTGCTATTAGACTTGCAACTGCTCTGGTAGAGCGCATAGAGGGACATTTGGAGGCACTGGATTTTTGCAGCGTTACAGCCAATATACAAGGTGATAATCCAGATGTTATTGCCCGTCAAGTACTAGAACACAGCGATATATCTGGTTTGACAGGCCCAACGATCTCCAAGGTATATACCAAAGAACGGGATGATTGGTTTGCAGTTACGGTTATTGTTGGGAAGGAACGTTTATTAGACGTCGTAGAGATTTTCCGACAAATTGGTGGAAGTTCTGTAACTGTGTCCCAGCCTGACTACATATTCAAGTCTGCAAGTACGGCCTCTGGACTGCTTAAGTCTTTTTCCAACGAAAAGGCATCCACGGATTGAAATGGAAAGGTAAACAGGACCGGATTCAAAGTCTCTGATCAGGTGCCAAATTTATGCCCAACCTGCCGGCTCATATAGATCTTGCTCGTAGGGCTGCTATCCAGATATCGGTATCTGTGATAGATAATAATCGCGGATATTTCTTACTTGGATCAACAGCTCCTGATATGCGGGCGATTACTAAACGTCCCCGCCATGAATACCATTTTGGTACCCTTGATTTTGACCAGATAGGTGATGGTGTAGTTACTATGTTGGCAAACCATCCTCACCTTAAGGGATTAGAAAACAATGATCCTGGACTCGCGTTTATGGCTGGATATGTTTCACACATTGTTTTGGACGAAAGCTGGATTTTTGATGTTTACAGGCCAAATTTTGGCAACTATAAAACTCTGAATGAAGGGGCTCGTCTACAAGTACTTGACCGGGCTCTTCAACTCGAATTGGATAGACGAGTACGAGCACCTTTGAGCCAGTCCATTGCAGAAATAGAAAATGCCACCCTCCCTCTTGGGCTAGGTTTCTTATCTGATCAAGCGATCTCAGATTGGAGAAAGTGGGTGATAGAATTTCTGGGACACTCTTTTTCTTGGGATAGACTTCGATTCATGGCTCGACGTATTTCGAAAGGTGATGAATCGCATCCGGCCCACGCATTTGCGGAGGAATTCCTTATTTTGATGCCAGATAGCTTGGATAACCTCCTCAAATTGGTATCTCATACCGAAGTAGAGGAGTTTACTGGTCGATCGATCGATATTATGGGCAGGCAAATCGAGGAATTTTTGTCATGAATATTGTATATGGTAAAAAGGCAATTGCTGACGTGCTCGATGATCGACGTCGAAGTGTAACGCAAGATATTCCAGCAGAACTACTCCAACACTCTTCCGAAGCTATCGGGCGACGAGTTTCCACTGTGGAGGAGTTTGTGAGGATTGTTTTGAATAAGGTTCAGGATGAGGGAGATGCCGCGATTCTAGAATTGGCAAAATTGCTTGATGGTTCCCAATTAACCGACCTAGAAGTTCCTAAGCAAACAATATTAGATGCCTATGACAAAATAGAAGATGAAATTGTAGAAGCTTTGCAATTGGCTACTGATAGATCTCGAAATTTCCATGAAAAAAGTTTTCCTAATGAAGGTTGGTTTGATGCTGATCAAGGTTATGGAGAGATAGCCAATCCAGTTGGACGGGTAGGGGCATATGTTCCTGGTGGGTCCGCACCGCTTCCTTCTACAGCCATAATGACAATTGTGCCTGCCCGGGTAGCTGGAGTTAATGAAGTGATATTGGTCACTCCGCCAGGAGAAACCGGATCTCCTGATCCTACAATACTTGTCGCGGCTGATTTGTCGGGAGTTGATCGGATTTTCCAGATTGGCGGAGCGCAGGCGATAGCTGCTATGGCATTCGGGACCAATACTGTCCCAGCCGTCGATATGATATGTGGTCCTGGGAATATATTTGTTACTACAGCAAAGAAACTGTTATTCGGAGACGTGGGAATCGATGGCATTTACGGACCTACAGAAACACTTATTGTGGCTGATGAATCGGCAAACCCTACTTTGTGTGCGGCTGATTTACTCGCACAGGCTGAACATGATGTCATGGCTACACCAATTCTGATCACGACATCTAGGTCACTGGCGATGGAAGTCTGTCGGGAGATAGAAATTCGGGGGAAACGATTGGAGCGTAGGGACATAGCTCTTAAATCCGTCGAAAGAAGAGGTTGTGTTGGAGTAGTTGATAATCTCCAGGATGCTTTCTCATTGGCCAATAAATTCGGACCCGAACACATTTCTTTATCGGTGGAAGATCCCTGGGAGTATTTGGATAAAATCCGTAACGTGGGTGCCATATTTGTCGGAGATCTGTCCCACGAAGTTCTAGGTGACTATGTAGCAGGACCTAGCCATGTGATGCCCACTGGTGGTTCAGCAAGATTTGGATCTGGTCTTAATGTCAGGTCCTTCCTGAAGATCAGTCCTATAATTGGTTTAGATGATGACTCTTCATTGGCATTGGGTCGTGCTGCGTCTACAATAGGCCGGGCCGAAGGGCTTACGGGCCATGCTGAGGCAGCTGAGATACGTGAGGAGCTACAACGTGACCTTTCGTAATGGGGATATGACATGACAAAAATAGCTCAAAATTCGAGTATAGATCGACTTGTTCGACCACATCTTTTAGATATCGAAACATACGATCCGGTTGATCCCCCGGAATTGCTTGCAAAAAGGGCTGGTATACCCGAAGACCAGATAATAAAACTGAATGGCAATGAGAACCCTTTTGGTAGTTCTCCCAGCGCGGTAGATGCGGTCGCTAATGCGCCCTTACACGTATATCCAGACCCATTACAACGCAGTATACGGGAAGCACTTTCTATTTACACTGGTCTAGATGAGAGACATATCATAGCTGGGGCTGGAAGCGATGAACTTATTGACTTGCTATTTAGACTTTTCATTTCTCCCGGTGACTCGATCATCGACAGTGATCCTACATTTGGTATGTATGGATTTGGTGCCAGAATTGCCGGGGCGAAGACAGTTAAAGTTCCACGCGATGACGGATTCAATATAGATATTGATCGTGTGATAGATGAAGCTGGTAATCCGGGCGCGAAAATCATATTCGTTAGTTCACCGAATAACCCTACTGGCAACATAGTGTCTGAATACGAAGTCAGAAAATTACTGGATACAGGTTTGTTGATAGTAGTGGATGAGGCATATTTTGAATTTTCAGGACATACCTTGGAAGCGTTGGTACCGGAATTCGATAATCTGGTCGTTTTGCGAACGATGAGCAAATGGGCTGGGCTTGCTGGATTGCGAGTGGGATATGGCTTGATGAGTTCTAAGTTGATCTTGCATTTGATTGACATTAAACCACCTTATAATGTCAATATAGCTGCTGAGGCTGCGCTGATAGCATCTCTTCAAGACTCGAAATCATTGTTGGCTCGTGTCAAGATTATTGTCGATGAACGTGACCGGATGTTCCAACTCCTAGATAAAATACCGGGAGTCAAGCCTTGGCCATCATATGGAAATTTCATCCTGTGCAGCTTTTCTCCGGGTACGGCAGAAATCGTCTACGATGGTCTTGCTTCCCAGGGCATTTTTGTCCGGCGCTTCAGTTCTGAACGTTTGAAGAATGCCTTTAGAATTACCGTCGGTAACTCAAGGGAGACTGATCTGGTGATTGCATCAATGAAAGAATTGGTCCCGCAATAACAATTTCACGATAACGAGGTAACAACAGGCTATAGCCTAGTTGCCTAATATAGTTTCAACCTGGATGTATCCTCGTAGGTGAATAATTGGATAATAAAGACATTGTAGATGTTGTTGTGATTGGTTCCGGAGCATCCGGAGGTGCTTTCACCTGGAGCCTAGCGGAAGCGGGATTTGACGTGATTTGCTTGGAACAGGGAAGTTGGACAAAACCTCAGGAATACGCTAGTAGCCGTGATGATTGGGAACTGTCTCGACTTTCTTACATGAGTCCAGATCCAAATGTTAGAGGCCTTCCAGAAGATTATCCTGTTAACAATACCGAATCACCAATTGCCCCGCTTATGCACAATGCTGTTGGGG
Source organism: uncultured Dehalococcoidia bacterium (assembly GCA_964608025.1). Taxonomy (GTDB): domain Bacteria; phylum Chloroflexota; class Dehalococcoidia; order Lucifugimonadales; family CAJWER01; genus CAZSLO01. Next base: position 13,037 of record CAZSLO010000027.1, on the reverse strand, counting down.
GTAGCACGATCCACTGGAGTGCTCACTTTCCGAGGTTTCGCCCATCAGATTTCAAGGTTAAGACCCTTGATGGAGTCGCATCCGATTTCCCTATGACCTACGGTGATTTAGAGCCCTATTTTGATACCAATGATCGTATCAGTGGTGTAGCTGGTATGATCGGAGATCCGGGATACCCACCTAAATCATTACGACAGACACCCCCAGTGCCCCTTGGAAAGGCAGGCGAGACTATAGCGGGTGGTTTTGACCGACTCGGCTGGCACTGGTGGCCATCTGATAGCACCGTATTGACGGAGGCATATGATGGACGGTCCAAATGCAATAACTGTGGGCCTTGTGATATCGGATGTTACAGAAAGGCCAAGGCAAGCACCGATGTGACCTATTGGCCTAAAGCCATTGCCCTCGGAGCAGTACTTAAGACCGGATGTCGTGTTAGAGAGATAACGATAGATGCCGATGGTCTTGCTGATGGAGTTGTCTATTATGATCAGAATGGTGATCTTCAAAAACAACGGGCGCGATCCGTTGTTGTAGCCTGTAATGGAATAGGTAGTCCTAGGTTGTTGCTCAACTCTACCTCTGGACGCTTTCCTAACGGCATTGCCAACTCTAGCGGATTGGTCGGAAAAAATTTGATGTTTCATCCATATTCTATGGTCACTGGTGTTTACAACGAGCGTCTTGACGGATATAAGGGACCTATAGGATGCTCAATAATGAGCCAAGAATTCTATGAAACCGATACTTCACGTGGCTTTACCAGGGGATATACTTTCCAGATTGCACGAAGCTCAGGGCCATTAAATACCGCTCTAGGTGGACTGGGTGGACATGGTCCAATACCTTGGGGTTCAGAGCACCACAGTGTTCTAAGAGAACGATTTGCTCATACTATAACTATAGCTGTGATCGGTGAAGATTTACCGGAATATACAAACATGGTCACGATAGACCAAAATTTATCTGATTCACACGGTATACCTTCACCGAAGATCTCTTACACTGTCAGTCCTAATAGTGAACGTATGATGGATCATGGGATAACAAAGGCAGTCGAAGTGCTTGGCGCATCGGGTGCAAAAGATGTGATTATAAATCCTTTGCTTAGGCCGGCCGGGTGGCACTTGATGGGCACGGCCAAGATGGGTACCGATCCTCACACATCAGTTGTGGATGAATTCTGTAGGACCCATGATGTGGAGAACCTATATGTGATAGATGGAAGCATATTGGTGACTGGTGGGGCAGTAAACCCAACGTCGACGATCCAGGCCCTAGCTTTATACGCTGCGAATAAATTTAAGGAGCACAATTAACTATACTTAGTAACTTACGAACTGAATGAATTTACTTCGTAAGATTGCTTGGCCGGAACAATCATATGAATAATGAACAAAAATCAATGATATTCCTTTCCCAAGAACAGGTGTCTCTCGTGACAGAAATTCTGGACCAGTTGATTCCAAGAGGAGATGGTTTCCCAGGTGCTGGAGAACTAGGAATTGCGCAACACATTGATGAGACTGCAGGAAAGGCACCCAAACTCAGGAGGCTGTTCTTAGACGGACTTAACTCAGTCGACATTACTAGTTTTGAAATGTACTCAGACTGTTTTAGTAATCTTGTTGGCCAGCAGAAGATAGAGGTGCTTAAAGATGTAGAGTCTCGGGAGCCTAATTTCTTTAAAGAATTGGTCAAACATACTTATGCTGGGTATTATACAAACCGAAAAGTGATTGATTTACTAGGTCTTGAAGCTAGACCACCACAACCCTTAGGGTTCGAGCTAGAACCTTTTGATCCTAGCCTATTGGAAAATGTTAAAAAGCGCGGGAAAATGTACCGAGATGTCTGAACATCTTTATCGATTGTAAACAAAATTCATGGAACTTATGGAAGGTGTGTAAGTTTGACTAAAAGGAATGCTGAACTGAAACGTGAGACTGGCGAAACCCAAATCTCTGTAGTATTGGATATTGACGGTACAGGTCAATACCAGATTGATACCGGTAATGGGATGTTTGATCATATGTTGGCGCAAATCTCTCGTCATGGCCTTATAGATTTACAGATTTCTGCCAAGGGTGATACGCATGTTGGTTGGCATCATCTTGTAGAAGATACTGCAATAGTAATTGGGCGTGCCCTCAACCAAGCCGTAGGTAGTGGGGTCGGGATTGTTAGGATGAATCATTCCTATGTTCCCCTCGACGAGGCCCTCGCGTTGGTGGTTGTGGATTTTGGTGGTAGGGGCTATGCCGTAGTTGACGCTGATTTGACCGATACGGACATGGGTGATCTGTCACCGCAGTTGATTCGGCATTTCATGGAAACTCTTGCAGTAGAAGGAAAATTCAATTTACATGTCAGCGTGTTGGCAGGTGCGAGCAATCATCATAAATCCGAGGCTATATTCAAGGCCTTAGCTCGTGCAATCAGGGGAGCCCTCACGATAGATCCGCGTCAAACAGAGATACCCAGCACAAAAGATTCCATAGGCTAGCAAGTTAACTAAGAAGTTTCTATTTCGAATTGATAATCTTCTATCACTGGATTTGACAGCAACTTGTCACACATTGTTGTTACAGCGGTATGTGTTTCAGTTTCATCAGGTGTGTCTAGTAACACTTCGAAGTATTTCCCAGATCTAACAGTGACTACAGAACTAAATCCCAGGTCTACCAGGCTACCTTGAATGGTTTGGCCAGCTGGATCATTTACAGACGTCTTCAGTGTGATGTAAATCTTAGCTAGGTACATGTTTACCTTTAGAATTTTTTGGGAGGTAGGTTTCCTTAGTTATGGATGAGATTCCTAATCGCCACCTATTTGATTGTAACCTAGGATCATATTTTACAAAGTAATATGTTCTTTAGCCTGTTAGTCAGATGCAGATTCTATTAGAGTAACTAAGCTCAGGGTCTTCAATTGTTATAGCCCGATACAATTCATTGGGTACAGATTATATGGGTATAACTTTGGAATTGTGACAAGCTTCACATACAACACAGGTATTTAGCGTAGCAGGTATTCAGGTGCATTTGGAGAACTCACATGAGCGTTAACAAATGCCTTGATTCGTTCCTCATCGAACTCATCAAATTTGTCGATGAAAGTCCATGCAGTTAAAGCAATCTTGCTACCTAGATTCGGGTATGGCGACATGATCACTTTGGTAGCCTGACTTGCTATTTCTTCAAGTTTTGCTACTAGGTCGTCACATCCATCCGGGCAGTCGTAGTGTATTCCTACGCCTCCGTGCTCAAGATTATGTACTAGAACCTCGTCGGGAAGAGCTTCACTGTATATGTCCCATCTCGCAGGTGCACTATAGTCATCAAAGTGCCATCCCGAAGTAGCTGGAACGGTACTATAGGGAGGATGAGATTCTGTGCGGTTTATATGAGTTTTACCTTGGCTCGCGATTCGTTCACCTGGTCCATCCGGCGCGTCTTTGCTACCTAACGTGATAGGTAGGCTACCAGCGAATAGCGAGAATATGAACAAAATGGCTATGGATGCTACGGCAGAGAGCGCAGCGAGCCTGGTGAATCTTTTTTTTCTTTGTCTGCGGGCCCTCCTCGCAGCTCTAGCTTGAGAAGGTGTTAGTCTATCTTTTTTAGGTCGATCTTCAGTTGCCATAAAACTCCAACTGGCTCTTAATTTTAGTATATTGTGCTAATTTAGGGGGTGTCCGGTCAACCGTTGATATGCTTCGATATAGCGGAGGCGGGTTTTTTCAACGACCTGAGTGGGAAGTTTGGGCGCTGGTGGTTCGTGGTCCCATCCCTGAGCGTTTAACCAATCTCGGACGAACTGTTTGTCGAAATTCGGTTGAGATTTTCCAGGCCCGTAGCCTTCTGTATCCCAGAATCTACTGGAGTCCGGTGTTAGTAACTCGTCAATGAGGGTAAGTTCGCCGTTGATGTAACCAAACTCCATCTTTGTGTCAGCGATTATTATCCCTTTTGAAAGGGCAATGTTTTGTGCTTTGTTGTAGAAGGCAGCAGTTGTGGTTGCGAGTCGGTTTGCTTCGTCTTTGCCCACCATTGCCTCAACTTCTTCCATAGTCATATTTTCATCGTGTCCTATTTCTGCCTTGGTGGTAGGGGTGAACAATGGTTCTGGAAACTTATCTCCTTCTTTAAGCCCGGGTGGCATTTTCATTCCTGAAACTGTTCCTGTTTTTTTATACTCTGACCAAGCCGAACCCGTAATGTAGCCTCGTATCACACATTCGACATCGATACGGTCGGCTTTTTTGACTACCATGGTTTGTCTAGCAAGATATTTTGGAATGTCCAGTTCTGGATCATCGGTTGCCATCGATACAAAATGATTAGGAACTATGTCTTTCGTCTTGTCAAACCAGAATGCAGATATCTGGCATAAAACTGCACCTTTATCAGGAACAGCGGTTGGAAGGACCACGTCGAATGCCGAGATACGGTCAGTTGCAACCATCAGGAATAGATGGTCGTTCAACGTATGGGTATCCCTGACTTTTCCTCTGTAAACTAGGTTCGGTAGCGGAGACTCCTTGATCGCGGCCATTCCCTGTTTGATCTCCTTTAAGTAAAACTATAGTTATTTAAATGTATTGTGGCGGGCCACAGTTTCTTAAATTTACATTCCCGTATAATTCTTTAAGTTAAAAGTGGAGACACCAGCTAGTGAACTGGCTATTAGTCGTTGTTGAAACATTAAGATGATACAACTTATACCAGCCCTGCTCGTTTAAATGTTTCATCTACATGACGGATATAGTATCTGTAATCGAACAAGGCGTCGAGGTCTTTTAAAGTTAGCCGATCTGTTACCTTTGTTTCTGTTCGCATAAGCTCCCGAAAGTCTTCTTTTCTGTCCCAGCTTCTCATAGCGCAATCATGGACTATCCTATAAGCTTCCTCGCGTGCCATATCTGCATTAATTAGAGCCAAAAGTACTCGCTGAGAAAATACAACTCCACGCGTAGATTCTATGTTATTCATCATTTGGTCCGGGTAGATATTAATGTCCCTAATCACCCCTGTGAAAAGGTCAAGAATATAGTCTAAGGCTGTGAATGAATCTGGAAATATTATCCGTTCTCCAGAAGAGTGGCTTATGTCACGCTCTCCCCAAAGAGCCACGTTTTCCATGGCAGTTACGGCATGGCCTCTGATTAGTCTGGCAAGTCCACAAACTCTCTCGGATAGCTCCGGATTACGTTTGTGAGGCATTGAAGATGAACCCGGTTGACCCTTAGGAAATCCCTCTGTCACTTCCCTGGTTTCGGTCCGTTGTAGCGACCTCACCTCGGTGGCGAATTTTTCCAATGATGCTGCAAATAGTGATAGTGTCATAATCACTTCGGCATGCCTGTCACGTTGAAGCACTTGGTTCGAGATCGGTGCAGGATGGAGCGATAGCCGTTCGCAAACCTTGGTCTCGATTGATGGAGATACTGTTGCATGGGTTCCAACTGGCCCAGATATCTTTCCGTAGGAGATAGTGTCTTTAGCATGCAGTAGTCGGTCCCGATTCCGGCGTACCTCGTCCCACCACAGTGCCATCTTTAATCCAAAGGTGATAGGTTCTGCGTGTACTCCATGGGTCCGTCCCATCATGAGAGTGTCTTTATGTTCTAAAGCCCTAGCCCGTAAAATTGCCAGTAATTCATCTGTGTCTTTAATTAAAAGATCTAGGCCTTCAATGATTTGTAGGCTAGTTGCCGTGTCCCATACATCGCTTGTGGTTAGACCATAGTGAAGCCATCGTCCTTCTGGTCCAATGAATTCAGTTATTGAGCTCAAGAAGGCTGTCATCTCATGGCGAGTTTCGTTCAAAATCTCATCTAATCGTTCTTGATTGTATGAAGCACATCTTAAGCTGTGCATGTCTTTAGGAGGTATGATACCTTCGTCAGCCAATGCTTCACATACTGCAAGTTCCACGTCTAACCATTTGTCATATTTGCTCGTTTCTGACCACACCTTTTTCATCTCAGGCCTAGTGTAACGTTCGATCATGAAATTCTCCCGTTATCTTTCCTTCAATCCTTGGCGATATTGATCATATGCATCACGTATAGCAGATTTTTTGAACCAACATCTGTCTTCAAGAAATATATGTCATGTGTTCAAGAACGTACAACTATCATAGGCACTAATATCTCGTCGGGAGATAGCCCTCCGTGACTCGCTAAGGATTTACGTTCCTCATAATTAATCTTTGGATATTTATAATTTATAACTGGTGCTCCCGTCGAGATGCAAAAATAATTACCGAGTCTCCGAATAGTGGATTGAGATACCGGTGCTGGTCCTAGAAGTTCTAGATCTAAAACCTCATCAGTTTTCAAAAGATAGAAATCTTCGCCTATATCTTGACGGAAACATTCTTCAAATCTGTTGCCAAGATCTTGGCTGACTTGAAATATAGTACAACGTCCCGTACCCCATGGTTCTTTTGATAAGCATTTAGCTAACTCACTAGTTGGTTCTATCTGATGTATTTTTTCATCAGAATTAAGTAAACCATGGTCCGCAGAAATCACTATCACTGTATCCGTGGGGATGGACTCAGAGAGACGTGCCAATTGACTGTCTATCCTCGATATCTCTTCCTTCAACATGTCGTGGGCTATGCCATATTCATGGGCTGCTGTGTCTATATCAGACACGTACATATGTGTAAAAGTGGCAGTATCGGCTTTTTGTAACCGATTTATTATCGCATCAATGCCGTCTTTGACTTTTGTATATCCGTAGTAATCAGTGTCACCTCTCCAGTATCTTGAATATGGTGTCATTGCTATGGAGTCCGGGATAACACCAGAAATATCGCGCCCCATTTGTGGGATCATGGAAGGCACAGGGTAAGCTTGGGACGTTTTTATGCCCAAAGATTCGAGAGCGGTGTCATCACACCGCCGCATGAACTTAATAATTGTTGCGACACTATCTATCTCTTCCAGAAATAGGTCCCAGCCGGGCACACCATGTTGGATTGGCCATAGTCCAGTGCAATACGTTGTTAGAACGGTTGGCGTGGTCGATGGAAATACAGTGTGAAGTTCCGTTTTGATGTTACTGGATAGGAACCCAGCCCCGTAAGCAGTCGAGACCACGTTCATTCCGAATCCGTCTAAGATTACCAGCACCACGTGTTTTGCTAACCCTACTATCTTTGCTAAATCATCAGAATTTCTGGTCGGTATATGGTCTGGGGATTCAGTTATTCCAGAGATTGCCTTCGAAAGATCTACTATATTCAAATATTTGGGTAATGGTCTAAGTAGTTCACCCGAATCGAATGCAGATAGTAGTCGGTTAATATCGCTCATATTGGGAATATTTTCGGTAATGGTTTTTGGCGGGAATGCTCCATTAGGATGCGGGACCAGGTACGTTGAAAACCGGCTTTCCTCCACCTATACGGAATAGTATGATTTTCGATCTTTCGTTATCGGGATTAACCTCGCGATGAATTGTATGAGCAGGTACGAAGATGTAGTCTCCCGCCGTTGCATCTACTATTCCTTGTCCTCCTGTTCCGAATTCGAAACGGGCTTTTCCCGATACGACGTACAAGTAGCTATCATTCTGGCCATGATGGTGCCACCCGGAGGCCGTTCCTCCTTCCATCTCAACGGAACCGACCCAAATCGGATTACTGTCAAACGCCACTTCTCGTATCATTCCTAGTGTCTGTTTGGTGTCTGATAATGCGTTTCCCTGCACGTGTAAAATTTTGGTCATAGCAAGACTCCATTTTAACGTTGGGCCTAAGGGATTAGTCCTATGTCTGTTCTGTTATATGAATCTATGAATTTCAATTTCTTCACATTCGAATATGTTTTAGTTCGGGCTCGGTAAATGTCTTCTCCTGATGTAACAACTGTCAATACTCGTCCACCAGAGGTGGTTACTACTCCATTTTTAGAAAGATTCGTGCCGGCGTGGAAAACCATGGTATCGGTATCCACAGAGTCTAGGCCGGATATAGGGTAGCCGGTTTTGTAATTTTCAGGATATCCCCCGGAGGTAATTACAACACCTACACAAGTGCGCTTGTCCCATTCGAACTTTACCGATCCTATTTCACCGAACACTGTAGATATCATTACATCAAGCAGGTCATTTTTGAGGCGAGGAAGGACAACTTGAGCTTCTGGATCGCCGAGGCGGCAGTTAAATTCTATTACCTTGGGACCTTCGGTGGTGAGCATAAGTCCTGCGTAGAGGATGCCAGTATAGGGAGTTCCATTTTGGACTAGCGCTCGCACTGTAGGTTCCATGATACTGTCTCTGATCAACGTCTCTATTTTGCTATTCCATAAATCATGAATCGGCGGACTGTAGGCTCCCATCCCTCCTGTGTTAGATCCGGTGTCTCCATCACCTGAAAGTTTATAGTCGCAGGCAGCCACCATTGACGATATGTCTTGCCCATCTACAAAGGCAAATACGCTTATCTCGGGTCCGGACAGATACTCTTCTATAAGGACGGTTTCTCCAGACGTCCCAAACTCACGCTTAACCATACACGTTTGGAGAGCGCTTATAGCTTCTCGTCGTGTATGGGCTACTTGAACTCCCTTACCGGCTGCTAGCCCGTCGGCCTTGATAACGATTGGTACGGTGATCCTTTCAAGATGGCGTAGAGCTGCGTTATAGTCAGAAAATATCTCGGCTTTTCCAGTAGGGATATCGTTAGAGGACATCATTTCTTTTGCAAAGGACTTCTTAGACTCAATTTGGGCTGCAGCCATCGTAGGACCAAAAACAGCCCGTTGGTTATCTAACAGCATGTCTGCCAACCCCAATGCTAGTGGTACTTCGGGCCCTATTACAGTAAAGTCGATCTCATGATCGATTACGAAATTTACGATGTTTTGAACGTCATCTGCATTAATTTCGACATTGGTCCCAAGCATATCTGTACCAGCGTTTCCAGGAGCGATTAGCAGTTTCCCTATCCGTGGACTCTGGGCGAGTTTCCAACAGAGTGTGTGTTCACGGGCTCCGTTCCCAACCACAAGTACTTTGAGTTCGTTACCTTCCAGCGATGGATGCATTGAAATCAATCTCCAACCTAATGTTGTCCTCAACACTCAGGACGATGAATACCTTTGGTATCTCGATATTGAATGTGTCAAATGTGAAATTTGTCTTCGCACTCCCTATTACCGTTTTGTCCCTAAATTGGGCCGTTGCATCCCAGATTAATTCAGTAGTGATTCCATGAAGTGCCATGTCGCCAATGAGCTTGAAGGTTGACTCTCCTGAATTTGGAAGGGGCCATGGCAAGCCCGAGACGTCCTTAATTACTAGTTTGGCAGTAGGGAATTTATTAGTTTCCAGGGTGTTTGCCCGTATAAAACCATCCCGGCGTGATGAATCCGATTTCAAAGATGTTAAATCTACAGTGATAGTTGATTGGCTGGAGTTTAAAGTACCGTCAATATCAAAAATAAGTTGTCCGTCAACTTGAGTAGTCTCTCCGATTGCGTCGTTTGGTAATTTCTGGCGAGCTAGCTGTTCATTAACGAGATATCGGGCGACTGTACCTTCAGAAATAATGATCGAGAGCCCCGATGTTGATGGAGTTATTTTATTTGACGATGTTGGTGTATTGGGTATGGATTCAGTATCTACTTCATCCGAATTTCCGTCTAAACAGGCACTCAAGAAAATCGCATATGTAAAGAAAATTAGGATGAACCGAATGGTTGGATAGAGAGCGATAAACTTTATACGGCTAGATGTCTTTTTATTCATTAATCTGATCCGGTCGTTCTTCGGTTGCCTTGAATCTAGGAGCTTAAATAATACTGGGAAGTCAAAAAGCGCTTATTAATTATCGACAAGGCTGGCGGCGGTATTGGGAGATGGGAATTACAGTAATAAAAACATTATTATTCCCATTCTATGGTGCCAGGTGGTTTGCTGGTTATGTCATATACCACCCTGTTGATTCCGGGTACTTCATTGGCTATCCGGTTCGATATGCGAGCGAGCACATCGTAAGGAATGCGACTCCAGTCAGCTGTCATGGCTTCATCGCTGGTGACTGCTCTTAGGGCGACAACATCACCATAGGTTCTGAAATCGCCGGTGACCCCAACCGATTGGGTATTTGTCAATACGGCAAAGCTTTGCCACAGCTCACGATATAAATTACTCGCTTTTATCTCATCCATAACTATCCAGTCAGCTGCCCGCAATGTTTCCAGTCGCTCATGGGTCACTTCTCCCAAGACACGGATTGCAAGACCTGGTCCAGGGAAAGGTTGTCTGTACACAATTTCTTCGGACAAACCTAGCGCTAATCCGACTTCCCTTACTTCATCTTTGAATAAATACCTGAGAGGTTCTACCAGTTTGAGTTTCATGTCTTTTGGGAGACCACCAACGTTATGGTGTGTTTTGATTTTTGCGGATACTTTGTTGTCGTTAGTCTCACTCTCGATAACATCAGGGTAAAGAGTGCCCTGTGTTAAGAAATCTACACGTCCCAGACTTGCAGCTTCCTTGTCAAATACCTTGATAAAAACCTCGCCAATACGGCGTCTTTTTTCCTCTGGATCCGTTACCCCGGCGAGTCTTTCCAGAAAATTTTCTGTTGCATCTACGTGGATTAGGTTCAGCCCCAGATGTTTATTGAATGTATCTACAACGCGGTTTGGTTCTTCTCGTCTCATTAAACCGTTATTGACGAATATACAGGTGAGTTGATCGCCGATGGCTCGGTGAACTAACGTGGCAGCAACTGCGGAGTCAACTCCACCGGACAGTGCACAGATGACTTTCCCGTCACCCACCTGTTTACGGATGCTCGTAATGGTATCTGTGATGAAATTGTCGGGAGTCCAAGAATGGTCGCAACCACAGATATCGTGTACGAAATTATCTAGAATATTTTGGCCGTTGGCAGTATGAGCCACTTCCGGATGGAACTGGATACCCAGAATTCCTTCACTGTTCCCAATTGCCGCTATAGGGGAGTTTTCTGAATATGCCAATATTTCGAAATTATCCGGGGGAGATATTATACGGTCTCCATGACTCATCCATACCGACATCGATGGAGGCAATCCTTCAAAAAGCTGGGAATCGATTACTTTTTGAGTAAGAACTGCATGGCCGTATTCTTTTTTACTGCTAGGTGCAACTTTTCCACCAAGCTGATGAACCATTACCTGCATCCCGTAACAAATACCGAGGATTGGTAGTTTTTGTTCATAGACCCATGATGGGGCCATTGGAGCATCTTGCTCGTAAACACTGGCCGGGCCACCAGAAAGAATTATCCCTCTCGGATTTAATGATTTGACACTTTCCCAAGACGTGGTGTGGGACACAATCTCACAGTAGACTTTAGATTCCCGAATCCTACGTGCTATCAATCGACTATATTGAGAACCGAAATCAATGATTAGTATCGACTCGCGGTTTGACTTGGCAATAGGCTGCGATTGGAGATCGGGAAGTTTTTTATCAGCAGTCTCCAATGAACTGGATGCATCAAAATCATTTTCAGATGCGACTTTACGGCTGTTAGATGTAATCTGATCTGAAGTCATACAAAATAGTGGGGCACAGGCTAGCACCTATAATATCTTGTGGTCAACGAGTTCTATCGGTGTTGCAATCACCATCGTGGTACTAAGACTTGTTTATTACAACCAGCTAAAATGATACCGGGTTGCGGATTGTTTCGGTATATTTCTTAAACTAGGCCTGTCGGCGTACCATGGACGTTGATTGTATTCAAATTGAATATATTGCTGTGACCTAGGAGGCATATTGTTAGAGGACTTTGAAGAAAAGATAGATATTGCTGTTCAAACATTGAAAACCGGCAATGTAGCAGTTATACCTACAGACACCTTGTATGGTTTAGCTGCAAATGCCTTGGATGCTGTTGCAGTAAAGAAGATTTTCACGATCAAAAAACGTCCAGCCGGGATGGCCATCCCTCTCTTGTTAGCTGATCCGATGGATTTGACTGACTGGTGTAAAGATATACCCGAATTAGCATGGAAGCTCTTGGAAACTCTTTGGCCTGGTCCATTATCAGTAATTTTGCATCGTTCAGACGCTATACCTGATGTGGTTACTGGCAAAGGAGACACAATTGCCGTTAGAATTCCAGATCACCCGGTACCAAGAGAGGTGATTCGACGACTTGGAGCTCCTATAACGGGGACAAGTGCTAATATCTCAGGACAAGATCCTCCTCTGAATATTGATTCTGTTCGAGAACATCTAGGTGAGCAGATTGACTGCTTCATTGATACGGGGAATTTACCAATGGGTGTACCGTCTACTGTTATTGATCTCACGAGGCCTGTCCCTTTGGTAGTACGACAAGGGGCGGTCAGCTTTAATACCTTACATGAAATACTGGGAGTAGCTATTGATCGAAATCAATAGCTACTAAACGTATGCCCTTATTTAGTATTGACGGCCTCTTAGAAACTGGCCTATATTAGTCCTTTAGTATCGGCTCAAGGGTCGGTTTAATTATAAAACCCCGGTATCAGGGGGGGCATACAGTGTTTACCTATATATCCAGGCGACTAATCCTTGCAGGATTCACTACCATCGTAATATCCGCGCTGGCCTTTTTCATCATGGAAGTGCCTCCCGGAGACGCAGCGAGCAAGTATGTCGACGCTTTGATGGCGGGGGGCGACGATGTTCGAATAGGCATGGCTGAACAAATCCGTAAGGATCTCGGACTAGACAAGCCTGTACATCTCCGCTATTTCTGGTGGGTTGGCAACTTAGTACAAGGCAACTATGGCAGGTCTTTCCAATATTTCTGCAGTTCCACACCTGCTCAAAAACCGGTGAGTGAGTTGATCAGCGATCGTATATGGACCACGGTCGCCTTAACCGGTTTTACTATTATTTTCACGTGGACCTTTGCCATCCCAATAGGAATCTACTCAGCAGTTCGCAAGAACACCCTGGGAGACTATGTGTTTACCACGTTGGGATTTACAGGGCTGGCAGTCCCTGACTTCCTGCTTGGCCTAG
>CAZSLO010000026.1:0-16000 GCA_964608025.1 uncultured Dehalococcoidia bacterium | reverse complement strand
CTGAACCTATAGCAAGAGTCCCCACTTCTTCATCCAAACCTAGGGTCTGGGCAGGCGTAAGAGTAGCACGTTCAAATGCGTCAGCTTCATTCATACCAACAGCTAGCAGCTTCGAAATTGTCCGTGGCATATCATGGCGTGGGAACGAGTGAGCATGTCTGGCATAGAAATCTGTCGATATCGAATCCGGCAGAAAACCTTCTCCCACAGCTGTTTCTGCCACACCAAAATCAAATGAACTCATACCATGACCTATATCAAACTTTACTCCCTGTTCCTTCGCTTTCCACGAAGCATCTAGGACTTTCCCGCTAGGAGCAAGACCACCAGGACCTACATGGAAACTATAAGTAACAACATCTCCACTCCTAAGTAGCGATAACTGCTCTTCAACAGGCCAATCGAACGGATCCCAACGAACCCCATAGAGCAAGGGCTTACCAGTTTGATCTGCCATCTCCAAGACCCTGTCCATAACCAATCTAGCATCATTTCCTGTCACAGTCGTAGCTACATTGACAGCAATTCCCCAGATCAGCTCTCGATCTTCTTCTATTGTCCTAACACAGGCATCGATATCCAAATCATCGAAATCCCTATATACAGGGCCATCGTGCTCCTCACCATTTACCGCAGGGCTAAGGGCCATGCGAATTCGAATCGATGCGGGTTCAATAATAGATTTCTTGTACAGGGACCAGTTATTGGATCCTGCGTCTCCCTGAGATAGAATCGTTGTTGTGCCCCTAGGTAACATCAAAAGATCAGGATCGATGCCATATTTCCAGTGGCCCGGTGCAGGATGTGCATGAAGATCTACGAATCCTGGTAGTAACAAATCATCTGGGAATTCCAATATTCTGGTTGCACTTCCTATAACATCGTGACCCAGCGCCATAATACGATCATCTTTGATCCCAACTGCTCCTGGACCATCGAATCCAGTATCAGCACAAAAAACTCTACCGGCACGAATCAATAAATCATAAACCGCCCCAGAATGCATTTATCCTCGCTTCGAGTGCTAATTTCAGCCCTCTGAATCATTTACTAAGGGTATTTGATCAATTCACCCAAAACCAATCTGGTTCACATTTCCGAGACATTTTCAGACAAGTGCTACTGATTTGGTTTCTTCCCTAATAAACCCTGCTTCAATCATGTAGTCGATTATCCTCTTCGCATTTTGTTCCGCCGATACCACTTCCGTATCTAGAATAAGTTCCGGATCATCAGGAGCCTCATATGGATCATCAATACCTGTAAAATCCTTAATCTCACCACTACGAGCCTTCGCGTACATTCCCTTGGTATCACGAGCCTCACAAACTTCCAATGGCGTATTCACGAAAACTTCAATAAACTGATCACCCCCAACCATATTGCGTACTTCGTTACGCGTTGCACGATAAGGACTGACAGCCGCACAGATAGATACTCCTCCATGCCGCACTATCTCGGATGCAACAAAGCCTATCCGCCTGATATTGATATCCCGATCATCTTTACTAAACCCAAGTCCTTTGGAAAGATGAGTACGTACAACATCTCCATCAAGTTCAGTAACTTGTTTACCATGTTCCATCAGCAGTGTCGTTAATACATCAGCTGTTGTTGATTTTCCAGAGCCACTTAATCCAGTAAACCATATACAAACACCCTGTCTGTGCCTTGGGGGATAGGTTTCGGCCATGATTTCTGCGACCTCAGGTCGAGTAAACCATTCAGGCAGTAATTTACCTCTAAGCAAATATTCCTCTCTTACCTGGGTTCCTGAAATAGATGCTGTTCTGGAATCCTCAGGAACCTTCGATACCTCTTCATACCTATCCTCATCCGGCAGATACACTAACTCCTTAAACGGTACGACCCCAACTCCAATCTCATCGCTGTGTTTCTGGACTAATTCCTGTGCATCATATGGACCATAGAACGGGTTACCCTGTGAGTCGTTCCCTGGTCCGGCGTGGTCCCTACCCACAATAAAGTAGTTGGCACCGTAGTTTCGTCTAATGATTGCATGCCACAATGCTTCACGTGGGCCACCCATGTGCATTGCTAAAGGTAACAATGAAAGCAAGACACCATCTTGATCATAATATCTTTCTATAAGTGTCTTGTAAGTTCTAACCCTAGTTATATGGTCAACGTCCCCGGGTTTAGTCATTCCAACAACGGGATGCAGGAGAAGGGCTCCATCAACCCCACTCGCAGCGCGCTTAGTAAGCTCCTCATGAACTCGATGCAGCGGGTTCCGTGTCTGGAAAGCCACTGCGTGTTCGTGTCCCATATCACCAAGGCGCTCCCGTGTCTGTGCAGGAGTAAGCCGCAAGTCCTTGAAGTCTTGATGATCCGGAAGCTGCAGAACCTTTAATTTCCCAGCCACATTGTATTTCGGCCAACCGTGCATCTCAGCAATTATCGGATGACGTGGATCTGTAGTTCCATAAACTCTCGTTGCAACCTCTTCTAGGTTCCATTCATACAATTCTTCAACATCAAGAACGGCTAAAAGATTGTTCTTCCTATCCCGGAGAGCTATCGCAGAACCTACTCGTACACCATCTTCTAGATCTACCTGAAGCGTGATCGGAATCGGGAAAATAACTCCTGAGGAAAGGCGCATTTCTTCAATTACTCGTTGGAAATCTTCCTCGCCCATAAATCCTTGGATTGGTGAAAATCCGCCTGTAGCTAGCAACTCCAAATCGCATAGAGATCGCTCAGTCAGTTGGATCGAAGATAGAGTGTTGGCTCTGGCAACCAACTCCTCTCTCTCTTCACTTGATACCAAAAGGTCAATAAGTTGGCCACCATAGGGAGGAATCAATACTGGCTTCTTTGTGTGGTTCAATACCTTAACTCCTAACGATATAAGTTTCTTGATCGAGAGAACCTTTGAATCATGCTATCTTTAGTGATCCAATTGCCTTAAAGATTAGAGATTGAAATCGAGCTATATTACCTAAATCATTAAGTAGTACGACCCCAGGCAGGACCCAAGTGGATACCGCATTCTTTAGACATACCACTCTCCCACCACCACCGTCCCGCCCTCGGATCTTCCCCATCCTCTGTTGATCTTGTGCAAGGTGCACAACCAATGCTTGTGTATCCATGCTCATAAAGATCGTTCACTGGAACATCATGGATCTTTATATATTCCCATACTTGATCATGAGTCCAATCAGCCAACGGGTTAATCTTGGCAATACCCCTATGGGCAGAGTCGATCTCAAGTTTTCGCACCGCGGTCCGAGTATCGCCCTGTCCACGACGTAGTCCTGTCATCCAAGCATCTAGATCCTCAAGTGCTCGATTGAGCGGATTAACTTTACGGATTCCACAACATAAAAGTCGAAGAGATACACTCCGGTAGAACGGATTTGTACCATGTTTGTTAACCATTTCTTCCAATTCAGAAGCATCCGGGAAGTAAACATCTATCGGCAACTCGTAGTAGGACCTCACCTTGTCGATCAGATCGTAGGTTTCCTGGGGCAACCGTCCAGTGTCGATCGTTATTACGCGGACCTCGGGATCGATTTTATAGGCCATATCTAATATGACCATTCCTTCAGCCTGAAAGCTAGTAGAAATTGCAACTCGAGACCCATATGTCCGAAATGCCCAATCAATCACTTCTTGTGGTGACTTGTCCTCGAATTCTTTACTAAGTGTCTCCAGTTCTGATGCATCGGGAATGTCCGAATTAACTATATTTTGCTTACTTGCTATCACATATGCTCCTGTCCAAGGCTAAAAAAAACCCTCGAGATTAAGTCTCGAGGGGTCGTAGTTTCCAATCAGTTTTGATTGCGGCTCAGTTTATATTGTGCCTAAGCTGGTTTTAATTTAGGCGCAGTACCCCTCCTTAAATAGATAAGTACTACACTTGCAGGTCGTTAATAAGATGAACTCTTTAACAATCACAGTATATTCAGCGTACAATGCCATCGAATAAGAGTCAACATATTACCTGCAAATTAATGCGCCAGGCATAGAGTCTGCTTATCGCCTTATCTATCCCCCGGTAAAACCTTGCCATCGTGAATTATGAAAATCCATTTCCATATTAAACCGCTGATCCAAATATTAATATTAAGTACTGCCAATTGACTTTATGTGGATTCAAGGTCCAATAAAATAGATAAAGTTTCAGCTTGACTGGTTATGAAACCTCAGCTAACTTAGCCATAGGGTTCTTTCAGCCACCCATATTTACCTAACCGACCAATATTCATTAACTAATTTACGGAGGACTCGTTATGCCTAGAATCAAACACATAGGAATCGCTACCAACAATCCAGATGAATGCGCAGATTTCTACATCAACGCATTTGGCATGATAGAAGTAGAGCGATCTACTGACAATGAATGGGCAATATTGAGTGACGGGTACATTAATATGACCATTCTTAAATTCAAGTATGACCGCTACGGAGGAGGTTATCCTGGCCTCCACCATTTCGGAATCCAAGTAGAGGACCTAGGCCAGTCACAGGCTCTGATCGAAGAAAATGGTGGTATAGAACTCACTCAATGGAACGAGACTTATGGAAACGCAGAAGGTACAGCGGATAACTGGGTAGGAGAAAAGAAATTCATGAGTCCAGAAGGTGTGGCATTGGATGTTAACCCATCCGGTTGGAAAATGAGACCTGGCGGCGTGCGTGGAGAATAGGGACAGTTGGAACAAGAAAAGACAAGAATAGGATTCGTAGGCGCCTCTTGGATCACTATGGATCCTCCTCTCGATGCCCCAAACCCATTCAGAGGAGCCAGAGGAGAATCCCATGCTGCGGGATTATCACAAATCAATAATGCCCATGTTGTTGGTGTGTGTGATCTGGTACCAGAACTCCTAGAAAACTTCAAAGTCAACTGGGGCCAAAGGTGGCCGAACGCTAACACCTATACCAATTATCGCGAGATGATAGACAAAGAAAATCTGGACATCTTGACCATAGCCACGCCCGACGATAAACACACTGACATCGCGGTATATGCAGCAATGCATGGGGTGAAGGGCATTTTCTGCGAAAAACCAATTGCCACAAGTATAGAAGACGCCGACAAAATCCTTGAAGCCTGCGAACAAAATGGAGTAGTGATCAGTGTTGACTATAGTAGAAGATGGCAACCAATTTACCATACCGTAAGAGAATTGATTCAAGGAGGCGGGATCGGGATTGTAAAGACAATTATAACTATTATGGGTGGTCAAAGAGCAATGCTCTTTCGCAACGGTTCCCATCTCATCGATTTGATGTGCTTCTACGCCGAATCCGAGCCGTCACAGGTTTCGGCTCATCTAGAAGAAGGCTTCGAAGACTGGGACCGCTACAAAGGTGACGGAGGGAGACTTCCTGAAAATGACCCCTCGGGAAACGGGCTGGTAATTTTCAACAACGGTATCCGGGGTATTTACCAATCTGACAAGTGCTCTTTTTTGAGACATCAGTTATTAATCATTGGATCTGACGGTGAGATAAACGTGGATCTAGCGGGTCCAACAGCAGAAGTTGTGACTAAGGCCAAAAGCTCCGATCAGGTATCAAGAACCCAGGTTCGAACCAATCAATATCACTCCCAGGGATTCCAAGCCTGTTACGAAGAATTGATCGACCTTGTAGAAAATGGTGGTACTGGAGTTTCTTCAGGTAAAGAGGCTCGTAAAACAGTCCAAATCATGACCGGGTTCCTTGAATCTAACCAAGATGACTCACGCTTATTAAACTTGTAGACGTAAATTATCCTCATAGAATTAAGGTATACACCTAGTCTTGGATATCAAACAACCAGAAGGCAATTGAGCCTTTTTTAACTGCGCCTACAGTATAACTTCCAATTCACCCGTGAATCAGTCTCCGGTCGACCGTAAACTAAGGAGTATCACCAATGGATCGATTGTCTCTTGCTGATCTGCGCTACCAACTACCCGTAACAAAAAAGGTGGCCTATTTCCAAACCGGAACCTATGGGCCAACCCTTGCTTCCGTACTAAAAGTAATCAGGGAGTCGATGCAATATGAGGCCACAAATGGTCCTGCTCGACCCGAAACCAAAAATGTGATGGCCGATCAGGAAGAATCTGCACGGATTTACTTGGCCAAACTACTCAGCGTAGAGCCGGATGAACTAGGAATTGGTACCAACACGACCCGTTCAATGCAACAGGTAATTAGAAGTATAGACTGGCGAAGTAAAGATAAATTCGTGACTACATCACTAGAGCACGTCAGTACCGCAGATGCTTCAAAGGCCCTTATGGAAGAATGTTCGGTGGATGTAGAGATTGTCAACGGCGATCACCACGACGCCGATTTACTAGAAGCCCTAGATGGTGCCCTAACGGATAACACTAAGCTCATGCTAATTAGCCATGTCGCTTCACCTAATGGCAGAATTCTTCCAGTACGTGAAGCCGCTTCTCTAGCACACCAAAAGGGCATACCGGTACTTTTAGACGCAGCACAATCAATTGGTCAATTCCCCATCGAAGTGCCTTCACTTGGATGTGATTACGTTATCGGTTCTGGACCAAAATGGCTACTTGGCCCAACTGGCAGTGGTTATATTTGGGTCACTCCAGATCAAGTGGGAGACTTTAAACCAAATTTCACCCCAGAGATTGGATCATGGTCCAAATCGGATCAGCCTCCGGCATTGCCAAATATCAAAACCCGTACGGAATTAGGTACGTATAACCACGCCCTTGTGATTGGACTGGGCCAGGCTGCTAAAACAATCTTACAAGTGGGAACAGATGTAATCCGAGATCATGTGGCAGAATTGTCTCGTACACTTAGGGAGGAGATGGCCAACACAAATGGCATCAACGTACTGACCCCAACAGAACCAGGTAAATCGGCGGGTGTAACCACTCTGTCTTTTGATGGGTATACAGAAAAAGACCTCCAAGATCTAATCGGATGGCTAGACATTGAACGAAACATTCTCGTGAAATTTCAGTGGCTTACTGCACCACTTCAACTAAAACTTATCGGGATGCGTATCTCTGTGGCCGGATTCAATACTCAAGAAGAAATTCACCACCTTGTTGATTCGATAAAAGAGGGAATACGTGTCAAAGAACTCTAAGGATTATCACAATGGGGATTAATTAAGCAAAGACAACTTCTCAACAACATCCCAGAGCCCAAGCTGCTCAACTGCTTGATTCTTGTAAACCCCTACCTTGTCAGCACCACTCGCTTTTGCCACCTGACCAGCTTCCAACAACAAGCCTGGATCCTGGAAACTCCCAGGATGATAACAGGATAATTCTGCGACAATATCACACCGACCATCAATGACTTCAACGATGTGTTTCATATGCCTTTCTAGGTCCCCAAGATTAGAGTTGGTCCGGAACCAGAGATGGAATTCATCTATCGCATCTTGATTGATCCATTCTTGCCAGTCTTGAAGCCCGTTGATGTAGTCGCCTGGTTCACCAGCAATAATTGTCGTAGAAAAAACCGTTTCGGGTTGACGTTCCTTGATTTCTTTACTCAACTCCACTAAATATCTGGTTACGTACCCAGCGCGAAACTTGACCCAGTCAGGATCGTCGTTTGGTATCTCAAATGGACTTCGCCCATGATTTGCCTGGAATTGCCTAACAAGACTATCCTCGTAACCATATGTCACAACTCCGTTTTTGTCCTCGTCCCCAAGGACAAATTCGAATTGAATACCAGTTGCATCTGTCTGATTCAGTTTTTCCAAAAAACGCGACGTCAGTTCCTTTCTAACTTCAGGAAAATCTAGGCTGAGGTAAAGATCCTGTCCTTTTTGAAGAATATAAGACCTATCCCTAGTCAAGCTTCTGTATTCCGGATGCAAAGCTGCAAAATCAGTGATAGTGGTAGAAACTTTAGGGGCATCCCAAACAGGCCTGTGGTCGTCAAGAATGTCTCTTGCAAGAGGCATGTCTAGAGACGGGCGAAGAAATTCCATAGACCAGAGATAATCAATTTTCGACCGTCCATGTCTGGGAAAAGCTGTACACCCAAGATATGGGTGGACATCAATATCTTTGAGATTCGCCAGTTCTGTTAAAACGCGCGTGCCGTCCCCACCTATAATTCGGGAAACCCCGGCATCGGAACATTTACTTAACCATCTATCAATCTCTTCATGGTACGAAGGATCAATTGGACTGTTAGATACAAGTGGGATGCCCCAAAGTATCATATCAGCCAATTAGTCCCCCTGAAGAATCACACCAACTTAGTTGAGTAAAAATACGCAAACTGAATAATATAATCTATCGCGGAGATTCCTTCAGATATTTAACAAGGGACCAACGATCATCCTCGGATAATAGTAAAAGGAACTCCGGCATAGGAGAACGTGACTCTCGTCCCTTTTCAATAAGTGCGTATCCCTGGCGACCACCTCTGGAAATAAACGCGAAAACCTCACCATCAGATGCGTCACTCGTCAATTCAGAAGTCAAGTCGGCTGGGAGTGGTGCTAGTCCCTTGTCTCTCATAAGACCAGCCACCGGGCCATCGCCTCGCATAGACATACCATGACAAACTGAGCAGTTAACCCGGTAGATCTCGGCAGCACTTTCAGCATCGTAAGATTGTTTAACGCGTGAGGGAATCTCGAGTTCCCGATAATGCGATAGAGATCCAGGCACTATCTCCTTGCGTATCGCATCTTTTTCAATAACACCCTCAGGTCCACCAAGTCCACCAAATAAAACCGAATCCGAGTTTGGTAAGAGCCTAGGCACGTCCTGAGAACGGAAAGAGCGCTGGTAATGCATTTCGGAAAATACCATGACTTTGTGTGAGCCAGTCTTCGGAATTACTGGAAGCTTGAACTCAGCAATTCCGTAGATTGATGTGTCCCCAGTAGTAGAGTTATAACAAGAAGTAGTAGCCAGAAGCATAAACACATAAATGATCGCCATCCATGTGTAACGACCCAATACAGCTTTTCTAAAATCTGATCGGGCAGAATATAAATATCTCAACTTATGCACTACTCGGTCTCCCAACCTCTTTTAACCTCTTCTGCACCAGCCTTCTTAAGGGTTTCTTCTGCGTTACCAATTTTTTCTGGAGTGGTAGTAATAGCAAGTCCAATATACCCCTCGGTGATACGAGTATCATAAGCTCCCATAAAAAGCCTTGGGAGTCGGGATTCGAAGATAATCCCAAAGACTGTAAACAAGATGGCGCCTAGCATCGTACCTTCGTACATAATTATAGCCATTGGTGGTATAGAAAGAAGAGGTTTACCACCCGTAACAAGTGGGAAGGCAAGTTGAGTCCCGGTTGTAAGGAGCAGCCCAACTATAAATCCACACGCTGCACCTATAAGCGGAAATCGGTAAAGCTTGTGCACAGGCTCTGATTCTCCAAATGTGCCTTCAGGATACGGAGTTCCGGTCAGGATCTCGTATTCATCTTGCGCAAATCCGGCACCAGCAACTATATCGAGTGCATCAGCTGCGGCATCTTCATCAGTAAACAGTCCTAATACGCTACGTTGTCCCATCATTTTATATCGACCTCACTCACGGATCGAGGCCGGTACGACTTTCCGGCCAACCTTTATTTCGTCTCTACCAACCATTCCTTCTTTGATATCAAAAAGTGGGATAAGTGGGAACACCTTGGAGAACAAGAGCATCCCAATAACCACCCAAGCAAATGTCATCCCAACCATCAATATTTCGATGATACTGGGGTGGTATGATCCCCAGTCAAAAATCATATGTCCACGCCTCATAGTACCCGGAATTATTATCAAAAATCTTTCCAGCCACATCCCTATATTGACTAATATCGTGGACACAAACATCCAAAATAGGCTACGTCGCACATTCTTGAACAGCCACATTGGTACTGGGATGAAAAATGCAGTAAGCAAGAACAATACGAAGAAGCCGCTCCAAGGCCATTGGAAAACCTGTAGATCGCGCATAGCCAACTCGGGGTCTTCAAGACTGTAAAGAGCGAATATCCACTCCAAGAAAAAGAAGAAAAACCAAGTTGTAGCAACAACAATAAGAAGACGGCCTATGGAATCGAGGTGATCGGGCGTAATATAGTTCTTCCAACCCCAAAGCCAAACCATCAAGACCATGACAGTTGCAACAGCGGATACACCAGAATGAATCGCACCGATAATAAAGTAAGGAGCAAAGATAGTTGAATGCCAGGCTTCAGGCCCAATCTGTACTGCGAAATCCCATGAAACTATGCTATGAACTGAAACGAATACCGGTAGTACTAAGGCCGATAGCAGTATCCCAGCCACCGCCTGAAGCTTCCATTGGCGAGGGGTACCACGCCACCCAAGACACATAAATGAGTATGCCAAACGTGTAAATCCCTTGCTACGATCACGGATAATCGCAAGATCCGGGATAAGAGCCACTAACACAAACAAGGCACTGGCTGTTAAGTAGGTCATAACCGCACTAGGGTCCCAGATAAAGGGAGACCGTATGTTTATCCAGATTCCACGAGCAAAATCATACGGGAAAACCCAAAGGTCAGCTCTCCAAGGCCTACCGACATGAACGAGAGGAGCTGCCATTAATGCCGCCATCAAAGAGAAGACTGTTAAAACCTCTGCCGCCCTCGTAATTGGCCGTCTCCATTCAGCTTGAGAGAGTCTCAAGATAGCAGAAATCATGATCCCCGCGTGGCTAATTCCAATCCAAAAAACAAAGTTAACCATAAAGAAGCCCCAGTAGACTGGGCGGTTAAGACCAGTCACACCAACTCCTTTGTTGAGCATATATCCAAAAGCTCCCATGCCAGTAATGAAAATTAGCAAGGCAATAGTAAGAGCACCTGGCCACCACTTCGGCATCTCTAATACACCGTTTAGTAGCTCCTTATTTATCTGTTTTTGATCTAGCTGTACGTGCTCTTGCATGATTTTCCTTACAGGAAGGGATCTTTCTTTAGTCCTTTTTACCTAGAACTAGTACTTCTTCAAGCCTGTGGAAAGGTTTATGTATCTTGTATAAGAGTAGTTCTTTCTGTTCCCAAATACTCACTACAGGAACGATCCTAGTCACCAATAAGTAGACCAATATAGCTCCTGCAACTCCGCCTATCCACATTAGTATGTCATATACATCGGGCATGACTAAACCAGGAATATCATGAAGCGCGTGTTTATTTTCTACAGCGGTTACAGACCAAGAAGCCACAAAAAGCCTTATCCGATCAAAGAATGTGCCGGCCAACACGCTAGCTGCTATGACGGTAGGTCCCCAAATACTCCTACGAAGCGGATTCCAGATCATCGTGAATAGGGGAACAACAAAGTTTAAGATGAATGCTGCCATAAATATTGGCAAGTACGGGCCTACCATCAGTAATTCTAATACCCCCTGCTCAGATGGCTTTGCTCCATACCAAAATATGATAAAGCTCGAGAACCAGAACCAGAACCAAAGCAGGGAAAGGGCAAACAGAAGCTTCCCCAAACCCCAGAATTGGTCAAACCCAATGTATTCATCATAACCTCCACATCGACGGAGCACGAACATTGTTAACAATACTACCGCTACACCAGCGTGGAGCGAGTTGTGAGCATGTGTCGCCGGGAACAGAGCATCGATCCATCCAGGTACCAAGGACATCGAGAAATCCATACTGAAAAGAAAATGCGTTGTTACCAGTGTCATGAAATATAAGGCACCTAGGATTCCAATACGGTGATCCTGCGTAAACCACTGCCTTGAGGTCCCATACCAAGTATTGGCAATCCTACCAAAAAATCCATCATGCCCAGACGACACATCTCGAAGCGAAGCGAGATCTGGTCGCGAAGACATCCACAAAAGAGCGACGCCTACCAAAGCCAAGGAAGCGAATGAAATGGCGGTCATTATATGAGGTATCAGCTCAGGGACATTCTTTAGATTTCCAAAAAACCAAATGCTCCGCCTACCATCCGATAGACCAGGTAGTATGAACAGAAGGGGGATGAAAAGAATAAAGGTGTACAGAACGACTATTGTGAATATCTCAGATGCGCGAGATATCGACCTGCGCCAGTGGGCTTTCACTAATCGAGTAGCAATCGCCACCATCACGGCACCCGAACCAGCTGTTAGTAGGAACGAAACTAACGCAGCATAATATCCCCACTCACTTGGATCACTGGTTCCATTGTTTATTACTTTGATTACAAACCCGACTATCCCCAGAAGAAAAAGCACGCCAGTGACCAGTACCGAGATGCGGAAAATACTGCCCGTCATACGATGGCGGCCAATTAGATCTGAAGATATGGCTATCTGGCTCTCCATACCTCCATGTCCATTGCCAGAACCGTTATGCATGCGTGACTTCCTTCGCTTTCGGGTCAACTTTTTTCAAATACAGAACATTGGGCTCGGTGCCCAATTCTTCAAGCATATGATATCCCCGACCATCGTGATCTTTCTCTTTTGCATTAATCTTCGAGACCTTGCTATCAGGATCATTTAGGTCTCCAAATACAAGCGTATCTGTTGGACAAGCGTTTACGCATGCCGGATTCAACTGCCTAGATCCGTCTTCTACCCCACCACCATCTGCCTTTGCATCCCGTGTTGTTCGACGAATTCTCTGGATACAAAATGTGCATTTCTCCATTATCCCGCGGCTACGAATCGTAACATCGGGGTTGAGTTGGTTTGTTAGGCTTTCAGGCCAATCAGGTTCCCAGAAGTTGAAGAATCGCACATGATAAGGGCAATTATTAGCGCAAAAGCGAGTGCCTATACAACGATTGTATACCTGGACATTCAGGCCTTCAGGATTATGATAAGTAGCGAAAACCGGACAAACCGGCTCGCAAGGAGCATCACTGCAATGTTGGCATAATACCGGTATGAACCTAGCCTTAACATTGGGGAATTCCCCTTCCCAATAACGCTCAATTCGAATCCATTGATTGGCACGTCGCTGGTTGAAAAGCTCTTCTGTATTGATAGGAATGTTATTCTCAGATTGACAAGCAACCACACAAGCTTGGCAGCCTATACACTTATCTACATCTACTACCATTCCCCATTTTTCACCGGCCATATATAACTCCTACAAAATCGAGCTTTTGTTCAGATTATGTCAGATCAAATATTACGAATCGTCTGAGGTCAATTTAATAATATGCTGTTTATCATCCGTAGCGAGATCTGGTGCCGTATTCTCAAATCTAGGCAACCTTGTCCAGCCTCCAGTTTTTGCGATTTCCACTCGTGTTGCTGCCCAAGCTAACCCGCCAGTATTTCCATCAGTTCTATTCTCCAAAATCGCGAGTATATTTGCACCTCTATCTTTATCATATCTCCCACCTCCTGTATGTCCCTGTCCCATAGGAACAGCTACAACATCAGGAGAAATACCGGGATGAGGATACGCAATTGCTTCGACCGCACGACCGTTCGACGAGGTTAGACGAATCACATCGCCTTCCTTAATATCCATCTCTTTTGCAATATTGATGTTGATCTCAACCCAAGTACGCCATGTAGCAGTTGTAATTGGATCCGGAGTCGCCTGGAGCCATGGAAGATGTGCTCCCTTTCCATCAGTGAGGCCAATAGAAGAAAAAGGAACCAATGCGAAAGTCCCTGTCACCTTTAAAGGTTTGTCTGGAAGTGCCGAAAGCTGCCTGGGTCCAGGAGAAGGTCCTTCATATTCCGCCTCCATATCCCACCATCCACCACGCTGCAGGATACCATTCCAAAAAGAAGGGAAGTCATTTGCTTGCACCGATCCACTTTTCTTCTCGAAAAGCTCCATGGCGCCCGCTTGTAATATTTCCTTAAAGCTGTCTCCTTCAAAACCTAGATTGGTCTGCATAGTCTGGGCAACTCCAATCAAGGTGTCCGCGAATCCTTTCGTCCCAAGATGGACACCCCGACTTGCAAAGAATGGCCGTACTACTGGTTGTCGTAAACCTACAGTTTGATAGCCAGGGCCTGGGCTTGGTATGTTGTCTCCCCAATCCTCGAAGCCATGGTTTTCTGGAAGAATGAGATCAGCCAATTCAGTGGTGTCGTCCATCAATCCAGAGAAACTAACTATCAAAGGAACGTTGAATCTATCGCCGCTACTAGATAGCAAAGACTGCCGAAATCCACTCGCCTCGGGCATACCATATATCGGATTGGCCCCTCGAACGAGCATGGCATTGATTTCTCCGTTATTCATTTGGCCAATCAAATCAAGCCAGTCCTGGTAGGTTGACACCGCAGGAACCTCAGGGACACCAGAGAAAGGCGACGGAGGATTTGGAATTACACCTCCTTTATGCCCTACACTACCGACAAGATGGTTAAGAGCATATATAGCATTGAGGTTAGCCAAGCCATTTGTATGCGCCCCTGCCAAGCCACCACCTATAGCAAGAGCCCTCCGCTGGTGTCCAAATTCTTCGGCAATGTGCCGAATACGACCTGCATCTACTCCAGCGTCACTAGCAATGCGCTCTGGTACATATCGTTCAATATCCAAGGCTCCCGATCCAGTAATTACCGTGGCGGCACCATCTACAACTAAGCCTTTTTCGATAAGAACGGTGGCAATAGCTAGTGCCACATGGCCTTCCCAGCCAGGGTTAACAAAAATCCATTCATCTGCACTAGCGGCTGTAGTGGATAAGCGGGGTTCCACATGGACATGCGTCCCACGCGGCCTATCTCCTTGGCGAAACTGTCCATATGCGCGGGCATAGCGCACAGGGGAACCCCAAGTTGAAAGGAAGTCGGCACCGAAAGAAAGCAGGTAGTCTGTATTACCGATATCAAAATCCGGCATTACGCTTAACCCATATACTTGATCCATTGCAAGTCGCAAGTTTGTATCATCAATGGTCTCGTACGGAACATGTCGGATTCCTGTTCGGCCTGTAAAACGCTCTACCACAGTACCGAGATGTCCACTAAGCTGGTTTGTGGCCAATATCGCGGATGATTTATCGTCCAATTGACTCAATTCATTTGCCAAGCGAGCAATCGCATCTGTCCAACTGATTTCTTCCCAGCGACCCTCACCACGAGAACCAACCCTTACAAGTGGGCCACTAATTCTGTCCGGATGATAAAGACCCTGCAGAGCAGCCTCACAACGAGGTCCATGTTTGCCCTGGTTGATCGGATAATCGACATTACCTTCGACTTTCTTAGCACGCCCCTCCATCACCCTTACTACTATGCCTTCAGCACTTTGGCAGTCAGAACACAGGGTTGCATACCAATTATCAAGGCCAGTTACGAGATCTTCCGGCATCTCTAATGGGGATTCCACCAAAAGCTCTAGTTCAGGAACACCACATGCTTGAAAAAGAACAGCCCCGGCAGCAGAGCCACCGACAAGCGAAAGAAAATTACGTCTAGTTAAATCCATTTGTACCCATTTAGTAATGACATGTCGAGCAATCCGTAGGGGCATTATTGTCACGATGACAATCTAAGCAGTCCCCCATTTTCAGTGACCTAACCTGTTTTACCTTGGTCATCGAACCTACGTCCTGATGGCATAATGTACACGTCCTCGAGGCTGCTATTCCATCACGTTCAGAAAAGAAGCGGACATGAGATGCATGAACAAAGTGAGCATGATCAGGAACTCGGTGTACCCTGACCCAATCGATCGGCTTACCAGCAGTATGGTAGTCACGAAGCTTTTCTACTTCGGGTAATCCGCTTCCCATCGTCTTATGACAGGTCATGCACAACCCAACTGCCGGAACAGACGCAGCAGCGCCTTTTGTTACGTTTCGATGACAGAATGTGCAGTCCATTCCCATTTTTTGAACATGCACGGTATGCGGGAATGCAATAGGCTGGTCAGGACCTTCATTTAGACCAAATGCATTCAGTGGCAAACCTAGCCATGCAGATAGTATGAATGCGGCCGCCGCAACTGTTACTGCTAGACCTACGAGTCCAGCAATACCAACAAATCCTAATGCAAGTATGCTCTTCTTTTTCGGCTTAGGTAAGTTAAAATCGCCTTG
>CAZSLO010000025.1:0-48851 GCA_964608025.1 uncultured Dehalococcoidia bacterium | reverse complement strand
GTTATACCAATTTGGATAAGAATAACCGATATCACCTCGGTTTCAAACTACAAAATCCAATATGTGCTAGACAGTATATCCATTCATAGTTACCCACGATTTATCGGCCTATTTACATGTTCCAGATATATTCCAAAACGTTTGGATTATGTGCCCTAACAGCTTGACAGTACACAATATCTGGTATTATCCTCAAAATGCCCTACCAAAAACTGTGCCTGGCGTATATCGGCGACTAGCTATTAAAGCATTGCCCACACTGTAGACATGAGGACTCTAAGGTCATCGACTCCCGTGACTCGGGGGACGGCATCAGGCGTAGAAGAGAGTGCTTGGAATGTGAACGGCGATTTACTACCTACGAAAGAGTGCAAACTAGGGATCTGATGGTAATTAAACGTGATGGCAGGCGAGAGGATTTCGACAGGGACAAGCTCCTTTTAGGGATTACCAAGGCCTGTGCCAAAAGACCCTTGCAAACAGGAACCATCGAAAAGATAGTACATGAAACAGAGACAGCGGTATCAGATTCGGGTCGACAAGAAATCTCAGTAGAAGCTATTGGGCAACTAGTTATGGAACGACTAAAAAATTTAGACCGTGTGGCATACATCAGGTACGCTAGCATCTATAGAGACTTCAAAGACGTAGAGACATTCAAAGAAGAGATTGATTCCCTACTTAAACCACAAGAACCAACGGTGAGTACAGAACCTAGCAGTCAACTATCTTTTCTTGAGGAAGAACTTATGAAGAGGCCACCCCGCCGTCGTGGCAGGCCTCAAAAAGAACCTGACCCGCGGTCCACAGACCGGGGTGTGCGGGCCTAGTTCTCGTCGCCCCAGGATTTTCCTAGCCCAAGATTCCTTTATATATTTCGTAATTCTGAAACAAATTAAGACAGTAAACTGAGGAGCCAAAGATGCTGACCGACCAAAAGCGTAGCCAACCCCAGATTAAGCAAGACCTAGGATCAGATGACGGTCAATCGGTCCAGTTAACCGATAATGCACTCGTTGTGTTGGAGAAAAGGTACCTCAGAAAAGATGAATCTGGCCAAATAATAGAGAATCCAGATGAGATGCTCCGTCGCGTAGCTCACGCAATTGCAAAGCCTGATGCAGACTACGGAACAAAATCAGATGCGACTTTTTGGGAAGAAAAATACTTCGATGTAATGGCGCGCCTCGATTTCGTGCCGAACTCACCTACGCTAATGAATGCCGGTATCACATTGAATGATGGAGGAGGGACAGGGACTCTATCTGCCTGTTTCGTCATGGGCCTCGAAGATACTATGGACGGTATCATGACAACCGCCAAAGAGATGGCGATGGTCCAGAAATTCGGGGGAGGCACAGGTTTCGCCCTGTCACCCATACGGCCAAAAGATTCCTCTATATCCACTACTCATGGCAAAGCCTGCGGACCGATAGCGGTTTTAAGGCATTTATCATCTGTTTCTAAACTAGTTACACAAGGCGGCAAGAGAGACGGGGCTAATATGGCCGTCATGGACGTCCATCATCCAGACATCCTTGAATTCGTAGATTCCAAGGAAATAGAGGGTGAAATACACAATTTCAACATTTCCGTAGGTGCATCCCATGAATTCATGGAGGCAGTGAAGAATGGTTCAGACTATCCTTTACGTATAAACAAGGATCAGAGCGACCCGAACTCCCCCATGATAGAGGTAGGCCGATTGGACGCCCGTGAAGTCTTCGACAAGATCATTCATGGAGCGTGGAGAAACGGTGAACCTGGAATGATATTCCTAGACTGGGTAAACCATAAGAACCCCACACCTCATCTAGGTCGTATGACAGCAACTAACCCATGTGGCGAACAGCCATTGCTGCCATATGAATCCTGTAATTTGGGTTCCATCAACTTGGCCAATTTCGTGGTAGAGGGAACCGATGGACCCGAAATCGATTTTGATCGACTAAGAGATGTCGTACATACAACTACTCGCTTCCTAGACAACGTGATAGATGCAAATTCATACTCGGTTGACAAGATAGAAGAAATGACGCGAATGACAAGGAAGACCGGGCTTGGTGTAATGGGCTTCTCAGACATGCTTGTGAAGATGCTCATACCCTATAACTCGGAGGATGGCCTCAATCTGGGACGGGACATCATGAAATTCATACGAACAGAAGCAGATAAGATGTCTGAAGAGTTGGCCAAACAGAGGGGAGTTTTCCCTGGATTCAAAGGCAGCATATATGACTCTCCCGGGCAACCCAAAATGCGCAACGCATGCAGGCTAACTGTGGCCCCTACCGGTACTATCTCTATGATCGCGGGATGTTCCAGCGGAATAGAACCCCTGTTTGCTCTCAGTTATCACAAGCACAATATACTGGGCGGAGAAAGCCTAATATACGTCGACCAGCAGTTCGAGAAATCCGCACGGGACGGTGGATTCTACAGCGAAGATTTGATGGAATACCTCGCAGACGGAGGTTCTCTACAAGAACGTGCTGAAGTACCCGAATGGGCAAAGAGAATCTTCGTAACCGCTTCGGATATCTCTCCGGAAATGCACGTTCGAATGCAAGCTGCCTTCCAGGAAAGTGTAGATTCTGCCATATCTAAAACAATCAACTTCGCCAACAGCGCGACGAAGAGCGATGTTGAAAGCGCATACATGCTTGCTTGGGAACTTGGTTGTAAGGGCATCACTGTGTATCGTGCAGGGAGTAGGGAAGCCGAGGTTCTGACCGCTGGCCAAGAACAACAAACTGATGATAAGCATGAAGTCACTGACGTCCCGCAAGATCTACTGATCGAAAGACAGCGCCCCTCTGTAATCAAGGGAATTACGGAAAGGGTTCGAACTGGTCACGGCAATATATTCGTAACAATCAATTACGACGAGCATGATGAACCTTTCGAAGTTTTTGTTGCCGCAGGGAAAGCAGGTGGTTGTGACTCAGCCCAACTCGAGGGAATATCTAGACTAACAACCTTGGCACTAAGGGCTGGAATTGATCCTAAGCAGGTGGTTGAACACCTACGAGGCATCACATGCTGCCCGGTCTGGGATGGAGGCACCCTCGTACGCTCAGCCCCAGATGCCCTAGCGTTGGTACTGAGTAGGCACCTTAACTTGGGCGAAGAAACACCTTCGGCAGATCCAAGCGCTTCTACAAGCCAAATAGGACTGTTCCCAACACAAACCAGTGAAAAAACCAACGGCACAAACGGACATGCTTCTCTAAATACAAATCGTTGTCCAGATTGTTCTGTAGGTACACTAATCTATCAGGAAGGTTGCCAACGCTGTATGGAATGTGGATACAACAAGTGTGAATAGGTACCATGCTTCCCAAAAGCATAGACCTTATGCGGGCTTAGTTGTTCCAATAACAACAATGTTCGGTCAACTTCCAATAAACTAACCAGGGAACATGAAGGCTGCCATCACCGAGGTTTTTTCGGTAATTGGGCGTATACTGCAACCCGTAGTCACTGTTTTTCCTGCAATAACCTCTTTGGGGACAAGGAATCTTCTCTAATGACAAAAAAAGAAAAACCATTCGTAGCAATCACCATGGGAGATCCCGCAGGTATTGGCGCAGAGGTGACAGCAAAAGCCCTGATGGCAAACAATATCTATGAGAAATGTCGCCCTTTTGTAATCGGTAACCTTGCTGCCATGGATGATGCCTGCCACAAAATAGGCAAAGGCAACAGTACTAACTTAGTCCAAAATATTGATGATGTTCGAGGAGACGCCGATACGGTGGATGTACTTGACATAGGCAATTTGGATTACGGTGATATCAATACTGGAAAGATATCCTCAATCGCGGGAAAAGCAGCGGTTGAATGGGTACTAAAAGCTGGAGAACTTGCCCGTGACGGGCAAGTTAGAGCAATTATCACTGCCCCCATCAACAAGGAGGCAGCTAGCCTGGCTGGTTATCGTGACATCGGACATATGGAAATATTCCAGAATCAAACAGGTGCTAAAGAGGTTGCCACGATGCTGATGGCAGACCAACTTCGAGTCGTCCACTTGACGACTCACCGTGCACTACGAGTCGCATGTGACTATGTAACTACCGAAAACGTCCTTGCAAAAACTATGTTAACCCACGATCACTTTACTCGCTGGGGTTTCTCAACACCACGGATAGGGATCTCCGCACTAAACCCTCATGCAAGTGACGGTGGTCTGCTCGGAGACGAGGAGGAAAAACAGATCCTCCCCGCCGTAGAAGCCGCACAATCTATGGGAGTGGATGCCACAGGGCCTATACCACCGGATACAGTATTTAACCAAGCAATAAACGGTAAATTTGACGTGGTATTAGCCATGTACCACGATCAGGGCCATATCGCCATCAAGGTCCATAACTGGTCAAAGAGCGTCAGTGTTAACCTAGGACTTCCATTCATTCGGACATCTGTGGACCACGGGACTGCCTTTGACATAGCTGGTAAGGGTATTGCCGACCATGAGAGCATGCTCGAAGCAATCTCCGTAGCCGTAGATTTAGCCAGCGACAACAAGCTCCGATAGACACTCGTCGGGTTCAGGATAGGAGAGAAGATAAATGAGAATCTCTTTTGTAGGTGGTGGAGTGATGGCGGAGTCGATACTGGGTGGTATCTTGGAGGCAAAAATTGCCACTTCCAACGATATCCTAGTGGGCGAACCAATCACGGAACGCCGTGACTACTTGAAAAAGAAATATGGCGTCTTGGTCGGTAGTTCAAATCAAAAAATTATAGAAAACGCCGAAATAGTTATCTTATCTGTAAAACCACAAAACCTGTCTGAGGTAATGAGAGATATAGGACCCGTCCTGGATGACACAAAGACTGTTATATCTATAATCGCAGGCGCCAAGATTGACTCACTAATCGATGGCCTTGGACATCAATCAGTGATCCGAGTTATGCCTAATACACCTGCACAAATCGGGGAGGGAATGTCTGTCTGGACAGCATCGAATAGCGTGTCTGCCACCACTATCAGCAATTGTCAAAACATTCTAACTACACTGGGCAAGGAAATATACGTAGATGACGAAAAATTCATCGATATGGCGACAGCCCTCAGTGCCAGTGGACCTGCCTACATATTTCTTTTCATCGAGGCAATGATAGACGCAGGTGTATACATAGGTATGTCGCGAGATATGGCTAGTGCACTGGTACTCCAAACCATTTACGGCAGCACAAAATTGGTCACGGAAACAGGGCGGAACCCATCTGACCTCAAGGACATGGTGACATCTCCAGGAGGCACCACAGCGGAAGCACTTCTGGCTTTTGAGCAGGGCTCATTCAAAGGTACGGTGATCGATGCAGTTGCTGCAGCATACGAAAAATCAAAGGCCCTAGGTGGATAGCATGTACGAGCTACTAAGTTCCTTCATCAGCCTTTTGATCTTGGTCCTTACATTGGCCATCGTAGCTCGATCTCTTATGTCATTCATATCACCCATGGGCAACGATCATTTTTCAGCCATTCTCGGACAGATCACAGAACCGATACTAGCTCCCATACGAAATTTGCTGCCCAAAAACTCACCACTAGATTTCTCACCGTTTATAGCGATCATTCTTCTCCAGTTGATAGGTAGTTTGGGGAACCGCATAGTTCACTAGGCACAAATGCGTTCTGTGAGCCTATCGGTAGAATCATATCCCTTAATTTCAAACACCTTGTTCCTAGAAGTATGGCCTACGACCAAAACTATATCCCTCTTAGGAACACCTGCAATTTTCGCAAGAATCTCTATTACAGCTTTGTTTGCCTTACCATTTTCAGGTGCAGCTGTTACATATATCCGAAATATTCCATCGTCTACTTCCAGCCTATTGAATCTAGCTTTGGACTGCACCTTAACTTGAATACGTATACTCACTCTATATATACCGTGTGGAATATAATCCTCATAAAAAAGATAAATCCCCTCGGTCATACATTAGGCATGGGCCATCGCGCCACCATCTACATATATAGTCTGGCCAGTTACGAAATCACATCCATCTGACGCCAGATAGACCAATAAGCCAGCCAAATCGTTCGGATGTCCCCGACGACGTGAAGGAATATATCTAACCAGCAAATCTTCAAGATCAGTTGCTTCCTTGGAATTGGTAGTTATCCACCCAGCGCCTATCCCATTCACACGAATATTATGTTTCGCCCATTCCAATCCAAGTGAAGCTGTCAATTGTCGTACCGCCCCTTGGCTTGCACACGCAGCAGCTGAGTTCCAAAGACCTCTTTCGGCTAGACCAGAACCCATGTTCACAATACGTCCATATCCTTGATCCAACATGTATCTGCCGGCAGCTCGACAACAAAGAAACATGGACTTTAGATTGAACTCAATTACCGAGTCCCATTCATCATCGGTCACTTCAATAAATGATTTTCCAAATTCCAGTCGGGCATTATTCACAAGGATATCCAGGCGTCCTAGTTCTGATATAGCGGCAAAGATCATGTCATCAACATCTTTGGCGTCAGTCAAATCGACATCGAGTTCAACCGCGCTTCTCCCCACAGAACGAACCGCATCAACTGCCTCAGAACGGTCTGATTTCCCTGATCCTGCTACGACGACATCTGCTCCTGCCTCTGCCAAAGCTAGTGCGAAATAAGGTGTCCACCCGCGCATATCGCTTGTAATAAGGGCAGCACGATTAGATAGATCCCATTCAAAGGGTATAGCCATTTTTTAGTTTTGGGTCTTTAGTGGTATATCCGGTGCGTGGCCAGTCGGTGCATATCCTCCAGCTAGGCCACCCCCATCTATTACGAACATCTCTCCATTCATATAGTTTGATGCTCCTGAAACAAGGAAAACCGCTACAGAGCCGAGTTCCTTGGGATCCCCAACCCTTCCTACAGGTACAAATTTCGCACTTGGTAAACTTTCCCTAGAGGAAGCGGTCCCTTCCGTAGGAAAATAGCCCGGCACAATACAGTTTGTTGTTATTCCATAGCGTCCAAGACTTGTTGCTAGCACTCTGGTTAGCTGTATCACGCCACCTTTGGAACAGGCATACATATAATTATCGCGTCCTCCTCTCAATCCAAAACCCGACGAAACATTCACTATCTTTCCACTACCACGTTCCACCATATGCGGTACTACTGCACGGGAACAGTAGAAAGCACTAGAAAGATTTGCATCCATGACAGTCTGCCAATCATCATCTGAAATCTCCCAGATCGGGACACCTCCCTGATCACCAACCATACCAGCGTTGTTTATCAGTGCATCAACATGCCCGAGTTCACGAATGGCTGTTTTAAAAAGGTTTCGCACCTGCGTAGTATCAGTGACGTCCGTGGGTAAAACGACCGCTCGCGTCCCGATTGCTTGGATCTCAGCAAAAACATCACGCAAAGGCTGCAAACGCCTTCCTACCAAAACTATATCGCCCCCAGCTCTAGCTATAGCTAGAGCCATTTCCTTACCGAGACCGGAGCCACTTCCTGTGACGACGGTGACGGTATCTTCAAGACTTAACCCTTTTAGCACCGAATTGTCCATTGTGAAGATGATAATCTATATAGCGTTTTCTGTGAATAATCGCAGCTGCCGAAGTGATGGAAACCACTACACTTGGAGAGTGACTTCTCCTCCTACCACAGTGACAGTAGAACCATCTTGTTGATATAAGATCAGGTTTCCTTGTTTGTCGACTTCCCTTGCAAATCCCTTTACCAGTCTATCTCCCCACCGTACTTCAACTCTCCGCCCAATGGTATCAAGTTTAGACGACCATTCTTCGGTTAGTGAGTTACCTCGGATCACTTCCTCGTAAAGATCGTCGAAGTTTCGGAGAAGATCTATCATAATCTGGGTTCTCTCGAAATATTTCTCGGTCTCGGCATCAATGCTGGTAGCCTTTCCTATGATCTCGGGAGACTCGCTGATTGGTCGTCCTATGTTCACTCCTATACCCACCACTGCATATCGGACCGAGCTGATTCCAGAGTCTGTTTCAATAAGTATGCCTGAAATCTTAAGTCCCCCTACCCTGACGTCGTTCGGCCATTTGATTGAAGTCTTTCGATCAACTAAGGGTTTTATAGTATTAAAAACGGCGAGTGTTGCGGCCATATTGAGGTAATGTAATTGTTCGACAGGAGGCCGTAACAAGACAGAAAGGGATAAACTTTCTCCAGGCCTATTGACCCATAAACGATTGAATCTTCCCCTAGCGGCAGTCTGTTCCTCCGCTGCAACTACCAAGCCTTCAGGCCAACTTTCGTCAGCTAATCGCCTGCACTCGTCCATGGTAGATCCTATAGACCGATGGTAGACAATCTTATGGCCGATAGTTCTGTCCGAAAGAGCATGGCGAACGGCTTTAACGTCCAAATATTTGGGGGGAATGTTCTTATATATCCGTCAAGAATCCTATCTGATTTTGGATGATAATACGTCTGGATAGATAAGGTGTCAACATAATGAAAAGTAATCCTACGATTGATCTACGGGATCCATCGAATCAACTATGTCTCACCAGTTAATAGATGGGATTTCCCGTCTATTACAAAAGGTGGCGTATAATACGAGATCATGCTTGAAGGCGGATACCCTACGCTCTCCTATAAGGGTTAATGAATATATGACGAAGCCTAGGGCATGGAGAGGGGTGAGATTAAGCTCTCATCCCTCTTTTTGTCCTTTGACAACAAAGAGTTTCCTAGCCCTTGGATCTTTTCC
This sequence comes from uncultured Dehalococcoidia bacterium, assembly GCA_964608025.1. GTDB lineage: Bacteria > Chloroflexota > Dehalococcoidia > Lucifugimonadales > CAJWER01 > CAZSLO01. The sequence goes on along the minus strand of CAZSLO010000025.1, from coordinate 40,131 downwards.
TTAGTTTCCGCGGGTCCTGTCTTCATCAACTGTATTTCCGAGGAGTTAGACCGTATTCATATAATGATACGATACCCTCAACTACACCTCACAAAAGATAGATTTGGAGGCCAAATTGAACCTGAAGAGCGAAAAATGTGTAGCTTGCCGACGGGATTCAATACCCGTGAACTCCGAAACAATCTCAGAGCTTCATCCAAATGTTCCAAACTGGCAGTTGACAAAAAACGAAGGGGCAAGACGCTTGGACCGGACATTCAAATTTATAGATTTCTCCCAGGCGATGATGTTCGCAAGTTTAGTAGCTGATATAGCTGACTCAGAAGGGCACCATCCTAGATTGATCGTTGAATGGGGGCGTGTAAACGTCGCATGGTGGACGCACAAAATTAATGATCTCCACAGGAACGACTTCATCATGGCTGCCAAAACCGACGAACTCTACAGAACAATCTAGATCGGTCCTAATAAATTCTCAGCACTATGTGCTTTAAAGTAACCCAGTCGGGTACATTGGTAATTTTCCTCACCACCCTAATCCGGGTTCCCAAGTCTCCATTATGATGAAACATCACTAATTATTGGCAAGACTCTTAATCGTAAAACCCAGTGTGTCTACTTGTGGAGCAAGAGTACAGTTTTGTAAATCACGTATCCAATAGTCTGTATAAACGTCTAATAGTCTATAGAAAACAATTGAATGCCCTCATGTTTTCAGCAATTTCACCATGGCTTATATTACTCACCAAGAATAGACCCTATTATTGAATTATGTCCATGTATAAAATCTTGTCCGTCCATAGAGCTACCACCCTCTAATTGAAGTGCTGTAACTCTCAATATCCCTTTGCCTGTCCCGACAAGTATTCCTCGTTCTTCACCAACTCCAATAACCATTCCCTCACTCCAATCATCAACATCATGCTCATCAGGGAACGCTTCGATTATCTTCAAATTCTTCCCCAGCCATTTGGTGTGGCTGCCCGGCCAAGGCGTATATGCCCTTACTTGTTGTGCAATTTGATCCGCACTTTTTGTCCAGTCTACAAGACCATCTTTCCGAGCCAATAGCTTGGTGTTAGTAGCTTTCGACTCATCTTGGACATCTCCTTGGATACAGCCCTTTGTCCAGGCCGGTATCACATCAATCAATAAATTGGCTCCTAATCTGAAAAGCCTATCAGTCAGTGAAGCTCCGGTTTCTTCGGCACCGATCTTAGTAGATATTTGGGATACGACCGGACCCGTGTCTACACCTGAATCAAGCTGCATGATTGTCACCCCGGTCATTTCAACTCCTTCAAAGATAGCGGTGGATACAGGTGAAGGTCCACGGAATCTAGGTAGGAGCGAAGGGTGAATATTTAGACAAGAGAAATCGGGTGTTTCCAGAACTTTTATTGGGAGCAATAACCCATATGCTGCCACTACAATCAGTTCCGGCTTCAAGTCGGATATCCCATCCTGTTCGGTTTTCGAGTTCAAAGACGCTGGCTGGCGGACCAAAAGTCCATGTTTAATCGCTGTTTGTTTAACAGCTGTAGCGCTAGTTTTGTTTCCACGACCAGATGGTCTATCCGGGCTACTGTAAACAGCTAGTACATCATGGCTCGCCTCAATCAGAGCCTCTAGCACTGGAACGGCAAATATGGGACTTCCCATGAAAATTACTCGCAATTATTCGATTCTCCTTCTAGTACAGGTGATGGTATTACATAGTACAAGCCAGCAACAGGTACTTGAAATCAACAAAATTGGTCACGATACAACTCGATATTATCCATAATGTATGAACATAGCCTCAAACACCTGTACCCATTATGCTATGCTTCAATCAACCTGGTTATTTGTTGGAGGCCTCCATGCCTATTATCGACCACCGATCTGTACCGGAGGTACCATGGCGACCCAACTACCGTAAATGGGACATTGTGGGTCCAGATAGAGGTATGAGTACCAATCTGTCTTACTCGATAGCCCAAGTCGGCACAGGAGCCCCTCTTCATCTTCACCAAGACGATGAATTGATCGTGATCATGAAAGGCGAACTTGAAGTCCGTATCGGTGATGAGTTCAGAACCGTAGGGCCAGAACACACCCTTGCAATACCACCTAACATAGAGCACGGCTTTACAGTTGTCGGGAAAGAGGAAGCAGAGCTGTTGGTATTTTTTCCGGTACAGAACCCATTTGAACGAACCACATATGTAGAGGGCACTCTGCCAACACTCCCTGAAAGCCTAACATCAGACAAGTAATTCTTGTCTATCGTCAAATTTATTGCTTACAAATTCATACCCCGCTAATACCTTAAATCAATAATGCTTCAAGCCTGAAATTAGAAAGATCCCGGAAAAATCCGGGATCTCCATGTATATCATATATTTCTAGTTGTTGGTTATAACTCAACAACTTTTTGCCGAATAACGGACCTCATCGCTTTAACCCTAGTAAGTTCTGGATGTTTCCCGTCATCATCTTTATCAAATATCTTTTCTCCGTCGACAATAACTTGCAATATCCCATTTTCCCCGGGAGTAAGGGTTATCGCAACAGAGCTACCACCTTCAGCAAAAAATTCGGCAGCCATCCAGACTGCCTCACCATGATAACTTCAAGGAACGCAGTATTTTATCTCGATATTTAGCTTGCCTTTAATCACTAGTTCAAACCTCCGTTGTACAGTACCGCTACTTAATATAGATAAATATCTAGAGGATTGCCTATTTATTCGAAGTAAGAACCCTTGGAAGATCACTAGAACCCATCAAGTATTCGTCAACACCACGAGCGGCCTCGCGACCTTCTGCAATGGCCCACACTACAAGTGATTGTCCCCGGGCCATGTCTCCGGCTGCAAATATACCAGGCATACTAGTCATCTTGTTCTCGTCAGTCTTTACGTTTCCTCTGGGATCTAGCTCTACCCCCAGTTCAGCCAATACTCCATCATGCTCTGGATGCATAAATCCCATAGCAAGAAGTACCAAGTCGGCCTCAATTTCGAATTCGCTGCCGGGGATCTCGATCATTGCAGGCCTTCCTGTCTCGTCCGGAGGTCCCCATTCAATATACACTCCATGCAATTTTTCGACCTTACCATCAGACCCGGAGAATCTCTTGGTCAAAACATTATAGTCCCGAATTCCACCCTCTTCATGAGCTGCAGAACTTCTCAATATAAGGGGCCATTCTGGCCATGGGTTATTAGGTCTTCTCTGTCCGGGAGGTTCGGGTAACAATTCAAGCTGGTAAACAACCTCCGCTCCCTGTCTATGAGCAGTACCAAGGCAGTCTGCACCAGTATCACCTCCACCCAGGATTACCACTCTTTTACCCTGAGCAGTGATTTCTTCTTCCTCGTCTATTTTTTCCCCTGCAATAAGTCTGTTTTGTTGCGGAAGATACTCCATCGCCAGATGGACGCCATCTAGTTCTCGACCTGGTATAGATAATTCACGAGCCTGGGTTGAGCCTCCTGTCAGTAATACTGCGGTAAAATCTTTTACAAGATTGTTTGACGGATATCCCTTGCCAACGTGAATCCCTGTCTTGAAAAGAACGCCTTCTTTATCCATCTGATCTATTCGTCGTTCGATTAATCTCTTTTCAAGTTTGAATTCAGGGATACCCAGCCGGAGAAGGCCACCTATGTAATCGGCTCGTTCAAACACCGTTACAGAGTGTCCGCAACGATTCAATTGTTGGGCTGCAGAAAGACCCGCAGGACCGGAACCAACAATGGCTATGCTCTTACTAGTACGATGTTCAGGTGGCTGTGGAACAATCCAACCTTCATCCCAACCACGGTCTGAAATAGCTTTCTCTATGTGCTCAATGGTCACCGGATCCTGGTTTATATTCAATACGCAAGATGCTTCACACGGTGCAGGACAAATTCTTCCCGTGAATTCCGGGAAATTGTTTGTTGTATGTAGAACATCAAGGGCCTGTTTCCACTGTCCTCGATAAACTAGATCGTTCCACTCGGGAATCAAGTTTCCAAGAGGACAACCTTGATGACAAAATGGAACGGAACAATTCATGCATCGGGCACCCTGGTCTCGAGCCTCTTGTTCAGACCAATCTCCATAGAATTCTTCGTAATCCTGGACTCGATTGGCTACGGACCGTCTCGGAGGATTTTTCCGGGCAAGTTCTATGAATCCATTGGGCTTACCCATTTTGATCAATTCCAGACTGATCGGCTCCATGATTGCCCTGTTTACTACGTTGATCAAGAACCCGTTTGTAATCTCGTGGCATAACTTTCACGAACTTTGGAAGTGTATTATCCCAATCTTCAATTATTCGTTGGGCAATAGGGCTGTCAGTGTAATAAAGATGGGCTTCTAATAGACGTCTAAGAAGCTCGACATCTTTATTGGATTCGATTCTTTCAAGATCTACCATCCCAGGGTTACAAAGGCTCTCGAATTGTTCGTGTTCATCTAGTACAAAAGCCTCTCCACCACTCATACCAGCACCAAAATTTCTACCTGTAGGACCAATTACTACGATCTGACCCCGTGTCATATACTCACAGCCATGATCCCCGACACCTTCTACAACAGCTTCGGCTCCGCTGTTTCTTACCGCAAATCGTTCTCCAGCTATCCCTCTTATAAACACCGAGCCACCAGTTGCACCATACAATGCTACATTGCCGATAATGATATTTTCTTCCGACTCAAAATTTGATTCAAATGGAGGTATCACGATCACACGACCACCTGAAAGTCCTTTACAAAAATAGTCGTTTGCATCTCCTTCAAGACGCATCGTAATACCCTTGTTAACGAAGGCCGCAAAACTCTGTCCAGCGGAACCTTTGAGATGTACCTGTATCGTATCTTCAGGTAATCCATCATCCCCAAAAACTTTGGTTACCTCATAACTTAGCATCGTTCCAACAGTGCGATTAGAATTGTTGATTGGGAGTTCAATTAATGCTGGTAGTCCAGATTCTATAGAGTGTCTTCCCAACTCTATCAACTTGTGATCTAGTGCTTTCTCCAGCCCATGATCTTGTTTGTCACGATGGCATGTCGCTACATTTTCAGGTACTTCCGGTCTGTGTAAAAGAGCTGTCAAATCAACGCCATTTGCTTTCCAGTGGTCAATTGCTTTCCGGCCATCAAGTTTGTCAACTCGGCCAACCATTTCATCAATTTTCCTAAACCCAAGGGAAGCCATTATTTCTCGTACTTGCTCAGCTATAAAAAAGAAATAGTTGATGATGTGTTCGGGTTGGCCAGCAAATTTTTCACGTAACTCGGGATCCTGCGTAGCAATTCCTACAGAACAGGTATTCAAATGACACTTACGAAGCATTATGCAACCCATCACGATTAACGGTGCTGTAGCAAAACCAAATTCCTCGGCCCCCAAAAGGCAAGCGATTGCTACATCCCTACCTGTTTTTAGTTGACCATCAGTCTGAACTACTATTCGACCACGAAGATCATTCAAAACTAAAACCTGCTGTGTTTCTGCGACTCCAAGTTCCCAGGGCACACCTGCATACTTGATCGAGGATTCGGGAGAAGCTCCTGTACCACCACTATCACCGCTTATTAAAACCACGTCACCATGACCTTTTGAGACACCGGCTGCAATTGTCCCAACTCCAGCTTCAGCAACAAGCTTCACATGAACACGTGCATCAGGATTCGAGTTCTTAAGATCGTGAATCAATTGAGCGAGGTCTTCAATCGAATATATATCATGGTGTGGCGGTGGCGAAATTAGCTCGACTCCTGATGTCGAATTCCTAACCTTTCCAATATATTCATCGACCTAAAGTCCAGGTAAGCGGCCACCTTCTCCAGGCTTGGAACCCTGTGCCATCTTGATCTGGAGATCAGTTGCGCTTGCCAAATATCCGCTCGTTACTCCAAATCTACCAGAAGCTACCTGTTTCATAGCACTATTCCGAGAGTCCCCATTTGATTCAGCATGGTATCTAGCTGGATCTTCGCCACCCTCGCCGGTATTACTGCGTGCACCTATACGATTCATTGCAATAGCCATAGTTTCATGGGCTTCACGGCTTATGGAACCCAGCGATACCGCTCCCGTTGCAAAACGTTTGACTATTTCAGAAGCAGGTTCGACTTCATCAAGTGGAATTTTTTCAGGATGGTCCTTGAATTCAAGAAGGCCACGGATCGTACAGAGACGTCGATTTTCAGAGTCAACGTAATCAGTGAATTCGTTAAATGTTTTTGGATCAGCCAGACGAGTTGCCTTCTGAACCTTGGCAATCGATTCCGGGTTCCACATATGATATTCGCCATTGTGCCGCCATTGATAGTGTCCACCTGTGCGAAGTTCCGCGTTCCCATGTATCTTTTGTTGAGGATATGCATATGAATGTCTTCGTAGGGATTCTATCTCTATTTCAGATATACCGACCCCACCTATGCGTGATGGCGTCCAGGTAAAATATCTATCTATACATTCCTGATTTATCCCTATGGCTTCGAATATCTGGGCTCCGCGATAGCTCTGGAGGGTTGATATACCCATCTTGGACATGATTTTTATAATGCCTTTATGTAGAGCTTTAATATAGTTTTTTTCGGCTTTATGATAGTCCGTAATACCCGCGTATGCCTCGCTCCCAACCATGTCATAAAGTGTTTCAAAAGCTATATATGGATTGATCGCTGCAGCTCCAAAACCGAGCAAAAGGGCGAAATGCGCAACCTCCCTGGGTTCTCCGGATTCTACGACTATGCCTACCTTTGTCCTGATTCCTTCCCTGATCAAGTGATGGTGGATGCCAGCTGTTGCTAACAGGCTAGGTATTGGCGCATTCTGAGCATCTGCAGCACGATCTGAAATTACCAAAATTGTAGATCCTTCAGAAACCGCTTTTGACGCTTCTTCACATAATGCCTGCATGGAAGACTCCATTGAACCTGGTCCACCACTGGAATTGAACACGGTGGAGAGAGTGGTAGATCGAAGACTTCCAGAGTCGATTTGTCGGATTTTTTCGAGTTCACTATTGGTGAGGATCGGTTCATACAGTTTAAGTTGGTTGCATTGAGCCGCGGTCTCATCGAAAAGATTACCTTCTGGACCCAAAAAAGTTTCGGTAGAAGTGACCAATTCCTCACGAATAGCGTCTAGAGGTGGATTACTTACCTGTGCAAAACGTTGTTTGAAATAAGAAAAAAGTAGTGGGGCCTGATCCGACAAAACCGCCAATGGTGTGTCGTTTCCCATTGAACCTTCCGCTTCACTTCCATTGGCTCCCATTGGCTCTATTAGTATATTTAAGTCTTCCCTGGTATATCCGAAGTCCGCTTGTCGCTCTGTGAGCGTAGAAAGATCAGGTCCGGGAATACTTGCCGGCTCTGGTAAATCATCTAGTTCTACCTTGTTTTTATCAAGCCAATCCCCATAAGGCTGGCGCATTGAAAGGGAATTTTTTATCTCATCATCCTCGACTATTCCACCTTTAGCCGTATCTAACATGAACATTCGTCCCGGTTGAATACGCCATTTAAATTTCACTTTTTCAGGCGGTATATCAAGTACACCTGTCTCAGAAGCCATGACCAAAAGGTCATCCGTAGTTACGGTATATCTGCAAGGGCGAAGTCCGTTCCTATCAAGAACAGCGCAGACTTTAACCCCATCGGTGGCTATTACAAGGGCCGGCCCATCCCAGGGCTCCATCAAAGAAGAATGGTATTCGTAGAAATCTTTTTTACGTTTATCCATTGGAATGTGCTCAGCCCAAGCTTCTGGTATAAGCATAGACATAGCATGAGGAAGTGAACGCCCTGTCGCTAACAACAACTCTAGGACGTTATCTAGTGACGCAGTATCACTCTGTTCAGGGGTGATTAACGGCAATAGTTTATTTACGTCTTCGCCCATAACTTTAGATGAGAGCATCGGCTCACGAGCAACCATCCAGTTGACATTACCCTGAAGTGTGTTTATCTCACCGTTGTGTATGGCATGTCTATAAGGATGGGCAAGCTTCCATGATCCTAGCGTATTGGTACTGAATCGTGAATGGACCATAGCGAAGGAGGTCGCCATGGACTCGTTGGATAAATCAAGATAGAAAGGTTCGAGTTGGTGCGCCAAAATGAGGCCTTTGTAGACAATACAATTAGAGGACAAGCTACACACATAGAAATCGTCACCATTATCCAAACTGAGAGCATTAACAGTTTTCTCTATCTGACGACGTATCACAAATAATTTGGTATTGAAGTCATATCCCTCAGGTAGTTCATTGCATCTAACGAAAAATTGACGAATTGTAGGCTGGACTCTTGCTGCAAGGGATCCGATATTTTCAGGATTGACAGGAACATCCCTCCATCCAAGAAAACTTTGACCTTCATCCTTTACTACAGATTCAATGGCACTCTCGCAAAGTGAACGTTCCGCTAAATTCTCCGGTAGGAATACAACCCCGACCCCATATTCCCCGAATTCAGGTAAATCGATCCCTATATTGCTCGTCTCGTTCACGAGGAATTCATGGGGAAGTTGCATAAGTATGCCAGCACCATCCCCCGTCTCCGGATCCGCGCCTGCAGCACCTCTATGGCCTAAGTTAATAAGCACATCAAGGCCTTTGGTTACGATATCATGCGACTTGATACCCTTCGTGTGGGCTACCAAGCCTACACCACAAGCATCGTGTTCAAAACGAGGATCATATAAGCCTTGCTTTTCAGGCCTCGGTAACTCTGGAATTTTATAGATATTTCCCATTAGGAATTCAATAGTGTCTCTAAGGTTATATCCCGAGAATAAAAATCGCAGGTGAGTAGGTAGACGTTAAATTGAGCCACAGAAGCCAGAATGTGGATTCTGTTTGTGATAAAAGTCACGCAGTATAAGATACGAGAGAATAGCACAAACAACATATCGTTACAAGGCCTAAGCCCCTTAACAATGCTGTTTATGGGATTTATTAATGTTTTTCAAATATTCCAGAATCACACGTTACAAAAGTGGCAAATACCGGGTAATTTCGTAGTCGGTGATCTGTGTCCTATATTTTTCCCATTCTAGTTTCTTATTACGGATAAAGCTCTTGAAAACGTGTTCGCCTAGAGAATTTCTAACGAGATCACTTTTCTCTGTAATCTGCACGGCATCCCACAGGGTTTCTGGGAGTTTCTCTACCCCCAATAGCCGTAATTCTTCTTCCGTACTCTTATATAGGTTTATCTCTGCAGGAGGTGGAGGTTCATATTGATTCTCTATTCCATTCAATCCAGCAGCCAACATCACACTAAAGGCTAGATAGGGGTTACAGGCAGGATCTGGCGCCCTGTATTCTATCCTCCGAGACTCCTCTCGTCCTTCCTTATAGGCTGGGACACGTACTAAATCAGAGCGATTTACCATGGCCCAAGAAGTATATACCGGGGCCTCATAGCCGAGTGGCTCATCCACAGGACTTTGCACAAGACGTTTATATGAATTGACCCACTGGTTTGTCACAGATGTGATTTCAGGAGCATGACTCAGGAGACCGGCAATAAAATGCCTAGCAGTTGCTGACAACCTGTCAGGGTCATTACCGTCGTAGAATATGTTTTGTGCTCCATTGAAAAGCGACTGGTGAATGTGCATACCACTGCCGTTGATCCCAAAAACAGGCTTAGGCATAAAAGTCGCGTAGTATCCATGTTTCATCGCTATCTCTTTAACAACTATCCGATAGGTCATAACCGTATCTGCCATGGTTAGTGCATCGGTGTGGCGTAAATCTATTTCGTGCTGGCTAGGAGCTACTTCATGGTGGCTAAATTCAACCGGTATCCCCAACTCTTCTAGTGTCAATACGGTCTCTCGCCGTAGATCAGTAGCTAAATCCTGGGGATCTTGGTCGAAATATCCTCCTTCATCAAGTGGTATTGTGCTCTCGGAATTTTTAAAATAAAAATATTCGATCTCCGGAGCGACATAATAGGTGTATCCGAGCTTAGCAGCTCTTTTAAGATTGTTTCTGAGAACAAACCTCGGGTCACCTTCAAATGGTTCCCCATCTGGCCTTACGATGTCGCAAAACATTCGAGCGACTGCGTTGGTTCTTGGTCGCCATGGAAGTATGCTAAATGTCGTCGGGTCAGGCAGGGCATACATGTCACTTTCTTCTGACCTAACAAAACCCTCTATGGAGGACCCATCGAATCCCATTCCACGAGTCAGTGCACTCTCGAGTTCCTCCACTGTGACTGCAACGCCTTTAAGACTTCCGAGTATGTCGGTGAACCAGAGACGAATAAACTTTACGTCGTTCTCTCGAGCCTTGTGTAGAACATATTCAACTGCTTCAGTATCTCGTTGTAACATTGTCATCTAAAGAGAAGGGGCGCCCAGTTTTCTATCAGAGCGCCCCTTCCGAGGATCAGTACCCTCTTTAAGCATCGTAGTAGAGCAAAAACTCATAGGGATGAGGCCTGAGTCTGAGTTCATCGATCTCTCTAGTCCTCTTGTAATCTAACCACAACTCTACAAAGTCCGAGGTGAAAACGTCCCCTCTCAGCAGGAATTCGTGGTCGTTTTCCAGTGCATCTAGTGCTTCCGGCAAGGAGCCTGGGACTTGTTGAACGTTTGCTGCTTCAGCGTCTGAGAGAGCGTAAATATCAGTATCTAACGGATTACCTGGATCGATTTTGTTTACTATTCCATCGATACCCGCCATTAGCATTGCTGAAAACGCCAGGTAAGGGTTCGCAGTTGCATCTGGACATCTGTACTCGACTCGACGTGCATTTGGACTTGAGAAATACATTGGTATCCTGCAGCAAGCACTCCGATTGCGAGCCGAGTACACCAAGTTCACAGGTGCCTCGAAGCCTGGGACCAAACGCCTGTAAGAGTTAGTCGTTGGTGCGCAGAACGCGAGTATAGCGGGGGAATGTCGCAGCAACCCACCAATGTAATGTTTCATCATTTCACTGATACCTGCATATCCATCCCCTGCAAATAAGTTTTCGCCACCATTCCAGATACTCTGGTGCGTATGCATCCCCGTCCCATTATCACCAAAAATAGGCTTCGGCATGAAAGTGGCGGTCTTGCCATATTCCTTGGCAACGTTCTTTACGATGTACTTGTATATCATCACGCTATCGGCTGTATGAGTAAGGGTATCGAACTTGAAATCTATCTCAGCTTGACCAGCTGTCGCCACTTCGTGATGGTGCTTCTCTACATCAATACCGAATCCGATCATCTTAAGCACCATCTCAGATCTTAAATCTGTCATAGTGTCAACCGGAGAAGCAGGAAAATATCCCTCTTTGTGCCTGGGTTGATATGCGAGATTCAATTCGCCGCCAAGCGTAATCTCGTTACCCGAATTCCAAATACCTTCATCCGAATCCACATGGTAAAAAGACTGGTTCGCAGTCTGGTCAAAACGTGCGGTGTCAAACACGAAAAATTCGAGTTCAGGACCCCAGTAGCTAATGTCGCCGATACCAGAGTCTTTTAGGTGGGCTTCTGCCTTTTTGGCAATATTTCTAGGATCACGCGAATAAGATCCTCCGTTGATAGGATCTCGAATGTCGCAAATTAAACTCAGTGTTGGAATATCCAAAAGTGTGTCTATCGAACTGGTATTCGGATCTGGAACGAGAAGCATGTCACTTTCATCTATGGTTTGAAAACCACGAATACTGGATCCATCAAATCCAGTACCTTCGGCAAACAAGTCTTCCGTCAATTCTCCAATAGGTACGGTAACGTGCTGCATCGTCCCAGGAACATCTACAAATTTCAGGTCAATCATCTTTATGTTGTTTTCTTTAGCAAATGCAATCACTTCTGCTGGCGTACGCTTAATTTCTGTCATACTTGACCGGCTCCTTAGTTGGTTACTTTTTGATGTGGCATTGATCTGCCAAATCGACGTTGATTATGGACATAATTGTGACTCTTGTCGACCCCTCGTATTTCTCAGATCGCTTCTTCTCCACGTTCACCTGTTCTAACCCTCACTACATCCATGACCTGAGATACAATAATCTTCCCATCACCGATCTGTCCTTCTCCAGGGCCCCTTGCAGAATCGACTATAGCTTCGATAACAGTTTCTTTCATATCGTCAGGGACAACAGTTACTAACAAGGTTTTAGAAACTGCTGCCTTTGCCATTCTTCCTCCTCTGCCAACAAATACTTCTACTCCTCCTTGTCTACCCTGCCCTGTAACATTTTGGTAGTGGAAACCTCCACAACCAACCTGTTCGAGGGCCTCGGTCACAGAGTTGATACGTTCAGGTCTTACAATAGCCTCTATTTTAATCATCCTTTCCTCCCCTCTGGATCATCCCCCGACTTGTGCAGAATTATCCTAATTGTCTAGTCAGCTCCGTCGCTTACAAAGGCTCTTTCACCATGGGCAGAGATGTCTAGACCTTGATCTTCTTCTTCATTAGAAACCCTTAAACCAAGTCCAGGTACCAAATCGAGTATCTTCAAGATCACAATAGTAACCACGAAGGAATAAACCATCGTAGCAACTACTGCCACGATTTGTGTAACAACCTGCCCACCGTTACCCTCAATGGCTCCAGCAGTCCCTCCTATAGCCGCCACAGCAAAAATACCTGTAGCTATAGCTCCCCAAATACCACCCACTCCATGTACTGCAAAAACCTCCAATGCATCGTCGAGTCCTGTCCGATTTCGGAAATACACTGCAATATAGCAAAAAGCACCGGCACCTATCCCAATAGCTAGTGCTCCAAATACACCCACAAACCCGGCAGCTGGTGTAATAGCTACCAATCCAGCAACCGCACCTGATGCGACTCCAACTGCGCTCATGCGTCCAGTTTGAAATTGAGAAACCAATCCCCAAGTTAGAGCTGCAGCAGCCGCGGCTGTATTAGTCACCAAAAATGCATTGACTGCCACTCCATCTGCACTTAGTCCAGAGCCCGCGTTGAATCCGAACCATCCGAACCAAAGCAATGCAGCTCCTAGTACAACAAAAGGCACGTTATGCGGCTCCAAGCCAGGATCTCTTCTTTTCCCCAACAGTAACGCGGCGGCTACAGCCGCTAATCCGGCATTGACATGAACAACCGTTCCTCCGGCGAAATCTAGTGCTCCATCTCCAAAGCTGCCAAGCCAGCCGCCTCCCCAAACCCAATGAGCAATTGGGGCATAAACAATGGTTACCCATATGACCAGGAAAACAATGTACGTAGTGAATTTAAACCGTTCTACGAAAGCACCGGTAATAAGAGCAGGGGTGATTATGGCAAACATCATTTGGAAAATTATGAACAGCAAAGTCGGGATAGTGGTCCCCGGGTAAACATCATTTATACCTATACCCGATAATCCAGCCAAGCTTAAATCCCCGATAAAGGAGCTACCTTCACTAAACGCTAAGCTGTATCCCCAAAGCACCCAGACTATGCTAACCACGGCCATCGAAATAAAACTGTACATAATCGTGCTAATGACATTCCTGGCACGAACTAACCCCCCGTAAAAAAATGCGAGTCCTGGAGTCATCAGCAATACAAGGGCAGATGCCGTAAGTATCCAAGCAGTATTACCCGAGTCCATTGTTGTTACCTACCTCCATAAGACAGAATCCTTTTCTCATTGTTTAAGATAAAAACTTCAAAAATTTTCTGAATTAACCTGATCGTGATGCTAAGAATAATATGTTACAAATTTGTTGCATCCCTGTTAAAAAAATATTTCTTTGGTCTTTAATAGGTTCGGCCGCAAAAATCAGTCCCCCGATTGTACGCCTCCAAGCACCGAAATTATTTCCCAAATATTCCTAGTATATTTAATTAAGTTTATCTATCCCAGGAGAAGCCCACATTGGAATATTTTCTGGATCTAGCATCCTGATTTCATTTCGTAATTTCATGAAATTCGGAGCAGCATTGCTCAATGAACTCCAAAATATTGGGGAATGATTCATATGGTCGAGATGTGTAAGTTCATGATGGAGTACATATTCAACCAGTTGCCGAGACAAGAACAGGAGATTTTGGTTCAAGCTGATATTCCGCTTTTCCGAACAACTTCCCCACCGACTCACCTGATTCTTCACATATATACGATTGAAGTGTAATCCTCGATCTTTAGCCAACGAATCCAACCACGGCAACAAAGAAGCTCGAGCTTGCTTTCGAACCCACGATTGTAATATCCGTGGGACATAGTAAACGTCAGATGGATCCTTACGAACTTTCAATAAACTATCTCCACTTTCCTTTAAGCCTGATGATAGGTGTATCTCATTGACGTATTCAATTGACCGATTTTCCCCAATAGCTTTGAGGTAAATTTGTGTTGGATGGAGTTGTTTTCGTTTTTTCCGAAGTTTTGTTACAGCAGTCTTGATCCATGGGAGCCTATCTTCTGTAGCCTTGACCACCCATGATGGATCTGTTCCCTTGGGAACAACAATTTCGATCCCCTTCTTCAATGATGCCTTGAAGATAAGACGTTTTGCTCTCCCACTCAATCTAACTACTACTAGATCATTATCAAATCCATGCTTGGATAGAAAAACATTTACCGGATTCATATCTAAAGGCTCCATTAACACGGTCCATAATTCTGAGATAGGGTTTTCACAATTTGAAATTCCTGTACTCTATATCAAGTATCATAAATTTGGGCCACGGGAAATCCGATGGATTACATTAAATTAGAAATATACGCAGACTACGACTGACCGTACGTTCACAATGCGGCCGTGTGGCTGCATCGGGTCAAACAAGATTACGGCAACAGGCTTGACATAGTCTGGAAGCACTTTTGCCTAGATGAAATCAATTCAGGCGAAGAGCAAGGCAAACACGTATGGGAAAAAGAAGACATTTCTAAAGCCCGGTCCCTGGTTGCCCACACAGCTGCGGAAGCTGCCAAGAAGCAAGGACATGACCTTTTTGAAAAGCTCCATCTCTCCATACTTACTGCGCGACATGGTGGCAAGGGCCGTATAAGTTTGAACGATCAAACAGCTATTCTCAAATTGGCCACCACCTGCGGGCTAGATGCTACCCGCCTCCGAGAAGATATGAACGACCCTTCAATAATAGAAGCAATATCACTAGACCATATTGAAGCTGTCACCAGACATGGCGTTTTCGGGACGCCCACATTCATATTCGAGGACGGTGGGGCTGTATATCTTAAATCATTTATTCCCCCAGACGGAGACGCTGTATCTTTCTTTGAACACTTCGCCGCCATAACGTCTGGGAGACCTTACTTCGGGGAACTAAAACGCCCACAGCCTCCTTGGCCTCGAGGGATATTCTGATGACTGCCCTGGATTGATATCTTCTATGAAAAACATAGCTGATATAGAGTTAAAACTTGGAGTCAAGTTTCAAAGAAAGGATCTACTAGAACTTGCCTTTGTGCATAGTTCATACTTGAACGAAAACCCCGGTAAATTCATCGAATCTAATGAACGATTGGAGTTCCTGGGTGATGCAATCATAGGAGCTAGTGTGGCCGAGGAGTTGTTTAAAAAGAATCCCAATTGGACAGAGGGGGAATTGTCACAGGCCAGGTTAATCTTGGTCAACGGGAAAAACCTCGCATCTCTTGCAAGTAGCATGCAGCTAGGCCTCTATATGTACCTGGGAGAAGGAGAAGATGCGACAGGAGGGCGATCAAAACCAAACAATTTGGAAGACTTACTAGAGGCCATAGTGGGAGCATTATTCTTAGATCAAGGATATGAGATCGCACGACAGTTCATAGATCGTACTTTAATCTCGATGTTACCCAACCTAACCCCCGTCGAAGGAATGGGTGCGCCAAACAATCCTAAATCAACTTTACAGGAAACAGTTCAATCCGAGGGATACCCTCCGCCTACCTATGAGACCGTGAAAATAGATGGCCCGGATCACTCACGTGAATTCACTTCAGAAGTTAGCGTGGATGGAGTGGTTATTGGAAAGGGTATCGGCTCAAGCAAAGCGATATCTCAACAGGCTGCTGCAACTCAAGGTCTAGAAACAATCCACCAAAAGAAGATTGGAACCTAGTTCTTTTTACCTATAGAAGTTGATCTCAGGTAAAGTATTGCTTCAAATACTTAAGGTCAATCTCTGGATACACTGGGAAACGAACCAGAAGATCAGACACCCGTGATCGAGCCTCGGATAGAGCCGTTTCATCGGTCTTGTACCTAGCCTTGCTAAGCGTCCCGGCATTACGGCCCTTGGTTATCCTACTAGCGCTGCTATTTGAAAGTATGAGTTTGATAACAGACGCTATTTCCGACATTTCATCTGAACCCATCCCAAGAGTAGTCAATGCAGGCGTGCCAATCCTAAGGCCACTTGTATACCAAGGTCCATTAGAATCGAAAGGAAGGGAGTTCCGGTTAAGTGTGATACTGGCATCACGAACAATAGACTCGGCCTGACGACCAGTAAGATTGAAGGGCATTACGTCGATAAGCATCAGATGGTTGTCAGTACCACCTGTGAGTACTTCAAGACCTTGTTCAATAAACGAATCAGCTAGTGCTGAAGCGTTTGCTACGATATTTTTGGCATATGTTTTGAATTCTGAAGTGCTTGCTTCTTGAAACGCGACCGCTTTTGCAGCTATCGCATGCGGTAGAGGTCCTCCAAGCACTAACGGACAACCCTTGTCTACATGTTCAGCGAATTCTTCTTTGCATAGGACCATTCCACCTCTTGGTCCTCTCAAGGTTTTATGGGTGGTAGAAGTAACAATATGGGCATGCACAACTGGGTCGTAATCACCTTTAAAAAGCCCACCTGCTACAAGGCCTGAAAAGTGTGCCATATCTACCATGAAAACAGCTCCAACCTCATCAGCTATTTCCCTAAATTGTCTAAAGTTGATCCTCCGCGAATAAGCACTATATCCAGCTAGAAGCACCAGAGGCCTGAATTTTTTTGCCTTCTCACGAACATGATCGTAATTTATGAGATTGGTTTCTGGATCTACATCGTATGTATCGGCCTGAAAAAGGCGAGCTGATATATTATGTCTATATCCATGAGTTAAGTGCCCTCCGGAATAGTAATTCATCCCGAGGAGTCGTTGGTTTCCAAAAGCCTTTCTCAATTCCGCCCAATCCTTGTCCCCAAGAACCGAGACATCCTTGGCACCTAGTTTTTGTAAGAAAGGTTCCTGGATTCTGGCAGATAAGATCGCGGAATAGGCTACAAGATTCGCATCTGCACCTGAGTGTGGTTGAACATATGCATGGTCCGCACCAAATATATCCTTTGCCAGGGACACGGCAGCGCTCTCAACAACATCTACATTGTCGCATCCAGCATAGAAACGGTGAAATGGGTAACCTTCAGCATATTTATCCGTTAATAGATTGCCCTGTGCAAGTTGAACTGCCAAAGATGAATAGTTCTCACTTGCTATCATCTTGAGATTACTACGTTGGTCTGCCAGTTCCGAAACAATACTGCGTGCAACATCAGGTGAAACGGTGCTAATGCTCTCCAACGCAGACAGATATGCAATAAAACCTGCATCTGGAATAGTCCCGGCTGATGCAGATGATGACAGGTATCCCGCGAGAGGAGTAGAGTTTTGGTCCATACTTATGGAAATACTCCTTGAATGGTGTTTAAAGAGTAGTCTAGATCCGGCTATACCAAAGTGTCAACGCACTATAAATTGATGGGATTCATGTTGCCTGTGTTATGGTTTGTAGGTCACAAAAACCAATTAATTTTGGGAAATCGATACTGACAGTTGTTCGGAGCACATATTATTGATCGATGAACTAGCGCTACATGAAGCACTAATTTCAATGATAAAGGCGATCGGTGATGACCCTGACCGTGAGGGATTATCTGATACCCCACGCAGGGTAACTGAGATGTATTCGGAATTCTTCGCGGGCCTCGATCAAAACCCTCACGACGCTTTGAAGACGGGGTTTGAGGAAGGACATCACGAGATGGTAGTTATCCGAGACGTACCATTCTTTTCGATATGTGAGCACCACTTTCTACCATTTCAAGGAACAGCCGATATAGGATACATCCCTAACGGGAGGGTGGCTGGAGCCAGTAAGCTGGCCCGGGCCCTCGATATACTAGCCCGACGGCCACAACTTCAAGAACGCTTGACTTCTCAGCTTGCAGACTCGATTTCAGAATCTCTTGATGCAGTTGGGGTCGGTGTTGTGATTGAAGCTGAGCACCTCTGCATGTCGTTGAGAGGGGTTAAGAAACCAGGGAGTCGCATAGTGACCTCAGCTATGAGAGGTACTCTCCAGGATAAACACGAAGTCCGCCAGCAATTCGATTCGCTCAGATGGCGTGATTCTTGACCATCACCCAAGCAGAAGCCATCGAAGAAGTGTGGTCACTTTGGGAAAATATACTTTCCCAAAAACAGGACTCTACAATTTTCCTGACACCTTGGTGGCAACATACATGGTGGAAGCACTTCGGAACCGATTTCGAACAAGTTATATTGGTCGCAAAGAACGAGACTGTTCCAGTAGGAATCGCTCCACTAGTAAAAAAGAATGGCAAACTAACATTCTTCGGGAGTACCGATCTTTTTGATTACCATGATTTCATCGTGCCACAACACAACGAGGAACTTTTCTTTTCTATACTTTTTGAGTATCTAGTTTCCTTGGAATGGGAATCCTTAGAATTAGAATCTATCCGAGACACATCCCCTACTATGCGTATTTTGCCTACTACAGCAGAATCTGTGGGGATGTCTGTAAAAATTGAACAAGAGGACGTCTCGCCGGCAGCATCCTTACAGCCTTCCTGGGAAGATTATCTCGCCGGACTGCCTAAGAAAGACCGGCATGAACTTAAACGCAAGATCAGGCGTCTAAATCGTTCGGGAGAGGTAACTAACCATACCTACACAACAATCACCGAAGCACGGGATTACTTAGATGAATTTTTTCGGCTTCACAAAGCTAGTAGCCCCGACAAACACGAGTTCATGACGACCGAAAGGGAAGCTTTTTTCAAAGACGCGGTAGCGGAAGCTGCCAAACATGAGATGCTACGATTAGAGTTCTTGGAACTGGACGGTGTTCGAATCGCTTCCTGTCTCGGCTTCGACTATGGAAACGCCTATCTTCTGTATAATAGCGGCTACGATCCCGATTATTCTGATCTTAGTGTGGGAATTGTTAGCAAGTCTCTGGCCATTAAACAAGCCATCGAGTCAGGTAAAAATGTTTTTGATTTCCTTCGGGGTTCAGAGAGATATAAATATCACCTTGGGGCACAAGATCATCTTACATATAGGCTAAGTATTCGTAGGTAATACCAATAGTACAATTTGTTTGACCAACATGGTTATAGTGATGATCGCTTTATGACTAGGGATCAGATGACAATGAGAATTCAAGAAATGCAAGTCAGATCTTTGGAATTTGGACCAGATGACCCTCGGTGTCCACAGCAATAATGGAAATTGACCGGAGAAGTGCATGCATCGGCTAGCCTTATTAAGCGTACATGGCTGCCCATTTGCCCGCCTAGGCGAGCGGGACACTGGGGGCATGAACATCTATGTACTCCAAGTAGCACGGGAACTTGGTAGGCGAGGATATCATGCAGATGTATTCACCCGAATCCATGACCGCAATGATCCAGAAATAGTAGAGCTAGGAGAGAACGCCAGGGTAATCCACCTTGAAGCAGGTCCTTACGGGGAGACCAAACAAAGCCTCCACAAATATATACCTGACTTTCTTGATAGCCTATCAGGATTTCAAAAACGAGACGGCACGTCTTATGACCTTATCCATTCTCATTACTGGCTTTCCGGGTTAGCCGCGATCGAACTTAGCCGTAAATGGAATGTACCTCATGTAGCTACTTTTCATACACTTGCGCAGGCCAAGATGGAAGCTCGGCCATCTGAAAACGAGCCGCGGGTAAGAATTGATACTGAATACCAAGTTATAAACAAAGCTGACTCTATGGTTGTCTCTACAGAACAAGAACGCGATGATATTTCCCGGTTCTATGATGTGAACACCGAGAAGATCAACGTTATCCCTGCTGGGGTGGATCGCCAGATGTTTCAACCAAAAGACCGGGACAAGTCACGGAACCTTCTCGGCTTATCCGGCACACACATATTATTGGCAGTAGCCCAGCGAATCGAGCCACTGAAGGGCTTGGACGTGATAATTGAAGCCATGGCCCTCATGGATACCAAGGAAGATACGAGATTAATTATTGTCGGTGGTGATGAAAACTCTACTCCAGAAATAAATCGATTAACCGACTTGGCAACAAGTCACGGTATCTCGGACAGGGTGATATTTACAGGTCCAGTCAGACAACATCAGCTACCTGATTACTATAGTGCCGCTGACGTTTTCGTGTTCCCATCTTACTACGAGAGTTTCGGCCTCGCTGCACTAGAAGCTCAAGCGTGCGGAACACCGGTAGTAGCCGCCAATATAGGTGGACCAGCCTCATACATCAAAGATGGTGAAAACGGATACATTGTAACTTGGCGTAAGCCTGAGGAATACGCCGACAGGCTTGATGCATTGCTTAGTGACAACGAATTAGCAGCCAACATGTCCGCGGCATGCCGTCGCATCTCTGCTACAATGGGCTGGGATGTGGCTGTTGACCAAGTAGTTAACCATTATAATGGCTTGATTGATGGTAAATGGACTAGGGCAGAGGGAGCATAAGGCAGTTGAACCCCTCTGACCTGAAACAACCGGGTACTGGCAAGAGAACTCCATTCCGCAAACTTGAACGGCATATCTGGCGTCGTATTGCGTCTGGATTCCTACTCCTTGTGCCCGTGATGATCACAATCCTGATCTTTAAGCTAGCGTTTCAATACATTGATGGCTTTTTCCGACCATTGGTAAGTGACACGGCGCTTAAAGATTCTTGGCTTGACTTCCCAGGGATTGGCATCCTGTTCACAATTTTTATCCTATATCTCACTGGTATGTTCCTGTCAGGCAGTCGGTATCGAAAAGCCCAGGACGCCGTGTTGACAAGAGTCCCTATAGTCAAAAGCATATACAGTGTCTCTCAGCAATCAATAGATGCCCTTGCATCATCCGGTACAACATATAGCCGAGTGGTGTTCGTAGAATGGCCTCGTCCAGGAGTTCATGCTATGGGGTTCGTGACGGGTTATCTTAACACTGGTATCCATGACGAAAGACCCATGGTTGTAATCTACATACCAACCGTGCCGAACCCAACCTCAGGTATGCTTGCCTGGATCCCAGAAGAAGATGTGACTTCTACAGATATATCGGTAGAAGAGGCAATGAAGGCCGTTTTCTCAGGCGGTATGGTCCTGCCAACCATAGTCCAACCCAATCTCGCACCTGCCGTATCAAGCACAAAAGAAAATGTCGGTGATAGTCACGAAATCGGGGTCACAAAGACTCCATAGAAACGAAAGTTATATCCACTCTATTAATCGTACTCAACTCCAACTTTAACCAGATATTTGCACGACCTTCACAGCCACATTCTCCCAGGAATTGACGACGGTGCTAAGTCGATCAATGAGGCAGTCCAAATGGCCAGGATTGCCGCCAGCAACGGCACAACAAGAATGCTGTGTACTCCTCATCGAAAAGACGTAACAGAAGGTTCATCGATAAACCATATCCGAGAATTGGTTTTCAATATAAATAAGTCGCTTCAACAAGAAAATCTGAACATAGAACTATTCCTAGGGATGGAGAACCATCTGGATCGACAACTACCCACAGAGTTCACAGCCGGCAGAGCGTTAACAATTAACGGATCACGATATGCCCTGGTGGAGATGCCATTTTTCGGGTATCCAAGCTACTTAAAAGAAGTCCTTTCAACCCTCCAGGAGAACGGTATTACCCCTGTTCTTGCTCATCCAGAACGTATCCAAGCAGTACAACGTGATATCGCACTGTTAGTAGACCTGATAGAGCAAGGCATGTTGACACAAATCACTGCAGGGAGCGTATTGGGCTATTTCGGAAATACCGTCAGTAAATTCACGCGTGTCCTCCTGGAACAGCGGATGGTACACGTTATAGCTTCTGACTGTCACACCGCAGAAGGACCACGTTCTCCAAAATTACTCCCTGGCATAAATGCAATAATCAAGATCATAGGGGAAATTGAAACAAAGGCCATGGTTACTGAAATTCCCAAAGCCATCATGGAAGACAAAGATGTTCTTGTGAGTCCCCCTAGGGCAAAATCCTGATGACCAACCTGGCTTAGTTAGATCCAAAAAAACTTATGCCAGGCGTGGAAATACTACAATTAGTGAAATTATGGGAATATCCATCCAGCAATTTTTGATACATTCACAGTTATTAAAACGAATTCCATCGTTCGAAACGTCTCTTCGGCGTAGAGTTTTCCTTTTTCCTGGCCCATATAGTTGATTGACATATCCCAGAGAATCTTTTGATCCCAATCCATTGAAAGTTCAACAGTACCATTTACCTGTACAAAACCGTGGGGATCAGTCTCACGAGGAATCGAGATAGAAACGCGTGGGTCGTGTCTTAGATTATTGATCTTTACACTTGACGGCCCAGAAAGTATAAGAAGTTGCTGCCCATTATATAAATGCCAAACTGGAGCGACATGTGGAGATCCATCGGGTCTTAGGGTAGCTAGGTTCGAGAGTAGAGGTAAGTCTAGAAATTCTTCTATTTCCGTCCCTGTCATTTTAGGCATTAAAAACCTGTCCTCTTACTAGGATGATTGGAACCGGATTATTCCTTACCATCTAAATTAAGCTTGGATTGGACAATTCCCCAGATGGTATCAGCTATTTCTCCAATTGAACCTGTAGCATCCACCTGAACAATTCTCTCCGGTTCATCCTTGGCTATACTCAGATATCCTGACCTTACTCTTTCATGAAACTCTAATGGCTCTTCCTCAAACCTCCGGGTTCCTTTTTTGTCGTGTCGAACTGGGATTTCTCCCTGGTCGCCAGAACCAACCCTTCTGAGACCATTTCTTACTGGTGCATCAAGTAGTATCGTGAGGTCAGGTTCGGTTCCTTGAGTGGAGATCTTGTTTACCATCTTAATTTCCTCTAGCCCTATTCCTCTACCGTATCCCTGGTAGGCAATCGTGGAATCAATATACCGATCAACGATCACCACAGAGCTAGGTCTTGCCAACAATGGGATAATAACGTCCCGTACCAAGGCCGCTCGTGCGGCTGCGAAAAGAAAGACCTCAGATTCAGGTGAGAGGGCCTCACGGGTTTCATCCTTTAACCACATCCTAAGGTAGTCCCCAAGCTTAGTAGAACCAGGCTCTCGAATCCTGAAGACATCATGGTTTAATTGGTTTAGACGTCTTACCAGTTCAGTAACCTGGGTCGTCTTACCTGTACCCTCGCATCCCTCGAATGAGATCAAGAAAGACAACTTTATATTCCTAACATCCAGTGTTTAAATACGATCTTGCACCATTGATAAAAAAACCGGGATTTAACGACGATACAACACAACGCGCCTAGAAGGATCGCGCCCGGAGCTACTAGAAGCTAGTCCACGTTCTTCTGCGAACTGGTGCTGAAGGCGACGTATATATGCGACTTGTGGGCTCAAATCTGCCCGGTGTTCGCCTTCTTCAATTCGATTTGAAGCTTCCTGTGCCTCATTGATAGCGTCCTTTACCGCTCTCGTAGACTCAAACCTCTTGCCTCCTCGTCCCAATGCTCTCAAGAACTGATGAATCTGGACCGAAGTATTCTTTCGGAGAACATAAACCGGTTTCCCATTATTTTCTGCGTCTTTAAGAGCTTGTGTACGTCGGCGATAAAAGTTCTTTGTTGTAAGTAATAAATCAGCCGACCCAATATCATCTACTATCTCAATCCCAGGGTTGCTTGTCTTTATCAATTGATGAAGCTTACCCTTGTTAACACCGTACGGGAGAATACGGGTGGTTATAGAAGTCTCTTCGGTCAAATTTTCCACAACGTCGGTCATGTCCCCGTTACTACCATTTGCTCCCGTCGAATATGGGCGGGGCCCAATAACACGGTCTTTCCCATTTTGACCATGTATAGATGTCTTGATAGATTCACTTTGTCTCAGGACTAAACCGTCATCACCAATAGACCTTTTTTCTACGGTGATGGGGAATCCTCGTAGCATCTTGTCAACGGCATCAGCTACAGCAACGTGCAACGTCACATTATTCCAACCCTGTATTTCAACGAGGACATCAAAAGTAGGTGGAGCACGTCTCTCCAATACGGTCTTTTGAGTCCGTCTCCGCCTAGCCTCGTCATCTCCAAGTGTCACCGAATCAATACCTCCGACCAAATCGCATAAAGTCGGGTTCATGATCAGGTTTTCAAGGGTATTCCCGTGAGCCGTCGCGACAAGTTGTACTCCCCGCTCCGCAATAGTACGAGACGCATCTGCCTCAAGTTCAGTGCCTATCTCATCAATAACTATTACCTCAGGCATATGGTTTTCAACTGCTTCAATCATCACTGAGTGTTGTTGGGAGGGTGATGGTACCTGCATACGCCGAGCGCTACCTATCCCAGTGTGGGGGATATCTCCATCTCCAGCAATTTCGTTAGATGTGTCAACTACTACCACCCGGCGGCCTGAATCATCTGCGAGAACCCTTGCGACTTCTCGCAACATCGTTGTTTTACCTACCCCAGGTCTCCCCAGCAACAAGATGCTGTTGCCGGTAGATACCAAATCCTGGATTATCTTGATAGTGCCATACACGGCACGACCTACCCGGGCTGTCAATCCTACAACCTTACCATTTCGATTCCGAATGGCAGAAATACGGTGAAGGGTACGTTCAATCCCAGCTCGATTGTCAGCCCCAAAGCTACCAATACCTTGTACGACATACTGGATATCTTCTTCTGTCACCTCACGTGTACCAAGAGCTACGGTAGCCGAAGGAAATCGAGCCTGCGGTTCACGACCTAAGTCGAGTACTATCTCAAGTAAGTCGTCTATGTCCTTACGACCATGAAGTGGATCAGAAATATGA
Organism: uncultured Dehalococcoidia bacterium; assembly: GCA_964608025.1. Classification (GTDB taxonomy): domain Bacteria; phylum Chloroflexota; class Dehalococcoidia; order Lucifugimonadales; family CAJWER01; genus CAZSLO01. The sequence goes on along the minus strand of CAZSLO010000025.1, from coordinate 15,107 downwards.
GGCGGAAATTTCTCGATAATCTGGCCAAGATCAATGTCTATCCATTGCTCCATATTCAGTAGATTATTCCTCTAGGAAGACTGTCCATACGGCAAAAAGTTAGAGTGTTTCTAATCAAGTCGCGTTTTCTACGATCCTCTTAAACAAGTCGTGAATCCTGTAATCCGTGGTTAGTTCGGGATGGAAAGAGGTTGCCAGCATAGCACCCTGTCGTACTGCCACGGGTCTGCCATCACTGAGTTTAGCGAGTGTTTTTACTCCTTCACCCATTCTATTTACAACTGGGGCCCTGATAAAAACAGCATGGAAAGGAGGTCCTTCTATATCCTCTACATCTAGATCTTCTTCAAAGGAATCAGCCTGTCTGCCAAAAGCATTCCGGCTCACTTCGATATCCATAAGATGCAGGGGTTCGGGTCGTTTGTCGGTGAGATTATTGGCTATCGCGATCATTCCAGCGCAAGTCCCCCATACAGGCATACCAGATTTCACTTTATCAGCCAGGACTGGTCTGAAACCATATATATCTATTAATTGAACTATAGTGGTACTTTCGCCACCAGGGATGATAAGCCCATCTATACCATCGAGCTCCCCAGGCAAACGGATCTCTGGAACTTTTACATCTAGTTGTTCAAGCACTTGCTTGTGTTCCAGGAAATCTCCCTGGATGGCGAGTACGCCTATGTTCGGCACATCACCAACCCCGAACGGCTAGCTGCTGATCCTCTGGCATAGACCGAACATCAAGACCGGGCATTGCATCACCAAGGCCTTTGGATACCTCTGCGATGATACCTGGGTCTTTGTAGTGAGTTGTCGCCTTAACAATAGCTTCAGCCATCATTTCAGGCTGAGAAGATTTAAATATCCCGGAACCTACAAATACACCATCTACCCCGAGCTGCATCATCAAAGCAGCATCAGAAGGTGTAGCAATGCCACCTGCGGCAAAATTGACAACGGGCAGGGTTCCGGTATCGTGAATATCCTTGATTAGTTCATACGGTGCCTGCATATCCCGCGCAGTAGCCATGAGCTCATCGGTATTCATGCCCTGTACACGGCGCATTTCACCGAGAACAGACCTCGCATGACGCACGGCTTCTACTACATTACCTGTACCCGCTTCACCCTTCGTTCGGATCATGGCTGCGCCTTCCCCGATTCTACGAAGGGCTTCACCCAAGTTTCTACATCCACACACAAATGGAACCTTGTAGGCATGCTTGTCTACATGATTGTTTTCGTCAGCAGGTGTCAGAACTTCCGATTCATCTATATAGTCGATGTCTAGTGATTCGAGTACCTGTGCCTCTACGAAATGTCCGATCCGACATTTAGCCATTACTGGTATCGTGACTGCTTCCTGGATCTCAACGATCTTGGTTGGATCCGCCATACGCGCGACGCCTCCTGCCTTACGTATATCCGAAGGCACGCGTTCCAGGGCCATGACCGCAACAGCTCCAGCGTTCTCTGCGATCACCGCCTGTTCGGCAGTAACCACGTCCATTATCACGCCGCCTTTGAGCATTTTGGCCAAGCCTGTTTTGACTTGCCAGGTACCTGTTTCAACAGTAGTATCGGTCGCCATCTCTAACGTCTCCGTAAATGGTTTCGTATTTTAGTCGTCATTATACCCGTGGATATATCGGTTAGCAATTTAAATACATATAAAGTCCCCTCTTTTTATTCGCAAGTACAGGATCTCTACCATGTAATTCACCAAGACTATTTTTTTGTTCCATATTGCCATGTACAAATGTTTGTCACATCAGCATTAAACGGGCTACTATCCCAGTGAGATGGGAAAACACTTCACAAACGACTCATTATGCAACGTCCCACTTGCAAAAGCAGTGCAAAGTGCAGGCAACCTACTAGTAGAAGCAGAGCATGTAGTTGCACTGGTCGGGTCGGGTTTATCTGTAGATAGCGGTATACCAACGTTCCGAGGTACAGGAGGCATCGGGTCTCGACTAGGCGCTCCAAGCAGCAGGGGCTATAAATTGTTCCTAGAGAATCCGGAGGCTTGGTGGAAACAACAAGTCGATCGGAATGCAGACCCAGCCCGTACACTTCTCCGGGATGCTATCGACAAGGCACAGCCGAATGCCGGTCACATCGCCTTGGCAAAATTAGAAAAGATGGGCGTCTTAAAGCTTACGGTCACACAAAACGTGGATGGCCTGCACCAGAAGGCAGGCTCAAGTCTAGTAGCTGAAATTCACGGCAATAGGGCCAAGCTACGTTGCATCGGGTGTGAATCCAGGTGGCATAACTATGATTTCGGATCAATTCCGTACCCATCTCGATGTTCTCAGTGCGGGGACTTGGTAAAAACAGATACTGTAATGTTTGGAGAACCAGTTCCCTCCGGTACTCTCTCTCGCTGTTACCGGGAAGCCAAGCGGTGTGACTGCATAATAGCTGCAGGTACATCAGGAACAGTATTCCCAGCCGCAAACATACCGGATAGAGTTGTCGCCGACGGCGGAAGCATGATAGAAGCAAACATCACAGCTACACCACTATCATCTCGAGCAAACGTTATCCTTAGAGGCTCTACAAGCCATACCCTTCCCTTGATAGTAGAGCGTGTCCAGCAATTGACTGGAATCAGTACAACATGACCAAGACATTCCCTTCTCAACACATCATATGTTAGGGAACCGTCCGGAATGCACAGTGGTCCTTGTAATGATTGCGATAATTGGCTGTTCTACCGGTGATCCTAAAACTGACATACTCGAGAATCCTTTTCCTGCAGGTAATTCCAAGTCGACCCCAGTCCTCCGACCAACATCCATCGCGACGGCGATTCATACCCCAAGCACATCAACCACAACGAAAACAGATAGTCCTATCTCGTCTCCCATATCCCAGGCAGGAAGCCTTCCCAAACTAGCGGTAGAGCAGGCCTTCCCTAACCTAACATTGGCACGCATGGTCCACCTCACATATTCATCACCTTCTGACAATCGGCTATTCGTGGTTTTGCAAGAAGGACGTGTGGTGGTATTCGATAACGACACCTCGGTGTCACAAATTGGTACATTCCTTGATATTAAAGACAAGGTCAGCAACCGTGGCAATGAAGAAGGGTTACTCGGACTCGCCTTCGACCCGGCCTATGAAGCTAACGGGTATTTCTATATCTATTACTCTATGTCCAACCCAAGGAGATCCATAATTTCAAGGTTCTCCGTAGATCCTGGCAATCCCAGCCTAGCAAACATTTCTACAGAAACCCCTGTTCTCGTGATAAATCAACCTTATAGCAATCACAATGGTGGTCATATAGTTTTCGGACCAGACGGATATCTTTACATAGGACTCGGCGATGGCGGAAGTGGCGGAGATCCCCATGGTAATGGACAGGACAGAACTACGCTTTTAGGCAGTATCCTTAGAATCGATGTATCGGCTCTCGATTCAAAGGGCCAATACACCGTTCCGGCTGACAATCCCTTCGTCGGGGTCGAGGATGGCTTCAAGAAAGAAATCTGGGCCTACGGATTCAGGAATCCCTGGCGGTTCAATTTTGACCTGGAGTCTGGCTACCTATGGGTCGGTGACGTTGGCCAAAATAGCTGGGAAGAAGTTGACATAGTACTCCCAGGTCATAATTACGGATGGAATCTTATGGAAGGCTCTCACTGCTTCCATGGTAGGAAACTGACCTCTTTTTTGAGAAATCGTACTGAAGACTGCGATCAGGCCGGTCTAGAATTACCCGTGGTCGAATACGACCGTTCCGGTGGTTGTTCAATCACCGGGGGATACGTATACAGAGGGACCAGAATACCTTCCTTGGTCGGAGCATATGTCTATGGGGATTTCTGCACGGGGAAAATTTGGGCAATACGCCATAATGAAGGTGTTACCACGGAACACAGGTTGCTGGCTGATTCATCTTTGAGCCTATCAGCCTTCGGTGAAGATTCCTCGGGTGAGTTATACATGTTGTCATTCGATAAAAAAATATACAGGTTCGCACTGCCAGAATGAAAATCTTTAAACCTAGTAGTCCGGATTTTTCGTGTTCTAATCTTATATCGGTATAAATTACCTGTAGATTCAGTATGGCCTCCAAAAAGCGTTTCCCGGACAAATATCAACGGAGAGCACCAAATGAACCGCCATGAAACATTGCCTACTTGGATAACATTCCCTGGTACTGATTGGATTGAGGCCACCCCGAAGGAAACAGGTCTAGACCCCAGAAGATTCTCTGAGTTCCTGGATGACCTAAAAGTGAGGGAGGCTGCATTTGGTGGCGAAGACCATAGTGGAGGCAGATGGGGATCTGTTTTGACTCGAGGCGGATACCTAATTGCGTCATGGGGAGATAGGCATTACCGCACCCAAACTGCGTCGACAGGCAAAGCGTTTATCTGGGCCCTACTAGGCATTGCGGTACAGGATGGATTAGTCGACCCTGACTCCCCGATCTACCAAACCTGGACCGGTGAAGACGAACTCTCTCACTCCCACAAATATCTCGATGCAGGTCATCACCTAACCCTGACCTGGCGTCACCTCCTGGGTTCACGTAATGAAAGTGAACATTACGGCGGATTTCCAATCGAACTCGGGATACGATGGCGCGAAAAAAGACATGGCCTTGAGGAATCCAAGGCTGTCCCGGGTGTACCTAGTTGGTCCAAATGGACAGGGGATCCCTTTTTTGATTGTTATTCCCATGTCAAACCAGGAACTGAGGCTATATATAGCAGCGCGGGTTACTGGCGGCTCGGACAGGCCTTAACGGCTTTGTGGGGCCGGGATTTGAAAGAAGTTCTTGATGAAAGAGTCCTTGGGAAAATAGGAGTGCCGGCAAATCGTTGGGAATGGCCAACAGGCGAATCCATCAAGGATCAAAAATACCTATACCCAACAATTCCTGACGCATATACATACCTAGATCCTCCTTATGAAATAGGAAATGTTCCCGTCCGCAGCGCTCCTGGCTGGGTTGTAATCAGTTCTTCCGACCTGGCTCGATTCGGTCATTTAGTAGCCTGTGGTGGAGTATGGAAGGATGAGCGAATCCTAGAACCTGAATGGGTCCGTGGTCACGGAGGAGGTAACAAGAGCGGCACAAGTGGGGAAAACAGGCACTACACGGCAATGGGCGTAGTAACCACATTGGGACTGGATCACGTTCATTCGACCCAGTCCAAGAGCTTCATACCTGACCATCTTTTCTTAGGCCCGGTAGAGCGTTGAGCGGGGCCTGTCATGATATAATTTTTTTTCTTGGAGAGGTGGACGAGCGGTTTAAGGCGCCGGTCTCGAAAACCGGTATGGGAGCAATTCCATCGTGGGTTCGAATCCCCCCCTCTCCGCCATGGAGAGTTGTAAGAGTACACGGAGAGATGCCAGAGTGGCCGATTGGGCGCGACTGGAAATCGCGTGTCGTCGCAAGGCGACCGTGGGTTCGAATCCCACTCTCTCCGCCACCCACCAACCAAAAATCTATATCCCGATAAACCCATATTGCTAAGTTTCGAATCTCGGAAACAATCCGCCTTCTCTAGATTAGTAACAATCAATTCTTCTTGCGCCAACTAGGGAAGGCAATTAAGATTCAAGTTCAGGTTTAAGCCTTTGGATTGGCAGCATGTGGAGAGGCCATGATGAAACAGGACACAAAGTTAATATCGCACCTCATGCGGCGAGCTGGTTTTGGCGCGACTCACAAAGAGATAGAAACTTACGCCGCTCAAGGTTATGAGGCTACTGTCGATAATCTAATCGACCCTCCCAACCCTGGTTGGATGGGTGACTATTTGGCCCGGCGTTTCCACCACGAACAATCGGGGATGATGGGCCCCTGGGGAAACGGTGACAACTGGCTTTACAGGATGATCACTACAAACGCCCCACTTCATGAAAAGATCGCGCTCTTCTGGCACGGCATTTTCGCAACCGGCTACCCGAAAGTAATCCACGGCAAGATGCTCGCCAACCAGATAAGAATGTTTCGGCACTATGGCCTAGGAAACTTTAGAACTCTCCTGGTCGAGCTATCCAAAGACCCGGCGATGATCTTATGGCTTGACAACTATGACAACCACAAAGGGGCAATCAACGAGAATTTCGGAAGAGAACTACTGGAGCTCTTTTCGATGGGTGTGGGAAACTATTCAGAAAATGATATCAAGGAAGCATCTCGAGCATTCACCGGGTGGACCATAGGTAACTCGGAGTACATGATACTCCGGTCTGAGCGAGATTCAGACTGGCCATATGGCCGCATATCCTGGCATTTCGACTTTCGCCCTGAAGACCATGACGACGGCGAGAAAGAATTCCTAGGCCGCAAGGGTCGTTTCAACGGTGAGGATATAGTTGACCTTATCTGTGAACAGGAATCCACCGCCCGCTTCATAGCCCGACACATGTATCATTTCTTCGTTGCAGATGAGCCCCCCGTGCCTTCCTGGCCATACACTCCGCCCCGGGATCCAGCTGCAATAGATACACTTACCCAAGCTTATTTTGAACACAACTACGACATCAAATCCATGTTACGGGTGCTATTTACCTCTGAATTCTTTAAAACAGAGGATATCCGGTATGAAAAGGTAAAGAGTCCTGCAGAATTCGTGGCCGGTGTTCTACGGCTGACAGGGGAATTTGATAGGCCACGCCGCGAGATCATGGACAGGGCGAGACAAATGATTTACATGGGTCAGCACCTTCATAATCCACCCAGCGTCGAGGGCTGGCACCAGGGCACAGAATGGCTCGATACTGGCACCCTCGTCGAGCGTGTCAACTTCGCATCAGAACAGGTCGGTGACTTGAACAAGAATGGTGTCAAAGCAATGATCGACAGTATCGCGTCAAGTAACGGCTCAGATCTTTCGTCAGAAGAACTGGTAGATCGTTGTCTGGAACAGCTTGGAGAAATATCGCTGTCGGCCCCGTCCCGTGCAATCCTGATAAAATTCGCCGAACAGGGGGACCGCTCACCTGAGGGGATCGCCGGTATGCTAAGACTCTCGGCATCAACCGACGAATTCCAGCGAGCTTAAGCATCAGGTATGACCATGTCACCTACTACTACTAATTCCCAGTTTATCGAATATAGCCTGACTGTCGGAATGTCAGCGATGGAAGGCCGGGGATTCTATTACCCTACTGATACTGCTATCGGCAAAGATGGGAAATTTTACGTCGTCAACCGTTCCCTGGAGACAATTGACCGTGGCATCAGGATCACGATGTGTGACATTGAAAGCGAGTACTACGGTACATTTGGTTCATACGGTGATGGGGACGGCCAATTCTACTGGGCCAGTGGGGCCTCTAGTGATAGCCAAGGGTGTATCTACATTACAGACGAGTACCTCAACCGAGTATCCGTATTCGATCCAGAGGGTAAATTCCTGCGAAAATGGGGTAGCCTGGGATCCGGTAACGGCAAGATGGATGGCCCATCAGGAATAGCCACAGACATCGAAGATAACATCTATGTCTCTGACACCCACAACGGCCAAGTACAGAAATTTACCAGCGACGGCCAGTTCCTGGAAACTTTTGGCAAAGGAAAACTTCAATTACCCTGGGGGCTAACCGTGGCACAATCCGGGGATATATACGTCTCTGATTGGGGCAACGACCGTATACAACGATTCACTACAAACGGAGAACTCATTGGATCTTACGGTGAGTCCGGTCGGGAGGATGGCCAATTCCTAAGACCCTCCGGTGTAGCTGTAGACGACCAAGGAAATATGTACATTGCAGACTGGGGAAACGAGCGCGTGCAGGTCCTCGACTCTGAAGGTAGCTTTGTGATGAAGACAAGGGGCGAATCCACACTCTCTGCTTGGGCCGAAAATTTCCTGCGTATTAACACTGAAGAAGCTGACGCTCGTTCACGTGCCGACCTGGAACCCCATATAGATTTCTTTGACGAGAATGACCCCCATGAAGAATCGTCACATATTGAAAAATACTTCTGGGCCCCTATGTCGATCAAGATCGACTCGTCAGGCAAGCTATATATCACTGAAAGCAATCGCCATAGAATCCAGATATTCCAGAAGAGTTCCTAGGCAGTAAATCCCTACCCCGATAACAGTAAGGAGTAGATAATGAGCACAAACGGCAAGAACGGGAAACATCGCTCAGTTGTCGTTATTCAGCTATCAGGCGGCAACGATGCTCTAAATACCGTCGTTCCTTATGGCAACGGACTCTACTATGATTTTCGGCCCTACGTGAACATAGCCGAAGACGACGTATTGCCTCTTGAGGGAGACCTTGGCCTAAACCCGAGTATGACCTCAATGAAGGAAATCTGGAACAAGGGTAACCTCGCAATCATAAACGGAGTAGGATATCCGAACCCAAACCGTTCCCACTTTAGATCAATGGATGTCTGGCACACCGCCGAAAGCGAAAAGATCGGAGATGAAGGTTGGCTTGGGCAAACAATCCGGGATCTTGACCCCACGGGTGAAAACGTACTCACAGGTGTAAATTTTGGTCGCGGACTACCCAGGGCTCTTCATGCCAAGGGAGTATCGGTAGCTTCAGTTGGTAACCTTGAAACCTATGGGCTATTCCCAGACATAGAGGATGAGAAGCTCCGTGCATATGCTCTTGAAGCCTTCTCTCAAATGTATGGGGGTGACTCGAAAGACAACGTGTCGGAGTTCATCAAGCAGACTGGTACCGACGCCCTGAAAGGAGCTGATATTCTCCGCACCGCTCCCCAACAATACTCGTCGAATGTCGAGTATGCAGATAACCCCATCGCTGAGAATATGAAATCGATTGCTCAAGTTATGACAGCAGACCTAGGCACGAGGGTCTATTACACAGCACATGGAAGCTTCGATACTCATGCAGGAGAATTAAAGAGCCACTCCCGGCTGTGGACCGAGGTATCTGATGCTGTTGGGGACTTCATGGAAGACCTTGAAGCACACGACCTTGCAGACGACACCATTGTACTTATGTTCTCCGAATTCGGTCGCAGGATCAGGGACAACGGCGCAGGCACTGATCACGGGTCCGGAGGGATTGCATTCGTGGTTGGAGGCTCAGTTAATGGCGGCCTGTACGGTGAATATCCTTCACTGGACGAGGACAAACAACTGGAGGGCGATCTTCACTTCAATAACGACTTCCGCAGTACCTATTCAACCATTCTTGACAGGTGGCTTGGCCTTGATCCAGCACCAATCACCAACGGAGACTACGAGCAGTTCAACTTCATCCCAAGGTAAAAACAGGACTACCCACCCATCGCATATTTGGCTTAATCTATGACTTCAGATGCCCCTGTTGATACTCGGCATCCTGATTTAAATACGTCCACGACTTCTCTAATTGCCGTAATTTCCCGGGATGGATCTCCATCAACAACGAGTATGTCAGCCTCCTTGGAAGGTTCTAAGGTCCCTACCCTGTCATCGACCATACATGACCTCGCTGCGTCCTTTGTAGCCGCTACTATGGCTTCCATAGGCGTTATCCCAATTGCCTCGTGCGCTTCAACCTCGTAGTTAAACTGGCCCATCTTGTATGGACCCCAGGCCGAGTCTGATCCACACACGATCGTCACTCCACCCGATCGCATCCTAGAATAAATTTCGCAATCCCGTTCAAAATGCTCTACCAACCCATCTAAGGTGTCCTGTTCATTTTCTGTTAGACCCTCTTGGTCTCTCTTGGTCCCAAGCTTTTGTCGAAGATAGTTTGCAGTACCCATGTTGTAATTTACGAACACGCCCTGCTTGGCGATTCGCTCGGTAACATCTTCCCTGTATACCGTAGATCCATCCGGTTCCACATGCCGCCCGTGAATGATCGTGTCGATCCCGGCATCTAGGCAATTTAGCATCGCCTGTGAATTCACGCAGTGGGCTGCTGTATGTTTACCGAACTTTCGTACTTCATCACAAATTGCGGTCAGCTCATCGACGTTGAATGAAGGCCTTTCAGAAATGGAGGTGCGGGTACTTCCTCCACTGGCTGTGATCTTGACGAAATCAGCTCCCTCCTTGATAAGTTGCCGTACCGCAGCGCGACATTCGTCGACACCAGTAGCCTGTATGCCAAAATAACTGAGGTGTCCGCCAATTATCGCTGCAGGGCGGCCGGTTAATACCAGCTTAGGTCCGTATGTGATTCCCATTTCCATTGCCTGTCGCAACATAAATGTAGTCCGGTTCTTTGCACCGCAATCTCTTACAGTGGTCACACCAGAATGAAGATGGGTCCGCGCATTGCGAGCAGCCTGGAGCGTAAGAACTTCGTCCGGTAGTGTTGTCAATTCGTCACCGGCACGCCCATCACCGATTCCAATCAGGTGAACATGACTATCTACAAAACCTGGCAAAATAGTACGGTCCCCGTAATCCAGTACTTCAATACGATCCGTTCCAACAGGCTCAATTTCAGTTACCGATCCTACGGCTGTTATCTGATCACCCTCTATCAGAACCGCTCCTTCTTTGATAGGAGAGCCACCGTTGCCGTCGATCAGTCGTGCAGCCTTGATAAGAATCGGCCCTGGATTAGTATCTTCCATATCACACCCCCTATTTTCTCGTTCGTCTATATCAACTTCAGCTTAACCAGGCAAAATTTATCGTACCGACTCCCCTTCCAGGTCAATTACAGTCTCGGCAAGTGTGGCCAGGGTTTGCCATGCTTCCTCGTGATGTGTTGAAGAATTCGAAGACTCGTTATTTCTCTTGGTATCAAACAGTACGTATTCAGAGCCCATATCGCTCAACTCTACAAGATCTGTGTGAATTTGCTCGAGGGTACCTTCTCCAGCCATTCGTTGATCCTCGGGTATCTCCTCGTTGGTAATCCTACAAAAAATACGGGGAGATATTGCCGGGACAGGTTTCCCTTGTTGTTCAGCTATTTCAACAAGTCGCGGCAGTGCCTCGTTCCTGAGCCAATCGGTCCTTATCCCAATCGGATGCCAGGCATTTCCAAAACGAACTGCGCGCCTCAACGCCGGGGGACTGGAGCCTCCAACCCATACCGGCGGATGGGGCAACTGGACGGGTTTTGGAGAAACCATTACGTCCCTGAAAGAAACGAACTCCCCTTGATAAGATGCGACATCATTTGCCCAGATCTCTTCCATAGCTGAAAGATAATCGTCAGTAATTGCTCCACGCTTCTCAAAAGGTATCCCTAGCGCATCAAACTCACTTTTTGCCCAACCAACTCCCACTCCGAATATGAATCTGCCGTCGCTAAGCTGATCCAGGTTGGAAGCCAGGTGCGCAAGCTGTAGTGGATTTCTGTAGGGTACTACTATCACTGTTGTACCCAGCTCAATACGTTCGGTATGTGCAGCAAGCCACGCGAGATTAGTAAATGGCTCGTAATATGGCGCCGGGTATTCCTCAAGGACCTCTTCGGTAAGGGCGATGTGGTCCGCGGTCATGATCAAGTGGTATCCCAGCGTCTCGGCAAACTGTGCCCATTGCTTCATATAACCAGCACTGGCCCCGGGACCTGAATGGTGAAGCTTTATGCCAAACTTCAAGTTCGATCCTTCCAGGCATTCCGTTCCATAAGTGGACCCCTAATCATCATCCCCAGTGGAAATTACGCACTGTTCGCAAACTGACTCAGGAATCAGGCCCCATCGCATCAAGTAGTTGAATACAAAACATCCGGCACAGAACCCGAGAACAGATTCAAGGAACGTGAAAACTACCAGTACTCCCACAAGGGATTTTGCCAAAACCGTAGATTCGAGTATCAAAACAAGTACGAGGGCCAAACCAGAAAATGCGAGTCCGATCGCCTGGGCAAATCGTTTCGGGGGTCCAGGTACAAGCCGGGTAGGATTACCAAGTAAAGGTACTATGACCCGCGTGGCAATAAGCCCCAGTGGACTGAGCGTCGGCCCGGTAGCTACCCTGGCGAGGAAGCCATATGCCAGTACCACGAATAATAATGGATGCCCGGAAATCACCGTGCCGATGCAAAGCAGCATGACCATGCCCGCTACCAGCCTGGCGGCAACCTCGTTTACAGGATTGGGAAAGCTAAATAATTCTCTAATCATATTAGTAATCACTCCCTAGGATCTGCTCGGCCTAGGTCGACCCAGCAAGTTTAATAGCTTATCACTGGACAATCGTAGTGAATCATCATCTACAGGCACACGATTGTACAGGTTGAAGCGGGTATACGCCCAACGTGCCGCGTACTGGGATTGAAACAGGTAGCGAGTACGATTTGAAGTATTAGGCGATCCTCGATGCCAGCACATTGGATCATGCAAATAGATATCCCCGGCCTTGCAGAACACAGAGACGGGGCCATTACCATCGAATTTCGGGTTTTCCTCGTCGTTCGGCATTCTACCTGCGTAATGGCTACCCGGCACATATTGTGTCGGGCCATACTCGATCGACTCCACGTCGGTTAAGGGCATCTGCACGGTAAGCCACATTACGGGCATACGTATCCGTCTATCGTGTCGATCTATTTCCCCGGGCAACGGGAAGTAGGTTTGACCATCTGTATGCCACTTATCAATCGACAGTCCAGGCAAATTCCGAATGATATTCTGTCCACAAAACTTGCTATCTTCCCCAACTATAGCTTCCGAGAGACTGAGAATCGGTTCCCGGACAAGCATGTCACGGAAAACCTGGTCCAGTTCGATGCTATTTCGGAGTATGAAAGGTAGGTCATCACCTGTAGCCAGGTCTTTCTTCATTTCTACGTATCTCTTGTCACCAAGATCCGGATTCTCCCGTGCTTGCAACCCGGGATCATCCAGGAATTCGTCGGTCTTGGCACGAAGCTCTGAAATCTCCCCTGGAGTAAGGACGCCAGGAATGTGTACGAATCCGTCACGGAAAAACTTATCCGCGATCTCCCTCGTATCCTTGGCATTAAGCGGTTCACCGTCCAATATCGGAGTATCTGGCATCATTTCCCCCAGATTCAAGGTCTCATCATGTATTTTCCTAGGATACCGTATAAGTCTCCCAGTTTAAGAATACGCGATTAATAATAGTCATCTATATCCGATATTTATTTATCCAGATTTGTCACGAATCAATCATTCGGGTATCTTCGACTGAGCAAAATATGTATAAAGGGATCCTATCAACTTCGGAGGTAAGAAATGCCCGGACCAATTAATGGAAAACGAGTAGTGATAGTAGTTGCCCAGGAATTCGAAGACATAGAACTGCTTTATCCTGTCTTGCAGCTCAATCACCTGGGAGCAGAAATCGTCATAGTTCCTGTCAATGAAGGCTTACACCCCCGTCCCTTCGTACCAGGAAAACCAGTTACAGGACGTTTCGGGCATCCCGTACCAATCCCAGTGATGGCTGAAGGGACAAGATATATCGTCCGGGACCTCGAGACCATCAAGGTTGAGGAAACCGACTGCCTTCTATTCCCCGGAGGATACTCCCCTGACTCCTTACGATTAAACCGTGATGTCCTGGATCTAACTCGCCAATGTCACGCAGCAGGTAAGATCATCGCATCAATTTGTCACGGACCATGGCTCCTCGTATCTGCAGGCCTGGCCAAGGGGGTCAAGACATGTGGTTACGATGCAGTACATGACGACTTGATCAACGCGGGTGCCGAGCTACTGGATGTCCCCGCAGTGCGAGACGGCAACATCATTACCGGCAGGGTACCTGACGATCTCCCGGAATTTTGCGAAGAAATCGTCAAGGCCTTGTCTGAATAGCAGGAGTTTACAAACGCGGAACCAGACTTGGTAGACACTACAACTAACCCTGGGATGTATCATACACATCCCAGAATAGAGCACGTGGTTCTTGGTATTTACCTAAAGATCGTTATAATCGAGGAAATTCCTTGGGTCACCTAGGAAACAAACTAGGAGACGATCCACTAACCGGATCACATTGACTTTATCACGCAAAAACATATTTATCGGGCTGATAGTATTTTCTGCATCTATCTTCATCGCAGCGTGTGGTAGTTGTAACGGCGATTCTACGTCGGTTGTAGATAACCCGACGCCTGCGTCAGGCCTCGCCCAGGTCCCTGCAACATCCTCTTCCGAAAAATCACCGACCACTACTGCCATCTCCCCGAAAGCGACACCCCGCACAACAAGTGGGATTCCCACACCATCAAGCACATCTCCTCCTGCCAAAGTAGCTACACCTACTACCAAGTCAACTCGTGACAGGCCTCTGCCAACCCGCAAGGTATCTAAAACAGCCACTCCTCCTGGTACTCCAATTCCTCCTGTCAAAGACTTCTTCCTGGAGCTGGAGTCTCCAACCAACCTCGATTCTATCGTCAAGAAATCTTCAATCATCATCAAAGCAAGGACACGTGTTGACGCGCTGGTAACTATTAATAACTACATCCTTGAGCCTGATATAAATGGACGCTTCCAGCAAGAGATATCCCTAAAGCCAGGTCTCAACATCATTGAGATCATAGCCAGTGCAAGTACCGGGGAACAGAAGTCCATAGTCCTCGGAGTCGGGTACTCAAAAGAATAAAGCTCGACCTACCAGATGGACCTGGATGAGGAGTGGATTCTTTTCCGGTAAACGGTCGATGAATATTTTCCTGGCTTTACTTTCAGTCCTGACGATTTCAGTTGTATTTACGTCTAATGAAACAAACCAGGTTCTAGCAGATGAATCCCAGGCAAACCTGTTCATTGACCCGTTGGAACACTTAAAACTTCTCGTAATTGGAGAGGAAAACGGGGAGGATCCAACAGGACACTTCCCATCAGGCTGGGGTATCAAGGCTGAATTGAAACTCCAGAACCTTTCTTATTATTCGGTCACCCTCCCAGCGGGAACCCGGGTTCTGGCGTTCGATAAACAAAACGTTGACGTGATTGTCGAGACAGAGCAGACAATTCAAGCTTGGAAGGCCATCATCATCGCGGCATACTTCGACAGCAGCGTGCTAGATACCGGCCTAAGCACGATCACGTTCCAGGTAGACCCAGATGGGAAGATAGCGGAAACGAACGAATCAGACAATTCCGGCTTCCTGAAATTATTTCACCCATCGGCCTATCCGGACGTCATTATCACGGAAGTCACTGCTTCTGATATAGAGATGATATC
>CAZSLO010000024.1:0-23416 GCA_964608025.1 uncultured Dehalococcoidia bacterium | reverse complement strand
GAGAGTGCCTCCCTAGTTGACGGGTCACAGATAGACTACGTTGATGGCTTGATGCGCAGTGGATTTGTTATAAGCAATCCAAATATGCAGATGAGTGGTGGAGGTTGTGGCGGCTGCGGTTGTGGTGGTGGTTGTGGATGTGGTGGCCACTGATTGCAACCATAAAATAGGGGAAATAAGCTAGGGGACGAGGTCTATAACTCGTCCCCTTTTCGTGGTCAGCATGATTGTGAATTTTGGTTTCCGTGAGGCTAGTTGGCAGATAGGGTCACCTGAGAGACCCTTGTGTGAAACTGGCCTGCCTACTATCTTTTTTCTAGCTGTATTTTTGAGTCGCTGTGTTACTTAGATCTATAGATCTGTTAATAGAGAATCCTCTTGATGGATTGGTAACCGTCATCGTTTTCCTGTTGGCTCTCGTAGTAGCTATCACCTTCCATGAATTTTGCCATGCTTTAAGTGCAAATTTGCTTGGGGATCTTACAGCCACTCGACAAGGACGACTAAGCATAAATCCGGTCAGCCATTTGGACCCAATGGGGTCAGTAATGATTCTCCTGGCTGGTTTTGGTTGGGGTAAGCCGGTGCCTGTGAATGCCTACAATTTGATGGCAGGGGTCAGATCTGGAATGGCCTTGGTAGCTGCAGCAGGACCAATCTCAAATGTTGTTTTGGCCATCATATCCACTTTGCCGATTCGAATTGGTCTTGTTGATTCAACAGGATATGGGTTTGTAACATTCGGAGGAGGTGCTGATCAGCTTATTGGATATTTTCTTCAAACGTTGATTGGTTTGAATCTAGTATTGGCAGCATTCAACCTTATTCCCATTGCACCTCTGGACGGTTTTAAGATAGCACTTGGGGTCTTGCCACGTGATATTGCTGAGGGTTTTAGGCGTTTGGAACCGCATGGACCAATGATCCTTCTAGGACTAATATTTTTCGATTATTTGATACCTGGACGAGGTATCTTAGCTATAATCATTGAGCCTATCTTTACGACGTTGGCTACCATAGTGTTGGCTGGACACTCCTGAACGCGATTTGATATCAATAATCCATTGAATAAAAAATAATAATAGATGGGATTAAAATATTGGAACGAATAACGATTATAGGTATGGGACCGGTTGGGATATCTATAGGACTTGGTCTCAAATCATCTAGTCTTGATGGGGTCGAGGTGTTAGGGACATCTGGAGACAGGACTATCCTGAATCAAGGTAAAAAAATTGGTGCCTTTGACACTATAAGTAGCAATCTCCGTTCAGCACTGAATGGTGCTGGCATGGTAATTCTAGATACGCATTTTGGAGAGACTAGGGAAATATTAGAGGCGATAGGGCCAATTCTTGAAAAAGGGTGTGTTGTTACAGACACGGGGACTTTTAAAGTTAAAATGATGGAATGGACAGAGGAATATCTTCCTGAAAACGTGGAATTTGTAGGTGGTAGACCTATTCCCAAAGTATGGATGAAATCGATCGATGACGCGAGCCCAACCGCTTTCCAGGATGCTTTCTACTGTATAGTTGCGCCGAGTAAAGTTGATCAGGCAGCTTTAAAGTCCGTGATAGGATTGGCTGAAATTCTTGGATCTAAGCCGCTCTTTCTTGACGAACATGAACATGATTCTTACGCTGCGGCAGCCTCTCAACTTCCTCTATTACTTTCCTCCACACTTGTTAATTCTCTTTCCAAGAGTCCAGCGTGGAGAGAAATAGCACAACTTGCAGGGGGAGAATTTGAACAGATATCAGCCCTAGCATCTGGAAATTCGAATGGTCTGGGATCGGCCTTTCTTGAGAACCCTGAGGATTTAGTCCGATGGATAGACCATATTATTGAAAATCTTTTGAAATGCCGTGAGTTGGTCGAATCGGGTAGTGACGAAATAAATGAATTCTTCGATCGGGCACTTGACGAGTGGGCGAAATGGAAGGCTGGCACAATCGCATCACAGCAACAAGAAGATCTGCCTGGTGTTGGTGAAACCATGTCCGGGTTCTTTTTTGGAAGAAGGGTATCCAAGCGTTTCAAGGGCAATTTTGGTAACGCTAATTCAGATAAAAACAGACATTAAAAGATTCCATTACGGAGTTTTATCTGTTTAGGAACACAATAGAGCATGAAAAAATTTATTAGACCTACACCTCGTCTTGCCGGCACGCTGGAATTGCCGGGAGATAAATCGATTTCCCAGAGGGCTATACTCCTTAACTCGATTGCCAAAGGTAAGGCACATGTGTCCAATCTTTGCGAAGGGGATGATCGGACTTCCATACTCAGTTGTATGCGTGGACTCGGAGTAACAGTAAGGAAACATTATGATTGCAGTGTCAGTAACATGCACGAATGTTTTGAGATAACTGGATGTGGTGACGGTGGTCTTAGTGAACCATTAGATGTATTGGATGCTGGTAACAGTGGAACGGCTGCACGTCTTGTTACTGGACTACTGTCGGGCCAACCATTTTTCAGTGTTATCACAGGTGATGAGTCTTTACGATCAAGACCTATGGGTAGGGTGATTGAGCCCTTGAGATTAATGGGATCAAAGATCGTTGGAAGAGATAATGACTCCCGTCTACCCCTTGCTGTAAATGGTGGTAATTTGACTGGTATTGAGTTTAGCCAACCTATAGCCTCGGCTCAGGTTAAATCAAGCATTCTTATAGCAGGACTTTTTGCTAAAAATGAGACGACGGTAATACAGCCCTCGCTTTCTCGAGATCATACGGAACTTATGTTGAATGCGATGGGTGCAGAGATTGATGTAGACAGACTTCGAGTAACGGTAAAAGAATCCGAACTGGATTCAGTTAACCTATCTATCCCGGGAGACATTAGTGGCGCCGCTTTTTGGATTGTGGCTGGATGCATTCACCCTGATGCCTGTTTGAAATTGAGTGGGATTGGGATCAACCCAACTCGTTCTGGCGTAATACAATTATTGCGGGAAATGGGTGCACGTATAACCTTGGAAAATCGTCGGGAACAAAGTGGGGAACCCGTATCTGACATCATAGTCGAATCCAGCCAATTACGAGGTGTGGAGATCGGAGGGGATGTGATACCACGTGTGATTGATGAACTACCAGTTATTGCTGTTGCGGCTTCAATTGCAGATGGCCAAACTATCATCAGGGACGCATCCGAATTACGTGTGAAGGAGTCTGATCGGATTGGAGCGACCGTCGATGGTCTCAAAAGACTTGGTGCGATCGTCGAGGAACGTGAAGATGGAATGATTATCGAGGGGACCGGCAGGCTATATGGTTCTGAGGTTGATAGTTTTGGGGATCACCGTATTGCCATGGCTATGGCAATTGCAGGACTTGTTTCGGAAGGTGAGACTGCAATTGTTGACGCGGAGGTTGCGGGAGTATCCTATCCAAGTTTTTGGAATGACCTGCAGTCAATCTCACTGGGTGAATAGTCCATTTAATGGAAAAAGAATCGTCCCCGATGTTGATAGTTTTGTCTGGTCCGTCGGGTGTTGGTAAGGATGCCGTGTTGTCGAGAATGAAAGAACATGATCGACCTTACTATTACACGGTAACTGCGACTACAAGGACACAGCGTGAAAATGAGACCGACGGTAAAGACTACATCTTTATATCTGAGAATGAATTTCGGAATATGATTGGGGAGGATGAATTACTTGAATGGGCCGAGGTTTACGGTAATCTGTATGGAGTACCAAAAAATCAGGTTATTGAAGCATTGGAACGAGGATACGATGTGATCGTGAAGACAGATGTACAGGGTGCATCGACAATAAAGGAGTTAATGCCTGAAGCTGTATTGATATTCCTATCGGTATCGAGCGTAGATGAACTGAAGGAACGGCTTCGTGGTCGGATGACTGAATCCGAAGAATCTTTAAACACTAGGCTGAATACCTCAGAGAGTGAGATGGAGGAGGCGGACTGGTTTGACCACGTAGTTTTAAATGAGACAGGAAAGTTGGACGAAACCGTGTTTAAGATTGAAGAAGTGATATCGATTGAGCGCAAAGTGAAGTCAAGAAATATTCTGGATGATAGAGGTGATTTAATTGATTAGTCACCCTGTCTGGGTACCTTTGCCAAGATTCATGATGATAAAGCGGATAACATTTATTTGCTTTGTTTCAGTTGTAGTGCTGATTTATGGGGGCTGCAATAATACCAGTGGGGATAGTGCAATAGAACCAAGCGTATCTATAGAGGTCGAACGACCTGCTAGTAACGGCGGTAAGTCAAATGTCGGATCCGGCGTAACCGAGACTAAAACGGTGCCTGTAGGAGAGCCATCTGCTGTGCCAACTCCTAGGGATCGAATATCTATTTTGCTAACGCCGGTTGCAAGCCCTACGATACCCGCCGCGTTTGAAGGTCGATACGGTAGACCAGTAACGACCCCTGTACCACAAGCCAAGCTTGAGCCAGAATTCAAGGATCACTATCGGCAGGGTGAGCGTTATTTAACGGAAGGAAAGAAATATTGGGAACAGGAAGATTACGAGGCGGCGGATAATGCTTTTCGGTCAGCAGCCGGGGCTTTTTCCGAGGCTATAAATATCCGGCCTAAAATTACGGAAAGTTATACTAGTCGAGGCACTGCCTATATGGAACTCGGGGAATGGAAGAAAGCGATATCAGATTTTGATGCGGCCTTGGATTTAAACCATACGCTTGTATCGCCTTTTGCAGGCAGAGCTATCGTATACAGGCTGATTGGAAATAAAGAAGAAGCTCAAAAAAATATAGATGCCGCGATCTTCAATGGTATCGATAGGAATATCTTGGAACAGTATATGGATGGCACGGTGAAGAGATTAAAGACTCGATATTAGTTTTAGTCAGCAATGATCCCTGGCAAGTATCAATACAATGAAAATAACAAAAATATAGTTAAATATTCGGTTGGCTATGCCAGAACAGATTTGCTATCCGCCGTAATTGTGGTAGATGAGTAGTTAATACTGGGGTGTCTATCCACCGGTATTTAAAAAGTACTAGTTTAATGATGTCTAGTTAGCTTTAGGTATCTGCCTGTTATCGGAATCCAGCATGATAGTAACGGGCCCATCGTTTACTATCGACACTTCCATATTTGCTTGGAATCTACCCGTCTCTACTCTCAGACCAGTTTCTTTGAACAGTTGTAGAGTGTGTTCGAAGAGTGATTTGGCAATCTCTGGCATAGCTGCATTCGTAAAGCTGGGTCGACGCCCTTTACGGGTATTACCATAAAGAGTAAATTGACTTACAACAAGTAACTCGGCGTTAGTGTCTAGTGCTGAACTTTGGAACTTACCCTCATTGTCTGAGAAAATACGAAGATTGGTGGTCTTATCTACTATGTGAAGGGAATCAGCTGGGGAGTCTTCCTTGGATATTCCTATAAATACGACAAGGCCCAACCCAATAGAACCGGTTGGGTTTCCATCAATAGCAACTGATGCGCGAGTGACCCGCTGTAGCAGGGCGCGCACGGTTTCTATCCTCCCCTAACTTGAGGAGACCTTCTCTTTCTTAGATTCGGGTTTTGTGCTGGGTTCTGATTTTTTACTAGATTCGGCCTTGTTGTCCGGTTTTGACTTACTTTCGGCCTTCTTGTTATCTGAAGTGGCAGTATCTTTTGTAGAGTCAGATGGCTGTCCAGAGGAACCGCTGTTTGATCCTTTCCCATAGTCGTTCACGTAGAATCCCGATCCCTTGAAAACGACTGGTACAGCACGGATAAGCCGCCGAGAAGTGTTCCCACATTCCGGACAAGCAGCTACGGGTTCGGATGAAAAACTCTGTCTCAATTCAAACTCATGGCTGCAGGTCTGACATTGGTAATCGTACCTAGGCACACAGACCTCCAATTTCGTTGTTAGGTTGGCAGTTAGTGATTATAACTGTCGTTGAACCTGTTCAAAGTTAGCATCGGCTATCTTGGACTGTCAAGCTAATGGGACCGAAGTCGAAGGTCCCGAGGCCTTTTTAATCCCCTGTGCCCAGGCCGAACAAAGATCATCCACGGGTATTTCAATAAATTCTTGTATGATCATCGAGGTGCCTCCTGTTTTACCAATTAACACCCAAGTCGCCCCGTATTCCCTACATATTTCTTCCAGAAGGGGTAAATTAAAGGGATTGACTGAGACAAGAATCCTAGACTGATCCTCTCCGAACAGTAATGCATCCCATCTACCGGATATTGGTTCGTATATAGTAGCTCCCATTTTGCCTGCTATGCACGACTCGGATATCGCAACTGCGAGACCACCGTCAGAGCAATCGTGGGCGGAACTAAGCAAGCGGCGGTTTGATGCCTCTACGCATGCCCGTTGTGTGGAGATCTCTAAGTTGATTTGTAAGTTTGGTTTTCCAGCGACAAGTCCATGTATCGCCTCAAGGTATTCGGTACCGCCAATAGAATCTATATTGCCATGTAGTTTTTCTGATCCAATGAGTACGATCAAATCTCCGACTTCTTTGAATCCCGGGGTCAAATACGTGGTCACGTCATCAAGTATCCCAAGAGCTCCTATAATAGGTGTGGGATATATAGCAGTTCCGCGAGTTTCGTTATAGAGGCTAACGTTGCCGCTAATGATCGGGGCGTCGAAAGCCTCGCTGGCCTGGGCCAAACCTTGGACACATTTCTCAAGCTGGTAATAGACGTCGGCTCGTTCCGGATTGCCAAAATTGAGACAGTTTGTAAGTGCCACGGGCTTGGCACCCATTGCAGATACGTTACGGCATGCTTCTGCGACCGAGATCATTCCACCGATGTAAGGATCTAGATAGCAGTATCTCCCGTTGCCATCCGTTGACATTGCAAGACCCTTGGATGTGTTTTTGATTCTCAAAACGGCGGCATCTGATCCGGGAGCAACTACCGTATTGGTCTGAACCTGATGGTCGTACTGGCGAAACACCGCTTTCTTACTCGCTATGTTTGGTGTTTCTAATAACCGAAGTAGTATGGACGAGGGTGATTCTTGGGGTAAGGGTACAGTTGTCAAGTCGTAATCTTGGAGTTTTGATTGCCATAAAGGCTCGGTGCCATCAATTTGGTATAGCGGAGGATCATTTAGAATTTTAACAGGCGAACTTCCCTTTAGCAGGCTATTTTCAAATATTCTGGCTTCCCCCGTATTTGTAGCCTTGCCGATCACCGTAGATTGGATGTCCCATCGGTCGAAGATCTTTCGTACTTCATTTACGTGATCTTCTTTAGCAAATACGAGCATTCTTTCCTGGGATTCCGAGAGCATTACTTCGTACGGGGTCATATCTTTATCCCTGCGGGGGACTTCAGCAACATCGAGGTCAAAACCGCCACTGCCGTTGTCGGCAGCCTCTACGGAAGCAGAAGTAAGACCAGCTGCTCCCAAGTCCTGCATTCCAATTAGGTGGCCGCTTGTTGCAGCCTCAAGACATGCTTCTATAAGTATCTTTTCCAGGAATGGGTTGCTAACCTGGACAGCGGGACGAAGCTCCCGGTCATCTTCGAAAGTACGAGAAGCTAGGCCAGAAGCGCCATGGATCCCGTCCTTACCAGTCTCAGATCCGACAAGGATAAGTATGGTGCCTGGAGGACCGTTATTTGCTCGCATCAGTTTATTTTTGTCGAGTAGACCTACACACATTGCGTTGACTAGTGGATTGCCAGAATAACTTGGAGAAAATGAAACCTCGCCTCCAACGTTGGGTACTCCTATACAATTTCCATAAGCAGATATTCCTGAAACGACTCCATTGAATAGAAAACGATTATTTGATTCTGATAGTGGGCCGAATCGCAGGGAATTCAGAAGTGCTATTGGTCTTGCACCCATGGCTATGATATCGCGAACGACTCCACCAATACCCGTGGCAGCTCCTTCAAATGGTTCAATGGCAGAAGGATGGTTATGGGATTCGATTTTGAATACAATTGCCAGTCCATCCCCTATATCCACCACGCCGGCGTTTTCTTCGCCTGCAGCTACCAGTAAACGTGGATTATCACTGGAAAACATCTGCAGGAGTGGTTTCGAATGTTTATAGCCACAATGTTCGCTCCACAGGGAGCCAAACATGCCAAGTTCGAGTTCATTGGGTTCTCGACCAAGCCGTTCTACGATTTTTTCGTATTCATTCTCGTTGAGGGCTAGATTTTCCAGGATTTCTTTGGGTACGGACATGTCTAGATTGACCACCGAGATCGTAGTATGTGATACAAGTAACAATATGGAGTATGTATGTATATAGCGTGGTTTACAATCATCTTGTTTGTCCTAAAGATATTAATGCTACACCTGAGACAACAATAATAGCGCCTATAACTGTACGGATATGGACTTTCTCTAGACGTCTTAAAAAGATGGACGTCATGATTATTGCTATAAGCGGGTAAGTACTGGAAACAGGTGTAACTAGAATCACTTGGGAATCAAGCAGTGCTAAGTGATAGAAAATAGCTCCCCATAATCCGGCAATTCCAGCCAAAGACATGTATATGAGAGAGTTTTTGGGTGCATTCTTGACTTCCTGATAGGCGGTGCGGTTGAAAATAGCGGCCATGATCATGGTGCCAAAAAGGAGTGCGTACGCTGTCGTAATCATTGGTGCAGCAATGTCTGTGACGACTTTTTTTGTAACTACAGCTGCTATCCCGTAGCTGAAAGACGAGATAAATGCCGCGAGATATCCGTAGAGGACAGGATTAAAAGTAGGTTGTATTCTCATTCTCGATATAGAATTAGAATCATGCCACCCATGATTGCAAAAGTGCCTATTAGAATTGAAAAATCGATCGATTCATCTAGAAGTATTATTGCTAATCCGGTTGCAAATAACGGCGATGTAGCCACGATCGTGCTTGCCTTAGATACTCCTGCTAACCTGACCCCCGCAAAGTTGAAAAGTCGGCCTAGCGGGAAGTTCAGCAAGCCTGTAAAGAACAGCCACGCAAGAGAAACACCCGATGGCACCAAAATATTCGATGGGTCTAATAGCAATGCTAATCCAAAAGCGCCTATGGTGCTTACTATGAGAGAAAACAATGTGCCGGATGTTGTCGAGATATTTTGCAGTCCAATCCTGGCGAATACAGCCGACGCTGCAAAGCCCATGCCTGCCAGAAGGGAGAAAGTTATTCCTGTCATGCAGAGAATTTTCGGGAAGATTCAATAATAGAATTAAAAATAACTTTACCATCCACTCCACCAACGATCTCTTCGCAACACCTTTCCGGATGAGGCATCATACCTAGTACATTGCCAGCTTCGTTGGTAATCCCAGCAATGTTATTGATAGACCCGTTGGGATTGGCACCAGGGACGATATCACCTGATTCGCTTGAGTACCTGAAGAGAATTCTCCCATTTGTTTCCAATTCATCTACAGTCTTTCGATCAGCAAAATAATTGCCTTCCCCGTGTGAAATTGGCACTCTCAGTAATTGGCCTGTCTCTGCGGACTGGGTAAAAGGTGAATCATTAGATTCTATGCGGAGCGTGACCCACTCACATCTGAATTGGAGATGTGAATTACGTGTTAGTACACCAGGCAGTAAACCTGCTTCGCAAAGAATCTGAAATCCGTTGCAAATTCCATATACTAAGCCACCTTTCATCGCGAAATTTTCCAACGATTGCATTACCGGTGAGAATCTCGCTATTGCACCTGCCCTTAGATAATCACCGTAAGAGAAGCCCCCAGGAATAATTAGACAATCATAAGAGGAGAGATCTGTTTCCTTGTGCCATACATAGTCAACTGGTTGAACAAAAACGTTATCAAGGACATGAAAGCAGTCCTTGTCACTCCAGGTACCCGGAAATATGATGACCCCGAATCTCAATGGATTAAGATGCCCTCCAAGTTGAGGTGAGAATAATGTTGCATAACAGGATTCTCAAGATCTTAGTAGTTCTTGTGCTATTTGACTTACAATTTTACCGGGCGCCTTTCCCTTTATCTGTGGCATCACTTGCTGCATTACCTTGCCGATATCTTGAGGACCAGATGCGGAAGTATTTTCGATCGCATCTTGAACTAAATCTCTAATGTCTGATTCTGGCATTTGTTCCGGTAGATACTGCTGGATAATTGTAAGTTCTGATTTTTCCTTTTCCACAAGGTCTTGGCGATCAGCTTGTTCGAAAGCCTCGATACTGTCTAGACGTTGCTGTGCCTGACGAACAAGCACGGTGATTATGCCTTCATCGTCTAGAGGTGACTGGGTTTCGATCTCTTTGTCATGGATCGCAGCGCGAACGAATCGTATGACAGACTTTCGCGTCTCATCACGGTCCCTCATCGCCTTTTTCAAATCTGTTTGAAGTTTTTCTTGCAAGGTCATGTGTTTTTTTTGCTCCTTACGGCGTACAAATAGTCTCTGACACCATAATGGGTGTCAACTAAGTGGGTTAGGACTCGGATTGCTGCACACTCGTGGCCTGGAGTTTTTCAACTGCTAAATCTATAGCAGTTAAGGAACGCTTCTTTCCCAATACTTCTAGTGTTTCGAAAAGAGGTGGCGCTACCTTCAGGCCCGTGGTAGCCACCCGGATTGATCCGAATAACTGGCCTGGTTTAATACCAAGATCAGTAGCTAGGTTTCGAAGTGTATTCTCGATTGTTGATGCGTCAAAGTTTTCCATCGATTCGATAAGCGATGAAGTTTCTAGGAGGGCCAGCTTAGTACTATTGGTGTCCATGTTTTTCTGGACGAGCTCGTTTATGTCGTAGTGTATTGTAGATTGAAAAAAGAAGCTGATTAGGGGTGTTGCGTCTTTGAGAGTTTTGATTCTTTGGTGTATCAAGGGCACTATTCGAATTAGTGTTTCACGGTCGGGCAGGGGCTTTATACCTTCGGTCGGAAATTCTTGCCAGTAATCAAGGAGGGAATTAGCGATATGCCCTAAAGATGCTTGACGAATATAGTGTCCGTTCATCCATTCTAGTTTTTTCACGTCGAACATCGCCCCAGATTTCGCCACTCGTTCCAATGAGAAATTCTTTTTTAGTTCGTCAGAAGACATGATCTCTGTCTTGTCATCTAGAGACCATCCGAGAAGAGCTAGGAAGTTGAAAATGGCATCTGGTAAAAATCCCTGGGCCCTATATTCCTGTATGGACGTTGCACCATGTCTCTTACTAAGTTTCGATTTATCTGGTGCAAGGATTTGCGGGAAATGTGCGAACAAAGGCGGATCCCATCCAAGGGCATCGTATATTCCCAGGTGTCTTGGTGTGCTCGATAACCATTCCTCTGCCCTGAAGACATGAGAAATTTCCATAGATTGGTCATCTATTACGTTGGCTAGATGATAGGTTGGAAACCCATCTGACTTAATCATTACAAAATCATCGATCAAGTTGTTCTCAAATTTTACCGTACCACGAATAAGGTCATCTAGGACTGTTTGTCCTTCAAGGGGCATAGCGAAACGTATTACCGATGACTCGCAGGATTTTTCGAGATCGGCCCTTTGTTCGTCACTTAGATATCGGCATCGCCGATCATATCCCGATTGCTTCTTGCGGACGTCCTCTAGCCGTTGTGGTGAACAATAGCAATAGTAAGCGGTTTTTTGGTTTACCAGGAGGTCTACTACTTCATGGTAATTTCTCAAGCGTTCGGATTGGTAGTAAGGTTCAAACGGACCTCCGATATCTGGACCCTCATCCCAGTCCATTCCAAGCCACTGTAGTGAAGCTAGTAGATCATCAATTGATCCTTCCACGAACCGTGTTTGGTCAGTATCTTCGACCCTTATGATGAAGGATCCATCTCCACCCCTTGCGAACAGCCAGTTGAATATGGCAGTTCGTATTGTACCGACGTGTGGTACGCCTGTTGGGCTAGGTGCCAGCCTCACACGAACTTTATTTTTCATAGGGTAAGGTCCTCCAAGTCCAATTTTAGCACGCCGAGCTTGCCATTCTTCATCATGGAGTGATACCTAAATTGACACCATGAACAATCCATCAATCCAGTACACCTAGTTACCTATGTCGATATCATCAATTTGGCATGCACAATTTTATGGCTGGCTTGATAATTGGGGTTAGTTATTTCGTGAGTATCTCACTTGGACTAGCAGACACAGCCGCCGAGGCATTACATGGAATTTCCCAGGAACTAAGGGATTTTGGAATCCTAGTTCACGCTGGATTGTCTCCTAAAGTACTCTATTCCTGAACCTCCTATCAGGGATGCTAGCGATTGTGGGAGTAGCACTTTGCCTGTTATCGGGACCAGCCATTGGGGATTAGGATGCCGTAATGGTACCCCTGACAGCCGGTAGATTTATCTATATAGCCGGCCTTGATTTAATTCCAGAACTTCACCACTAACGTGGATTGATGAGTTCAGTTACCCAATTTGGGATGATGGTTATTGGAATCGGGTTGATATTCGCGTTCTTACTACTGGAGTAAACTATAGCTTGGCGGTGGGGCGACTGAATTTAATATGGATACTACACATCGGAAATAGGATGTTTATCTAGAAAAGTACGGAGTTCATCGGGGAGTTCTTGCCGGAACTCCACAGGTTCTTGGTTCTTGGGGTGCCTGAAGCCCAAGAGATATGCATGTAAGAAATGGCGATCTAATTCTGGAGAATATCTACCGTAGATCGAGTCTCCAGATACGGGGTGTCCGATTGATGCCAAGTGCACACGGATTTGATGCGTACGCCCCGTCTTTGGTCGGACATCCAGCAAAGAATGTCCGAGATAATTTTTAATAACTGTGTATTCAGTAATAGCATCCCTGCCTGAACTGACTATCGCCATACGTTTGCGGTCAATGGGATGCCTGCCAATCGGTGCATCAATCACTGCATGTTCTAGATTAGGATTATGGACTACGAGTGCAAGGTATCTCTTTGACACGGTACGTGCCTTGAATTGATTAGAGAGATATCTGTGGGCCTTTTCATTTTTGGCAACAACGAGCAGGCCTGAAGTGTCTTTGTCTAATCTGTGAACGATACCTGGCCTAATTTCTCCACCAATTCCTTCGAGACTAGGATCGTGCGCAAGAATTGCGTTGGCCAAGGTGCGTGAAGGGTGACCCGGAGATGGATGTGTAGCTAAGCCTGCAGGCTTATTGATTACCAGAATTTCTTGGTCTTCTGATAGGATGTCCAGCTCAATGGGGTAAGGCACAAGGCCACTATCAGATGGCTTTGGTACAACGATGTTGACCAGCTGACCCTCTCTAAGTCTTGTTGCCGGCTTAGCCTTAGCACCATCTAAAGTGATGTGTCCGTTTATAGTCAGGGTCTGGATCCTTGATCTTGAAAGGTCAGGACACCGCTCGGAGAGGAAGCTATCGAGGCGCTCTCCTGCCTTATGAACCCGGAATTTGCGCGTCATTTTGAACGGCTGTTTGGGAATCGGCCGGCTCTCTCATTTTCAGGACCCTTTTCCGGATGATTTTTCTTGGCCGACATCTTCTAGTTTGAATAGTACTACCAGAATCAAAAGACCTATACCTGTGACTATGGATGAGTCAGCTATGTTAAAAATTGGCCACCATCCTATGTCGATGAAGTCTACAACAGATCCTAGCCTGATTCTGTCAAGAAGATTGCCGAAGGCCCCACCAAGCTGGAGCCCGATCGCGAGTCTTAATATGCGCCCAGGAAGAAAATGTGACTTGTAGAAGAAATATATGAATCCAATCGCTAGGAGCGAAGTTATGATCAAGACAGTGGTTTGGTCGGGGAATAGACCAAATGCGGTGCCAGAGTTGGTACCGTAAGTTATTCGGAATATTCCTTCCCGTGGCCATGATTCGTACAGATCGAGATTGGTCTTGACGATATATTTGGTAATCTGGTCTGCCACCAATATACCGAGGATAGTTAATATGAGGATCCTATCTCTAAACCAGGGTATAGAATGACCTTGCCTGGCACTGTCATCGCCAGTTACTGAGATGATCGGAGGATCCACTAGAGATTCAGTATCTTCTTGATCTTGCCGTTTAAACATTTTTTACACCGACAGAATTAATCAGCAGTCGTATCAATTTTTGCCAAGTCCAGTCTAGGTAAA
Source organism: uncultured Dehalococcoidia bacterium (assembly GCA_964608025.1). Lineage (GTDB taxonomy): Bacteria > Chloroflexota > Dehalococcoidia > Lucifugimonadales > CAJWER01 > CAZSLO01. The sequence goes on along the minus strand of CAZSLO010000024.1, from coordinate 9,369 downwards.
TAGATAAGCTTTATGTTACCGATGTTCTTGATATCCAGTTACCACCTTTCCATATTCAAAGTATCACGGGAATTCTAGGACCGGCAACATATCAACCAGCATTATCTTACACGAACTTACATGTTATGCGATTGTATAATTACTTGTAATTCTGTAAGCTAGATAGAGAGATAAGGGCGCAAAAAACAAGAAAACAAGGGAAAGGGAGAGGATCAGATTAATGGATGAAGGAAATAATGACACAGGTGGGCGCAAGGGATTTTCCGAAGGTATAGACATAATTATTGACGAGGCAAAAGTTGCGGCAAGCCATGCATATAAAAGCTCAGAATCAATCGGAGAGGGAATAAAGAAGACTCTACGTGAAGCGCTTACTGGTAGAGATAACGTGGTGATGGTAAGACTTAATAAGGAAAGCGTTGCTAAGCTGGATGATCTCATAGAGGCAGGATTAGTAAATAGTCGTTCTGAAGCTGCCGCATTTTTGATTGATGAAGGTGCATCATATCGATCCCAGCTTTTTGAACGTATTGCCGAGAAGACCGAAATGATCCGTAAGGTTAAAGAAGAACTCCGTAGCCTTATTGATAAAGAGCCGACGGAGGAAGCACCGAATTAAACTTGATAATGAAAGAATTTAGATACATTCAGTTCACTGGTAGCCCAGTTGTCCTTACGGCCTATAGGATTTTCTCCACTACCCGTTCTGTGCACAGGATGTAAACAGGAAATACGGTGTTATAATCGCGCCGTCGTCTCCACGTTGGGGCGAATATGATTTGGGAGCATGTAGATTGAAGATCGTAGACGTAAAGGTCCAATCTTTCAAATACATATCTAAGACATCCCGAGACTCAGATGGCCATTCTCACCCTGGGCCTGAACACGAGGCTGTGCAGACCATCCTGACAGTAGTTTCGGATCAAGGTTCTGAAGGATATTCGTTCGGTATTGATCCCGGTATCACTCGTAGAGTATTGCGTCCGATATTAATTGGAGAAGACCCGTTTAATCGCGAAAAGATTTGGAACGAGCTCAAAGAATCTAAACGAATTAACCGAGATCTACTCGACCAAGATATAGGCGTGGTTGATATGGCGCTATGGGATCTAGCTGGAAACCACTTGGGACAACCTGTATACAAGCTGCTTGGTGGATTTAGGGATAAGGTGCAAGCGTACGCGAGTACCATGTGTGGTGATGAAGAGACTGATGGACTCAGTACACCAGAGGAATACGGCAAGTTTGCTGAGACTTGTGTGAAACGTGGATATAAAGCGATTAAATTGCATACTTGGATGCCACCGATCTCTTGGGCTCCAGACCCGAAGATGGACATAAAGGCTTGTGCTGCTGTTCGAGAGGCAGTAGGTGATCAAATTAAACTCATGCTAGATCCATTTCACTTCTATAGTCGCGAGGATGCCTTATATATTGGGAGGGAGCTTGAGAAGCTCAATTTCTATTGGCTTGAAGAACCTATGGATGAACACAGTATCTCTTCTTATGTGTGGCTCACAGATCAACTTAATATAAATATTTTGGGTCCTGAAACAGCGGAGGGTTCCCTTTATACTCGAGCCGAATGGATAGTTAGAAATGCGTGCGATGTTCTCCGCGGAGGAGTAGGTGATTTAGGTGGTATAACTCCGTTAATGAAGGTCGCACACTTGGCCGAGGCATTTGGAATGGCAATGGAGGTGCATGGTGGAGGGGCCGGCAATTTGCAGGCCCTTGGTGCGATGCCAATACCGGGTGAGTTGTATGAGCGTGGCCTACTACATCCGATGTTGGATTACGACGAGCCTGAGCCTTGGCTAAACGCCAACATTGACCCAATGGATTCCGAAGGATATGTACACTTGCCGGACAGGCCCGGGATCGGGCACGATATCAACTTCGACTATATCCAGGAGAATTCGATATATGTTTCAAGTTAATTTGCAGTGTAGGAGTTGCAAGGCCATCTTTGGCTATGGGATGGATCTGTTCCATTGCCAGTATTGCAATGTACCCCTTGATGTCCAATACACCGACGAAAAAGGAACATATATCGAGGTTTCGGGATATCAAGTAAAAATGCCGTTTGGTGAACGGACTTCGTTATTTTCTTTAGGTGAAGGAAATACGCCGGTGATTGAACTCCCTAAACTAGGTAATTTCCTAGGACTCAATCTACTCGACGCAAAGCTAGAATTCATGAACCCTACCGGATCATACAAGGATCGTGGGACAGCTGTTATGTTGACAGTAGCTAGGGAGTTGGGCGTCACCGAGATTGTAGAGGACTCCTCTGGGAACGCGGGTGCATCAGTTTCGGCATATGCTGCACGGGCAGGCATAAAATGTCACATATTTGCTCCTGCGACGGCGCCTGTAGCAAAAATCAAGCAGATTCGGGTGTATGGAGCAGAAGTGCACTCGATTGAAGGAACGCGTGATGACACTACAAACGCTGCTGTCGATTTTTATAAGAAAGAAGGACTTGTTTATGCTTCACATGCTTGGAGTCCGTTCTTTTCTGAGGGTACCAAGACATTTGCATTTGAAGTTCTCGGACAGTACAACGGGGAAGTACCGGACCATATCGTGTTCCCGGTTGGAAATGGCGGACTTTACCTTGGGGCTTGGCGTGGCTTCAGTGAATTGATTTCTGCTGGATACATTGATCGGATGCCCAAATTACATGCAGTTCAATCTGAAAATATCAGCCCAATTACATCGGAATTTATCGGAGGAAAATGGGATATTGGAACAATCCGGCCCACGATTGCGGGAGGCATAGCTGTGGCCGCTCCGGCACGAGCTGCTCAAGTACTTGAAGTTCTTCGTGAAACCAACGGCATGGCAGTCATGGTAGATGAGGTAGCAGTATCTGATATGCAGCGGGTTCTAGCACGACAAGAAGGTGTTTTTGCTGAACCTACTTCGGCCGCTGCCTTCGCTGGATTATCAATACTTCTTTCTGAGGGAACCATAACCAGAGATGATTCGGTTCTCGTCCCGGTGACGGGATTTGGCCTGAAGGACGAGGTTAGATTTACGGCCGACTAATCGCAGCACTGCGTAGGTGAGATGGATAATTTGATAGCGATTGATTTGGACCAAATAATGGTAGGCAAAGGAGAACATTATGGCAGATGTACTGGAACTGAAACCCCAAAAAGATCTAGCCAGCAGAATATCGGCAGTTAAAAATGATGGCTACGGTTATTTCCCATCTGCATTGAGCCCCGACCAGGTTTCTGATTTAAAGGAAGTCATGAAACGCTTAACCCCTATTGAGGCCAGCTTCAATCGATATTCAACCCCAGAAGATGGAGGATTTCTAAATAAGCATGTCAACAATGTTTTTAATAGGGATCCGATATTCTTGCAGTATCTGGATTATGATGGTGTGATTGATCTGGCTGAAGCCTTGCATGGTGAAGATTGTCACGTGATAGGTATGACCGCATGGGTCACTGGTCCAGGCCGACCGGACCAACAACTTCATTGCGACTGGCTTCCTGTTGAGTTGCCAGAGGATCTTTTGGCGGATCCACGTGTAGATATGCCGGTGTTTGTCTCGACAGCCCATTACTATCTGAACGATATGTACGAGGATCTAGGGCCGACTAAATTTATTCCTGGCAGCCATCTTTCAGGTAGACTTCCTAACGGTGATACTGAATGGAATGGACATCGGGAAAAAAGTGTCATATGCAGGGCAGGCGATGTTGTTATGTTCCGCAGTGAGGTTTGGCATAGAGGCACTGCGAACCGAAGTGATGAAGATAGATATCTACTGCAAGTACACTATGCCCAGAGAATGATTACACAGAAATTTCCTCCTTATTTGAATAAGTTCCAGTTTGACTCGGAGATAATTGCTCAATGTAATCCAAGACAGCTTCGGTTACTTGGTGACCATACTTCCAGCAACTATGATTAATTGATCAACTGTGTTGCCGATGAACAAACTCGCTTACAAAGTCATACGCGATTCCCGTCCCAAGAGTAATTACCGAGGTGCAGTGGTTGGGTGCGGGCGTATGGGTAGTACCATCGATGATGAACATGTTGATATGCCTCACTATCCTTGGCCGTGGGCGCACGCTCCTGCAATGGTTGAAGCTGCAGGTGTTGAGCTTGTAGCTGGTGTAGACATCGATACGGCCAAGCTGGAGGATTTTGGGGAACGTTGGGGTACATCTGGACTGTATACGGATGTACGTGAAATGGTTGCCTGTGAGGCACCGGACATCGTGAGTGTTACCACGCGCCCTGACGAACGTCTTGATGTGGTGTTGGAATTGGTCGAAGCCGGTGTCCGTGCGATATTTGCAACGAAACCCCTGTGTAGATCGTTGGCTCAAGCAGATGAAATGATTGAGGCATGCCATAGATCAAGTACTATTTTAACGGTTGCCTGCCACTTAAATTGGTATGCGCCATACAGGGCTGCCTTGGAATTGATTCGGAGGGGTGATATTGGTCAAATCCGTTCGATAATATGCAATACACCACTTAATCTCTCAAATATCGGGAGTCATACGCTTTCATTGGCACGGATGTTTGCAGGTTCTAATGCCCAATGGGTTTTTGGACAAATGGACAATAATGAAGCTGCTGTATTGGACCACGATCTTTCAGGATCTGGGTATGTTTCCTATGAAAATGGAGTTGTTGCGATTATCAACTCACGTGTGCCAGAGGGATCTTGGTCGATAGAAATACTTTGTGAAAAAGGCCGAATTGTTTCACGTCATCACCATACTGAATTTGAACTTTGGGTTCAAGATAAATCTTTTGGCCAGATCGATATGGGATATGAAGCACGACGGATGTTTCCTTATCCCTGGAGGCCTCGCAGTTCAATGGTGGATGCTATCGAAGGTGTCGCGCATTCTATCGAAGCCGGGGTCGAGGAAATTTGTCCAGGGGAGTTTGGTAGAGAGGCTCTTGAGATTGCTATTGCCCTACGAGAATCCCATAGACAGGATGGTATCCGGATAGGATTGCCTTTAGAGAATAGATCTCTTTCAATCACGGGTAGACCTCGTGCAAACTGAGACTGTAGCCGGTTTATCAGATTTCCTGCGATGAGAATTACTAGGATAGTAGCGCATCTAGTTTTGGTGCGTGCTGCTTATTTTTCATTGGGTCGAAATCAAAATATATGACGGGATTTTGATCACTTCATTGTTGACGATTCCGAGAATCTGGCGTTATACTCAATATACAAAATTTGAACTGGGACTATGTTCAATCCCGGTGAACTGATAAAATTAACAGTGCTCTCTGGTGGTTTTAGCGAGACGGTCCCACCCGTTCCCATCCCGAACACGGTAGTGAAACGTCTCAGCGCTGACGATACTGCACTCTCAAGGGTGTGGGAAAATAGGTCACTGCCAGGGGGCATTTTGGTTTTGGTAGATATAATGGATAATATGAATCTCTACTAACGGTGTTCATGTGCTAAAATTCAAGGGTTGGCCATGACAGTCTATCTCTTGGTTTGAAAGGCGTTAACGTGACCAGCGAATCACAAGACCCAGGTGAACCCCAAGGAATGGGTGAACTGCTTGAGTCACTTGAGCAGATTAAGCCCTTAGTAAGAGGAGACGTGATTGACGGGATTGTGATGCGTGCTGACCATGATGGAATTTTGGTCAACATAGGTCATAAATCCGAAGGAATTGTTCCCCCAGGGGAAATGACATCTCTCCGTCGCGAAGATTCACAAATACCCTCTATAGGTGATGAGATAGTCGCCTATGTTATAAAAGGGGAGAGCGCTGACAGAGCCGCTATACTTTCAATAGACAAGGCCATCGGTGAGCAAGGTTGGAGTACGCTCCAGAAGGCGTTGGAGACCGGTAAATACCTAGTCGGTACCATCACTGGGTTCAATCGTGGTGGTTCTATGGTAGAAGTGGAAGGTGTACAGGCATTTGTGCCTATGTCCCAGATAGTTACGGTACCGAGAGACACTCTCCAACAGATACGTGATGAAAATGATACTGGTGTGGATAGTACGAGTCCCGGGGAAAGTACTAGTGAGCCTGGTAACTTGCAATCTGACCAAGAAACTAAAGGTTCAACTGGACTCGAGTACGTTGGCAAGAAAATAGAGCTGAAAGTACTTGAGCTGAATCGTTCTAGAAACAGGGCTATATTGTCAGAACGTCAGGCTGTACAAGACCAACGGGAAAAGAATAAAGCGGAACTTATAAAAGAACTTAAACTTGATGAAATCAGGCGTGGAATAGTAACGGGTCTTAGCACCTTTGGTGCCTTTATAGATTTAGGTGGAGCGGATGGATTGGTTCATATTTCGGAATTGTCTTGGAGCCCTGTGAGTTCCCCCGACGAAATTTTGACTATTGGACAAGAAATAGACGTAAAAATACTAAAAGTGGATTCTGTCAATAACAAGATAGCTCTAAGTTTAAAGCAGACTCAACCAGAGCCATGGGATAATATAGACGAGCAACTCAACGTTGGTGATATTGTTAATGGTACTATTACTAAACTCACTGATTTCGGAGCATTTGCCAGGGTTGAGGATTTGGTTGAAGGTTTGATTCATATTTCGGAGCTCGCACCGAGGATCATTCAGCATCCTCGAGACGTTGTCAGGGAGGGCGATCAAGTTCGTCTTAAGGTACTTCGCATAGAAGCTGACCGGAGGCGTCTTGGACTGAGTCTTTTGCAGGCCGAGGAGGAGGGTTACTAATTCGGCTGATTGTTTTCAAAGCCAGTCTAGGAGAGATATATGACGAGTAGTAGATTCGAGAAATTTTCGGAAAGAGCCAGGCGGGTGCTTTCTCTCGCAAATGAGGAGGCACAGCGTTTCAACCACAGTTACATCAGCACGGAACATATTCTGCTTGGATTGGTACGTGAAACAGACTGTGTGGCTGCCAAGGTTCTAAAGAACTTAGATGTAGAACTCGATAAAGTTCGGTCAGCAGTGGAGTTCATAATTGGTCGTGGTGAGCGTGAGGCAACGGGTGAGAAAGGCCTTACACCCCGTACGAAGAAAGTTGTGGAACTAGCTGTCGACGAAGCTAGGAGACTTAATCATCACTATATAGGAACAGAACATCTTCTTATAGGACTCTTAAGAGAAGGTGAGGGAGTAGCTGCCGGTGTTTTGGAGAGTCTCCAGGTTAACCTGGACAAGGTGAGGGCTGAAACCAGCCGAATACTTAGCCAGGGTTCCAGTCAATCACAATCTGGCTCGAGTGGACGAAGCCAGTCTCGTACTCCGACACTTGATCAACTTGGAATTGATCTGACTACTGCGGCCCGTTCTGGGAAACTAGATCCTACTGTGGGTCGGGAAGAAGAGATTCAGAGAGTCACACAGATTCTTAGCCGTCGTACGAAGAATAACCCGGTGCTGGTTGGAGAACCTGGTGTTGGTAAAACTGCGATTGTTGAAGCCCTAGCACAGCGTATATCCAGGAGCGAAGTTCCCGCGACATTGCAAGGTAAGCGGCTCGTCACGTTGGATATGGGTGCCTTGGTCGCAGGTACCAAGTATAGGGGGGAATTTGAGGAACGTCTGAAGAAGGTAGTTGAAGAAATTCGTGAAAGTGGTAACTGCGTGCTATTTATTGACGAAGTACACACGATGGTAGGTGCTGGTGCTGCAGAAGGAGCTGTTGATGCCGCAAACATACTGAAACCGTCCCTGGCTCGGGGAGAATTGCAATGCATTGGTGCCACCACACTAGATGATTATCGGAAGTACATCGAGAGAGACCCGGCACTTGAGAGAAGATTCCAGCCGGTAACTGTTAAAGAACCTTCAAGTGAAGAGACGGTCGATATACTTCGTGGAGTCAAGGGCCAGTATGAAGAGCATCATCAACTTGAGATAACTGATGAGGCTGTTCAGGCTGCGGCTGCGCTTGCGACGCGATACATTCCTGACCGGTTTCTACCAGACAAAGCGATAGATTTGATAGATGAGGCTGGTTCTAAGGTCAGGATAAACTTTAGCACTGCTCCTATGTCTGTCAGCGAGACGTCACGGATGCTTGAAAGCCTGAGACAAGAAAAAGATGAGGCGATTTCAGGCCGCCAGTACGAGTATGCGGCAGAATTACGTGATAGGGAAGAAAAACTATCAGATAAATTACAGGAACTGGAGAAGGCTTGGCAGGAGGAAGTTGGGGAGGAAAATCCTGTTGTGACGGCGGAGGACATAGCTGAAGTTGTAGCTATGTGGACTGGAATACCGGTTACCCGTTTGTCAGAGACAGAGACAGAGCGCCTTATTAATATGGAAGATGTTTTACATGAAGGTGTAGTAGGACAGGATGAGGCCATTAAGATGGTTTCGAAGGCCGTACGTCGTGCCAGGGCGGGTCTAAAGAATCCTAAACGTCCTGTAGGAGCATTCATATTTTCAGGCCCTACCGGTGTGGGCAAAACGTATCTCGTGGAGAAACTCGCGGAGTTTATGTTTGGCAGTGAAGATTCAGTGGTTCGGATCGATATGTCCGAGTTCATGGAGCGACACTCAGTTGCGCGGCTAGTTGGTGCACCCCCTGGGTATGTTGGTTACGACGAAGGAGGTCAACTCACGGAGGCCGTTCGGCGGCGCTCTTACTGTGTGATTCTTCTTGATGAAATAGAGAAGGCTCACCAGGAAGTTTTCAATATCCTGCTGCAGATATTTGATGATGGACATTTAACTGATGCTAAGGGACGTAAGGTAGACTTTCGAAATGCCATAATAGTTATGACCAGCAACATTGGATCCGATCTAATACGTCAAGATAGGACTCTTGGATTTGCCAGGGGTTCCAGTTCAGACAAGTCGGCCGACTATGATCGGATGAAGGACAATGTTGTAGAAGAGATAAAACGTTTTTTCCGTCCGGAATTCTTGAACAGAATAGACGGTACTGTCGTGTTCCACGCTCTTAGCAAGGAACATATGACCCAGATAGTTGATCTCAGGTTGAACGATGTTTCAATAGGCCTTATTGAGAAAGGCATCACGCTTGAAGTAACAGATAGGGCAAAAGAATGGCTAGCAGAAAAAGGATACGATCCCTTGTTTGGAGCGAGACCTGTCCGTCGTCTAATTCAAGATAGTATTGAGGACAAGCTATCCGATTATCTTCTGGCGGGAGAGTTGAGTCCTGGCGACACTGCCGTTATTGATATCAATGATGAAGATGAGACAACCATCGAGTCTCGGTCCCCGATTCCAGCGGCTTCTGTCTAGACTTGGTAAAAGAATTATTGAAGTGACAGAGGGGTGGGGGGGGGGGGGGGGGGGGGGGGGGGGGGGGGGAGGAAGAGGGGGGGGGGGGGGGAGAGGAGGGAGGAAGGAGAAAAAGTAGAAATAAGAGGAAGAAAGGA
>CAZSLO010000023.1:0-265672 GCA_964608025.1 uncultured Dehalococcoidia bacterium | reverse complement strand
AAATGGTCCCGCATTTCTAGGTGGTATACAAGTTGGTGATGTCATAACCAAGATAGATTCTCTACCAACTCCTGACTTGGCCACATTTCTAAGCCTACTTTGGTCCTATAAAGTTGGTGATGAAGTAATCATCGAGTATGTGCGCGGTATAGAGGTAAGAAAAACCACAGTCAAACTGTCCGAACGTACTTCATAGGCAAATGATCTGATAAATAGCCGACCCCAGCTATCCAAGCTATAGTCTGACAACCCCTAAACGAGCGTCAATTCCATTAATATTGTGATCTTCAATGTGTGCTCCCCCTGGTAACTTCTCGCGCCTGACATCATCAGACAACGTTTCTTGGCGTATATAGTCACCGTACTCTAGAATCACATTATCAAGTTGTGTATCTCCTTGGTAATAGGTCAAAATCCTATCAGAGATGTTAAAATCAGCAGAGCGCCGCATGTTCTGGATAATGTGTACAAGTTCCCTCGCATGACCCTCAAGTATCAATTCACTACTGATCTCTGTAGGAACTGCCACCATATATCCTCCCTCCGAAGCAACCGAGTAGCCCGCAATCGCACTGCTCGTAACAATTACCTCGTCGGGGTTGAGCACGAATTCTTCAACAATCACCGGCTTATCTGAAAGTACGAGGCTCGCCACTTCCATTGGGTCTGCCTTTGATAGTGCAGCTAGCACCTCTCTCGTTTGCGCTCCATACTTGGGGCCAATCTTCGACATGTCTGCTTTCAAGTCAAAACGTGATACTTGACTTTCATCATCAATAATATTTAGTTCCTTGATGTTGAGTTCTTCTCTTACCTGTGAAGCAACGTGGTCTAGGCTGGAACCTTCCGAGGAAGAACGCAATTTAATCAGTGCCTGACCCACCGGCTGCCGAACTTTTATACCAGCCTGACTTCTAGCCGCACGACCAAGACTCGACAAGCGCATTGCGAGCCTTGTGGCAGTTGAAAGTCCCGGATCGATTAGTGATTCATCTGCAATTGGGTATGATTCTAAATGAACACTTTCTCCGGAACGATTCCTAAGATCTGCCAGATTCTGGTATATGCTCTCTGTAACAAAAGGAACAAAGGGTGCGAGTAGCTTTGTGACAGTAAGCAAACATTCATAGAGGGTGGAGTAGGCCGCTATCTTATCCGCATCCGTCTCGCTCTTCCAAAACCGCCGTCGGCTCCGACGCACGTACCAATTAGACAGATCCTCTACAAAGGCCTCCATTCCAATAGCTGCTGGTTCTGGTTCATAACGGTCCAATGTCTCAGTCATCAACTTAGTGAGGCTATGGAGTTCTGAGAGAATCCACCGGTCTAGTTCAGGCCTATCCTTGGCTGCTGGTGTCACTGCAGAGGAATCATATCCATCAATATTTGCGTAGGTCACGAAAAATGAATATACGTTCCACAGCGGTATTATAAATCGCCTCCTCACATCATCCGCTGTGCCAAACCCAAAGCTTAGGTTGGATGCCGGGTTCTGTCGAGCGTAGAGCCAGCGCATAGAATCGACCCCCATCTTTTCTGCTCCCTCCTCGAACCAAATAGCATTACCCTTACTCTTGTGCATCTCGTCGCCCTTCTCATCACGCATCGTTGCATAGCTATATAAATTCCGGAAAGGCTCCGTTTCTTCAAGCACAGTACTCATCACAAGTAACGAGTAAAACCATCCTCGAAATTGTCCTGGAAAGCTTTCAGAGATCCAGTCAGCAGGGAACCATTCATTCCAAAATTCTCGATTATTCCTATATCCGATGGTTGAGTACGGAACAATACCAGCATCGAGCCATACGTTCCCCACGTCTTTAATTCGAGAGACTATCGAAGAGCACTCCACACACTCGATTTTCACATCGTCAATCCAAGGCCGATGGGGTGATTTACCTTGGAAATTTTTCCATCCTTCTACAGCACGGGCTTCCAATTCCGTCTCGCTACCAATGACATCAACATATCCACAATCACACTTGTATATGGGGAGCGCTAGGCCCCAGAAGCGCTTCTTCGATATCATCCAGTCATCCATGTTCCGTAACCAATCGAGCTCACGCTGAAGCCCGAATTCCGGTATCCAATTAACTCGGCGTGCAATTTCGGCTATCTTGTCCCGCAGGCCATCCATCGAGATAAACCACTCGTCAACTAGGCGAAAGACTAATTCCGTATCACACCGCCAGCAAACAGGATATCGGTGAGAATAGTCTTCTTTCCTGAAAAAAATACCCTTGTCTTTAAGATTCTGATAGATATCATCGTTAACATCGAAAACGCTCATTCCTGTAAGCCAATCGAAGCCTTCGACAAATATCCCAAATTCATCAAGTGGGGCGATTACATCGAGATCTCGTTCCTTACTAATCTTGAAGTCTTCAGCACCTGCGCCAGGAGCAGTGTGGACAATTCCAGTCCCTTCAGCTTCGCTTACCTCATCCCATAAGACCACCCGATGATCTATTTCCTGCTGTCGAGTCAATTCATCAAATGGCCCATGATATCGAAAGCCATCTAATGAAGTCCCGGGCATTTCCTCTATAATTTCATACCCTTTCTTAACTTCGGATAATCTACTCTTGAGCAGGTACAAAATTTCCCTATCTTCAGTGCGGATTTTCACGTAGATTAATTCAGGGTGCACATAGGCAGCAGTGTTACTAGTCAGTGTCCAGGGCGTAGTAGTCCACACCAATAGTGCTTCTTCATCGCGGTCAACGAGCGGGAATTTTACGTATAAACCGGGGTGAACTATCTCCCTGTATCCCTCTGTCACTACCTCTTGCTGGGAAAGCCCTGTACCACACCGGGGGCACCAAGGCATAACGTCAGTTCCTTGATATATCAACCCGCGTTCGTGACATATCTTGAGAAAATGCCAGATTGTATAGTTATTTTCATCCGACATCGTGAAGTATGAATTATCCCAATCCATCCAGTACCCTAATCGAATTGATTGGTCGGTCTGGACAGCGGCATACTTTCTGACACGCTCTTTACACAACTCGACAAATTTTTCGATCCCGAATTCCTCGATGTCACGTTTCGATCCAAGACCTAGTTCTTTCTCGACCTCCACTTCCACCCAAAGTCCCTGACAATCGAAGCCATTTTGATATCGTTGGCGAAAACCCTGCATAGTCTTGTATCGCTGAAACAAATCCTTGTAAGTGCGTCCCCATGCATGATGTACCCCCATAGGATTATTCGCTGTTATAGGACCGTCTATAAAAGAAAACCTCTTGCTCGCACTCTTGTTCCTATGGAGATATTTCTCTAGCACGCCGGCCTCTCCCCACCAACGGAGAATATCTTCTTCCATCGAAGGAAAGTCCATCTTTGAATTAACAGGATTAAACATATCCGTCTCCTTGACTTCTAGTTACAACATCACTGGGGAATTAAGGAGCTCTTAGATTCATCAAACATAATTCCATATCAATAGTGTCAATTTAGTTAACAAATTAATCGCTCCTAATCAGCCTAATAAGACTGAACAGGATCTCAAGTCATTTTCATTTTCTGATTTCATAACGTTGCCATAAAAAAACCCGCCCCAACCAAGGGACGGGATTATATCCCGCGGTACCACCCTGTTTCCCCATGATTCACTACCACGAGGCTCTCAATGCCCAACCAGTTGATCGGACGGCCTAAATTAACGGTCGGCGAAACCGGCGGAGCCTACTCGAAGCCATTTCCAAGGAAGCTTAGTCCAGGAACTATCTCCCACCAACACCTTTCGGTCCGCAGCTCAGGAGGGATCTTCACGGATGCGGCTATGCGCCTGCTCACACCAAACCAGGCTCGCTTAGCCACCGCATACCCGTTACTCGTCTCCGTCACAGCTTTTATCAAAGACTAGATCAGTCAAACAATTAGTGTCAAGGCGAATTTGTACTTAACTAATACCTGTCCGTGTGTACACCAATCGCTTCCGTACCTCATCTGGCACATCGATTTCTTTAATCCATCTTCTGGCCTTACTCTGATGTCGTCTAGACACGTTCATGACTGCCTCTGCCAATAAATCTACTCCCCAAAAAAAATCACTAATCGCAATATATTCTGCGTCGATTCCTCCATCTAAGTCCATTATCCGTGTAGTGGCATTGTGATAATTACCCAACGGGAATGCCAATCCAGTGGTTTTATAACCATTTAGGGCAAACGCAGTGGCCTCGCATACACCACCTGACATCAACTGTCTTTGAACTTTAAACTCCGAATCTCGATCTTTCAGGATCTCACTTGCTACGACCAATACCTGTTCAGTCTCAGCGTCAAACGTGTAAGCCGCGTCTCCCGTACGTATTACAGGGCCCTCCCCAATGGAAATACCAGGTATTACCGCGCTTGCCTCGATTGACACCACCAAAGTTCCGATAGGCAAAACACCAGATTGAGCCATGAGTCTAGCTCCCAAAAGACCCTCTTCTTCAGCACGCGTGAATACACCATATAGGTCAATGTCCTGCTGAATTGGAGAGGTGTCCCTATTTAAATCCTTACCACAACTAAGGGAATCGGATGAAGGTACCGATCCAGACAAACGTTCCAATACCGCCAAAATCGCCGCACAGCCCGCTAGATCATCTAGCGCCCGCATTCTGATATGTTGTCCTTGAAGAACAAAGTCTGGAAGATCGAAAACTGCCGGCACTGGTAATTCTATGTCCAATTCGGATTCAAGATCCACCCATACCAAGCGAGGTGAATTTCTATCTCTTGGGTCTTCTGTTGTCTCATGACGAGCAGTAACACCCGGTACCCTCCCATAGGGTGTTATGACGTTTATAGGAGTAGGCGCAACAAGAGATACCACAGGAATTCCCCCAACAGCATGTGCCAGAGCCTTGTTTGCTTCAATCTCCGTGATCTCAAATCCCGGGTGATCCATGTGCGCAACCAAAGCAATAGGATCGCAACTCGGTTTTTCAGATGTACACATTCGGGCCACAATATTCCCGAACCCATCCCGGTGATAAGGGATCCCGAGGTCGTCTAATTTTCCGGCAATATATTGGGCTGGGCCACCTTCAAAAAATGGAGTCGCCGGATGACTTCCTAACCCCCTAAGAATCTCAACTACATTTGTATCCATAACCTTCAATCGTAAGCTCCGCTGTGCTCAATTACCGAAAGGTAACAGTCCCACCCAATAGCAACAAGATTTATAACTATCTAGTTTGAATCAAAAAGGGTGATTGAATATACTTGCAATCAAGACCGATCTCATCTTCAGGAGTCTTAAATAATTGGATGTAGGCTACTTCACAATGCCACTCCACCCCCCAGGATCAAACCTAACTAAGACCCTGGAAGACGATTTAGAGCAAATCGTTACCCTAGATCGCCTAGGATATACGGAGGCTTGGATCGGGGAACATTTTACCGCCCAATGGGAAAATATTCCTGCCCCAGATTTATTCATCGCTCAAGCACTAGCCTCAACGCACAATATCAAGCTCGGCACGGGTGTTACTTGTATGCCAAACCATAACCCTTTCCTAATTGCGCATAGAATTGCCCAGCTAGACCACATGGCCAAGGGTAGATTCATGTGGGGAATTGGGTCGGGTGGATTTTCCGGAGATTTTGAGGTTTTCGGGTTCGATCCTAAAACGGGTGAGAACAAGGCCATGACCCGAGATGCGATTGATCTTGTGTTAAAGATTTGGGATAACCCAACACCAGGACGATACGAACACAAATACTGGAACTTCAATATTCCTGAACCCATTGACGAGATAGGGCTCCGGTTCCACATCAAGCCCTATCAACTCCCACATCCTCCGATAGGATTAGCTGGAGTATCAGAACGCTCAGACACCCTCATATTGGCAGGTGAACGAGGATGGATACCCATGAGCATCAACCTAGTACCCACTAGAATCGTCAAAAGCCATTGGCAATCGATAGAAGACGGGGCTGTAAAAACTGGGCGCACACCTGACAGATCCCAATGGAGAGTAGCAAGGGAAATCTATATCTCAGATACGACAGCACGGGCACGACAGGAAGCAATCAACGGGGTGATAGCTCGAGACTATGACCAGTATTTCCTCCGCTCCTTGCCCATGATGAGGATGCTGGACATTATGAAAGTTGACGTGAATATGCCTGATTCGGAAGTCACACCAGAGTATCTCGTAGATAACGTTTTTATTGTAGGGAGTCCCGCCGATGTTGCAGAGAAAATTGACACCCTTTACGAAAAAGTTGGCGGGTTTGGAGTACTTCTAACAATGGGACACGAGTGGCACCCTCGGGAAAAATGGCTCCAATCCATGGATATGCTTAAGAATGATGTCATGCCAAAATTGGCTCATTTGGGCTGATCTACAATCCTAAGACCCTCCCTGCCATTTTTATAGAATCGAGGAAAAATGATTCCGGGCGAAGTCCTTATTGCAAACCTTAATACCGGAGCAACCATTGTCCGTCTCCAAGAGGAACAAAAAGGACGTTTATCAATACTACTGGATAAAAACAAGCTCGCACGCATACCTCATAACAGGGTACTTCTTGCTACGGGTGTGCTACCACACGACTCTGCGACTTTCGACGATTTCCGCACGCGTGCTGAGGCTGCAGCCGCAAGAATAGATCTCTCAGAGGTGTGGGAAATACTTACAGAAGATCAAGAAGCAATTTCATTGGACGGGCTGGCTGAACTCATCTGTCACTCCACACCCAAAGATATCAATCTCTCCGCACTGGTAATACAACTCGACCTTAGATCTGATCTCTTTGAGCGTACTGAGGGCAAATACATCCCCCGCACCCGTGAGGCCGTAGAAAAAATACATCTTCAAAAGCAACGTGAGGCTGAAAATGCAAGGGATGCCGAAGAACTTGTTATCGGCCTTAGAAACTCTCACCTTCCTGAAATTATTACCAAGCACCAAGAATCCCTTGTAAATTTGTTAAAAGGATACGCAATTCATGGCGAAGATCTTCCAAAAAGAAGTAAGGCACGCGAATTAGTCGAGGCAGCTATGCCGGGGACCCGAGATCTCCAGCGCACATGTTTTGAGATTCTGACCAAGGCAGATGTATTTGATAAGGACGAGTTTTTAGAACTTACCAAGCTAGGCATATCCTACGAATTTCCAGACAAGGCTCTTGAAGAAGTCCAATTGATCAAGAGCCTGGGCATACCTATAGGCGACCCTCGCGAGGACTTGAGAGATCTAGAGATTATTACAATAGACGATGAAGGCACAGTAGATAGAGACGACGCCATCTCACTAGAAAATACTAGCTCTGGCTACAGACTCGGAATACATATAACAGATGCTGGAACCCTAGTCCCTAAATCTGGTGAAATCGATGTCGAGGCCGACCACCGAATGGCGAGTCTTTACTTACCCGAGCGCACTATCCCTATGCTTCCCGATTCATTCACTCATTCTATCGGCAGCCTAGACCCGAACTCGGAACGCCCTGCACTAAGTATCCTCGTGGATCTAAACTCGGACTGGGACATAGCTTACTGGAAAGTAGTGCCATCAATCATAAAGAGCTCAAAATCTTTGTCTTATGACGAGATTGATGATGCCATAGAAACTACTGGACGTTGGCATGATATGGCAAGTCGACTACACGAATTATCTCAGGTATTAAGAAACAAGCGTTCCAAGCAAGGGGCTATAACTCTTGATCAACCAGAAATGAAGTTGAAAGTACACTCCTCAGACCAGATCGAGGTACAGGTACGCCAGCGTTCGCTGCCTGGGCAAAAACTAGTTGCGGAAATCATGATCCTATGCAATTCCCTACTCGCCGATCTTTGTGCTACAGAAGGGATACCAGCAATCTATCGTACACAATCCCGACCAGAAACCTATGATGCACCCGATCTATCTGAATTACATAGCGATGAAATCCGCGAAGAATTAACGCGCTACAACATAGCGCGCCACATGAAGGCAGCACAGATAACAACAATACCTCTGCCCCATCAAGGACTTGGCGTTGAAGCCTATCTTCAGGCTACCTCCCCTCTAAGGAGATATCCAGACCTTTTACTTCAACGTCAAATAAATAGTCACCTAGCAAAGGATAAGCCTAGCTACTCCCAAGATGAGATGAACTCTATAGGACATAGAGCTGAAATGCATCTTCGGGAATATTCAAAACTTGAAGCTGCCAGGAAAAGATATTGGTTCTTGAAATTTCTTGATGATTCTAGGATCCCTCCAAATGGGCCCAATCTTTTTGAAGCCATAGTTCTTGAGAATGAAAATCGCCCATCAGGCCTAACTGTACTACGTGAATATCCCTTCCGTATCAGGGTAGACCTACCCAAGACCGTTCTGCCTGGAGAGGTCGTGACTTTACGCCTAGAAGGTGTGGATCTGTGGCGTCTACAGGGATTCTTCGTATACGTACCTTGAGAAACCACACAAACACAACCACCTCCACCATAGTAAATCCTCATACAATAAGACACTGTGGCGGTGATTACCCCAAGAATGTAAGGACTAGACCCAGTCACCCAATTTTCCCCAGGGATTCACTAATTCGCTCGTAGCTTATGTTTTGCCAAAAGAGTCACCAAAGTCCAAAATATTGGATCAAATATATTTGGACAAAGCGTACTGGATTTAGCTCAATCGCTCGTGGCCACCATTGCCATCGAACTCTCGAGTCGTGAAAACACCTAGATCCCTACCTTGATGAACATGTACGACAATCTCCTGTCTTGTTATACCTGCTGAATCAAGTAGTTCTTGATCAATAGCATCAATTAGATCTTGGACATCGTCGTTAGTAAGGCTCTCACCAATACTGAGAGTAGAGTGGATCATCACATCGGTAAAATGTATATCCACCCGCCCAATAGGATCGGCATCAACTAAGACCGTGTAACATTCTGAATGTGGGGTCCTGCACTCTCTTTCGAAGAAGTATCTCGCCATGTTAAATCTACCTCGTTAGATTGTTGATCTAAATACGTATTTGACCAGATCCGAAAACAGTCCATTTATACGAGGTAAGCTCTTTCAAACCTATAGGACCACGAGCATGCATCTTATTGGTGCTAATCCCTACTTCTGCACCAAGGCCAAACTGCGCTCCATCGTTAAACCTCGTACTAGCGTTTATCATCACAACTCCAGCGTCAACCTGATCCATAAAGCGCATAGCAGATTCATAATTGTCAGTCACGATCGCCTCTGTATGGCCAGAGGTGTATCTCTCTATATGATCGATCGCGTCTTCGATTGAATCGACCATCTTAACAGCAGTCTTCAATGCTAAAAATTCTTGGCCCCAATCTGCCCCAGTTGCAAGTTGCACATCATGATATTTTGCCTGTCCAAGGACACTCATACTGCGGCGATCGCAGCGCATCTCGACTCCATCATTCGACCAAGCATCAGCAATCTTGGGCAAAAACAACGAAGCTATTGACGAATGAATAAGAACTGTGTCTAGGGCATTACATACGTAAGGTCTCTGGACCTTGGCATTGTGTACTATTGATACAGCCATATCCACATTGGCGGCCTCATCCACATAAATATGGCATACCCCAACGCCTCCAGTTATAGCCGCCATAGTAGCCTCAGTGCCAACACGGCGTACCAACTCAGATCCTCCCCGAGGTATTATCAAATCAATATAGTCTTTCATTCCCAACATTTCGCCGACTAATGCTCGGTCAGTTGACGGTATGAATTCAACAACATCAGCTGATACTCCTGCAGCCTCAATCCCCTCTCTGACTATCATTGCTAATACGGAATTTGACTCGAAAGCTTCACTGCCTCCTCTTAATATCACAGCGTTTCCAGCCTTGAAACACAGTACCGAAATGTCAACTGTGACAGCTGGTCGACTCTCGTAAATTGCTCCTATAACTCCCAACGGGACAATCCGCTTACCAACACGCAGACCGTTTGGTAGAACCTTCATCTCAGTGGTCTCTCCAATAGGATCTGGGAGAGAAGCAACCTTCATCACATCCCTAGCCATGGCCTCAATATTCTCAGAATCAAGCAAAAGACGGTCAAGAGTAGCGGCACCCAGTCCATTATTGACTGCGTTTGCGTAATCAATCTTGTTAGCAGATATGATCTCTTTCTGTCTCTTAATCAAACCATCTGCAATGTTATGCAATACTTGGTTTTTAAGATCAGCAGATAACATCGCAAGCGATCTGCCAGCCCGACGAGACCGCTTACCTATCGCCTTCATATCAACCGATTCAGCAGGTATATCTTCCAAGCTCTCTAAGCCTCCTATCCCTAGGATTTTAGGCTAACCATATTGTTCCGGTGCACGACTTCTTCTCCTAATTGATAACCGAGCATTTTCTCTACCTCTTTTGATTGGTGACCCTTGATCTTGTCCAAATCATCGGATCCATAGTTCGTGATCCCAACCGCAATTTGATTACCGTTAAGGTCCCGTATAGCCACAATATCTCCTCGGCTAAAAGAACCTTCAACCAAAATCACCCCTGCTGGCAACAGGCTCTTTTTTTCATCTTTAAGTACCCTGACTGCCCCTTCATCTACTACTATTCGTCCTTTTGTGGAAAGACCACTCAGCATCCACCGTTTCCTGCTCTCCACCTTAGACCCAGTTGCAGGAAAGAACGTGCCTATCTTCTCCATCATCGTCAATCGAAACAAAACATCGGATTCAAGCCCACTTGCAACTACAACATCTACTCCGGATGCAGTGGCTAGTCTAGCTGCTTCAAGCTTAGTTACCATCCCTCCTTGACCTGAATTACTCCAAGAACCTCCTGCCATCGCCTCTATTTCCCCATCAAACTGGTTGACTACTGAAACCAGCTTGGCGTTCGGATCCAAGTGAGGATCTGCCGTAAACAGGCCTTCTACCTGACCTAACATAACCAATAGGTCTGCATCCACGAGATTGGCAACCATCGCAGATAAGTTGTCATTGTCACCAAATATCTCACCTGATAGTTCATCAACTGCTACAACATCGTTCTCATTCACGATCGGGATCACACCCAGTTCCATCAATGAAGTGAGGGTGTTCCGAACATTCAGATATCCCAACCTTTCAGTCAAATCTCTACGTGACAGCAAGGCCTGTGCCACTGGTACTTTATGGCAATCAAATAGCTGTTCATAGGCATGCATCAATCTAGCTTGCCCCGTGGCAGCGAGTACTTGTTTGAAAGGTATTCCCCGACCTTCCCGGGTATTTTTTAGAACATGCCGGCCGGCAGCCACTGCTCCTGAAGTCACCAATATTACTTCCACAGATTTGCTACGTAGCTTTGTTATCTGCTCCACCAAGGTAGTCATGCTCTCCGGATTTAGCCTGTCTTCACCCTTGGTCAAGAGAGTTGTTCCAGCTTTAACTACCACCCTCCTATAACTCGTTGGGGCATGAGTTTGTTCGGGCAACGAGGGCGTGGTATCGGCAATGCTTGAAGATGCCATAAATCTAGAGTAGATGGATCGTACGCGAGGCTTGATTATCCTCAATTATAGCAACGACATACCAAACGTATCCACACTGAAGGACTAATCCCATAACTACCAGGAGGGGTTTATATCTTCGAATTCATTATTCGTAAGTCGTATTTGATTACCACCATCAACATCCATAACAAATATTTCGGCATCGCCATCCTGTTGAGATTTCATCTCGTCAGGGACATGCGAAACAAAGGCAATCCGGGTGCCACTTGGAGACCAAACTGGCTGACCGTCCCGAATTTCGTTGAAGGTAAGTCTCGTAATTTCACCTGAATAAACTTCCGCGGTATATATCTCGGGGTTCCCATCTTGTTCAGATACAAACACTAATGATTTACTATCCGGAGACCAAGAAATCGTGTCGTCCTTAGCTTCATTATTGGTAAGCCGTGTCGCACCAGAACCGTCCCAATTCATAACATATATCTCAGGATTGCCATCCCTATGTGATATGAATGCAATTCGTTCGCCATCAGGAGACCATCTAGGGCTTGAATCGACATCAGTGGAAAGTTGGAATTCATTTACCCCGTCTGGGTTACGTGACCATATCCCCTGTTCTTCTGAATCTTGCACAGCAAATACCACTTCCTTGCCACTTGGGGACCATCCTCCTACTTCTTCTGTTTCCAACGCCGTCAGGAGTATGGGCTTAGCTCCCTCGATGTTGCCTATATGAACAGATTTGTTTTCGCGTGAATTCAAAGCATAAGCAATGCGTCTCGAGTCGGGTGACCAGCGATGACTAGAGTGGACACCGGGGACTTCTGTTACACGTTGTCGTGAAACCCCGTTACGTGCAATGACTTCAAGAGACACGTTCCCAGTTGATTCAGATCCCGATAAGAACGCAATCCATTTTCTGTCTGGAGATACAATTGGTTCGAACTCGTTAGTTGCACTCTGGGTGATATTGAGTTCACCTCCACCGTCGACATAAACCGCATAAATTTCTTTGTTGCCATCTCGATCTGAAGTGAACACTACGGGTGGCTCCCCTGATGTACAGGCAATGCCAACTACCAACATACATGCAATTCCCCATAAATATCCTGTCCAACGAGGTAGGCATAACATGGAAAAAGTATTGAAGGCTTTAAGTTTGTTCAACATTCTCTGGCTCCTAAATAAGGTCTCCCATTACGAATATGCAACTCCCTATGGAGACTTCATACACGAGACTATTAACGACCCTAGTTTACTACCAAGAGTAACTTGGGCCTTGTTTGAATAAAACAGATTATATAGAACCACTTTTTTGTAGATATTCCATATGGGAAGACACATTAACATGATTCTATGTACCTAGTGTAGGGGTTTCCAGAGTAAATCCAACGAGTCATCAAGCATGGCTATAATATATTTTATGTGGAAACCT
Organism: uncultured Dehalococcoidia bacterium; assembly: GCA_964608025.1. GTDB lineage: Bacteria > Chloroflexota > Dehalococcoidia > Lucifugimonadales > CAJWER01 > CAZSLO01. The sequence continues at coordinate 252,811 of CAZSLO010000023.1, read as the reverse complement.
CTGGAAATTGGTCTGATCGCGCTATACGTACTGGCGTCTATTGCATGCTCCCAAATATCTCCCAATGGGGTTCACGCGCCTCAAAAAATGGCTGAATTGGAAAAACCAGTGACTCCTACATCCCAAATATCCGAATATTATCCTGCAGCAACAGAAATGCCAATCCCAACTCCCAATCTCAGTGTACCCCCTACTCCTGACCCCAAATTTCTATCCGGCCGACCTCCTAGGAAGATAGATCTAGGCTCGGGTAAGACGGCACAGGACTTTGAAATCGAGCTCATTGATGGCCAAGTAGTGAATCTATCAAACTACCGCGGAAAAGTCGTGGTGCTCAACTTCTGGGGTACCTGGTGCCCTCCTTGTAGAGCTGAAATGCCAGCACTTCAGCGTATATGGGAAGAATATAAAGAGAAAGAGGTCATCTTCCTTGGTATTGCAATATACGATGAAAGCGAGGAGGTCAAGGAATTTTCAGAGACTTACGGAATAACTTATCCACTTGGCGTAGATCTCCTTGGGCAATTAACTGTTGCATACCGAGTTACGAATTTTCCCACCACATTTCTTATAGATCGTGATGGAAATGAAGTGCGACGTATAGTTAATCCTGTTAACGAAGGTCTCTTGAAAATTTTCTTGCGAGGGATGCTCAGGGACAGCTAATAATATAAAACATAGTTTCTAATCAATTTCTAGATACTGATAGAATTTATTGAACAGATCCATAAATAGGGGATATCAATGGCAGAACCTAAAGAAGTCAAGAAGGCCGATACAGACGCTACAGAACGTCCAAAAACCAGCCGACCGGTCGTCTTTGGTACACAGGGCGTGATATCAAGCGGACACTACCTCACATCTATGGCAGGCATGCGAATGATGTTGGAGGGAGGGAATGCATTTGACGCGGTAGCTGCCTCTGTCTTCGCTGCATCTGTTATCGAACCAATCGCGTCTTATTCTCTAGGCGCCGAGAGCGTATTCATGCTCTATGACGCACAATCAGGCGACTTGTATTCTCTTAGTGGTCAAGGTGTAGCACCAAGTCGAGCAAATACAGATTTCTACAAATCCAAAGGGTTAAATTCTATACCTACGGGACCCGGAGATCAGGCACCACTAGCTTTCACTGTACCGGGCGTGGTGCATGCCACAATTTCATTATTAGACAGATATGGAACTAAATCCCTGGGAGAGGTCCTTGGTCCATCAATACAATATGCGGTACAAGGAATACCACACTACCAATATATGATAAATGCCCTAGGCGCGGCGTCAACTACCAAGCAATTCAAGTTATTTCCTCCTGGTGGCACAGAAATCTTCTATGACAACGGCCAACTTCCAAAAGAGGGTTCACTACTTATACAACCCGGGCTGGCCACAACATTGACTGCTATGGCAAATGCAGAGGCAAATTCAGAAGGGACTCGTTCCGAACGGCTTCAGTCTGCAATCAAAGAATTCTACTCTGGCAAAACTGCAAAGTTGATATCAAATTCTTCCTCTAATGTAGGTGGCATACTTGGATATAATGATCTAGGCTCGTACGAATCCAAGTTTGAAGAGCCGTTGCGAACAACTTTCGCGGGGCACGAAATTTGTTGCCAAGGAACCTGGTCGCAAGCCGCAGTTCTACTGCAGGCATTAAATATTCTTGAGCAATTTGATTTGAAATCAATGGGTCACAACACTCCCATTTATATCCACACCGTCACAGAAGCACTAAAACTGGCATTGGCAGACAGGCAAGCATTTTACGGCGACCCATTATACTCAGATGTCCCTGTACATGGTCTGCTTTCCAAAGAATATGGAGTCGCTCGTGCGGCGATGATTAACCAAAACCACGCTACACCTAACCTACCAGACCAAGGGAACCCTTGGATATTTACCAAGCATTACCCATCAAAGGGATCCGTGCCAGAAACGCCACATGTATTTACAGGTGATCCCGGCGGTGAGGGCGGGACTACTCATATCTCCGCAATTGACAACAACGGTAATCTAGCCTGCGCCACTCCTAGCGGAGGCTCTTTTGGTAAATCAGTGTTCTTCCCTGAATTGGGATTCGCTCTCAGTACCAGAATAGAGATGTTTAACCTGACTGACGGACACCCAAATGTAATTGAACCAGGCAAGCGCCCTCGTACTACTCTGGTAAATTACATCGCGATCAAAGACGGTGTCCCTACCATGACATTCGGCTGTCCAGGAGGTGATCATCAGGCTCAAGGTAACCTCCAACTTATCCTCAATACACTCATTTTCAATATGAATACCCAAGAGTCCATAGAAGCTCCTCGATTTGCCACTGATAGTGCCCCTGACTCTTTCTATCCCCATATCGTTTACCCAGGCCAACTTTCGCTAGAACCAGGCTTTACAACCGAGACTGCCGACGCATTGTCACAGCTAGGCCATAAAGTAGTTCAGGCAGCGGTCTGTGGGATGGGGGCTACAGTCTCCAAAAGAGACTTAGATACTGGTGTCCTTAGTACAGGTGCAGACCCTCGTCGAGCCTGCTATGCACTAAGCTGGTAATCGACTACGCGGTCACGCCGTATCGAAGACAATATGAATATCTATATATCACCCTTAAATTATCGTTAATGGCGATTAATCATTCCTATGAATTACGCTGTTTCTGAAGAGCACGTGGGAGATCTTCGGCACTCAGAAGTGTTTCATAGGAATTGATTCTCTTTGTCCTATCGGAGATTGGCAAATCTACCTTGACTCCACCAAGCCTATGTGATTCACGAACAGCTATGGCTACTTCTAGATCATGGCGTCCATCCATACCTGAACTCGCCGGGTCGTTCCCAGTCTCGATGCAATGTATGAGATCTCGAACCGCGCGGACTGTTGCGCTTTCAATCTTCTGTCGTCTAGGAAAAAGATGTCTCACCTGACTTTCATAGCCAAGAGTTTGACTGTTTATCCATAATTCCAATTCCTGTGCATCGTTGATTATCTTAATTCGACCCCCAGAACCGATCACCTCAGACTCTGAATATTTCCACTTATCTTGCCTAACCAAAGCACGTACTCCATTCTCAAAAGCTAGGTATGAAATCCCACCAAGATCGTCGTCTGTTTGTGCTATCTCGTCGCTCTCAAGATCCCCATAAACCCATTTGACTTGCCCATTACCACCAGCCAAAAATCGTGCCAGATTAATCATATGAGAGTTATGAGACAGATTCCCAACCTGATATACCGTTACCTGCATTACTTCTCCGATTTCTCCGGAGTCAATTATCTCCCTAGCCTTGCTATACCAAGAGTCCCATCTACGCGCACAATTAACCGCTAAAATTATTCCAGAGTCTTTACATACATCCACCATCCGATCTGCATCTTCCAATGTTAAAGCGATAGGCTTCTCGGCCCAAATTGCCTTGACGCCAGCATTCATACTAGCAATCGTAGTCACAATTTCGGCTCGAGGACGAGCTGAAGTACATATAGAAACGATATCCGGGCGTTCCTTCTCAATCATAGTCCTATAATCCGAGTAAAGATTAGTAGAACCATGTTTTTTAGCAAATGCATCCCGTTGTTCTTTGTAAGGATCTGCCCCTCCTACAAAATCTACTTCTTGCACATCGATATAACTACCCATATGGCTCATAGGTAATACGTGGCGGGGGCTTCCAGCATTTACCACCTCATCATCGATCATTGTCGCAATCCTACCTAACCCTACGATCGCAGCCTTGTAACGTAATCCCATATGACTATCTCCTATCGCCTATCTTCTATTCGAGTGAAATTGTAACTATGTAGGGCTCCTAGTATAAATATATAGCTTGAGGGCCCGTAGCCAACTGTGGTTCTGGAATTATCTAGTAGGTATTGTCAATAAAAAACAGCCCCACTAAACCTCTGTGCTAGAATCGGGCCATTATACTCAAACTATATATATGATCGCTTAGCTTTTGAAAATAGTCACCTCAGAACAAATGCGAACTCTCGAACGTCGGGCCGAGGCGTTCGGAATATCATCTGATGTTCTCATGGAAAACGCTGGGCTAGAAGTAGCCAAGCGCATCAGAAATCAACTCTCCACTAGAATGGGCGGGAATATTCTTGTGCTTGTTGGCAAGGGTAATAACGGCGGTGATGGACTAGTAGTTGCTCGAAAACTCAGCTCATGGGGCGGGCGCGTAACCGTCTGTCTAGTAGCCGCTAGACCAGAAAATGATTTGAAGCTATTGGCTGTACTAGAGCAAGGCACACAGTTAATACACCCATACCAGGACGGGAGATCTAGGGATGTAGAAAAGATTCTCGCATCGTGTGAAATCGTTGTAGATGCAATACTGGGAACAGGCTGTTCACGACCCGTAGAAGGCGCAGTTAAGAAGGTGATTGGAGCAGTCTCCCATGAAAAGACAAGGCGTCCCCAATTGAGAATAGTATCGATAGATCTTCCTTCGGGAGTCAATCCCGACACTGGTGAAGCCGATCCAAATTGTTTGAAGGCCGACATAACGGTTAGTCTCGGCAGGCCTAAGATCGGCCTATATAAATTCCCGGGAGCGAGCCTAGCTGGTCAAATCGAAACTGTAGATATCGGGCTACCTGATAACATCGATTCCGATTTTAATATCGGGCTTTTGGCGCCGGCTCTGGCTGGATCAAAGCTACCATATAGACCCCTATCTGGACACAAGGGCACATTTGGTCGATTAATGATTGTCGCAGGATCGAGTAATTATGTCGGCGCAGCATCCCTGGCTGCGAATGCAGCAGCCCGCGTCGGTGTTGGCCTCGTAACGCTAGCGATTCCAAAAAGCCTCCAATCATCGGTATCGCCAAGAGCCGTAGAGGCCACTTATCTACCACTAGATGAAACAGTTAACGGTTCTCCTTCACCCAAAGCCGCAGGACAGATACTTGAAGTACTCGAGACTTATGACGCACTACTTGTCGGCTGTGGAATAGGTATGTCTGAAGATAACCAATCTATGCTAAACGGGCTTTTATTATCCGGAAATAGTCTTCCTCCTACTGTTGTCGACGCAGATGGGTTAAATTTTCTTGCGACAAAGGAAAACTGGTGGCAATACCTAACCACACCTACTATTACAACTCCTCATCCTGGGGAGATGTCACGCCTAACAGGGATATCTACCCCAAAAATTGGAGAGGATAGGGTTTCAGTAGCCCTAAATGCTGCAAAGCAGTGGGATCAAATAGTTGTATTGAAAGGCGCATTTACAATCATTGCCAACGGACACGGCCAAGCTTCCATAAGTCCATTCGCGAACCCTGCGCTAGCATCCGCGGGAACTGGTGATGTGCTCGCTGGTACTATAGCTGGGCTTCTTGGACAAGGACTGAACCCTTATGAAGCAGGGCAACTCGGAGTTTATCTACATGGGTTAGCTGCAACTATTGTGAGCCAAGAGTTGGGAGACAGTGGGATGTTAGCTAGTGATCTGCTCCCCGCACTTCCAAAAGCTACAATGTCTCTCGCAAAATTTAGGATTTAGGACCATCCCCACAATGGTAAATCTCACAGGCCAAGATCGAGCCCAGTACGTTGAGAAGATGTTTTCTCGAATATCAAGTCGCTATGACCGGCTTAATACCATCATGACTGCCGGACGACATCATGCTTGGCGTAGACTCGCTGTGGAAATTGCGATTACCGACCTCAAGGGCCCGGGGCTTGATATAGCAACAGGAACAGGAGATTTCGCTATCGAGCTTGCAATGCAACCCGAGGTGGATCAAATTGTGGGTCTGGATTTCGCCAAACCTATGCTGCCGATAGCAATAGAGAAATCAGACCGGCGTGCAACAACAAGTACTATAAATTACATTGCAGGAGACGCCCACTCCTTGCCATTCGCGGACAACACTTTTACCTACACTACCGTTGGATTCGGTTTACGTAATTTTATTGATATACCAGCAGCACTTTCGGAAATGGTTCGAGTTATACAGCCTGGCGGTCGGCTTATTATTCTCGAAATAGTCCGGATGAAGAGCAAGGGTTTGCTACCGCTTCTTTTACCAATATATTTTCGTTATATCACTCCATGGATGGGAACGTTTTTTGCAGGTGACAGAGAAGCTTATACATACCTTCCAGAGTCGGTAGAAGGATTCATGAGCGCCGATGAGATCGCCGACGCGGTGAAGGACTCCGGATTGCTAGTTTTACGAAAAAAAAGCCTGGGTTTAGGCACCGTATCTATCCTAATAGGAGAAAAGCAGGGCGCCTCAGATCAGATTTAAGAGTAGGTGTAGCCAGATCCCAATCATGATCGGTTCCCAGACAGTGATCAACCCACAGATTGCTTCAGATATATGGAAACCTTAAACAATAACTACTTAGTGGTTTTCTACGAAATGGGTGGCTGGATGTTGTTCCAAGGCCTCGCATTTTCAAAGGCAGAAGATGCAGCAACCACAGTCTCTTCATCACCCCACTGGCCTACTATGTGGAGGCCTACCGGGAGTCCTTCGGCTGTGAAACCAGCGGGTATGCTGGCTGCTGGATTACCAATCATATTAATCGGATATGTAAATGGTAAGAATCCCCAAAATGGATGTACTGGTTTGCCTGCAATTTCAGTAGGTGGTTCCCCTACAGGGAAAGCTCCTACTGAAAGAGTTGGGGACACAAGCAAGTCGTATTTGTCAAATATAGTTGCAAACCGTGAGATCAAATTTGCACGTACCCCTAAAGCGCGAGCATATTCGGGTCCAGTGACCCGAGCGCCAGACTCAATGGCTTCGCGTCCATAGTCAGTTAACAAATCGGAGTTGCCCCCGATAAGTGATTCATATCTAGCATTTGATACCGCAGTGAACAAGGTCCAAAATTCCTCAAAGGGTGATTTGATATCTAGATCTACTTCTTCAACAATACAACCTAGTTCTTCAAATACACGCACTGCTTGCTCACACTTAGAAATAATTTCAGGTTCAACCGCCGCATATCCATAATCCGGACTCCACGCAATCTTTAGCTGCCCGATATCGTCATCTACAGCAGCTATATAATCACCGGGTACTACCCTAAGGCTATTCACATCATTCGTGTCGTGGCCTGCCAAGGCTTGGAGTAATATTGCAGAATCTTTAACAGTCCTACTCATAGGTCCAGACTGGCTGAAGTGATTAGCGAAAGGCGTCCCTGGAGTACCTGCATACAACGGTACCCTTCCCTGGGTAGGCTTAATGCCGTATATCCCACAGAAGGAAGCAGGAATCCGTATTGATCCTCCACCATCGCTACCTGTCGCCAAGGAGCAGAGTCCAGCAGCTACAGCGGCCCCGGCACCACCACTCGACCCTCCTGTAGTTCGGTCAGTATTCCATGGATTTCGACAATGGTCACCAAGTCGATTTTGAGTATGGCCAAGCAATCCGAATTCGGGCGTATTTGTCTTACCAAGTATAATCGCTCCCGCAGATTTAACCCTCTGAACGACGGACGAATCAACACTTGGCACGCGATCTTCAAATAAAAGAGAGCCACCAGTAGTGCGGACTCCTGCAGACATCTCTAAATCCTTGATCGATACAGGTATTCCATGAAGAAGTCCTAGGTGATCACCATTCAACACTGCTTCTTCGGCTACATGCGCAGCGGCAAGGGCCCTATCAGCCGTTACAGTTAGGTAAGAGTTGAGATGAGAATCAAGGGAATCAATCCGGTCGAGGAACATTTTTGTCAGTTCAACCGGGGAAATCTCACCATCACTTACAAGTTGTCGGATTTTCCAAGCAGGAGCAAATTCCAGTTCGTTTTCCATATCAACTTGAGTGTAACAATCGAGATTTATATGGTCAACTTCGGCTATTCTTCTCTAGCAGTTCGACCGGCCCAACTATAACTCGATATAATAGGCATTCCGACAATAGATACCGAAATAGGTACCGGAGGTAGTAATTTTAGAAATGGCCAAAGTTCGGGTAATGTACTGGAAGGAAATACCTGTACAAGTTCAGGCTACAGATAGCTATGGCACAATCTCGAAACCTCTAGAACCGAGATTTCAAGAGGCAGCCGATGCCATATCCATGTTTGACGGAAGTGCCGGGACTGACGATTACCTGAACGCATGGGAATGGGGCAATTACCTAGATATAGATGGATCCGCCAACGACGCTGCAGAATATACGGCGGGTCGTATTAATGGCGGCTTACCTCTCGACTTCGTAGCTCGCATACGTGATCTACACTTATCCGGGAACCGAAATCCTACTCCCGGAGCAATAGACCATTGGATTAACGATGACCGGGACTAAAAACTCTGGAACCGGGATCTTAGAGCAGATCTCATCGTCAAGGCCGTTAATTTCAGATGGCGCTACAGGAACTTGGTTACAATCGCACGGGTTGGAACCAGGGGGATGTCCCGAAGAAATGAATGCTACAGAGCCTCGATTGATTAAAAAGATGGCAGCAGAATACTTTGAGGCAGGCTCAGACTTGGTGCTTACAGCCTCGTTCGGTGGAAATCGATTTATGCTAAAGAAATACGGGCACGAAAACCGAGTCAGGGAATTTAACCTCCTCTCCGCCAAGCATGTAAAAAGCCAAGCCCCCCAACAGGGTTTCGTGGTGGGCAGCGTCGGGCCAACCGGAGAATTCCTAGACCCACTAGGTAATGTCAGCGAACTCGAAATGAAAGACGCTTTCGCTGAGCAAATAACTGCTCTTTCAGAAGGCGGGGCAGACGCCATCTTGATTGAAACAATGTACTCGCTCGAGGAATCGTTTTTAGCCATCGAAGCAGCAAAAGAAAATACTGAACTTACCATCATGGCCACAATGACGTTTGACAAGGGGCCACGTGGCTTCTTTACAATGATGGGAACAACCCCGCGACAAGCCGCAGAAGAGCTTGTTAAAAGCGGTGCCGATATAGTAGGGGCGAATTGCGGAAATGGTATTGAAACGATGTTAGAAATTGCTAAGGAGATGAGAGACGCAACCTCAGCCCCTATACTAATACACTCCAATGCTGGTATCCCTGACATTCGTCAGGGTCAAATCGTGTATCCAGAAACGCCGGAATTCATGGCCACTTACTTCAAGTACATGGCAGGCCAAGGAATCGATATTCTAGGTGGATGTTGTGGTACAACCCCAAGACATATTCGCGCATTATCTGAGGTAATAAGGTCAGGATAATAGATATCGAGGAATACATAATATGAAAGTACCTGAATCCAATAAATTCAATGTTAACAATGTAATTAATAGGTATGGAAGATGCCTAGAGCTGGTGCCGATAGATCCGAATTTCCACAATATATCCGTAGGACTTTATGCCAAAGATCAAATAGCAACTGTATGGACCTTTAGCCATAAGAAAGGGGTCGAGGAACGAATTCGCCGAATCCGAGACCAGCTAGCCGCGCTTGGTGACCTACAGCCGGTCAACGGAACTCACAACCAACTGCAACCACATTGCGGCGACATCCATCAAAGACCCCTAAAGTTCCTGCTGATGCAGGCTGTAGAAAAGGATCCAGGCTTCACATACCCCGAAGGTTATGTAAAAGACTTACGTTCTGACCTAATGCTAGGATTCGAGTCCAGAATATCAGACGGTAGGGTAAGCTATTACATCACTGGCGAGGGAGAGGTCAACAACTATGCGAGCCGCATTCGTGCAATTACGGCTGGATTCGTTCGTTATGGAGAGATGGATAGAAGCGAGGACGGCGGGGTAATCTTCTCTTGTGGGGTAAGCCACGATCAGCTAATACGTCTATTACTACCTTATGCCCGAAACGTGACTGGCACACAAGACATGTTAGAATCCGACTCCCTACGTGGTCAAATGACCACAGGAACCTTGGGCTTCACGCCACCAACGTGAATTCGCTCTTTAGTCAGACCTTGCAGAGGAGGCAATAATGACATTTACAGAAACTATGACCTCTCGGGAGCGAGTCCTAAACGCGCTTGAAGGGAAACCGGTCGACCGACCGCCTGTAGCTAATCCAACCAACGTTGCAACAGTAGAACTTATGGACATGATGGACGCGCCATTTCCTGACGCCAATCGAGACCCAGAGATGAATGCCCGGTTGGCCGCAACTGGTTACACAGAGCTGGGCTTCGACGCAATTATGCCGTATTTCAGCATTATTCAAGAGTCCTCTGCTCTAGGATGCGATATGCAATGGGAACAGAAAGATAACTGGCCCACAGTACGCATGACTAATCCTATATGGAAAGGGCCTGATGACGTACGAATTCCATCTGGATTCTTAGAACATAAGGACTCAATCGCCATAACTAGGTCGATATCAATACTGAAGAAAGAGTATGGTGAGGAGGTAGCCATTTTTGGCAAGACGATGGGTCCCTGGACACTCGCATATCACGTATTCGGCGTGGAACCTTTTCTACTCATGACGATCGACGACCCTAATTTAACTATGCAATGTCTGGACAAGCTCAAGGAAATCTCTGTCCTGTTCGGACAGGCACAGATCGACGCAGGAGCCGATGCCTTAACCTTTCCTGACCATGCTACAGGCGATCTTGTTAGCGGCGAGTACTATCGACGGTTTCTTTTGGATATTCACCAAGAAATGGCAGAATGCCTTGATGTACCACTGATACTCCATATATGCGGTAACACATTGGATCGAATGGACTATATTGCCCAGAATGGTATGGCTATGTTTCACTTTGATTCAATGAACGACCCGGCCGAAGCCAGAAAAATAGTTGGCGACCGGATCGGTCTGGTGGGTAACATCAACAATCCGGTAACCCTGTATTCCAAAGGTCCTGAAGAAGTAAGAGAAGAGGTTTACAAGTGTATGGATGCTGGTATAGACATGATCGCTCCTGAATGTGCTATACCACTGGCTACCAAGCTTGAAAATCTCCTCGAAATCCCCAAGGCCGTTCGCGATTGGTGTAACGACCACCAGTCCAATGCTGCAGACGAGAACTGATGCAGCCCGTAATCAAATCCCCCGACCAGTTCAATATTGTAGGAGAAAATATACACGCAACCCGTATCCTTTTAAGGAACGGTCGTAGGATAAAGCTTCTTGAAGATGGTACTGAAGTAGTGCCATTCAGGGGAGATGACGAAAAACACCAGTACCTGACCGTTCCAGATTGGTTCAAGAAAACACAGCCATATGAACAAGGTCAGATCAAACACTTTATGATTGCATTTATGAAGGGTATCAGTGACGACCCAAACGAACGAGAGCAAGGGGCATCGTATATCCGATCAGAGGTGAGAAAACAGACTAGGTTCGGCGCCAAGTATCTCGATGTAAACGTCGATGAAGTTCACTATGATCTTGAAACACAAAAGAGAGCCATGCGCTGGGCAATCAATATCGTGCAGGAATCTTCTCAAGTTCCTCCAAGTATTGATTCTTCGAACTCTGAGATCATCGCTGCCGGACTTTCCGAGTACGATGGGAAAGCGGGGAAACCCTTGGTTAACTCCCTCTCTCTTGAGCGACCAGAGGTTCTAGAGATGGCCAAGGAATATGACGCTAGAGTAATCGTTTTGGCAACGGGTGAAGCTGGGATGCCGGAGGATGATGATCAGCGGGTCGAAAACGCAAACTCGATCATTGAAACAGCCCTTTCAGGTGGGATATCCAAAGACGATATATTCTGCGATGCGGTAGTTTTTCCTATCTCTGTCGATCCTCAGTACGGTAATCACTACTTTAACGCGGTGTCTAGAATAAGGGACGAGTTTGGGAATCTCCATATTGGGATGGGTCTAAGCAACGTTTCATTCGGCATGCCTAATAGAAAATTGATTAATCAAACTTTCATTCGCCTAGCCATAAATGCCGGGGTTGATTCTGGACTGATTGACCCTATACAAACAAGGTTAGAAGATGTGTTCTCTTTAGATATGAACTCTGAGCGAGTTAAATTTACAATAGACATGCTTGAAGGCCGCGACGATTTCTGCATGAATTACATTCAGGCGTTTCGCGACGGGCGGCTGGGATAAGAAGTCAGATCAAATCCAATATGCAACTTAATTGACATTGTGACAAGAATCCCAGAATAATAAATGTCCTTAGAAATGAAATGCGGGGTTTCCAAATGGTGACAAACCACGACGGGCTGGTAAACGAATTTCAATACATAACTAAACCTTCCGAACTAGACCATATTAAGTCATTGTTCGAGGGTAAAGACCCGTTGATGCATGAAACAGCTTACGCCTTAATCACTGGCGATCAACATGAAGTAGATCGTCTTACTCGCAAGGCCCTAGATGACGGCTTTTCAGCTAACGATATCCTTGATGACGGCTTGATCGCTGGAATGGCAATCGTAGGAATAAAGTTCCGGGATAATGTGATCTTCGTACCTGAAGTACTTGTTGCGGCACGGGCGATGAAAGCAGGTATGGCCCACATAGAACCGATCCTATCTGAATCTGGCATCGAACCCATTGGTACCGTAATCATGGGAACCGTCAAGGGAGACCTTCACGATATAGGCAAGAATCTTTGTATCATGATGCTGCGTGGGTCTGGATTCATTGTCCACGACCTAGGAGTAGATACCAGTTCTGAGGAATTCATCGACGCGGTACAGGAACACGAAGCGAAGGTCCTAGGTATGTCAGCTCTTCTTACTACAACGATGCCTAACATGGGACGTACCATACAGGCTTTTGAGGATGAAGGTCTACGAGAAGAGGTCAGAATTATGGTCGGAGGCGCCCCTGTTACTCAAGAATTCGCTGAAGACATGGGGGCAGACGGCTACGGTAAAGATGCTATCGCTTGCGTTGATATGGCAAAAGAGCTTATTCAGAGTATCAACAATCCTTAAACCAAACAGCTGATTGAACACTGTTACTGTATTACACACATATCTAACCAACCACTTTTTTTTGTCACAGCAGAGGCAATATATATTTTGGACCAAATGAACCAAAATGCTGAACAAAAGCAGTATAAAGCAAGTATTGACAGGCTTTATGGCATATTTAAAAACATCTCTGGTACAGTCGACGAAGTTTCCGCTTGGCGTTGCCCTTACAAAAATGCCGCCAACTTATGCACTGCAAGTTTCGGATGTCGAAATCAAGACAGGGACGTCCCAATTGGACAACCTTACATATGTTCAGGAAGTGACAACCTCGACTACAGAAGTGCCTGGCAAATCTAATGCATCAATTCACAATTCAGGGTAGCCTACGAACTGGATAGAATTTACAGGCCATAGTCGAATCTCCTATGTCTCCTTTAATCTACGGCGATACAACCCTAAAAGCAGATCCCGATAAAAGTATCTTTGACTACGCTGATGCCCTTCGGGTGCGCGTACCTACTTCGTGCGGGAGAAGCGGTAAGTGTCACGAGTGTATCGTGGAAATCAAACAGGGAATTGACGCTGTCACTCCTCCTACAGACTCAGAGGGGTTCCTTAGTGAAAATTTTCGACTAGCATGCCAAGTATATCCAGTTGACCTAGACGCAAATATAGAATTCTCTGTGCTACGTCGTCAACCACAGATATTAACGCACTCTATAAAAAGAGACGTCGACCTCGCCCCTCTGGCCGTACGGAAATGCGATAGCGTGTATATAAAAAATACTCCCATGGAAGCTTACGTCGGTATGATCTATGGACTAGCGATTGACATTGGGACTACCACTGTCGTCATGAATCTGGTTGACCTAGAGACAGGAGAAACTCTTCACACATCCTCTTTTGAAAATACCCAGAAATTCGGCGGAAGCGACATAATGCACCGTATTTCATACGATGGAGGAGACTACTCAGGGGAGTTACGACAGGCAATTTTATCCGCACTGAATTTCGAGATCGGCGAAATGAGCCGCCAGTTAGGATTCCATCGGCGAAGAATCTATGATGTAGTCATAGTGGGTAATTCAACCATGCGTGATCTACTATTCGGAATCGACGTACAATCCATTGGACAAAAACCGTACAAGTCAATTACCCAAACTGAGATGGAGCACGGTAAGCGTTCCACAACCTCTTTGAACATGTCCGCCAGAAAAATGGGCCTAAGGGTATTTCCCAATGCCAACGTTTATAGCGGACCTCTAATTGGAAGTCACGTAGGAGCTGACGTGGCAGCTGATCTGTTAGCTATCGGACTGGACGAAAAAGAAGATGTCGTTATGCTAGTGGATGTCGGCACCAATACCGAAGTTGTCGTAGGCAATCGGCACCGAATGATGACCGCATCTTGCCCCGCAGGACCGGCTTTCGAAGGAGGTGAGATCACTTATGGGATGCCGGGTTATGAAGGTGCAGTAGAATCTATAGAAATCGAAAATGAGCTGGTGAAGTATCGCACTATTGGACAAAAGACTCCCCAAGGAATCTGTGGCTCAGGACTAGTAGATCTTCTCTCTGAACTGAGGCGTACAGGCCAGATGAACGAACTCGGGGTATTTCCAAACCAAGATGAAGAATTCTTCTTCGTGCCAGACAAGGGAATGTCGCTTTCGCGCTCGGATATTAGTGCACTAGCACAGGCTAAATCCGCAAACTACAGTGGACAGTGGATAGTGCTGAGACATTTTGGCATCTCTCCACAGAAAATATCTAAAATGTTCCTCGCTGGTGGATTCGCAAATTACGTCAATACCAGTAACGCGGCCAGCATTGGATTCATCGCAAACGTACCTCCAGATAAGATTGAAAAAGTAGGTAATGCCGCCCTAGAAGGTGCGACTTTGATGCTAGTCTCTATCAAGATGCGTGACGTGATCGAAAAATTGGTTACGAGGATTGAACATGTTGAACTTGAGACCACGCCCGACTTCTTTGAAATATTCGTAGAGGGATGCATGTTCAAACCGATGGCTCAACCAGATAATTGAAGGTATAACATAGCCATCATCCACTAGTTCGTGTACCTTTGGGATTCTAGGAATTATCGAGGGAGTATCACTATGGCCAAAAAAGTGCTTATAACAGACTACGTGTGGCCCAGTCTTGAGCCTGAAAAAAAGGTACTAGCCACCGCAGACGCAGAAGTTGTCGTCGCACCAGATGGTTCCGAAGATACTCTTGCAAAATTAGCGAAAGACGTAGACGCCATACTTACATGTTTCGCAAAAGTTACTGAGAATGTCATTAGAGTTGCAGAAAAATGCCAGGTGATCAGTAGATACGGGGTAGGTGTCGACAATATCGATGTTGATACTGCTACTGAGCTAGGAATAATTGTAACTTACGTCCCTGACTATTGTATCCCTGAAGTATCTGATCACGTCATCGGAATGTTGCTAGATTGGAATAGACGTCTAACATTCTTCGACCGCGCAACCAAAATCAAGGGGTGGGGCAGTGAAGGCCTAAGTATGCGAATTATGCGTCTTGATGGCAAGAAGCTTGGAGTAGTTGGATTTGGGCGTATCGGTCGTGGAGTAGCCAAAAAAGCTCTCTCGTTTGGCCTAGATGTGTTGACCTCAGACCCATTTGTAACATCCGAATCAGCTGCTGCGGATGGTGCACGGCTCGTCGATATGGACCAACTTCTACGGGAATCAGACTTCATAACAATCCATTCACCGTTGATCCCTCAGACAAAAAACATGATCAGCAAGAAAGAGTTAGCGATCATGAAACCGGATGCATTCTTGATCAACTGTGCTAGGGGTGGATTAATAGATGAAAATGCACTCTACGATGCCTTAATTTCGGGTGAAATAGCAGGAGCAGGACTGGACGTAATCGTAGACATAGACCCACCACTAGATCACCGTCTCATCCAGTTAGAAAATGTAATAGTCACACCTCATACTGCGTTCTTCTCTCAGGAAGCTGTCCTCGAACTCGAAGAACGAGCAGCCGGAGAGGTTGTCAACGTTTTCCAAGGCCAAATGCCTGATAATCTCATTAACCCTCTCGTGCTAAACCAAGTACGTGCCAATCTTAGAAACCCATAGATAAACAAAAGCTTTGTTAAACGCGTACATATCCCAACTACTTACCCCGTGCACGAATAAACTCAATTAACATCTGTCTCCCTAGATCATAGAGTGACTTTGGCCGCCGTCAATCACTACACATGCCCCTGTCATCAAGCCCAAACGCTCAGAGGCCATGAAGGCCACCATGTCACCTACTGGTTCAGGCCAACCCCATTTACCCATAGGAAGATTCCGGCTGATGAATTCATCGACTACATCAGATGGATTGGACTTTTCAAAACGCTCCCAACTACCCCCGGGATGTTGAATCGAGCCTGGAGCTATACTGTTAACCAAAACTCCATCAGGCGCTAAGGTTAGAGCTGCATGTTTCGTTGCAGCTATGAGACCGGCTTTAGCAGACATGTATGAAAGCTTACCTCCATGCTCACGTCCATATATCGAGGCTATATTTATAATCCTACCCCACTTCTGTTGCCGCATGTGGGGTATAACGATTCGCATCAGCTCATAGCTACCAAAAAGATTGAGATCAAAGACTGTACGTAGATCATCCAGAGATGTGTCGCCAATATCAGAAGTATCACCGCTGCCACCAACATTGTTGACTAATATATCAATTGGACCAATCGCATCGATAACTTGAAAGTGTAGTGTCTCGAGTGATCCTGTATCAGACACGTCAGCTTCAATACCAACCGCCGATCCGCCCTGATCCTTGATTACCGCAACCGCATCGTCCAAGGTCTGTTTTGTGCGCCCACAGATAGCTATATTCACTCCTTCATTAGCCAATGAGAGCGCTGCGTTAAATCCGAGGCCTCGACTTCCTCCTGTGACAAGCGCTACTTTCCCATTAATACCTAGATCCATTCAATACCTCCGCATCCTTATCGTTACAAGTTCTAGGGCATGCCATGGATAAAGTCAAGATCCATGAAGCATCTACTAGCCTATCAATATTGTTTTCTCCCGTGATTCGTTATTCGAAAGAAACACACCCAAAACTAGCTCACTTATGTAAGTAAGACACGATGGAACTATTACCTATATCTTTTAAAGTGGAATAGATCCTAGTACTTACTTTTTAATTCATCTATTACTCTTAGAGCTAGCACCACACTTCCTCCCATTAACTTAGGATCAATGAATTCGATATCGTCTCTCGGTGAATTTATTCTTGACAGATCGTCGGCCAGGAAAAATAGAACAGGAATCCCTGCTTCACGGAATGGCGCGTGATCACTACTTGCTCCCTGAAGAGGAGTACCTTTCCTAACTTCAATGCCGTGAGCTAAACCAAATTCCAATACCACTGACGCAAGGCCAGTGTCACCTATAACTTCCAAGGTTCGGCCACTTCCTGGCACATCAAAGTTAAGCATTGCTATGATAGAGTTGATCTGTTCTGCATTAAGCGAATCAATGTGATATTTACTGCCAAATAGTCCGACTTCTTCGGAACCGAAGAGAACGAACCGCAACCCAAATGGAAGTGATGCATTAGAAAGCTGTTCTGCAAGGACAATTAAAGTTGCTACACCAGAGCCATTATCATTGGCTCCTTGAGTATTAGGAACCGTATCGTAGTGCGCGCCTAAAACTAATACACCGCCGCTAGTACCAGCCCCTGGCCGTTCAGCTACCACATTTCTAGAGTGATAAGTCTGCATCTCTAGAGAAACGGTGGCCATCAGATTTATGCTCTCCATAATCCCAAGTAATCGCTCTCCATCATCCTGAGAGATAGAAATCGCAGGAATGGAAGCCTTATTTTTTAGTACTCCTGCGAAATTTCTGGGTGCATTATTGTAGATAACCGCAGCAATTGCACCGGCATCGGTAACCCTTGAAACCTTTTCCTCGAACAAGATCTCGCCGCGCTGTATAAGGGCTATCCTGCCCGAAAGACCTACTTCTGGGATATCTTCTGCCCTTGCGAGACCTACATGCTTTAATACACCTGTGACCTTACCCAGCCCACTATGTCGAAATGGCATTGTGTTGAAACTTTGTTCATCATCGAGGCGTAATGCATTTCTACCTCTAAGTCTCTCGAAGGTAAAAGGTTCGTGGCGAACCACGTATCCCAGCAATTCTAGTTTATCTTTCAGATAATCTGATGCGACTTTTTCCTCTTCTGTAGCACTCTCCCTAGGACTAGTTTCCTTTGTAAATGTTTGAAGGAAATCCCATGTCTTCTCCGTCAAAATAGAAACAAGAGCATCTATACTCGTATGTTCAATTACCTTGGATCTGGCATCAATGCTGTCTAGTGCAGCTGATGTTGTTGCTATAGGTGATAAGTTGGGGATAGGTGTTGTTGTCGGATTAACCGTTGGTTTAAAAGCTGGGGTCTGTGTGAAAAGCACGGTCGGGGATTGGCTCACCGGAGTATCTTGCGTAGACAGGGTCTTACTTGAACCGCATCCGACCACTAATATTGCGATGAATGAGAATGTTATGGAAGCGAACATTCTTTGGGAGATCTTCAAAAAAAATGGAAAATATTTAGATGTACCTAAAGTGTAGTGAATCATCCGGTTTCCACTTTTCCCAATAAGGTCATCCATGGTCAATCACGAGGAATTGATACTATGTTAAAACTACTCCAAGCGAGTTTGCCACATCTACAAGTGAAGACCAGACTTCGTCGGGTAATTGGATACCCTCACTTCGACCTGCATGCCGCGCTCGAGCTTCGATATCCCCGGGAACAACTACTTCATTGAATCCAGGCGCTGGTGTAATACCGCGGACCTGCTGCTGAAGTTCGTTCATAGATCCTGTAAATTCGTTCAAGTTTTGGTTCAAATCTGCTCGGAATATTATGAATGTCACACCTTGATAACGCATACCATCACCCCCTCTGACGGGCTCAGCATAAGCATCTGCACCACTAAACAACCTACCAAGCATTTCGCAAGCCATCATAAGAGCAGAACCTTTATGACCTCCAAAAGGTAAAAGGGATCCACCATCAAATAAGTCTGCCGGTTCAGTAGAAGGTGATCCAAATTTATCTATGATCAGTCCATCTGGTAATTTTTTACCCTGCCGCAAAGCAATAGTTACCTTGGACTGTGCTGCCGTTGTAGTCGCGAAATCGAGTACCATAGGAGGCTCGTTTCCTGCTGGCACACCTATTGAAACGGGGTTGGTAGATAGCAAGGGCTTGCTACCACCGTATGGCACAGCGACAGGTACAATTTTGCCATATCCTGAAGAGAAAATAATTGAAACCATCCCAGCCTCGGCTGCCATCTCAGCATATTCACCTACCCGGCCAATATGATTGGCCTGCACCACAGAAACGATCGCAACTTGATGATCTCGTGCCTTGTCAATACCAACCTTCATGCCATATTCTGCAGATACAAATCCAAATGTCCAGTTTCCTTTAACCAGGGCAGTGTTATCTGTCTCATGTATAACCTCCGGCTTAGCGGTTGGTACAATCTCACCATCATGAATCGATTGCACGTACCGAGGTAGATGGTGAACCCCGTGGGTGGCAACCCCACTTAATTCTGAAAGAACCAGCGCGTGAGCCACGCGCTTTGCATTGTCACAATCAGAGCCTGCAGCTAACAGTATGAGTTCAACGATTTTAGTAAGTTCATTAACCTTTATACGAGGCAAAATCACTCCCTTTATGAGTTCATGGTCATCCTTGGGTTATATCACTAATTTTATAGAGAAATTTTCGATATTCCCCACTACAATACCTATCCGTCGACATAAAAAAAGGGCCTCGATGATGTCGAGGCCCCTGTTCCCAACTAAAAGGACAGTCTCCTATTTCGAGTCTCTCTTCGAAACATTGCCATTGCGTTTTCCATTCGTAGAGATCATGGTTACACCCGTTTCGGCGTCAGGTATCTCTAATTCCGATACACATGCTATCGAAGCTACGGAATCTCCAGACTCCAGTTTGAATATCGTAACACCTTGAGTTGCCCTTCCCGTACTGCGAATCTCTGATAAGTTTGTACGAAGAACCTGTGCCTTCGCTGATACTACGTATAGTTCATCGCTGTCCGCAATCACCTGGGCCGCAGCCACCTGTCCAGTTTTTTTAGTCACATTAAGAGTCTTGATACCTTTACCACCACGACCTTGAGTTCTATATCGATTGAGATCAGTAAGCTTCCCATAACCCTTTTTACTGATCACCAAGAGCTTACTATCATGAATCACTATGTCCATAGCGATAACTTTATCTCTGTTGAGCAAAAGGACACCCCTAACACCACCCGCAGCCCGAAGACGCGCAGTTACTTCTGTTATAGGGAAACGAATCGACATACCCTGTTGGGTGACCATTATCACATGGTCATCCTCTGCAGCTAGACGGGCTGTGACGAGTTCGTCATTACCCCTTAGATTCATGATTATAAGTCCAGCGCGGCGAATATTAGAGAGTTGATCAAAAGAAACTCGCTTGATCTGGCCACTCTTTGTAGCCAAAACCAAATATTGATCTTCTTTGTTTAGATTTGACACAGCAACCACGGAGTTGATGTGTTCCTTATCTGTAAGTGGAATTATGTTTACTACCGGTACGCCACGAGTATTTCGAGAAAGATCAGCTCTCAACTCATATGACTTTAGTGGCAAGACTCTACCCGTGTTAGTAAAGAAAAGTAAGGTGTCGTGGGTATCGCACACAAGGATATGCTTCACAGGGTCATCCTCACGCGTAGTCATACTAGTAACACCCTTGCCGCCTCGGTGCTGATTACGATAGACACCCGCCTGTATGCGCTTTACGTACCCTCCCTTACTAAGAGTTATCACCACTTGCTCGTGTGCTTCGAGGTCCTCTCTTTTGAACTCTCGGAGGTCATCTCCGATTATTGTACGTCTCTCTTCTCCATGTTTTTTCTTAACCGCTTGTGTTTCTTTTTTCACCTCAGCATCTACTTTTTCGGGACTGTTTAAAAGTTCTTCTAATTCCCGGATCGTAGCCTGAAGCTCGTTAAATTCATTCTCTATACGCTCTCTCTCCAAAGCGGCAATACGTCGCAACTGCATGTCCAAAATCGCCTGTGCCTGTACAGATGTAAGTGAATGCCATTCCATCAACTGTGTCTTAGCAGTGTCAGCATCTGCAGCATTACGAATCAGCGCTATGATCGCATCCAGATTAGATAGTGCTATCCTCAGGCCCTCAAGTACATGGGACCGATCCTTAGCCTTCCGTAATTCGAATTCTGATCGACGGACAACAACCTGACGCCTGAATTTTATGTATTCAAGCAACGCATCTCGTAAAGTGATCATTCTAGGAGTACCGTCAACCAAGGCAAGCATATTCGCCGAGAAAGTACTCTGCATGGGGGTTAGTTTATATAAATTGTTGAGTACTACCAGCCCCTGTGCACCGGATCTCAATTCCATCACTATACGCATCCCACGGCGGTCTGATTCATCACGTATTTCTGATAGACCTTCCAGTTTCTTGCTCTTCATCAGACTAGCTATCTTCTCTATAAGAGCAGCCTTGTTTACTTGGTAGGGTAGTTCACTTACAACGATATGCATGCGATTTGATCGTTTCATCGGTTCAATAATTGCGGTTGCCCTGACTACAATCTGGCCCCGTCCAGTCTCATAGGCATCATAGATCCCTGCATTACCCATTATCGTCGAGCCCGTGGGAAAATCAGGCCCTTTAACGCGCTTCATCAGCTGAGCTGTTGTAGCCTCTGGATTTCTTAGTAACAGATAGATAGCATCACACAACTCTGACAAATTATGAGGCGGAATGTTCGTAGCCATGCCAACTGCAATACCGGCCGCACCGTTAGCCAAAAGATTCGGCAATCTAGCAGGCAAAAGCACTGGTTCTTGTAAGCTGGAATCAAAGTTTTCAGTGAAATCTACGGTTTCTTGATCCAGATTCGCAAGCATTTCCTCAGCCGCGGAACTAAGCCTGGCTTCGGTATAACGCATGGCTGCCGGTGGATCGTTATCAACACTGCCAAAATTACCTTGACCATCAACCAGCGGAACCCGCATCGAGAAATCCTGGGCCATACGGACCATCGCATCATATACAGAGGCATCTCCATGAGGATGGTATTTACCCAGAACTTCTCCAACCAGCCTTGCACTCTTCTTATAGGAAGAATTCGGCCTCATACCAAGTCCCTGCATGGCGTAAAGTATCCTGCGTTGTACGGGCTTTAGGCCATCACGAACATCCGGTAGTGCGCGGGATACAATCACACTCATTGCATAGTCCATATAGGACGTGCGCATTTCTTCTTCCAGATGTTGTGGCTTTATGTAACCATGTTCTGTTTTTAAGACCATAGATATCTCCAGGAGAGTTTATTTGGAGACTGAGGATACGAAGGATAGATCCAATTATTAGATTCCCTTAAGCTTACGATCTATATCATTAATCGACTAGACTCTTGACTCTTGTATCCTTGTTAGAGTATACCATATATTGTATCTGGATTATTATCATCATGCATATATTCGGGTATTTAGTATTAAGCCCGGAGGGGCGCACTAGGCGCCTCCTCCGGGGTGCCTTGGATCCTGCTCAAGCCTCTCACAAACTTGGCAGGTCCCTTTTGGGGGCATTGGCATTACGAGCCAACACCTAGCCATTTTAGCCATGCCACAAAGCAGTTTCAATTTTTGTCCGGGCCAATGCCACACGCTAGTGGCATTATTTGCGTTGAGGGTATACACTAGGTTTGAAAGTCAGGTTTCTACATCATTCCACTACCTTTGTGGCATCGTAGGCATATCGCATGAACCAGAATTCTATCTCGGGCCAAGGGAGGCTAGCTCCGCCACCCTACATCAGCTTTACCACTTTCCGCTCACTTCGAAGTTGGCTTCGTGAAGAAGGTGTTCCGCTGAGATTCGATCGATCTTTTTGGCAGGTAAAATTCAGTGGCAGCAACGGAACCCAATTGGTAGCAGCTATGCGATTTCTAAGACTACTGGTCGACGACTCCCCCACCAAGGCTCTGGACAAAATGGCTAATTCCACAATAGAAGAATGGCGTATGATATTAAGAGTTATCCTTACAGAATCATATGTGATCGTGCCATTCGAGGAACTTCCAAGAGCTACTCCAGCAATGGTACGTCAATGGTTCAGTACCTATCCAATAGATGGGCACACGCTTCGTAAAGCCATCTCTTTCTTCGTGAATGCAGCAAAAGAAGCCGACATACCGATGTCAAACGCCGTGGCAAAGATGGCAAAGCTCCGGTCGAAGTCGGGATCTTACGGCGGCATTGCTGAGGAAGTCAGACAGGCTAGCCCAACTCACGTCAAGGCTGGCAAGCCACCCGCTAAATCAATCCAAATAGGTCAAATCGATTCCCAAAATGCCAACCGCACTTTAATAAACCTCAATAGCGGCGGAAGTGTCAGCCTGAGCGTCTCTGTAGACCTTTTCCAGATTTCAGACACAGACCGAAACTTCGTTTTAAGCCTCATAGATCTCATCAAGAACTATCCTGGCACCAATACTATTTAGAGCTACTAAAACTTGGGCTAATTCCCAGCCGACTTTATGACTAGTGCTTCAAATAGGCGATCAAAGTGTGGTGGGATTTCCATACGTCGTTCGGGACTAAACTGTACCCCAATAGCCCACTTGTGGTCCGGGCTCTCTAGTGCCTCTATTAACCCATCTTCCAATGAATATGCAGTCGCTAGAAGTCCTTCCGCCTTTTGAGCCTCCCTGATCCCTAAGCTATGGCGACTATTAACCCTCACGAATCCCCCAGAACCAACAATGGCTGCCAGCTTTCCTCCAGGCGTGATATAAATTCGATGATACGATGAAGATCCTTGTTCTCCAAGATCCTCAGCATGATCAATTAACTCCACGAACGAGCCCCCTGCAGCTCGGTTAAAAGATAGAAAGCCATCTGCAATTGCAAGAATAGGCAAATCGTGGTCGAGCGCATTCGAAACACATGAAATTGCCTTGTCTAGAGTTCCTCGTTCCTCAATGACGTGCGATTGAGGCCCAGCTGCCATCAACAATCCGTCCATTTTCATCCAGTCCAGATCAGGGAGCACCATTTTTTTTGGCTCTCCACCAGCCCTCCGAACGGCTGCCAGGTAATCAGTCGGATCCTGATCAATAGAAACTACGACACCGATAGAAACTTCTTTGGTCATAGTCGCATCATACCCCGAGCATTGGTCAAGTAACACCTTTCTGGTAACATTCGATCTCCGTTCAACTATTAATATCAGAGAATTCAAACGAGGACATAGCATGGGATACCATTATGATGCAGCTTCTATTCCAGACGAACTAAGGAGAAGTTTCGACGTATATGATCGGATCAACGAACTAGGAATTGATCTCGGAACATTTGAGGAAAACGTTACATCACTATCGGGCCAAGGCATTGCCAACGTTGTATTTCACGAGAGTGGCCTAGTCTACCTTTCTGGCTATACAGCAGGAACAGAACCGATGACAGACAATCCCGAGACTATTGAACATGGTCGCCAGGGCGCCCAAGATGCAGCGGATGAGATGATAAAGCGCCTTCACTGGGCCCTAAATTGCGATGGCAAGGGTGACCTCAATGACCTGCTTTATACTGTCAAGGCACTAGGAATGGTAGTTTCTCCAGCTGGGAATGCATCCAATGTAGGGCCACCTGTAACCAACGGATTCTCGTTTCGTTGGCAATCGGTATTTGGCGGAGGCATGAGTGATTACGCGGATAATGGGATTGATCCGGGCGGTTTCGCTGGTGTGCATACACGAAGTGCAATTGGTGGATTTGGCGGCTCATTCTCTGTAGAACCTGAAATCATCGTGGCAATCCCAGCAACTCTGTCAACCGAAATCATAGTTAATCGTGGTTGGGTTTTCCCTCTCCCTCCAATTATGTTCGACAAAATTAAGGATAACCGCAACAATTAGTCTTTAACCGTGTACTAAAAATTATCCTCGAAAAGGCTACTCGCTCAAATGACGAACTCTATTAACACAGAATAGGTGACACAGATATCAAGATTCAATCGGTTTACCTAGTCCGAAATTCGATGCCCAAAATTTCAAGGCCAGAGGAAATCAATGTCTAAGATTCCACTAATAACACGAGAGGAGATCCCAGTCGAAAAACAATACATATACGATGCTATTTCGGGCACACGTGGCAGCGTATTGAACGTTTTTAAGACCCTTTTAAATAGTGTGGATGCCGCAGAGGCTGTGGCCAATGTCGGTGCTTATATCCGATACAAATCACCATTAGATCCTGCGATTAGGGAAACCACAATACTTGCAACAGCCCGGGAGATGAATGTTCCGTATGAGTGGGCTCATCACGAACCCGTTGCTCTGGAATCTGGGGTACGAAAAGAAGTTATCGAGGCAATCCGGTCTGGGAAGGCTCCAATGGGCCTCCCTCCAAAAGAAGGGGTGTTTGTACAGGCAGCCAAGGAACTCGTACATGAAGGATCTCTTCGAGATGCCACCTTTCAAGCAATAATCCATCTGATTGGGACTGCACAGACGATCGACCTGATCATTCTGGTGGGATATTATTCGATGCTAGGAAAAATCTTGACAGTTTTTGACGTAGAACTAGATGATGGCACAAAAGCTAACTTGCCAAACATTTAGCTTCCAGCATTTATTGAGGCAAACGGACAAGTCATAACCTCAAAACTTGCAGTAAGCGTGCACTTCCACGATGAGGACCCACCACGGCCATTTTCAGTCGGTCGGTTTTCAGCAGGTCATTAGCCACACGGTGTATATCGTCGATCGTCACTTTATAGACACTGTTAACCACCTCTTCAAACTCAAGGATCCTGTTCAGTAGTAGTTCCTGGGTTCCCATCCATGCCGATACTGCCCGCGTATCCTCCATGCGTAAAGCCATGATTCCAGTGCTCATTCGTTTTGCCTTATCGAGCTCCTGTTCAGGCAATTGATACCTGAGAGAGCTGACCTCATTTAATATGGTAGAAACAGCCCTCTGAACATTTTTTGGATCCACGCCCGCTATTATCAGTAATGCCCCACAATCCATAAAATGAATGTTACTGCTATTTATTTCATATGCCAAACCCTGCTTCTCTCGTACCTCCACAAATAGGCGACTACTCATCCCTTCCCCAAGCACAACGCTCAATAAGTCTGCAGCATAACGATCTGGGTGATCTATAGGGAGCCCTGGCAAGGCTATAGCTAGATGAGACTGTTCAGTCTTCCGGTACTCTATCTGAATTTCCGGCGTGTGGCTCTCCCTGTCAAATCTAGTCCAATCAGGAATCGTGTGTGATAACCAACCATTAGTCAACGACGACACAACGCTAACAACATTCTCATGAACAACATTCCCAGCAACACTTACCACGATGTTTCCAGGAAAATAATACCGTTCAGCATGTTCCAAAATCATTTCTCGTGTCATTTTCGAAACTGATTCATGAGTTCCGCCAATATCCCGTCCCAAAGGGTGGTCTGGCCATAGAATCCCATCGATTAACTGTTCAACTTTACTGGATGGCTGGTCGTTAACCATATTCTGTTCTTCAATCACAACCTTAAGTTCACGTTCGATTTCATCTGGGTCATAAACGGAGTTGCGAACCATATCCAAAAGTAAATCGAGCGACTCCTCGAGATATGTAGCGGCAACTTTGCACCAGTAAACTGTCAGTTCCTGCTCGGTACCAGCATTGAGAACACCGCCTAATCCCTCTATACCACCACTAATATCTAACGGGCTAGGACGTGACTCGGTGCCCTTGAAAACAAGATGCTCTAGTACATGGGAGATCCCTGCTTGTTCATCTGATTCATAACGGGACCCGACCCCTACATAGATACTGACAGAGACCGCACGAGTATATGGCATCGTGCTTGTAACGATCCGCATACCATTGCTAAGAACCGTTCTTTCAAAAGAAGTATCAGTAGACGAATACATGGGCGCGATTCTAGGGGATAGTGCCAAAACGGTCAATTTGCCGTATATTCAAGAAAACTGAATAATTGTCGAGAAGGGAATAAAAATTGTCTTTCTTTTTCATTCAAATGTCGGATACCCAGCTGGGAATGGCGGCCACTTTAAGCGGAACCAACAACAAGAAAAGAACAGAGATGCATGAGAGAGGACTCCACCCACCTCAGATCGACATCAGTACAGGATTTGCCTATGAGACTGAACGTTATGAGAGGGCTATCTCCGCAGCTAATCGGCTAAAACCCAAGTTCATAATTGTTACTGGAGACCTGATTCAAGATCCAGAAGACCTAAGCCAGCTCCATGAACTACAACGAATAACCAATACGCTTAATCCAAATATAAAAATTTATATGGCGGCGGGCAATTGTGATGTAGGGAATTCCCCTACCTCCAAATTGTTGAATTTATATAGAGAGCGATTTGGATACGATAACTACTCATTCGATCAAGGGATGATGCACTTCGTAGTTATCAACACTAGCATAACATTCGATCCGACCCACGTTCCTCAAGAATGGGAAGCTCAGCTTGATTTCCTTAAAACTGATCTCGGCCGCGCAACCAAGAATGGGCAACGATGCATAGTATTTGGACATCACCCGCTCTTTGGAGAAACAAGAGACGATCCAGATTCTCAAATGGTAATACCAATAAAAAGGCGCCGTATACTCCTAGATCTATTTAAAAAGCATCATGTCGAAGCTATGTTTTCAGGCCACTGGCATAAAAACAAGTACTCTTCAGACGATGGATTCCGGATGATCATCTCCGGGCCTGTAGGAGTTCCGCTCGGCCCAGACCCATCTGGAATACGCATAATTAAGGTGCTCGAAAGCCAACTAGATGATACCTATTATGGGTTTGAATCTATCCCAGATTTCATAGCAATTTAATGAGATCTGGGCGTCCGGGTATCCCTTGAAGTAAGTAGCAAGATCATTGCAGTTAGAAAGGTAGCGCGTTAACATTACCGACGAAATCCAATAAGAAAGCTGTCACTGACGGCTATAAATTCCCCCACAACAAGTTTGGCTAAACCTTTTGAAGGTATCCAATTAATTATAGAGATAAACCATGGTAAACAGTGAATTCGAGATAAGAAGGCCAGTCCTAGTAGGTGATACCGCGGATGTATATCTGCAGCGAACCCTCACGATCCTGCGTAACGAAAGCATTAACCCTGTCGTAACTATGGAATTCGCATCCGAAAAAAAGGGATTGTTATGCGGTATAAAAGAAACAAAAATGCTACTTAGCAAAATCCTGCCTGAAACGGGGGCCGAAGTTTGGGCCCTGGAAGAAGGGGAAGCAATAGAAGCAAACGAAGTGGCCTTGCGCATCAAGGCACCATATGGGTCTATTGGGCTCTATGAAACAGCCTTATCAGGTATGCTTGCATCGTCTACGGGATGGGCCACAGCCGCCCATGAATGTGTGGAAGCAGCAGGAGGCACTGGAGGAACACCAGTGTTTGCCGTGGGTGCACGAAATGTTCATCCAAACATCGCGTCAGAAATGGACTACGCGAGCGTCCGTGGCGGATGTGTATCGTGCTCAACTATACAAGGCGCTCGCCTAGCCGGCGTGACACCAGCAGGCAACATGCCTCACGCCCTAAATATGATTATAGGAGATGCTGGCCAAGCCATAGAGGCGTTCGACAAGCATATGCCTCAGGAAGTTCCACGAGTCGCATTAGTTGATACGCTACGAGATGAAGCTGAAGATTCCATAAACGCAGCGCGGAGTCTTCGAGACAGACTTCGTGGCATAAGACTAGACACACCACCCGAGAGGGGAGGAGTGACATCAAATTTGGTCAAGGAAATCCGGGCTCGTTTGGATCTAGCTGGTTTCAAGCACGTCGAAATCATGGTAACCGGAGGATTTACTCCCGATAGAATCAGTCAAATGATTGAACAGGAGGCTCCAGTAGACTCTTTTGGTGTCGGCTACTACATAGCATCTGCCTCACCTATACCATTCACATCCAATATTCAGGAGATTGATACCAAGTCAGTCGCAAAAAGAGGCAGGATTCCGGGGGTAACAACTAATCCTCGCCTAGACCGAGTAATCTAGGGACCCAACGATGCTGATAAAAATAATCTCTCCGCAGATAGGCTTGGCTTTGCCCACTCGGCAATACGTGAACCAACCACCCATACTATCCCGGAGTCCCCTATAACGAGTGGTATACGGTTCCTACACCACCGATCAATCTTGCCATCAGTCATGAAGTCTTGAAGCTTCTTACTACCCTTCATCCCAAGGGGTTGGAATCTATCCCCATTTAACCTGGTCCGTAATCTCAATCCTTGATTTGCAGCATGCGCAGATATCTCGACGTTCATTCCATCTATTGTATTTGTATAACCATCACAAGACTTAGAGATCTTAACAAACCAGCGGTCAATTCGAGTCTCTCCTGGAACTTTTAAAACATGTTCTCCTGCCAGCGCTGGGAACTTGCAAATATCCTGTCCTATTTTCCCAATGGTAGCAGTGCGATACCCTACGCTGAGAGTCAGTCCATCTGGCAAGGACAAGGTTCGTCCTGCTGGACCCTTCAGAAAATCTAGCATTTCATCCACATGTAGAAGTGTCAGGCCTGACAAGGTATGTCTTGCAACATTAACCGATCTTCTCAACAAATGAGCCCCAACAGATACATCCAATTTGGCAAATCTTGACCGGTCTATATCTATTCGATCAGGGTGATCTTCCACAACTTCGTCCCAAACCTTATCTACAACATGCTCCAAGTACCTCAGATCCCGACCAGTACTCTCAACAAGACGGCGAATTGCTTCTCGTACAGAGGGGTTGATGTTATCTAGCGCAGGCAGTATATCGTGCCGTAGACGGTTCCGTAGAAGATCAATAGATCCATTCGACGAATCATACCTAGGCTCCAATCCTAATTGATCACAATATCCCTCTGTCTCGCTTTTGTCCAACTGTAACATTGGGCGAATTATTGATATCTCAAACCCGTCCACTTCCCTGTTGGAAAATTCCTGGATCCCCCGAAGGCCGGTCAATCCGGTACCCCGTATTATATTCATCAACACGGTTTCAACCTGATCATCAGACGTATGCCCCGTTGCAATGACCCTGGCCTTATTTTCACGGGCAACGCGCGCTAAAAACCTATATCGGAGCTGCCGTGCAGCATCCTCTAAAGATAGTCGGTGAGTTTTACGGTATTCCCGCACATCTGTCTTTTCAATCGTAAAATCAAGTCCTAGCTCAACACAAGTGTTAACTACAAATTGCGCATCTCCCTCAGACTCAAAACCTCTCAACCCATGGTCAAGATGTGCGACGTGAAGCCTCAAACCACTGTTAGGACTAGAACGTACCAACGAGTGGATAAGAGCGAGAGAGTCGGGGCCACCAGACACCGCAACTATCACAAGATCTCCTGGACATAAACCCCAACGTCTTACGGCCTGCAATATTGTTTCTTCAAGGCTGTAAATCGTCATAGCTGATTCGATAACGCTATTCTTGGGCAAGCCAAGTCAATCAGACGGTTCATGCACGGGTTTCTTAATTAGCTTCACTGCCTCTATTTTTAGGCCCTTCATGTTAGTGATCTCGACAGAGATAGTTGGCATTTCTAGTACTTCGCCCTCTGATGGGATATGTCCAAGTGAACTCAACACGAAGCCTGCAACTGTTTCATAATCACCTTGTCCGAGGTCTATATCTAACTCGTCCATCACTTCATCGACACTCATACCACCGTCAATCTGAAAAGTATCCCGACCAAGAGCCTCGTATTCTTCTTCAGGCCTTACCCCTTCCTCTCCCACGCGACCCACCACTTCTTCCAACAATCTCTTTAGTGTGACAAGTCCTGCTACACCACCAAATTCATCAATAGCAACGGCCATCTGATTGCCTGAGTCACGAAGTTCCTCGAATAATTCCGCTATCCTTTTTGTCTCTGGGACAAAGTATGCATCTCTTATAACGTCTGTCACATTTCCGTTCATATCCATCTTTCCCGCTGACATTAACCTTAGTATGTCTTTGGTAGAAAGGATTCCTACAACATCGTCAGTTGATTCTTTGTAAACAGGGAACCTCGTGTGGGCATGTTCAGTATAAAGTTCTAGGAATGTCTGCATCGAAGTGCCACGTTCAACGAATATGATCTCGGTTCTCGGGGTCATCATTTCGCGAACTTGCCGATCACCGAATCGGAACACGCTTTCCAGCATCTCGGCCTCTTCCGGATCGAATTGACCCTCTGCCTCACCAATATCAATAAGAGTTCTCAATTCGTCCTCTGTAATCGACGCATCCTGTGTACGGTCACCAAATGTGGCTAGATCACTGATACGTTGCAAAATAATTACTATAGGGAACAACATAAGTTCGACCACTTTCAAAGGTCTAGCGAACATTAAAGCAACCCGCTCTGGGTTGCGTACTGCCAATGTCTTAGGCACAATTTCGCCCAGTAGTAACAGAATAGTAGTTGCAACCGCAGTAGAAGCAGCGATCCCAGTACCTTCCTTTATAAATGACAAGGTAATCGCTGTCACTAGGGCAGTAAATCCAATATTCACTAGGTTATTGCCCAGCAATATGGTTGAAAGCAGGCGCCCTGGTTCCCGCAACATCTCATCAACTCGTACTGCACCTTGTGAACCTATGCTAACCAAGTGACGAAGCCTTGCCGTGTTTTGCAACGCAAGAAAAGCTGATTCTGCACTAGAGAAAAAAGCTGACAAGATTACAAGGACTCCAGCTATTAACAATTCACCTATCTCAACGCCTGACATCACCGATCCTCCTAGACACCATCATGAAAATATCCTCATGTTATAAATCATGAGCCGTATTGCGAGATACTGAGTTACTAGGGACGCTATCAATTAATCGCCCCAGAAAAAATATCGGCTGGGTAGTCCGGTACACATTGTCAGTATATGAAATATACGGGGATATAGTTGGAGTCCTGTAATAAATACTCCGGATTGAAACATATCCCCCAGCTTCTGGGGCCCTGTGATTGATTTGTTGTAATGGGGGGTCGTCAGATGTCGGGCCAGACGATTTCAAAATTGCTTCCAGTCGCAGTATGCACTTACACGCTGGGACGCTATTCCCAGGTAAATTTGGTACCTAGTTCTTGGATTCTGTAACTCCACTAGCTGTCTCATCAGTATCAGATTCTGATATATCCCGAATTAGCCCTTCAATATCATCAGAAATCTCAGTATTCTCACGAAGGAAATTCTTTGAATTTTCTCTTCCTTGACCAAGACGGATATCTCCAAATGAGTAGAAAGAGCCGCTTTTCTTTATTATACCCATCTCGGTACCCAGATCTACTAGATCACCTTCCTTGCTAATGCCTTCACTGAACATCATATCGAACTCTGCAACCCGGAAGGGTGGAGCAACCTTATTTTTCACAATCCTCGCCCGAATCCGCGCACCCGTAATATCGTTACTTTGCTTGATGGACTCGATCCTCCTCAAATCAATGCGGACTGAACTGTAGAATTTTAGAGCCCTGCCACCCGGAGTCGTCTCTGGGCTGCCCCACAATATCCCCACCTTTTCCCTGATCTGGTTAATGAAAACAACAGACGTGTTGGATCTACTAATTGCTGCTGTAAGTTTTCTCAAGGCCTGTGACATTAATCGAGCCTGGAGACCAACATGTGCATCTCCCATATCACCTTCAAGTTCAGACCGTGGCACCAAAGCCGCCACGCTGTCTACGACAACAATATCAAGAGCACCACTGCGAACAAGATATTCACATATCTCGAGACCTTGCTCAGCCGAATCGGGTTGGGATACAAGCAGATGGTCTGTATTGACGCCACAGGTAACCGCGTAAGACGGGTCAAGGGCATGTTCTGCATCAATGTAGGCAGCTTCTCCTCCAGTCCGTTGGGCTTCAGCCATCACGTGGTATGAAAGCGTCGACTTACCAGATGATTCCGGTCCGAATACTTCCACTACGCGTCCCCTCGGTATACCGCCAACACCCAGAGCCATATCCAATGAGAGTGAGCCAGTAGAAATAGACTGTACTCTATCCGGACCTGCCGAATCTCCCAGTCTTACAACAGAACCGCTACCAAATTGACGCTCAATTTGTCCGATCGCAAGATCCAGCGCCTTCGTTTTTTCAGTAGTCACTGACCATTCAACCTCATTGATGTATTACCGCTGCGCCCCTATTTGCACGCGGGGAGAGAATTATAGCACAAATGTTTGGTATCGACCAATTCTGTTGATCCTCCCAGGATAATAGATGTACAACATCCTAAAGGAAATTCCTTGATATCCATCTGTTTAGGCTTCTAACAAGTACTTTTAAAAACATGTGATTATACGAAACAAAATATCGGATATAAATCAATGCAAAGGTGCATGGTTTTTCGGCTCTTTTTCAAAAATTTCATTATGGAAATCCCTATCAAATATAGTGAGCTCTATGTCAAGTAAATGAATAGGCTTGCATGCTTGAATCCCACTCGTAGGCTCACTTGACGCTGTCTTGAAATTGCTAACTCGTACCCTGAGAGGTCAAAGTCTCCTCCAGAAAGGAAATGGGAACATTCCTGTTTACGTTCCTCGTCGGGACAAAGATGGAGATCCTCCTTATGGTCCCAAAATCCGGATAGTGTCATTGGGAAATAGAGGGTCTCCACTACGGTACGAAGGTCTGCCAGAATCTCGCTCGCTCTCGTTCCTCCAATAGAATTTATCTCTATTTCAACTTTATCCATAAAACCTTTTCCCACGTAAGCATCACCAAAGAGGTTGGTTAACTTAATCTAATTTGATCTTTTGAGTATGTATCGAAAGGTCCGTTCCATCGATCAGGCCGGTCGGATAAGGCCTAGTATCAATATCCATCCTACTCCCTATCCACAAGCAAAATGGTCCCATCCTCCTTCATCAATCTCCACCACTGCAGCAAATTCATCCAAGACTTTAACAGTATCTCCATCCACAATTTTGCCAATTATAGTAATCGGAGTATCAATAATATCTTGAGCTTTTCGGATAATTTCTTCAGGCGCAGTAACCAACAATTCATAGTCTTCTCCGCCTGATAAAGCTAATACCAACCATTCTTCATCGAAAATCTGCTTCAAATGGTCGCTTACCGGTATTTGTTCTGTCTGAATAATCGCCCCAACCCCGCTAGCCTTACACATTCGACCCAAATCGTTTATTAGCCCATCACTGACATCGATTGCTGCTCTAATTCCCAGATTTCTAAATTCGAATCCTTCAAGAACTCTGGGCACAGGCCGGAAATGACTTTCCAAAAGAGAACTATATCCAATTCTATTCTTCGGGTGACCGAGAGAAATGATCTTGAGGCCACCTGCAGATGTACCAAGGCTCCCGGTCACTGCAACCACGTCTCCTGGGATTGCAGCACTGCGCATCAACAGGGGAGAATCAATGCCACCGAGATATCCCGTCATTGCTATTGTGACGAAAAGCGTAGGAGAACGCACAATATCTCCTCCTACAATCAACCCACCGTACATAGCAGATGCATCCAGCATCCCTTCGTACATGTCTATAATATCGCTGACTTCTATATCTGGATAAAGCCCAAGCGTCACGGTCGCAACCTTCGGTTTACAACCCATAGCGGCTATATCGCTAAGATTTACGGCCAGTGATTTCCAGCCTAGATCTCGCCAAGATATGTGAGATAGATCGAAATGAACTCCTTCCACAACGGTATCTGTGGTCAAAACGCTTGTCCCCACACCACACTGCCAAATGGCAGCATCATCGCCAATGGATTGAACTAGCCTGAATTCATCCTTATTTAACCTATCGCCTTGAAATACTTCCCTTGACTTTACGGTCTGGGACAATATCTCGATCAGTTCGAATTCATCAATTTCACGAATGCGCATGGAATGTCGATTATAGGTCTAGCCTACCAAGGCCACAATAGGCAATTTCCATTAATATGCCACACTAGGAGTGTAAAATATTTGCCACTTTGATCTTTACAGATAAGATTAGGTCAATATATGTATAGCTACGATTACAACATCGCTATCATTGGATCGGGTCCAGCCGGGCAAAGAGCAGCGGTACAAGCTGCTAAGCTCGGGAAAAGCGTCATCCTCATCGAACGCCAAACCACCATTGGCGGAGCCATGCTTAATACCGGCACAATTCCAAGTAAGACAATGCGTGAAGCAATTCTTCACCTAACTGGATACCGAGAACGAAGCATCTATGGAGAATCCTATTCGGTAAAAAAGAACATCCGTATGCAAGATATCCTGGTTCATACAAACCATGTGATGGGACAAGAGATGGATGTGTTACGTAATCAACTTTTGAGAAACAACATCGAACTTATCACCGCAACAGCCTCATTTAAGGACCCACACACGATCCATCTTTTATCGAAAGACAGCAACAGCCAACGATTGATCACAGCAGAAAAAATAGTGATAGCAGTTGGGACTTCGGCCACAAAACCCAAGGAAATACCCATAGACGGGAAACGCATCTTCATAACCGATGAAATACTAAGACTCTCAGAACTGCCTAGTACTCTCGCAATTATTGGGGCCGGTGTAATAGGCCTAGAGTACGGAAGCATGCTCGCCGCCTTAGGAATAAAAGTCACCTTGATCGACAAATCTCCAAGGCTGCTAACCTTCGTAGATACCGAGATCATTGACACACTCGTATACCACATGCGTCAGAATAGAGTGACTCTGCGCCTGAACGAGGAAGTCAGCCACATCGAGCCTTTCGAAGATGAACAAGGGCCACACGTCAAGATATTTTTGGCAAGCGGGAAACAAATAGTGACCGAATCAGCGCTTTACAGTATTGGACGGACTGGAGCAACCTCTTCACTCAACCTAACTGCAGCTGGACTCGAACCAAACGAGCGTGGCCGTCTAGAAGTGAACAATTCATTCCAAACGACCGTATCCCACATTTATGCAGCCGGAGATGTTATCGGGTTCCCAAGCCTCGCGTCTACCTCAGGCGAACAAGGAAGAATAGCTGCGGCCCATGCTTTCGGATTATTATCAAACAGGGTCCCCGATGTTTTTCCTTATGGTATATACACTATCCCAGAGATATCGATGATAGGCCGTACCGAGGAAGACTTAACAAATAGCGGTGTCCCTTACGAATGTGGTAAAGCCCAATATCGGGAAATAGCACGTGGCCAAATTATAGGTGATGAGACTGGACTCCTAAAGCTACTCTTCCATCTAGAGACTAGGCAAATCCTAGGTATACATATTATTGGGGAAGGGGCAAGTGAGCTAGTCCACATAGGTCAAGCTGTCTTAAGTCTTGGAGGCACACTTGACTATTTTATTGAAACGGTATTCAACTACCCAACGCTGGCCGAATGCTACAAAACTGCTGCGCTTGATGGCATCAATAGGCTCTCGGCATAACTATTACGATTAATTAAACCCGCGACTCAAACAAAATTCTTCCAAGCCATGTAAGGCTACGTTCAGACCAGTCTGTTCTAGCTAACATACTTTAAGCAAGGAAACCTCAATGCTAAAAAAACTAGGCAATACTACGAAT
Source organism: uncultured Dehalococcoidia bacterium (assembly GCA_964608025.1). Lineage (GTDB taxonomy): Bacteria > Chloroflexota > Dehalococcoidia > Lucifugimonadales > CAJWER01 > CAZSLO01. Next base: position 216,316 of record CAZSLO010000023.1, on the reverse strand, counting down.
ATCGTCGGTGATCAGGCCACTCCAGCAGTCCCTCCAGGTCAATACGTAACCAATAAGTTTCCCGTTCTCTCCTTCGGACCGACCCCCAAGATAGACATAGCAAAATGGCGTTTCAGAGCATTCGGCCTAGTCCAGCAAGAAATCACACTGGACTGGAAACAATTCATCGGATTGGATAAAACTGTCACCTCCAGTGAGTTCCACTGTGTCACCCAATGGAGCCGCCTGCAAAATACATGGGAAGGCATACTCTTCACTGATGTAATGGAACTGATAGCCCTTAAACCCGGTGCACATTTCGTAATGTTCCATTGCTATGGCGGCTATAAAACCAACATCCCCATAGACTCGCTAATGGATCCTGACGTAATGTTCGCATATCGACACGATGGTGAACTACTAACACCTGATCACGGCGGGCCCTTACGTCTTATCGTACCAAAGCTTTATGGATGGAAAAGCGCTAAGTGGGTTAACGGGATAGAATTCTTATCAGATAACTTGCCAGGGTTTTGGGAAAAACGCGGGTATCATATTGAAGGAAACCCTTGGAAAGAGCAGCGTTTCCGGGATCAAGCATTATAGACGGCGGTAAGCTGTTTCGAAATTACCAAGATTTCCTTGGGAATCACTCTCCCGAGTGGTCATATCCCTACTTAGGATCGGCTGTGTTGGGCTTGATGAATTGTACGTCGTCTCCCCTAGGTGATACGGCTAACCAGTCCTATGAATTTAATAGTGCCAGAGTTTGCGAAGACTTTTCTCAGAAGTCTGGCAAAGTCTTCTGAAATCTTTACTGATATCCACCTCCATTGGAAAATAGTTAGGCGACATCAGTCTTTCGATTATTTACAGTAGCAGACTTCAAGATTTTTGCTCTATCTCTGTTTTCAATGTATTGCATGAGTCCACACTGCATGCACTTTTTGTAATCACCGTAGATGTCACGGTCAAGGTAAATATCCCCTCTACACCTAGAACAAGCCCTGAAGATAAACACTTTTCAATCCTCCTTTTCAGAACCGTGCCAACTTATACATAATTCCGGTAAGTCCGAACACTACTAATTTAATAATCTTAATCTCCCTACACTCCCAGGATAGCTAGTCTTGACTTGATCAAATTTTGCGAAGTCGACCATATTTATAATAACAAAGTTGACACGCTGCGTATCACTACGTATACTTATATGTGACCTATAGCGACTAGTCTAACCAAGTCTCTCTTATTGAATATGTTCTAATTTGAGAATGACCTCTCCAAGTCCTATAACGGTCAATGCAAATTCTAGTTAGGAAACTATGGTTCAGGGATCTCGCCGGTTTTTAGATAACAATTCATCCAGCCAGATTGAGGGCGTCTACATTATCAGTGTTGCCGCACGGATCCTGGAAATGCATCCCCAAACTCTCAGGAAATATGAGAGGGCAGGCTTGGTTCGGCCATCGAGAACAGTGGGTATGCTCCGTTTATACTCAGACGAAGACATCGCACGTCTTCGATTAATCAAGCATCTTGTGGGTGAATTGGGCTTAAATGTAGCGGGCGTACAGATGGCACTTAGTTTGTTCAACACCCTTCTTAAAGCGAGGGCAGGACTCTCAGATGTTGAAGAGCATAGATTGAGATTACACATCAACGAAACGTTCGACCAAATGTTTGAAATTCTGCACGCTCATACACGCTGATATAACTCATCCCGAACTTAAACGAGGCATCAAGTGAAACATATGCACGGACTACGCAATGATTGAAGGTGAAAAATCTAGTGGGGACGACAACCAGGAGATAGTCAATGGGGAAGAGTCATATCCGCAAGTAGAGGATGAAGTATCAGATGCACACTCCCAGTTGGCCGAGCAGCTTTCTGAAGCTATAAGGGAGATAGACCAGTTCAAGCTGATCGCGCAGAGAGCCCAGGCTGATCTCATGAACTATAGGAAACGAGCCACCGACGAAATAGAAGAGACTAGACGTAATGCCAACACCGGCCTACTCTTGAAGGTACTCTCAGTAATAGATGACTTTGAGCGGGCAATGGCTCTAATTCCAGATGACGCTGTGGCACCAGGATGGCTTGAAGGCTTACAGTTGGTACACAAAGGAATGCAGACAATGTTAGAGGCTGAGGGAGTGAAAAGAATAGATGCAGTGGGTAGAAAATTTGACCCACGGGACACTGAGGCCTTGATATACGAAGATTCCGATTCTGCGGCTGAAGACGAAGTTATACGAGTCATTAGAGAAGGTTATATGCAGCGAGACCGGGTACTTAGACCAGCACAGGTCGTAGTTGCAAAACAAGCAAATCAACATTCTGACGAAAGTGAAGGAGAAAATAATGCCTAAGGTTCTAGGAATTGACCTGGGTACAACCAATTCTTGTATGGCAATCATCGAAGCTGGCGAGCCTCGTGTCTTGGAAAACGGGGACGGCGCGCGCACTACCCCATCCGTCGTGGCAATCAATCAGACTTCGGAAGAGCGGTATGTAGGCATGACAGCAAAACGTCAGGCCGTTACTAATCCTGACAACACCGTATTTTCAGTAAAGCGGTTTATGGGTCGCCGTTACGATGATGAAAACGTACAACGTGACATAAAACTCGTACCTTTCAAGGTCGAAAAACACTCCAACGGAGATGCCCATGTTCTGATGGCAGAAAAGAACTACGCGCCTCCTGAAATCTCAGCTATGATTCTCCAGAAGATGAAGGCAGATGCTGAGGCCAAGCTAGGCGAGAGCATATCCCAAGCCGTAGTCACTGTACCAGCCTATTTTAACGACAGCCAAAGGAACGCAACTAAAGATGCCGGCCGTATAGCTGGACTCGAAATCCTGCGGATCATTAATGAACCAACGGCCGCCTCGCTCGCTTATGGGCTCGATAAGAAGACCGACCAGAAGATTGCCGTCTACGATCTAGGTGGAGGAACATTCGACATAACCATTCTCCAAATTGGCGACGGGGTTTTCGAAGTTAAGGCTACCAACGGTGATACACATTTGGGCGGCGATGATTTTGACCAACGAATAATGGACTGGATCGTGGCCGAATTTCTCAAGGAACAGGGCATTGATCTGAAGCAAGACCGAATGGCATTACAGCGACTCCGAGAGTCCGCAGAACGTGCCAAAGTAGAACTGACAACCCTGATGGAAACGGAAATCAATCTCCCTTTTATTACCGCTGACGCGTCTGGACCAAAACATCTAGTCATGACCCTGTCCCGATCTAAGTTGGAGCAATTAGTTGGCGACTTGGTTCAAAACTCTATAGCACCATGTAAGAAAGCTCTAACTGACGCAGGGATTGCTCCCAAAGATATTGACGAAATTATCCTTGTGGGTGGTATGACTCGTATGCCTGCGGTCCAAAAAGCCGTTGTCGACCTGTTTGGAAAAGAGCCCCACCAAGGGGTTAATCCCGACGAGGTTGTAGCAGCTGGCGCAGCGATTCAAGCGGGAGTGCTAACAAAAGAGGTCGATGACTTACTATTACTGGACGTTACTCCGCTTACTCTCGGCATCGAAACTCTTGGAGGTGTTACTACGTCATTAATAGAAAGAAACACTACAATTCCGACAGCCAAGACAGAGACTTTCAGTACAGCTGCCGATGGCCAGACAAGCGTTGAAGTACACGTGCTCCAAGGGGAACGCTCCATGGCATCCGAAAATAAAACAATCGGTAGATTTATGCTCGATGGCATATTACCTGCGCCCCGGGGGACTCCGCAGATCGAGGTAACTTTCGATATTAACGCCGATGGCATTCTAGAAGTAGCTGCCAAGGATAAAGGCACCGGAAAGGAACAGAAGATCACTATCACTGCCAGCTCGGGGCTATCGGATACCGAGATCGATGAGATGGTCAAAGATGCAGAATCTCATGCCGAGGAAGATAGGCAGAAACGTGAGGAGATCGAGATTCGAAACACAGCCGATAGCACGACTTACGCAGCCGAAAAATTACTCTCTGAAAACGAGGATAAAATTCCAGAAGATCTAAAAGAAGAGATCACAACGAACGTTCAGGCCGTGCGTGATGCATTGACTGGCGAGGAAATATCAGCAGTCAATTCTGCAATGGAGACTCTGCAGGCATCTGTACAGAAGGTTGGCGAAAGTATCTACAGCCAGACCGAGGGTCCAGGAGACACTGCCCCTCCGAGTACCGAAGACGAGGACGGAAAAGATGATCCCAGTAACACGGTAGAGGGTGAGTATCGAGAAGTCTAGAACCTATTACGAGCTTTCAGGAGTCCTTCCCAGAAAGGCTCCGTTTATCGGATCACCTAGATGACAATCCGTACATTGTTGTAAATATCAACCACAGTGAATAGGAAACGCGGCGGCCTATATTCAAAGATTCAGTTTATTTTCGATGTGCCACGCTTACAAAAATCAGATGTGCTTGGCTAAGACGATATACTGTGGGTCGGGAAAACTGCTTTCTGGATAGACTTGACGCTTGCCTCTGCAAATGTCCTCGCGTCCTTCTGGAAGGCACCTACATCATTTATCGTATCCTTGTCAGAGAGGAATACGACATTCCGTCCATTAGAATAAGATTCGTGAATTTCATCAGGTAATTCCTGTCCAGTCATAACACCATATGCGGACGCCCAAGCCCGGGCCACTGCTTGGATATCATAACCCCCACCGCCAAGTGCCAGCCATTTAGGTGTCTTATCTACAAAATGGGTTACTGCCTTGGTGAAACCTTGAACAGTGAGTGCTAAATGGGTAATCGGATCACGGAAATGAGTATCTATGCCTAGTTGGGAAACAAGAACATCGGGCTTAAATGCATCTATCAAGGGCGGCACCACTTGCTCAAAAGCCCACATATATACATCATCGCCTGTGTAAACGAACAGGGGTAGATTTACTGAATACCCCCGGCCTTTTCCAGTCCCCGTCTCATTGGTGAACCCTGTCCCTGGGAACAGAAATTCCCCAGATTCGTGAATGGATATAGTCAACACCGAGTCTGTATCGTAAAAGGCATGCTGAACACCATCCCCATGGTGACAGTCAATATCAACATAGGCTACCTTGAGGCCCCTTTTCACCATTGCTTTGATAGCTAAGACCGGATCATTGAAAACGCAAAATCCAGAAGCATATCCTGGCATAGCGTGGTGAAGTCCTCCTGAAATATTAAAGGCTACGTCACACTGGTCATCTAAGAGCAAATCAACAGCCTTCATGGTAGCTCCGGTAGACAACTGTGCTGCTTCATATATCCCATCAAAGATCGGGTTATCGCTGGTACCGAGCCTGAATCTAAGTGGGTTCACGGAGTAATCGTTATTACTAATCCTCCGGACACAATCTAAATACTCAGGGGTATGGTAAAGAAGGATTTCATCGTCCATAGCAACTCTAGGCTCGACGAGTAATGCGGAGGATTCCGAGAAAACTTCATATGAATTGAGAAGCTGGTACGTATCTCGTAACCTTATCGGCTTAAGTGGATGAGTACTACTAAGAATATGCCTCGAGAGATCTTCACTATAGACAAAAATGGCGGGTTTAGACATCGTGGTTTTTATTCTTTTAAGGCTTCTTAGTCATCGTTGAAAAGATATTTATCTTATTATCGTAGAGAAAAATACCACGTCGAAGTCAGTAAATTGTTGGGCCAAGAATTCTACTATTCAATTGGGGCATATATTCCCCAATAATCGTCGGACCTTTATCCTCTATTAAGTTATTAAAAGGTCAGTAATCGTTCAGTTGGATCGCAAGAACATTCGGTACAGTTGCCATAACCCATATGACGTTGTAACAACTATAGCTAATACCGCCATTCCGTAAATTAAAATGTGGATTCTGCTATCGTCTGAGTCGACCTTGGGACCAACGATAGCCTCATTGATCAGTCGTTCGCGCCATAACATGTCCAGTTCATCGATTGAGATCCCATAGACCAATCCCAGTGCTCTTTCTACCTTCTCTCCCGAATTGATCATCGTCAACAAGCTTCTAATCCGATCACGTCCATAATTAGCAATTAAGTAATTCACAGTACTCCAAGACTGTGCATAGAATATCCTGATATCTTGAGGCTTTCCCGGTACTGAGCCCATGTTCTTAAGCTTTAGTAATCGATCTTTAAGGACGGCATTCCTAACGGTTGCAATATGTACACCTGGATTACTCTCAAATTGCATAGCAAGTCCTTCATTAAGCCAATCTGGCATTCGTGTTCTTTTAGAATTGGTTAACTGATTGAGCAGTAAGTGAGTGGCTTCGTGAACCATAGTATCCACATTAATACCATGCATCATGAACAAGCCATATTCCCCGAAAGCAAATCCGCCAAAGATATGCCTCCGCTTAGCCATATCGCTAGAAAACGGGAACGTACTCTGGGCTTCACGAGTATTATTAACTATTATGGCTTTCATCTCAGTAGCGTTATCTATCCCAAAGAAAGCTTTGGCTTGAACTAGCCGCTTCTCAGCCTCAAGAACAATTTTTTCGACATGTTTCCTATTGATATCATGCCAAACCACAACCAAATCACCGTGATTCAACTCCTGCCAAGCATACGCAGGATCTCTATATGCAATAGACGCCTGTTCGGTCTCTAGTAAATTCCCAGTCGAATCAGTAATTCTATAGAAATATTCGATGTGTAATCCACTAGGGATGTAACTCGTACCGGAGGTCTTGATGCTGAATTCAGTCATCACATTTGTCCCGGGAGTGAAAGTGGGGTATCCATAGCTTTGAACAGAACTTCCACTGATCCTATAGAAAATTTCTACTCCAGTGATCGGTTTGTTGGATTCAGCCTGTAGCCGAAATATCAATCTGTCAGGAAAGACAATTTTATGTTCTTTGGCTACAACTCGGATTGACTGATTTTGTGCGACATCGGATCCAGTAACTGGCAAACTGGTCAATATCAAGGTTGTTCCAGCTGTTGCGATAAGAATCAAGGCTTTCATTTGAGTAAACCATTTCCAGCTGGTGGGTACATTCTCCCAAACACATCTCTAGTCCAAACTATATTCCTACAATCCTGATCGCAGTCCTAGCCTTGTATTTCCGATTGATGTTCAATAACAAGGCAGTAATATTCTCAACGTAACCAGAGTTAGCTAATCCGCCCCCGTCAATTCCGCGAATTCCATTGATTTTCTCGCTCAATTTTATGACACGAAGCTTATCTTTTTCATGGTCTCCGCAAACTATAACGTCAGATTCCACCCTCTGGTTATAATCTAGAAGATCATGCGCGCTAATTGTCTGGAACGCTGCCACTACTCTGGATTTGACTAGTATTTCTTGGGCTTGAAGAGCGGCTGATCCTTCTGACACAGACAATGCCGACACGCCATCCTTGCTAAACTTTAGTGGCGCAACTACATCCACAACAATTTTGTCGTCAAGCTGGGATGGCAGGCACTGAAGAATTGGTTTCTGGGCTAGGTAAGGGAGTGTCACGAATACAATATCCGCCTGATCCGCAACCTGATTATTTAGTCCTCCGACTACCATTGATCCAGGTGCTTGTTCGGTAATTCGCCTAGCAACATTACCCGCTTTACCTACTTCACGAGAGCCAATAATAATATCCTCTCCCGCAAGCGCAAATCGTAGCGCAAGCCCCATACCTTCAGGACCGGTGCCCCCAAGAAATCCGATCATTCCTTGACCTACCCAGACGCTTTTCGGATCTCGGTATCTACCGTGACATCCATAGCGCCATGTAATTCCCAAGGGCTAAAGCTTTCAACGAAATCCTTGGCTTCTTGCATGGTCGGCATACCCTTTTCCGCACGACCAGGATCGTATCCAAATGTCTGGGCAAAGGCATCAAAGCCTCTTTTAGTTTGACGAACACCGCCGACTTCTTCTTCATGTCCATCATCCATCAGAAGAATAAGCCGCTGTCCTTTCCGAGCTTCTCTCCAATACAACTGCATCAAATTCCCTCCAGTTGGACACACCGTAAGTTTGGGTCCTGATTCTAAATCCACCACTATTTAAAGTAATCTACCTGTACTAGGATCACCTATGCAAGTCCCTGCCACCCAACATATAAAGTTGACGCTCTCGCATTGTCTGACTACCCTATATGCCAATTCGCCCAAGGAGGAATTGGCGATGCTATGGCAATGCGAGAACTGCGGACAAGAAAATCCGCCTACCCGTGATGTGTTTTGCGCCAAGTGTGGCAAACGTAGAAAAGGATGGTAGGGTTTGTCATGTTCACAGCAATTTGTTTAGGGATATTTAGCTGATACCAAGAACCGGCAAGTTTCCTTGAATATATTTGAAGAAAGGTCTAGTTATTATTGCAATTCATTAACCGATATTAAATATTCGGATAGGAGTTTTTGATGGCTACAACGGATACCAAAGATCTACGTAACACAGTTCTTATGTCCCACAGTGGAGCTGGTAAAACCATGCTGGCTGAAGCGATGTTATTTGGTTCCGGAATCATTAACCGGCTAGGCAAAACCGACGATGGCACAACGACATCCGACTACGAGCCCGAGGAACAGAAACGCTCCAATAGTGTTCAAACGTCGATACTCCCATGTTTATGGAAGGATCATAAGATCAACGTCATAGATACCCCTGGATATGCAGATTACCGGGGAGAAGTCATATCGGCAATTCGGATCGCCGAATCTGCAATCATCGTCATAGATGCTTCAGCAGGTGTTGAAGTTGGTACACACCAGATGTGGCAGATGGCTAACGAACTCGAACTCCCTCGAATAGTGTTTGTAAACAAGATGGATCGTGAGAATACAAACTATCAAGTAGCGATTGATGGATTGGTAGAGGCATTTGGACGAAGTTGTCTTGCAATACAATTGCCGATAGGTACAGAAGATAGCTTTTCTGGAATTATTGATATTTTGGGTGATCCTTCAGGAGTACCTGACGAACTTCGTGCAGGATTTGACGATGCCCGGGAGAAATTGATCGAGGCAGTTGTAGAAACAGATGACGACCTAACCCTAAAATATCTTGAGGGAGAAGAACTAACGGAAGAAGAAATCTCCCAAGGCTTAAAAAAGGGCATATCCTCTGGTGCTATAGTCCCAGTTATGTTCGGAGCAGCTGGCTCAGGGACCGGCGCCAAGGAACTAATGGATATAATTGTCGAGGCTTTCCCATCCCCTCTAGAAGGCAAGCCAGTTGTTGTAAAAGACGGCTCTTCCAACCAAGAGATACCACTAACCGCTGAGAAGGGAGGTCCAGTTGCAGCATCAGTATTCAAGACAGCTGCGGATCCTTTCGTGGGCAAACTATCGTATATCAGAATCGTCAGTGGAACATTCAAGAGCGACCAGCAGGTATGGAATGCCACCCAGGATGAAGCAGAACGTGTCGGCCAATTATACGTCCTGACCGGGAAGGATCAGGAAGCTATCGATTATCTAGCCCCTGGTGATATAGGCGCAGTCGCTAAACTATCCACTACCTTAACCGGTGACACTTTGACCGAGAAGGGAAAACCATTCGTGATACCTTCCTTCTCTTTCCCAACGCCAATATACCAAATGGCCACATACCCTAAATCAAAAGCCGATGTCGACAAGATAACTACTGCCTTGGCAAGAATCACTGAAGAGGATCCCAGTCTCAGTGTAGACCGCCAGCCCGATACTGGAGAACTCCTTCTAGGAGGTCTAGGTGACGTTCACGTCGAAGTAGCAGTAGAAAAAATGCAGAGGAAATTTGGTGTTGAACTGGAGTTAAAAACTCCGAGGGTAGCTTACAAGGAGACAATTACCACCCAAACACAAGTAGAGTACCGCCACAAGAAACAGTCTGGAGGACACGGACAGTTCGGGCATGTATATTTAGATATAGAGCCCCTTGGTAGAGGTGACGGGTTCGATTTCGAGCAAAAGGTGGTTGGCGGATCGGTTCCCAGAGAATATATACCTTCGGTGGAAAAGGGTTGCAGACAGGCTCTCATCTCCGGGTCAATAGCAGGGTATCCAGTGGTTGATGTCAAGGCCACACTTTTCGATGGAAGCTTCCACCCTGTAGACTCCTCGGGAGTAAGCTTCGAGATAGCTGGAAGCCATGCATTATCCGATGGTATTAAGAAAGCTAGTCCAATAATCTTAGAGCCGATCATGCGCGTTGACGTTAAAGTGCCCGATTCAGATGCCGGAGATGTTATGGGTGACCTAAATGGCAAGCGTGCACGTATCCTCGGCATGAATTCACAAGGCGATGGTACAACCATAGTCGAAGCCGAGGCGCCTCAATCCGAAATGTTACGTTACGCTACTGACCTTAGGTCCCAGACTCAGGGACGAGGATCATTCACTATCAAGTTTGATCATTACGACCCAGTGCCTGGACATCTGACAGACAGAATTGTGCGTGAGCATGAGCAACGTGAAGAAGAAACCGCAGCGAGTTCCTGAATCAGCTCTCATAATTTCCCTGGATCAACTTTCATAAATGATGTTGAGTAGGGGAAAATTCCGGCTAACTCGGTCCATCTTAATTTAGACCCAAAATTATATGCAATATATCTATAAGTTCATAAATATAAAACCGCATGCTATTGCGGAAAGCTAGCCCATCTGTTTTATTGCTAACCAATCATCCCCTATATAAACCCTCTGGGCATCATTTCCTAAGCAACATATTTCTTAGCCGTCGTCTTATGTTCCACTTAAGATCCAAGTTCTCAGATATATATTGAGCAATCTGTCGATTTCCTGACACCAAAGGTGATCGCCACTCACGCATCTGTCTAAGCTTAATCAAATCATATTCATCAGGGAAAAAAGACTTCAGTTCCGTCCATCGCATCCGCTGTGCTGACAAGAACCACGGATTTTGTATCTTCTCTCCTATCATCACCGACCCGCCTGCCCCATTAACCAACACAACGCCCGCAGCTACATCCCATAGATACGCGCCGGTGAAACAGTACTGGAGTACACCCCGTGCAGTCATTGCCATTTCGTAAGCACTGCTGCCGGTAATTCTAATCTCACCACCATTGTGAGCCATAGTTTTTTTAAATCGAAATATTCGTGAGAAAGATTCAGGTAAAGCAATTAGTTTTTTATTTTTTATCTTACGATCGCCAGAAACAGCTACCCGGACATCGTTAGCATAGGTGTCGCCGCCTTTTCTAGCGTGTATTACAACTCCACATTTTTCACTTGGCCAAGGCGTAAAAATAGCTCCTGCAACGGGAACTCCTCGATGTAAAACTCCTATAGAACTAGCAAATATGGGTAGACCATTGATGAAATTCTTAGTGCCATCCAGTGGATCCAGTACCCAAACATAATCAGGGGCTGGTCCCTCTTCGTAACCCTCATCTTCTTCACCCAAAACACCGTGATCGGGGTATTTTTTTAGAATCGCCTGTCGGATATTCTCCTGAACCTCAGTGTCAACATTCGTGACAGGATCGGTCTCTTCTTGATCCTTATAACGAATGGTCAATTTGGATCCAAAATTCCTCATCAGAATTTGTCCTGCGCTGCGGGCCATATCGGTAGCGTCGGCCTCTAGTTGGTCTAACGTAGCGGCATCTGGCGATTCTACAAACCTATGGATTATTCGTGAATGTGACATATCAGAAGTATAAACCAGTGGAAGGGCAAGGGGTGGGAAAATTAAAAATTCCACCGAAGTCATGCCAAATTGAAATCACATCCAATAGCCCAACAAATTCATTAATCGCATATATTGTGATGATCTCAAAGGCAATTTTACCTGTATCATTGTTCCGGATTGGAATTGAGGTCTACGAGACGTTTGGATTCTTGCCACAACATCTCCTTACCGTGTATATCCAATGCCTTTAGTTCAATTCCACGATCACGGCCAAGCTCTTCCATGCATGCGAAGCGCCTTCGGAATCGGCCAGCAGCACCCCTTAGTGATGCTTCTGCATCAACATTCATCCATCTAGCAGCATTGGCCATAGTAAACAGAATATCCCCGAATTCTCTCTCCCTTTCTTCTGCATCTTTTACATCGGACAACTCCAAGACTTCCTCGGCAATTTTGTCAATAACCCCCCCAAGATCATTCCAATCAAATCCTACAGAAGCGGCCCTCTGTTGAATACTTTGAGATTGGACAAGTGCCGGCATGGCCTGAGGGATACTAGCTAGCATAGATTTTCCTTCCTCCTTAGGCTGTTCCTGACGTTTTATATCTTGCCAATTATCGAGCACTTCCTGAGTACTAGTGACCACCAAGTCCCCGAATACATGTGGGTGACGCCGAACGATCTTATCTATGAGAAATTTAAAGACATCCTTTTCATCAAACTCCTCTTGATCTTTGGCGATCTGTATTTGAAAAGCCATTTGTAACAAGACATCGCCTAATTCTTCCATTATCTGATCTTGATCACCCCGATCAATCGCCTCCAAGAATTCATAAGTTTCTTCTAGAACATCCTGTCTCATACTGGCCCGAGTCTGCTCTTTATCCCAAGGGCACCCTTCTGGACCACGTAGGTGCATAATAAGTGCTTGAAGCCCTTCGAAAGAAGCGGGAAATTTATGCATAGTTAAACCTGACTAGAGAATTTTCCGGGAATTATACGAGCGATTTGTATAAGCCAACAAGGCTCCTCTGCTAGACTTTGGATATGCGTATATCAAAAGTAGCGGCCTATTCTCTATTCGTGGCTTTCATTCCGTTGTTACTTATTACAATCAACACCCGCCTAGTTATTAATTGGCCTTCCCTATATAGCTACGGATTCAATAAATATGACATCCCGGAGAAGACTGGTATTGAACTGGACGAACTCATAGAAGCTGGATTGCAAATTCGCAATTACTTTAACGATGACTCCGAGATTTTGGATGTCCGCATTTTCATAAGAGGAATTAGACGCAGTATCTACAGCGAGAGAGAGATATTGCATATGAAAGATGTAAAGCAATTGGTTAAGGGAACTTACCTGGTCCAGTACATTACAGCGGCATACTTAGTAGCTTTCCTACTCGTTACAGTGGGCCTGGCTAGATCAGGTGTTATCCGAATCTCGTTACAGTTACTTTCTTACGGTGGACTGCTTACACTCGCAGTCATGTTTGCAATAGGACTAGGATCAATTTTAGGATTCGACAGGCTGTTTTTAGCATTCCATATAATTAGTTTCAGCAATGACTTATGGCAACTGGACCCCCGCCACCATTTACTTCTGGCGATGTTTCCTGAAGGATTTTTCTTCGACGCAACTATGATTATCGCCCTGTTAACCTTGATTGAAGCTGCAATACTGGCTGCCGCCGGGCAAATTCTGAGAGTTCTGCGTGCACTGTCAAGTTAGGTTAGATTAAACAGAATAGCGAATTGGATAAATATTTAATCAGTGTCCTGTTTTTCGCACATCATGCCTAGACCACTTTGCACCTGAGAATTCCAATATTAAATTTACTCCCTGTTCAATGATGACCTAGGGGATCATTGTGAATAATCATTTTCGGACAGGGCCTAGTGTTTCTATGCTAAACTCCCTGTTAATAGATGAACGTGCGGAAATCACAATGGGCGATGTCAAGCTAGATTTCAAACCATCTGTTCCTGTAACTGACGCGAATATTTCATTGGGCCGACGGCATGACATGCCAGTAAGCATCGAATCAATTACCGATACCCGAAACGAGATGAAACGAGCGGGTATTAATATCGCTGTAGCCCACTCCCCCCACGCAATAACTTATGATTCTGGTGAAGGAAATCGAATGCTTATGGAGACCATTCGAGATTCATCTGATTTCGTCCCTCAATTCGTTTGTAACCCAAGTTTCGACAAATTAGATGAGATAGCTTCGCATGTAGAATCCGAGGGTGTCCGGTCGATTAGGATGCTTCCAAGTCTCCACAACTACCCTTTTCGTTCTTGGATTTTAGGACCTTGGCTCGACTGGCTCGCAGAGACAAAAATAACAGTATGGCTACCAGTGGAACACCAATTACTAGGAAACACCTATCCAATCGATCCCCGTGATATCTACGACACCTTGTCAGCCAGGGAAGACATCACCGCGGTGCTGAGCGAAGTGAAATATAATGACGCTTCATGGGCATTACCATTGCTAAAAAATCTGCCAAATCTGGATATGGAAATCTCAAGGTTTGTGGTCACCGGGGGAATAACATCCGCTATCGAAGCGATTGGGCCAGATCGCGTTATTTTCGGATCTCGGTTTCCATATTCAGCGATGTCTCCCCAACTTTACCACCTCCACCATTGCGGATTAAGTGACGAGGCATTACAAGCAATCTGCTTTGGCAACGCTAACCGGATGCTGGGCATAGATTAACCGTGAATACTCCTGTCATAGATTTCCATTCCCACCTTGGGAACTGGGGACGTCATGGTGTAAACGGAGACCCACAACGCTTTATAAAGATTATGGACTCGGCTGGTATCGACAAGGCATGTATCAACTGCATATTTCTGGGTGATGCACGGCTTGCAAATGACCGTGTAACCGAACTTGTGAACAAATGGCCCGACCGATTTATACCTGTAGCCTTCGTCACACCTCACTATCCCAATGAAGCTATATCAGAACTTGATCGTGCTTTCGATCAACTCGGGATGAAGTATCTTAAGATATATCCCGACTATTTCCAGAAACCTATTGACGACCCTGCATATTTCCCCATTTATGACTGGTTAAACGAAAGAAGCCTACCAGTAATGGGTCATGCCACTTACTCTTTTGACAAACCCGGACAAACGCCTTATGAGCGTTTCGCATTACTTTCGGAACGGTTCCCAAGGGTAAAATGGGTACTCGCACACGCAGGAGGTTGGGGACCAGAGAAGGCAATCGAAGCTGCACGGGACCTTCCAAATGTATATTTAGAAACATGTGGGTCTCCGACAGGCCAAGGTGCTATAGAGAGTTCGGTAAAGACTGCTGGCGCAGACCACGTCTTGTTCGGCACAGACATGGCGCTTCTAGATGCTCGTCACCAGATCGGTAAAATTGTGACTGCTAATATTCCTAATAACGACAAGCGTAAAATATTAGGCCTTAACGCGATAAAATTATTGGGCCTAGAAATATGAAAAGCACGTCGTCTTAAAATCCAGTGAGGACATTGGAGATTTCTCGATCAAATACCCTGATGAATCCGATTACAAGCTGCCAATTTAGTGAATAAACAAATCCGAGAATCACTGGCTATTCACGGTGGGCGACCTGTTCGAACAAGGTCCTTCAGGCCCACTCATGATTTTGGAGAAAAAGACGCCACTGCAGTTAGCAAGATAATCATGTCAGGGCAGATGGGAAGAGGACCGGTTATAGACCAGTTCGAGGCCGAAGCCGAGTTTGTAAGATCTCCGATAAGGCACTGGGCGGGGCGCTTGCGCCTTAGAAAACTAGATTCGAGGAGTCTCACATGACTAAATCAATGGAATCTCTGGTAGAAGAATACCGGAGGAAGACTCCTAAATCACTTAAGCAGTGGAAACGGGGTATCCCGGTAATGCCAGGCGGAGTGATAAAAGGCGCCTTCTGGAATCACCCATATCCACACTATGTTGCCAAATCTGAAGGTTGTTATATTTGGGATATCGACGACAACAAATACGTTGATTTTGGTAATCACCACTCAGCTATGCTGTTAGGTCACAGTCATCCAGACGTGGTGTCAGCAGTACGTCGGGAAGTGGACCGAGGATTCGGGTTGGGTGGACCGACAGAACTAGAAGCAGAGATTGGTGAAGAAATTACAAGTAGGTTTGCATCAATCGACAAGGTAAGGTTCTGTAATTCTGGTACAGAAGCATCTCTACATGCAACTCGTATGGTCCGTGCAATAACCGGCAGGCCAAAAGTAGCAAAATTCGAGGGCGGATACCACGGCAGCCATGACGCACTTGAGGTTAGTTCCTCCCCACCATTGGACAAAGCTGGCCCGGCAGATTCACCCGAACCCGTCGCTGCCTGGAATGGAATGTCTCGTACGGCAGAAGAAGATTCCATCATACTCCCTTATAGCGACAGAGAATCCGTCGAATTGATCCTCAGGGAACACAAGGATGAAATCGCCGGCGTTTTCTATGACGCAAGGCCGGGTATGTGGGAAGTGTCTGAAGATTTCACCAGATTCATTCGAGATATCACATCCGAACTTGGTATACCAATGGTCATGGACGAAGTGGTCAGTTTTAGGTCTGGACCGGGTGGAGCCCAAGGCTCAGCATGCATAGATCCAGACATAACGATTTTCGGAAAGGCATTCGGTGGAGGCTTTCCCATAGGTGCTATCGGCGGCAAAGATGAGTACATGAAAATACTAGACACCACAGGTGAACCAACAGGACTAAGCCAAAGCGGAACATTTTCTGGGAATTCATTTACCCTGGCTGCGGGCCTGGCTAACCTAAGGGCATTAACACCTGAAGTTTATGCCCACGTCGATAACTTAAGACAAAGGTTACACGATGGACTTGTCAACGTCTTTGATGAAGCAGGCTTACCAAGCCGGGTATTAAGTGCCGGGGCAGGGATCCACTATTACATGACAGAGCAACCTGTCACAGACTATCGATCCGTTACTACCCTCCCGGATAGTGAGCTTGCCGCTCGAATCGAACTAGCGCTCTTTCTCAAGGGATTCTCACTGCGTGGAGGTATAGGCATCACAATCTCTTCCCCTATGAATAAAACTCATATTGACGGATTCCTCAAAGCGATGGAGGATACCTTGGTAGAAATAGGCTGAAATCAGACAACAAGTTTGTCCTGGTAAAAAAACGTGATTTTATAATCCCCAAGGCCGGGTCCATTACAACAGAGTACGTTCGGGACTCAGATATTTTCGGTAACCACTAATAGCATTTCAACCCCGTAGTCACGCTAGCACGATGATATAATTCTCTTGGAATCTATTCGCCCGAGATCTCTTTCGACCGGAGCTACACTGTATGGTATCTATCGCTTTCGAAAAATTTATTTTGCCAAATGGACTCAATGTCATACTGCATGAGGATCATTCCTTACCTATTGCCGCAGTAAATATCTGGTACCACGTTGGATCAAAAGATGAAGATCAAGGCCGGACCGGCTTCGCACATCTTTTTGAGCACGTGATGTTTGAAGGTTCGAAGAATCACAATGAACTGTTCTTCAACCCCTTACAAAAGATTGGGGGATCCGTTAATGGATCTACAACCTCGGATCGTACGAACTACTGGGAAAACGTCCCTTCAGACCACCTCGAACTTGCTTTATGGCTCGAGGCTGACCGAATGGGTTTCCTACTAGAAGCTCTCGACCAAAAACGCCTCGATGTCCAGCGAGACGTGGTGAAGAACGAAAGACGCCAAAGTTATGAGAATAGGCCATACGGCATGTCATACCTTCTGCTACAACCAGCTCTTTTCCCTTTACCTCACCCCTATAGTTGGCCTGTAATAGGCTCCCAAGAGGACTTAGACGCCGCGTCTTTAGAAGATATTCAGTCCTTCTTTCGACGGTTTTATTCACCTTCCAATGCGAGTCTTGCTATCGCCGGGGATATAAATAGGGATGAAACACGAGACCTAGTAGAGAGATACTTCGGAAATTTATCACCTGCGCCCACGGTCAATCGAATAGGAAGAATGGAATCCCCTCTAACTAAAGAAACTCGTCTCAATTTCTCAGATAATGTACAGCTTCCTAGGCTTTATCTCGTGTGGCCATCTACGCCAGCGTTTGACGACGACGAAGCTCCATTAGACATTCTTGCTACTGTACTTGCAGACGGCAAGAGCTCACGCCTTTACAAAACCCTTGTATATGAAAAACAGATAGCACATGACGTAAGTGCCTATAATTATGCTCGTGAAATAGCAGGTGAATTTAACATCCAAATCACTGCGAACCCCGGACACGATCTAGAAGAAATACATACCATAGTAGAAGAAGAATTGGACGACATATTAAATAAATCCTTGTCTGTACGCGAACTACAGCGTGCCAAAAACCGGATCAATAGCCAACATATACGACAGCTTGAGTCGATCGGAGGTTTTGGTGGCAGGGCAGACCAGTTGAACCTCTACAATGTCTTCACGGGCGATCCCGACAATATAAATACGGATCTAGAAAGATTCAACCGGGTTACCAGTAAAGATATTCAGCAAGCGGCGAAACGTTGGCTCAACACGGATAGGGTACGCATGGAGATACAGCCAGAAAGGCCCAAGAAAGCTACTTCGGTATCCATCGATAGATCGGTCATGCCTTCTGCCGGTTTACAAAATGATTTTAGCCCTCCTATCCCAAAGAGGGACACGCTTTCTAATGGGCTAGATGTGATGTTCATAGAAAAACGTGAGTTACCTGTAGTAGCATTCGGTGTGGCGATTCGCAGTGGCCAGGCATCTGATCCTCTAGAACAACCTGGGCTTGCAAGCATTACCACCGCAATGCTTGCTGAAGGCACGGGATCGCGAAGCACCCAAGATATAGCTGAAGAGATGGAATTTCTTGGATCCCAAATCCACTTCAGCACCAGCCGGGAACAAATCTTAATATTCACCGAAACATTGACCACACATTGGACGGATGCATTCGATATATTAGCAGACTTAGTACAGAATCCCTCTTTCCCATCTAAGGAATTGACTAGGATACGCAAAGAAAGACTAACAGACCTTGAACGAATCGCAGACGATCCAATGTCTATCGCCCAAAGAGCGACAAAGTCTCTGCTATACGGTCCCGACTCGATTTACGGCCATCCGGGAATCGGTACCAAAAAGTCCATTAGCAGCATACGTGTCAATCATCTAAAAAAGCATTATTCAAGTTACTTCAGTCCTCAGAACGCTACGCTTATAGCCATCGGCGATGTAGATCAGGCAACGCTTCTATCTAAAGCAGAAGATCTTTTGGGTAATTGGTCTGGCACGACAATTAGTCCAAATTCCTCTCCCAATTCACAAACCATTGGCAATAACCCCACGACAATCTACCTGGTAGATCGACCCAACGCCCCTCAGTCAGTGATACAAGCTGGACACGTAACAATCCCGCGGCATGATCCTGACTTCTTCGCAATGACATTAATTAATTACATCTTCGGCGCCCATGCCACTTCTAGACTCTTCATGAATCTCCGACAAGATAAAGGATACAGCTATGGATACTATTCGAACATCGACTGGATGGCCGGTCCGTCAGCTTTACTTGCAGGCGGATCAGTGCAAACTGCCGTTACCAAGGAATCGCTCATAGAAACAATTAAGGAATTCTCCAATATACGAGGTGATAACCCAATCACAGCCGATGAGATAAACCAAGCTAAGCAAAGCATATACCGCAGTCTCCCATCACAATTCCAAACTCAAGGCCAGATACTGAACGGGCTCGGAAGATTGGTCCAATTCGGACTCCCTCTGGACTATTACGCAACTTTCATGTCCAGCCTAGAATCAGTCAGCCTAGAACAAGTCCGAGAGACTGCCAGCAGGCGTATTGACGACCAGAATTTGGTGATACTGGTAGTAGGAGACCGTAAATCCATAGAATCAAATATCAAAAATTTGGGCCACCCAATAGTACATGTAGACATGGAAGGTAGACCACTATAAATAAATCCGATTACTGCTTCTACGATTCTCCAAAAGGTATAGATTGACAACCAACGAAAAATCCACGGCGAAGGACTTCATCCGGACCGCAGTCCAAGAAGATAATGCATCTGGAAGGTTCGGCGGGCGTGTAATAACTCGATTCCCCCCTGAGCCAAATGGGTATATGCATATCGGCCATGCTAAATCGGCCCATCTAAATTTCAGCATTGCAAATGAAAACGGTGGCCATTGCAATTTGCGTTTCGACGATACCAATCCCACCAAGGAAGAGATCGAGTATATTAGGTCCTTCCAAGAAGACTTGCGATGGCTAGGTTTCGACTGGGGCAGCCGAACCTTATATTCGTCAGATTACTTCGACACTCTTTCTGACTATGCTATTAGACTAATAGAGAAATCCAAGGCATACGTTTGCGACTTGACCCAAGAGGAAATCAAGGAATACCGAGGAACCCTTAAGCTGCCCGGTAAAGAGAGTCCCTACCGTAATAGAAGCGTAGAAGAAAATATCAGACTATTCCAAGAAATGCGCCAAGGCAAGTTTGAGGAAGGTTCACGGGTACTCAGAGCAAAAATCGACATGGCTTCCGGAAATCTCAACATGCGCGACCCCGTAATTTATCGAATCCTTAAGTCCGATCATCACCGGACTGGAAACAAGTGGTGTATTTATCCTACCTACGACTTTGCCCATGGGCAATCAGATTCGATTGAAGGAGTCACGCACTCAATCTGTACCATCGAATTCGAGGACCACCGACCTCTATATGACTGGCTCCTAAACGAGCTGGAAATTTACCATCCTAGGCAAATCGAATTCGCCAGACTTGATCTGGAAAGTACTGTAATGAGTAAACGGAAACTACTTCAGCTAGTCACGGATGGCCATGTTGACGGGTGGGATGACCCTAGAATGCCAACGATATCAGGCATGCGGCGTAGAGGTTATACGCCCGAATCTATACGTGTTTTCTGCGATCGGATCGGGATTGCTAAACGGAATAACACCATCGAAATGGCACTGCTGGAGCACTGCCTAAGAGAGGACTTGAACAAGACATCCGACCGAGTGCTGGCGGTACTCGATCCTCTCAAAATTATTATAGAGAATTATCCAGAGGGCAAAGTAGAAGAATTAAAAGCTATTAACAATCCCGAAGATCCTTCTTCAGGGATACGTATGCTCCCATTCTCACGTGAGATTTACGTGGAACGGGATGACTTCAGTGAGAATCCACCCAAAAAATTCTTTAGGCTTGCAATTGGACGCGAAGTACGGCTTCGGTACGGATATTTCATCACCTGTACAGAGGTCATCAAGGATGATATTACGGGAGAAGTCATAGAGTTGAGATGTACTTATGACCCTGAAACTCGAGGTGGACAAGCTCCAGACGGGAGGAGGGTTAAGGGCACAATTCACTGGGTATCAGCTGCTCAGTCATTACCAGCCCAAATTAGAATCTACAACCATCTGTTCATTGAAAACGACATCTGCTCATCCGAAGACTTCATGCTGAATCCTAATTCTATTAAGACACTAACCAACTCCCGCGTTGAGCCTAGCATGTCAGATGCATCCCCAGGGGACCGGTTTCAATTCGAACGCCGCGGATACTTTTGCATAGATTCAAAAGAGTCTGTTCCAGAAGCCCTAGTTTTTAATCATACGGTTTCCTTAAGGGATACCTGGTCCAAGATCGATAAGGCTCACCGAAATAACCCGGCCTAAACCCCAAAAATTCGAAACTTGATCAATCATTCAAAGAGCGATCGCTTGAGCCTTGCTCAACGCACCGCAAACAGACTAGAAAAAAGCTCTGGATTGTTCATCGTTTCCATGATCGTAATCACCGGCTTGCTAGTTTTCCCTATGATGTTAATGGCACCTGAAGATCAAGCCTCGGACAATCCAGGAGGGCCAGTATACGACCTTGAGAACCGATACAATACCAATCTGCCCCCACGGATCCACGGAGCGTTCTTTGTCGTGGAGGCCCGCAATGGCGACATACTAACCAAAGCGCCTTTGTTAGAACTCCTGGAAAATTCAGAGAAACTCCGCAAGGCAGATATTAGTGGCCAGTTGAGTCCACCTAACCTTCCAACTCAGTCGTACCTCTACAATGGATTCAACATTGATCGCCAACAACCCAGGGTAGGCATCTTCACAATCGCAAATGCAGTTGACGAAGTTATGCGAAATCATCCCGATTTAAATACCACTTTGGTAGATGCAAGTGAGAACCAAGTGAAGCTCGCCCTGAACTATGTTTTCAATGACACTAGGACATCCTTTCTCCTCAACTCAATATCGCGTCAAAAGACCGTGGTTTCCGATCAAAAATTCGATATTTGGTCTTCACCTGCAGTCACTTTCGGAGTTGCGGCTGATAACGAAAAACTAGGCGGCGGCAGCCTGAGAATCGGTACAACCAGCGATCAAGCCACCGTCGACAAAGAACACTTCAATCGCAAGGTTCAAGAATTACTCCGCGGTAATCAAGAAACCTACCAGTTGTGGGGTATGGCTATTGACGCCAGTCTTGAATTAGAGGATGAAGTAGGCACCGCGATACCGTTCATTATAGCTACATTTCTTGCCGTCCTCGTGATCGTGGGCATTAGCTTGAAATCAAGCTGGGTTGTATTACTAACTGCTATTGGACTTGGAGCGATGATCGTGTGGCTTAAAGGGCTGTCAAACCTGATCGGCCTAAACTCATCTACCACCCTCGAATTCATAGTGCCAATCGCAATGATTTCTCTAGGGGCCGACTTTATAATTCACGCTGTAAACCGTTATAGAGAAGAACGAGGGTTGGGACTAGATCCAAGGGCTGCCTTGAAAATAGGTATGGCAGGAGTTTTAGGTGCATTAACTCTCGCTATGTTCACTGACGCGATAGCATTCGTAGCCAATGCGTCTGCGGACATAGAAACCGTAGTAGGATTCGGGATAGGTGCAAGCCTCGCTATCTTTGCCGCATTTATGATAATGGGGCTCACTATGCCTATTGCTCTTATGCGGATCGACGCATTCCGAGCCAAGCTGGCAAAGCAGCAAATAACCATATCGAAACACATCGAGTATCCTCCGCTGGTCCATAGTCGCTGGTCAATACCCAACATAGTACTTTTCCTAGCAAATCGCCGGTTGATAGTATTGCCCATAGTTCTCATAGCTACACTTATCTCAAGCTATTATGCTACCCGACTCGACGCCACATTCGACGTCAAGGACTTCTTCAAAAGTGATTCTGATTTCGCGATTGGGCTAGATAAGATGGACCTCCATATCGGTGATTCAGCGGGAGAATCAGCCATAATCTATCTTGAGGGAGACCTGACTCAACCCAAAGCTCTTAAGGCTATATCTACATTCATAGATAATGCAGGTGACAATCCCTATGTTGCCAAGAACAACAACGGAGGAGCTTCAATCCAAGCTCGTACTTTGTTTAACATCCTAGATCAAGTGATGCGCTCTGGCTACGCGCGTGAACAAATTGCCAATTCAACAGGCATCGAAATATCCGACAAAAATCCAGGCAAGTTCGAGTATGAAAACCGAGTCTACATCTGGCCTACAAACCATGAACAATTAGGCGCTATTTATGAATATATTTATCGGTACGGTGTACCTCTGACATCAAAACAAATGGCCTATGACCGGCTCGAGGTAGGGGAAACTTTGTTCCACGACCCTACCGGCATCAAACCAGACGCCACAGCAATCGTACTTGGCATTCCTGGTACCCGCGAACAGAAGAAGGTGATCAGATCAAAAGAAACCCTAGAAAGAGATATAGAGATACTTCGGCAAACTTCCGGGATCTCTCTCGTTGGCTTAACAGGTTCTCCTTATACGCGGCAGGCATCCTTAGATGCTACGACTGATGGACTACAAGAGGCCCTTGGTATAGCTATTGTACTTTGTTTAATCATAACTATATTCGCCATGCGGTCTATCCTGCTTGGCGTAGTCACCATCATACCTATAGCGTTGGTCGTAATATGGATTTACGCGTTCATGTATGCATTTGGTTTCGGGCTGAACTTCATAACAGCCACTATAGCCGCAGTCTCCATAGGGATTGGTATTGACTACGCAATCCACATGACTCAGCGTTTTCGGGAGGAGCTGAGTCGCAGTAGGAACAAAGAAGAAGCTCTCCGAAAAGCTGCTGCTGGCACTGGGATAGCTTTGATAGCATCAGCCGTCAGCAGTATCATAGGATTCGGAATTATGGGATTCGCGCCCATGCCGATGTTCTCTTCTTACGGAATACTCACCGCCACGATGATTCTCATGGCCGCAGTGGCATCATTACTGGTCTTACCATCACTACTTCTATTGGTCACACGAGATTTATCCGAAACTAGCATAGTTGGCGATACAGACGCTCCGAAAGAATAACCGACCTGCCGAATCTTCGTTTTAATGAATCGCACTGAGCACAATTATCCCAGAAGCTTTCTCGGACAATTCCGAATATAAATCTGAACATAAAGATCAAAATATCTTCTACAAATACAATTCAGAGATTAGATAAATACATACTTAACCTATGTATTTCGGAGTCTGTTAATCACATTGGTAGCCAGCAATGCAAATGAAGCACCGAATATAGCGCCCATGGCATCGTAACTTAAATCCATTAATTCCGAGTACCTACCTGGCACAAAGAATTGATGCAATTCATCAGAAATCCCGTAAAGTACACTGAGTACAACAGCCAAAAACCAAACCTTTGCAGGATGTATCATCCGAGTATGAAGGATCAGCCGGTATAGTAACAGAGACAATATTCCATACTCTGTTAAATGGATAGTGACCTGGTTAGCCAAAAGAGGCGACGACATAGTTAATGTACCAACTATCTCACTCTGTTGTATCTCCACTGAAGGAATGCTTGAAGCTACAAAAATACCGATCATCCAGAACCATACAGGTGTCCAGTAATAGACTATCGATTTGCTAATTGGTAAATTCCGCATATTATTTTGTTATGACTTCCTAATATAATCGTAGTGTAAACTCGTCAGAATGCCCGTAATTACGATCTTATTGCCTGACGGACTCTGTCCAAAATGCTCGATTGGCATCACTCCGACATTTAACCACTACTAACCAAATTAAACGTGACTGGATAGAATCTGATCTACTCCCACTTTGCGAACATAAATGAGGGCGTGTAAAAACAGACTCTAGCCGTCATTGGTCGGCTAGAGTCGAATTAGGGCCCAAGCTCGATAACAGATTGCAGTGGGCTCACATCGAGAATAATAACGATTGTGAAGACTAGTATCACTGACCCAATAGAAGTTGCTGAGATAATGCTCCCGGATTATCCCGGCAAAATTGGTATTCCCCTTTGCCCAGGAAAGAAAGGACCATCTTCCTTCGGAGGTTATTGGGATAGGGACTTAGCTACAGACCTGTCGGTAATCAAGAGGGACTTTGATGCCACAGCTATAGTTACATTGATGACGGATTCGGAAGGTCAGGCACGTCGGGATCGAGCGACCAATAATCCGTCCTCGTTTTCAACAGCAATTGCGAAGTCTAAGTAATCGATCTTGAGGGCCCAATCTCTATCCTCGGGATGGTACTGGGGCTGGGCGGGGTCATCGTATTTGGCAGACTGGTCTCCAGCGAGAATCAAGGTCTTGATCGCATCTGGATCTGGAGCCCTTCCTTCAAGTAGATTCTTCATGTAAAGAGCACAGAGTTCGTCCTCGTCAGTTCTTGATACTGCATCTCCCCCCATCGCGACAATAGTTACAAGTTCTGGGGCATCCTCAAGCAATGCTTCAATCGTAGGCTTCGCTACGATCAGAGAACCAGCGTAAGTACGTACAGCATTGGTCGCCTCAGTAACACCGAGGGTTCCTGCAGACGTCCGCTGAACGAGTATCTTACCCCCAACATCGGCCTTCGACAGTTCAAACGGTGAATTCCCAAAGTCGAATCCTTCCGGCTTGGTGCCCGCAACCTCTCCAATTGCAATGTGAGCTTCGCCTCTATTTCTAATATCCAACGCTTCATCAACACCCGCCACCAAAATTATCTTGGTAGCTCCCCGTGACAATGCAACTGCTGCTGTCGTGAAAGCTCGGAATACGTCAATTATCACAACAGTGCCTTCTGCCCTTCTTGCACCTCCAGCCAGGCTATCTATCAATACACGCATTAACTTCACCCGTTACAAAGATTAAACGAATCATCTCATCTCTAGAGGCAGAACGAAACTGACGTCTTCTTCGGCACCCTTTACAGTTATAACTTCCTCGGGATCGAGAGCATTAATGACTCGTTCTACAAGCAAATCCGGTGTGGACGCCCCTGATGTAATCCCAACGTTTTGGATTGATTCGAGCCAATCAGGAACGAGCTCCTCAGGTCCATTGATCAAATAGGCAGTCACTCCATTTGCTTCAGCGACTTCACGCAACCTGTTACAGTTCGAACTGTTAGGAGCACCGATCACCAAGATGAGTTCTACATACCTGCAAAGGTCCTTCACTGATATCTGTCGATTTGTGGTTGCATAACACAAGTCATTCCGGACTTCTACATCATTGAATCTACCCTTGATCTCATTGATGGCTTTCTGCGTATCATCAACTGAAAGGGTAGTCTGGGTAAGTACTGTCACTGGTGTATTTTCGTCCCAATCCGGAAGATCAATTTCTTCCCGATCGTCTACAAGATGCATTGGTTCCTGGCCCATTGATCCAATGACTTCTTGGTGACCTCGATGCCCTACGAGTATCAGTCTGCGGCCATCTTTCGAATATTTATGTGCCTCATTATGAACCTTGGTAACTAGAGGACACGTGGCATCTATAACGTTAAGGTCCCGTTGTTTAGCTTTGACAAAGTCATCAGGAGGAGATCCATGAGCAGAGAAGATGACTGTAGATCCTTCAGGGATATCATCGACATCGTCGACAGTAAGGGCACCCTTTTTTTCCAGGGATTTTACTACGTAAGGATTGTGCACTATCTCATGCTTTACATACACCGGCGCTGCATATCGCTCCAAGGCTATTTCTACAACATCAATAGCCCTAACGACACCAGCACAAAATCCACGTGGCGTGCCAAGATATACTTTTATGCTAGGAATCCGGGATCCCTCAGTTATCAAGCTCAAATCCGATTTATCACTCTATTTTATAGCTGTACCTTGTCTATATTACCCTTTTGAAGCACATCGGTGCACGATATACTAGATCTAGTCGGCAGACAGGGAGATCAATATGAAGCTTGCAAAGCGGATGAATCGTCTTGGTACCGAAACAGCATTTGAGGTATTGATGAAGGCTAGGAAACTTGAAGCCGCCGGCGCTGATATTATCCATCTTGAGATTGGCGAGCCTGATTTCGATACCCCTAGAAATATTATTGATGCCGGTGCCCAAGCACTTAACAACGGCTTTACACACTATGGCCCTTCCCCAGGCCTACAAGAAGTCAGAGACCGGATTGCCCAAGAGATAGCGGATACCAGAGGTATACCGGTCTCAGGAGAAAATGTAGTGATAACCCCGGGTGGGAAACCGGTCATGTTCTTTGCCATTCTCGCACTTATAGACGAGGGCGATGAAGTACTCTACCCAAACCCTGGTTTCCCGATTTACGAATCGATGATCAATTTCGTTGGTGGTATACCAGTGCCCATGAAACTACTGCCCGAGCGAGATTTCAATATTGACGTCGCAGAGGTAGCGAGTCAAATTTCCCCACGGACAAAAATGATGATTATCAACTCACCAAACAATCCTTGCGGTAGCATCATCGAAAAGAAAGATCTCAAAGAACTAGCGGCCCTGGCGGCTGATAATGGGATCGTGGTTCTTTCAGATGAGATTTACAGTCGATTTTTATACGAAGGCAAGCACCAAAGCATAACTCAGTTTAATGGTTTACATAGTCAGACGATCATACTTGACGGCTTTTCAAAGACATACGCTATGACTGGATGGAGAGTGGGATTCGGCGTCATGCCAACCGAACTAGTGGAACCCATCTCACGCCTGGGAACAAATAGTGTTTCTTGTACAGCAGCTTTCACCCAGATGGCCGCGATGGAAGCTATGGATGGACCACAAGATGCCGCGTACCACATCGTCGAGGAATTCAAAAAACGTCGCGACATCATTGTCAATGGCCTCAATCAAATCAAGGGAATCAACTGCCCGATGCCAAAAGGGGCATTCTACATCTTCCCAAGTATCGAAGGGACCGGCATGTCTAGTCGTCAGTTCGCAGACGAACTACTAGAACAAGGCGGAGTGGCCAGTCTAGCAGGAGAATCGTTCGGACAATATGGCAAAGGATGCATCAGATTTTCTTTCGCAAATTCCACTGAGAATATCGAAAAGGCCCTAGAGCGAATCGACCGGTTCGTAAACAGTAAACTATAGGTCCTGATTTTCGGCGCCATTAAAGTCTGAAGCAAATATTGAATAAAGCCCACCACTAGCTTAGACAATCACGGTCTTTTATTTTTTTGTTTAATCGCTGTTCATCGATAATTTGAGCCTTTAACAACAAGGTTCGATTATCAATGTTGATCATAATTCAATGTTTTTCCAATAAAAGTCTATAACTATTCCAAAAAAGTATTGACACTTTTCTTGTTTTAGTATAAGAATATGTGCGTGCTTTGGGGGTAAGCTCCACGTGGGGGTGGACGCTTAGACTGGTCAAGTCGATCAGTTCTTCTCACGAACGCTCGGCGAAAGTTTATATTCGCCGGCGACTTGGTAGCTATTGCGACGCGGCCGCCGTTTGGCAGCCTGCACCCACTTTAGTTTCCTCCCAAAGAGATTTTTACCTGGGGGGTCGTTATGGTTACAACTGCTACGGTTAATAATGAGGTCGCTACAGGATTCGCTACGCCAATAATATCGGTGCCAACTGCTCCAGCCAGGGAGCCGGTATCCAAGCCTAGTTCATGCGTCAGATGTGGATCCAGGATGTTTATGGGACACGATGAACCCCAATGTGTAACTTGTGGACACGCAGATTACACACATACGAGAGACATAGAACCACGTTGGGCTCGTACCAGCCTTATTAGCGCTGCTACTCGATACATTGCCCGTTACGTTGGCATAAGTGAAAACCTGCTTGAAACCCTTACTCATGTTCGACTTGTAAGGAAGGGAAACAGGGCAGTCTATTCAGTTACTTGTCCATTTTGCGAATGCGTAATGGAAGAATCCTCCCTTTCAGGTAAGAGGTCCGATCGCCAAGAACAGAGGTTTAGATGCGATGATGGCCACCGTGTCTCAATTATTCCCCGTAGTAACGGTATGTTAGGTTGGCGTTAGACTTAATATAAGCACTTCTTATAGCTCTGGGATATACAACACCAGAGACCATAGCGGACAGGCGTATATTGCGCCTGTCCGCTAAGTTTTTCAAGAGAGGCCCTGATCTTTTTGGCCACGATCGTAGGTAAAAGAGAAGCTGCCCCAAAAGATATTCTAATCGTTTGTGATTTTTCTCCACCTCGTAGTGCTGATCCTGAAACATTGAATCAGGCCAAGAAACTAACGGCAGATTTCATTTCTGTGGCATACAATCCCGGCAGATCTATTCGCGTGAACTCTACCCTAGGTGCTCTGTGGATCAAGAACAACACTAGTAAAGATGTTATCTTCACTCTAGCCACACGTGACATGAACAAGATAGCCATCCAAAGTTTGTTGCTCGGGGCCAATATCAACGGTCTCGAGAACATTGTGATTGTAAAAGGCGACTCCTTCAATACACAAGAACTTCGCACAGTAAGGACTGTCGATGATTTTAGACCTACCGAACTAATCGCGTCACTTTCAGAAATGAATAAAGGATTGGACTTCAAAGGCAATAAACTCCATGCGCCAACCAACCTCTGTATCGGCGCAACCATCGATTTAGCCAATGGACTCGAAAAAGAACTAAAGCTCACTAGACGCAAAATCGAGGCCGGAGTCCAATTCTTCCTCATGCAACCTGTATTCGAACCAAATCTCGTAATCGATTTCATGGACGCATACCATCGATCTTACAGGGAAACTATTGCCAACCCTATATTCTGTGGCATACAAGTGATGGTGCCAGATGGAATAGTATTCAGCGATACACCGGCTTGGGTAAAGGCCGACATAGATAAAGGCCGGCCCGGATACGAAGTGGCATCCCAGATACTAGAAAATTTCGTGGGAACTGGGTTGCGATCAATATATTTAGTACCTCCAATTCTACGTGGAGGTCGCCGTGACTACGAAGCGGCACAGCGTGTCATCGATACTGTCAAGAATTAAATAGCAACTGAATCCGCCATCGCGGCTTCATGTTGCTCATCAGCGTGATAAGAACTGCGAACCAATGGACCAGAGGCAACGTGCTTAAACCCTAGCGCTAGACCTTCTTGCTTTAACTCCTCGAATTCTTCCGGAGTGTACCATTTAGCTAGGGCAATGTGTTTCTCCGATGGCCTTAAGTATTGACCTATCGTTAGCAAATCACAATTTACTGATCGTAGTTCGCGCATATTAACTAGAATTTCTTCCCAAGTCTCTCCTAGCCCCACCATCATTCCCGACTTTGTAACAGCACCAGGATCAATCTCTTTGACACGTGCCAACAATTCTAACGACTGTGCAAAATCACCCTTCGGTCGCACCCTGCCAAAAATTCTCCGCACTGTTTCAATATTGTGGTTAAGGGTATCAGGCCTTGCTGCCATAACTGTCTCAAGTGCTTCCCAGTTGCCCTCGAAATCTGGGATAAGTAGTTCAATTTTGCAATTTGAAAGCCGTTTCCTGATTTCAGAAATGCACTTGGAGAACATAAAAGCACCCCCGTCAGGTAAATCATCCCTGTTTACAGAGGTAATGACTACGTACCGCAATCCCATACGTACTACGGTATCAGCTAGTCTATCTGGCTCATCAAGATCGAGGGTTCCTGGCCTACCTGTTGTCACAGCACAATAGGCACATGCCCTCGTACATATGTCTCCCAGAATCATAAACGTGGCCGTGCCGCGCTCCCAACACGTACCGATGTTAGGGCAATGAGCCTCTTCACAAACCGTGTGCAGCTCATTGCCACGCATCAGATTTTTAAGCTCTATGTAATTCGGGCCACCTGGGGCACGAACTTTCAGCCATTCAGGTAACCTGCGGGACTTTGGCACTTAGCCTACTCCTTGTATCAGTATGGTCCCAATCATAGCAGAACGGTGCTATAGTGGGTTCGAATCCCCAATGAGATTGGAGATCTATTTTGGCCGCGGTTATCAATACTTTCAGCTTAACTAAGTTCTACGGTCAATCTCGAGGGATTCAGGCAATCGAGCTTGAGGTAGAGAAGGGAGAGATATTTGGATTTCTAGGTCCAAATGGCGCCGGAAAGACAACCATAATCAGGCTACTACTCGGTCTTCTCAAGCCTACGAGTGGCAGCTCTGAAATCTTCGGACTAAATACTCTAACCGAATCCCTGGAGATCAGACGTCGAGTCGGCTATATATCAGGTGATCTCTCATTGTTCGAATCAATGAAAGGGCGTGGCCTGATCAACCTGTTAAACAGCTTCCACAAAAAACACTCCCCACGACTTGATGAACTGGCACTACAGCTAGACTTAGATCTTGATGGACCTATCCGTGCCTACTCTCGCGGGATGAAACAAAAACTCGCGATCATACAAGCATTGTCCCACAACCCTGACCTTTTGATACTCGACGAGCCAACTACTGGACTCGACCCCCTGATGCAGCAACAATTCTACAATATCATGAGGGATTTCAAGGCTGCTGGCAAAACGATCTTTTTGTCGTCTCACATACTCCCAGAAGTGGAACATATCTGCGATCGCATAGGTATCGTAAAAGAAGGAATTTTGATCGACGTTGAAAACGTGGCGGATCTAAAGCGTAATAAGATCCGTAGATTGCAAATTGTGTTAAATCGCGACGTGCAGGCAGAGGATTTCGATCTAGAAGGGGTAGAAATCCTGGCTATAGACGGTAGAAAAGCGGAGATGGTTGTTAGAGGGCATCCCAAAATGATATTAGATCACCTCTCAAATCTACCTATAGAGGATTTCGTTTTCCCAGAAGCATCCCTGGAAGAAACGTTTCTCCAATTCTACGAAACAGGGTCCCCAAGTTAGTATGTTGCTCTATTTCAGCACAATTAAGCTAAGCCGTACCGCCCTAATTACTTGGTCAATCATCATCTGGATATATTCCTTCTTGGTTGCGTACATGTATAACTCTATAAAAGATACCACTGAAATGGAGAACCTTATAGACGTGATCCCAGATCATCTTAAAGCAGCCATGGGAACTGCGGGCGATATAGATGTATTTATAGACGGCATTATGGATCCCAACTATTTTATAACTCAAGAATACCTCGCTTGGCTGCCTCTAATGCTGGCGATCTTCTCTGTTTTCTACTGCGGTGGAATAATATCCCGAGAAGCGGAAAGAGGTACTCTGGACCTACTACTTTCACAACCACTGGCCCGCAAAAATCTAATCCTTTGCAAGCTAGCGGCTTTTCTAACTATGGTAATCCTATTACTCATATTTTCCTGCATAGGCATATCCCTAGGCCTACTTATCATAGGCACCAGCATCAACATAGTACATCTTTTCCTCGCTCACATAACCATAGGTCTACTGATTTTCTCGGTAAGCGCATACTGCACTTTACTCTCGTGCATTTCCATGGATCCAAGACATTCCATTGCCTATGCTGGAGCGATAACTTCAGGGATGTACATCCTCAATTTCATGGTGCCAACACTTGGCTCGTTTAAGTGGGTCGCAAATTTGTCACTATTTCATCACTTAAACATCTTTAATACCCTATCCTCTGGGACAACGAACTGGAATGGATCAGTAGTTTACATATCCACTGGAGCCCTATGCCTAGTCCTGGCGTTGCTTATATTTGAACGACGTGACCTTAACTATTAATGAACGACAATCAGGAACAGCGAACCGTCGCTCTTGATGGAACTGAAACGGAAATTGTTCGGCTCTCATTGGGAGAATTTGGTCCACTTGGGGATACTTTCGCAAAATTCGAGGATGGCGAGATCAACGTCTTTGGTGGAATCCCGGGAGAAGAAGTAACCTGTCGTATACTTCGTTACCGACGAAAACGTAAACCTGTAATCTCCGGCATAGTTACAAGCGTCCTAAAATCTTCACCACACCGTATCGCACCTCCGTGCCCTTTCTTCGGTCCCTGTAGTGGATGCCAGTGGCAACATATTGAATACAATCATCAATTAAATTTGAAACGTGAATCAGTCCAATCTGCAATCGAACAATACGATGCTCTTAGAAGTATATGTGTGTCAGACACGATCCCCAGTGACCAGCAATTTGGATATAGAAACCATGCCAGATTCACAGTGAGACGTGAAGGTTCTCTCGGTTTCGTGAACCGATTAACACGTAGGTTCGTGAGGATTGAAGAATGCATGCTTATGGCTTCTTGGATTAACGAGACGGTACAGCAATTACAAGACAAAAGTGGAGCGACGAGCCAATTATCCATGCGGTACGGTATCAATACGGGCGATTTTCTGATACAGCCCAATCTCAGCATCAACGAAATCAACCTAGAAACTGGTCAACCATATTATACAGAGCGCCTCCTGGGAAAAACTTTCCAAATCGCATCACCGTCCTTCTTCCAAGTAAACACAAACCAAGCCGAGAAATTGATCACATTAGTCAAACACAATTTAGCCTTGACCGGCAAAGAAGTTGTAGTGGATGCCTACGCGGGGGTTGGAACATTCGCCGCGTTGATTGCAAGTGATGCGGCCCATGTAATTGCCGTAGAGGAATCCGCCGCCGCAATAAAAGACGCTAAGGTGAACACATCCGCGATCACCAATATAGAATTTGCGCTAGGCAAGATTGAAGACATCGTCAAAGAATTCACGGAGAAACCCGACGCAGCTATCCTCGACCCTCCCCGTTCGGGCTGCCAGCCACAGGTGCTAGAAGCCATTGCCCATTGGGCACCCAGCCGTGTCTGTTATGTATCATGTGACCCATTGTCTCTGGCCCGAGATCTTGACACCCTCGTACGTAAGAATTTCGTAGTTGAGAATATCATCCCAATCGACATGTTCCCTCAGACCCATCATGTCGAATGCGTGGCCACACTAACCACGAGATAGGTACATGGACACAGCATTTCCAGAGCAAAACAAAATAATCCTGGCTTCAGGTTCTCCACGTAGAATAGAGATCCTGAAATCGACGGGTCTAGCGTTCGATGTCCTGCCGTCAAGGGTTTTAGAAGATCCTCCATCTAAAGGTGAATCGCCTACACACTACGTGGAAAGAATAGCATGCGAAAAAGTTGCCGATGTAAGAAAACAGCTATCTGAAGGAGTGATTATAGGCGCTGATACTATTGTAGAACTAGACGGCGAGATCCTTGGCAAACCGAAATCGGACGACGAAGCAACAGAAATGTTAACCCGCCTACGAAACCGAGCGCACCAGGTAATTACCGGAGTTGCTATATCCGAAAATAAAATGAATGACTACTTAACTACTACTACGATTTCAGAA
This sequence comes from uncultured Dehalococcoidia bacterium, assembly GCA_964608025.1. Taxonomy (GTDB): domain Bacteria; phylum Chloroflexota; class Dehalococcoidia; order Lucifugimonadales; family CAJWER01; genus CAZSLO01. The sequence continues at coordinate 182,097 of CAZSLO010000023.1, read as the reverse complement.
GTATCAATGCGCGATTACACAAAATTAGAGATCTCAAATTACATAAATTCTAGAGAGCCTTTCGACAAAGCTGGAGCATACGGGGTGCAGGATCTAAATTTCAGTCCAGCAAAAAATGTCACTGGCTGTTATCTTAATGTAGTGGGTCTACCACTATGTGAAGTAATTGGCCTTTTCCACAATGCAGGGATCACTTATTCGCTTACGCCAGAATTGCAACTGGCGAAACAATGCAGCAGATGCTCCTGTCTATTAGAAATGGAATGATAACGATATGACTTTTCTCGGGATGGGCTCCCTTGAAGTTATTGTAATCACCTTGGTTGCATTCATAGTGATGGGTCCCCAACGCATGATTGAAGCTGCCAAGCTAATTGGTAAGGCAACTGGCGAGCTTCGCCGAATGAGTCATGAATTCACAAATGTGCTTGAAGAACCGTTAGAAGATACCACTGATAATCAATATCACACCAAGGCTGACGACTACTCTTCCGGCAATGCTATCCCACATAGCACAGAGACCGTGATAGGGCATGAACCTAGCGCCTTCAAGAGACTGGATGAAGTGGTAGAAGAAAATGACGACCCGGATAAAGACTCGTGACTGATAAACCTCGTCCTATTCGACAGCATTTGGTAGAGCTGAGAAAACGGATAACCTGGTCCGTGATCGCGATCATGCTTTGCTCGGCAATTGCGTTCGCATTTCACCAACAATTACTCTCGCTATTAATGAAGCCAGCACATGGGTTCGCAAATATCCCTGCCGAAAAGCCGATTTACACGGAGATGACAGAATTCATCGGCATAGCCATGAAGGTATCTATCCTAGCAGGTTTTGTACTAGCGTCACCCTTTGTGCTACTACAGGCAGTACTATTCGTAGCACCTGGCCTGAAGTCCACCGAGCGACGTTATTTGTTTGCACTTCTCCCAATATCCATATTGGTTTTTGCTCTTGGCGCCACATTCGGATACCGGATACTATTCCCACCAGCCGTCAAATTCCTACTGACTTTCGGTAGTGATGTCGCATCCCCTTACATCAGGATTGGGAACTATATCAACCTGATGCTTACCCTATTCTTTTGGATGGGAATAGTCTTCGAGATACCGGTGGTATTGTTCTTCTTATCGAAGATCGGGGTGGTGTCATATAAATTACTGAAGAAGTGGCGCAAATATGCAGTGGTAGTCGCTTTCATCCTTGGAGCAATAATTACTCCAACATTCGACCCCATTAATCAGACGATTGTTGCATTGCCAATCATAGCGCTTTACGAAGCTGGTATATGGCTTGCATGGATAGGACGACGCGACAAACACAAGGGGAAGCCTACAATAGAGCTCGACACTGACTAGCTATTTTCCACAACAAGTTTAGTGCGCAGGAAGACCCGTTCAAAATTCAGTCTTTATTTGGTACTTGCATCTTCCCCTTCAAGAACCTTGGGCTCTTCGTCTTTTCCAGATACTGAACCCCTAAATTCACGTATAGCCTTGCCCATCGCCCCACCAATTTCAGGGAGACGCCCTACACCAAATACAATTAGGACTATCACTAGGCCGATGATTAGTTCAGGAGCACCTATGTTGAAAGGCATTTGCCACTCTCCATAAATCTCAACGACTGTAGGTCATATTTAACTCTGTCCAAAATAGTACGTTTAGAAATCTTCGGCGCGGGGCTTACGTTTCTTCTTTACTATCTCTACTTCACTACTTGCCACAACGGGACTAGTGAAAACCGTTGAATTCTGTTCCTTTTTTTTAGATTTCTTCTTCTTCTCTCGCTTGGCGGCATGTCCTTTGGGCATAATTCCAACCTTCCTACGGGCGCCAATTCAGAACTTCCAGCAACGCTAGTCTAGCCAATCTAACGACTAGTGTAAAGACAAAACCATCTAGTCTACCAACCATTTCACATACTTGTGGCGCCAAACTTTCTCAAATTTCAGGTTACCTATTCCATACAAATTAATCCTCACATATTAAATCTAGCTGACTCCTAGCTATCTCACAGATCTCATCTATAGTCTAAATCCGAATAGATTCTATTGATAATACTTCCCAATAAATATTCTCAATAATCATTTCATGTTTTACTAGGAAATGGTGTTTCAGTATAATTCTTGGCAGATTGTTCAAGGAGTGCCTAATGTCTGAGGCCATCGCCTTCTTCAAAGGAAAGTTCGTACCATTGTCCGAGGCTAACGTAAATATTACCACCCACGCGCTTCATTACGGGACCGCGGTATTTGAAGGTATCCGAGGCAATTGGAATGAAGAGCAGGGCGAGATGTTTGTTTTCCGTGCCCGCGAACACTACGAACGTCTATTACAGGGCTGCAAGATTATGCTGATGGACATCCCGTATTCCGTAGAAGATCTAATGCAAATCACAGTGGAACTGATTGAGAAATGCGGATACCGCCAAGACGTATATATACGACCCATCGTATACAAGAGTGAGGAACTCGTTGCAAACCTAAAGTTACACGAACTTAAGAGTGACTTCTCCCTAATTACAGTACCATTTGGTGCCTATATCGAAGCCGAGGGTGCAATTCGATGCACAACATCTTCATGGCGCCGTATAGATGACACCATTATTCCTCCGCGAGTAAAGATTTCGGGACACTATGTCAACAGCATTCTTGCCAAAACTGAAGCTGTGTTGGCCGGGTTTGACGAAGCGATATTCCTCAACCAAGACGGTAGCGTTTCCGAAGGTTCAGGGGAAAACCTGTTCATGGTCACCAACGGAACGTTACATACGCCACTAGTAAGCGAGAACAACCTTACCGGTATCACGCGGGACTCGGTCTGGAGACTCGCGGAAGATATGATTGGTATGGAAGTAGTTGAACGCCGCATCCGGCGAAGCGAGATTTACCTTGCTGATGAGGTCTTCCTAACTGGAACAGCGGCCCACGTAACTCCAGTCGGCGAACTCGATAATAGACCTATAGGTACAGGTGAAGTAGGCGAGATAACTTCAAAGCTACGAAAAAATTATCTCGAGATTATTCGAGGAAACAATCCGGAATACTTACATTGGACCACCTCGATAACTCCTAACTGCTGATGAAGTCCGCCTCAACTCCAAGTCTTTACACATCAGCATGACATTAAATCTATGAAGCCGTTCTCTGCTGAATACTTCATCCTTGTAGTAATTTCAGCTGTTGGTGTATTCCAACTTGCTGCTTTGCACGGGGGCCTAAGGGGCATGGTTATATTTCAATCGCCTTGGATAACTAAGATCTTGGGTATGCTCTTCCCTCTCACAGCTGTATTTTGGTTCTTTGGTACTAAAGACAGGAAATTGAGTGACCATCTTGGGGGCTTGTCATCAAATGAAATTGCGCTCGCTTTCTTCCTTGGAGTGGTTACCGCTTGGGTCCTGACAATTACCATATCCTCAATCGTGAATCACAATAGATGGAAGAAACCCGTCGAACCAGGGGATGGCCTAGATTCCCTCGCGAAAACAACTTATTTCAGGGCACTCTTAGACAATCTACGTAACCGGTAAAAATAGTGTCACAAGCAGATAGAGCAATAGTCCTGTGGCTGAATGGAGGAGCAGGAAAATCCGGACCGCTAGACCGAATCATCGAGTGGCTGGCAGGCGACTACCTTATAACAGCATTCCTAGGGTTAGTACTGGTTCTGATATGGTTTGGCACTAGAAACCAATATAAGCGAATGCCATACCAAATCGGGGTGCTTGCAGCTCTTACATCAATGGCATTGGCCAACCTGATAGTACTGATTATCAATGCATATTATTTCCGTGACAGACCATTCGTAGACCTAGACATAAAATTGTTATTTTATGAGCCAACAGATTCCTCAATGCCATCGAACTCAGCTGCCGCCTTTTTCGGACTTGCCATAGCGGTGTTTGGATTTAACAGGCGATTCGGGATTCTTCTCTTATCTGTTGCGGGGGTTCATGGGTTATTGCGAATCTATGCTGGAGTGCATTTCCCCTCAGATATTATCGCTGGAGTACTAATCGGACTAGTATCTACGTTCATCGCATATCGTATGCGCGATCTTCTTGGATCAATCCTAAAAAAAGTAATCGAAGCCGCACGTTTTCTATGCATAGCTTGATGAACTGGATTCTATATGTATTTCAGCCTTCGTTTGTTCGAACTACCACACCTGCACACACAACTTCACCTAGCCTCTGTATCACCCACCATCTTCAGCCGATTCCCTGTCCTAGATATTTAGTCTAGGGCACTAGCCAGATGTGTATCCGTAAAACATCCTGCTCTGGATAGAGCCCGGGTCAAAATTTGGTAGGAATATCTTCTATCATCGCTTAGTTAATGCCATTGGGCATCAAAAATCTTGCGGACTGGCGGCTCTACTACTAATGGCACGACCTCTGACATTGCTTGATTTACAAATGCGGTTGCTTTTTCAGCACTAGCCATATCTTCGTAGACCGCCACGACCGTTAATTCATCTTGGCCCGTATAGATAATACCCCAATTCATTAAGCCTGATATTGAACTAATCTCATTAGCCTTCTTTTCAATGAAAGCCACAAACTCGCTTCGTTTTCCCGGTTTAATATGTACTACAGTCCTTGAAATTGCGTTCATTAAATACATCCTCCAATTTTCCCTACGACCTAGTTGTACTATGAATTACTTATCCTATATAAGAACGACAAGCTAACAATTCTAGCCCCTTTCTTTCCAAGTTTTTACCCCATGACCCATTTTGTGAGGGGCACCAGCCCCCGAAAATATTGGCTATTAAATACTAAGCTTCGGCTCTCTCCAGCGAGGACCTTTTTGCCAGGCATCTCTATTGGTCCTGTTCATCCTAAGAGAGCTCTTTTCTAACGGCATAATAATGCGCTTCCCACCTTGAAGATGTGATTCCAAAATTGCTGCCATGACCTCTACCCCATGGCGAGCCGATTCTATTCCACCAAGTGGAGGTTCACCCGAATCAAGTGCCCGTGCTAGATCATTAATCAAGTTCACCGTTGAACTCATTGGGGCATACTCGGGAAATGCGATCTCATCGAATTCTCGCGGCTCACCCTTACGCATAAAGAATCCTTTGGTGTCATTGTAGGTGCCCAATGTACCTTTCTCACAATTTACCTGATACTCGTACCGATTTGAATGAATCAAATAAACCATGACATCATTATCGAATAATACAACACCGTCACCACCCGGATCATCGCTGTAAACAGTCCCATCACGTATAGACTCGGATTGCGGAGCATGCCCTTGAACCCACACAGCATGCGGATCATCAATAAGGTACATCAACAAATCCACAACATGGCAGCCATGATCAAAGAGTCCAGAGGAATATGTCATGATCAAATTCTGTACTCGACCTATTTCTCCACTATCGATGATCTCTTTCATCTTCCAAAATCCCGGATCGTACCGCCTTTGGGTTCCCATATTTAAAATTGTTTTGTTTCGATTACAAGCCTCGGCCATCGCATTTGCTTCATCTAAGGAAGAAGCCAATCCTTTCTCACAATAGATCGCTTTCACACCTGCTTCGGCCAGCGCAATCACTATCTCAGCATGGTGTTCAACGTGAGTGGCTACACTCACAATGTCCAGATTTTCAGTTTCTAGCATTTCCTTATAATCAACATATTGGCTTCCAGACTGTACTTCATACCGCTTCCCAAATTCTTCCATCAAATCTTCGCGAAAATCGGAACAGGCAACCAACTCTGTCCTATCAGAACAATAGAACCCGCCACCATGCGAGTAAGGAGAAATGAAACCTGGCGTCCCAATGACTTCATTGTCGATAAATCCTCCCATACGTCCGCATCCAATTACTGCCGCTCTATATGTCTTCATATCCATTTATTTCCCTATATCTAATTTATGGCTAAGGGCAGTCTATTCTTGGCCAACTTCAACTGTCAACGAACTGACTTATTTGTAAATCCGGCTGTGTTAGACTGCCACGTCGCAAAATAGATAGTTTCCTTGAGGACTAGTCGATGTCAATGTATCTTGGATACATAAATGATGTTCAAATTTGATTCCTAAATTGTCTTAGTCAATATATTTCACATGCCTGAACTATCCGATAAATATCAAATCGGCCCAGGACGACTTCGGTCTGTCAATTGGCAGAACTTCCCATTAGTCACGGCCATAATTCTTTTAATCAATTTGGTGTTATACGGAGTTACCAGGATTCTCGGATCTGGCTCCGATATTCACGTTCTCTTAGACTTGGGGGCTATGTTCACACCTCGCGTTGCGGAAGGTGAATACTGGCGTCTCGCCACGGCTGTTTTCTTGCACGCTAGTGCGTCTCATTTACTACTCAATGGACTCGCATTGTTCATGTTTGGCAAATTAGCTGAAAAGACTTTCGGCCATATGGGTTTTGCATTCATTTATATGCTCTCAGGCCTCTATGGAAGCATGCTCAGTTTCCTCATGCATTCGATCGCGATAGGAGTCGGTGCCAGTGGGGCTATATTTGGAATACTCGGGGCATTAGGAGCCTATTTTCTGGTGCAACGCAATACACCTGGCGCAAAGGCATGGTTCAATCTCGCCATAGTGGTGTTGATGGCTGGGATTAGCCTAGGATACGGCCTTATAACACCACAAATCGATAACTGGGCCCATCTGGGAGGGCTACTAGGCGGCAGTGTGTTAGGTATAGTGCTATCTACCAGGTCCGATCCTCATGTAAAAATCACCGAAAATCCCTTCAAAGTTAAATACCCTACAATAACCGTAATACGGTCCCTCGTGATCCTGTTTTTGATTGCATTCCTGTTTATCGGATCCCTGGCTGGTATCACCCGCCTACCTGACAATGGCTACACACGCTTATTCAAAGCACAAGAATATATCGCAGAAGGCAATCAGAGCGATGCACTTATTGAACTTAACAAGGCCCTAGAGTTGGAACGATCCCTATCGGATGCTTACTACCTTCGCGGAGTAATATTGGCTGAACAAGGCCATATCTCCGATGCTATATCAGAGTTGGGATATGCTGTTAGATACGGACAGTTTACCAACAGTGAAACGCGGACAAAAGCAATCAAGCTGATGTTAGAGCTCCGCAAATGAATTGTTCACAAATAATTCTTTTTTTTATAATTTGCAAGCAATTTGATGCGCCAATTGAGACCGTAGTGGTAAGGGTGTAATTAAAGCTATTGCGATTAAGGTAGCAGGGAATAAATCAATCTATTGAGCATACGAAATGGGCAAATCGCTATAAAATCATGTTGTGGTATTGATTCTCGCCAATAGGGATCGAATATTAGCGTCTATTTCGGTAAGGCCGGATTGCAGGAAACCCAATTCATTCCCAACAGTGGCTATCTTCCCGCCACGCTCCAACCATTTTGTTGCTATTTCATATGTTGAGGTGAACATGCCCCACGGTATTCCATGTTCATTACATTTATCGAGTATGTGTTGAATCATAGCTTCATGTTCGTCATTCCATTGATGGGGCAAAATCCCCATGGTCAATCCAAGATCGGCAGGTCCTATCATAATTCCATCCACGCCATCAATAGCTAAAATTTCGTCAATGTTCTCTACAGCAGTAACCGATTCTATCTGAGGCCAAACCAGTGTTTCATCGTTTGCAATCTCCGCATATCTGCCTACTCCGTCGTATTTGTCAGCACGTGCCGAGCTACCCCAACTCCTCATCCCTCTCGGTGGATATTTCGCCGCATGAATCGCCCGTTCGACATCTTCAGCAGTTTCGGTCATTGGAACGACGACTCCATCGGCCCCAATATCGAGGGCCTGACCTATAAGCCATGGTTCGTTGGAAATAACGCGTACAATTATGTCTTTATGGCCCATCTGAAGAACCATACGGCTCAGCATAGTAGGGTCTATGAAGCTATGCTGGGTATCAATGAGTATAAAGTCGAACCCAGACTCGGCCAAGATGCGATTTGCGGCAGGGAGATCCAAACCTGCGAGGGTACCTACAACTGCATCCCCCGATTTCAGTTTTTGCCTAACGGTGTTGCTCAAAATCATCCTCCACTACTCCCACTTTGGATACCCAGTGACACTAGGAATCTTATGGCCTGACCGAGTTATGGCTTGGTTGCAGAGGGAGGTATAGCCGGCCGCCCGCGCTGGAATGAGATGCGTCGAAACGATTCTGCATACAGCATTCCTTTACCTTTAGCTCGATCCCTACGCCCTTGTTTCATGGACTTACTAATCATGTCCTCATCTCTACCACCAATCTGAGAAGTATGCTCAGCAAGGGCATTGATTGATGTTTCCAAATGCTCTGTTACGTCAATCCAATGATCAGGCTCTGGGTGACCCATGATCCAAGCTTCGGACACCTTGTGAGGCTCCAGTCCCTCTTTAAGAAGTTCAGGAAAGGTTAGGTGGTCACGCGCCGTCGGGAATATAGCTGCCAGCGTAGCCTCGCCAGATGCAATATGGTCAGGATGGCCTACACCCCAGCCTCCATCAAGATTTCGTGCAGGATACATACAGATCACAACATCAGGGCGATGTCGCCGTATCTCGCGAGCAATATCACGCCTAAGCTCAAGTGTAGGCTGAAGATATGCGTCCGGGTATCCCAAGAATGCAATATCCTTGAGACCCAGCACTTCCCCAGCTGCAATCTGTTCAATTTTCCGAGTATTAGCCAATTCTTCAGACGTAATATCACGGTCTTCGGAACCCTTGCTACCATCTGTACAAAGCACGTAGACAACCTCTACACCTTCAGCGCACCATTTCGCAACAGTTCCCGAGCAACCAAACTCGGCATCATCAGCATGGGCTACCACAACCATGGCTCGTTCTAATGTCATCTCATCGCGTGTTTCATCAACCATTCTGTTTACATACCTGCCTGTGAATATTTTCCTGTAATTCAGATCAATGGTATCTAGGACTGACTCAAGTGTCCATCAATAGAGCATTAAGTCCACCGATATGTAATCGGTGGGCGAAAACCATTGTCGAGATTAGAATCACTTAATTATTAAAGGATCATATCTAATCCCTTAGCTTCTATACATTCACGCCGCAAACTTCATTTTTATCAATGATCTTGTTAATTAGATATCAATCCGACAACGCTTTCAGAAGACAATACCGCATCGCTAGCATAGTAGATAACGTCCATTAACGGTGCCGGGTAAATTCCAAGAAGCACTATACCCAAAAATAGTACAGCAAGGAGACTCGATGTGAGTCTCGACAACTGAATAGGCAATTCGTCTTCTGTCGACTCAATATACATACGCCTAATTACCATTAAGTAGTAATAAAGAGAAATCAGGCTTGTAAATATAGCAATCCCTGCTAGCCAGAGCAGGCCCTGTACAGCAGCAACGTTGAACAAGTAAAACTTACTCGTGAAGCCAGCGAATATCGGCAGGCCAGCTAAGGAAAAAAGGGCGGCGGTCATTACCATTGCCATGCCTGGGGATCTCTTAGCAAGACCTGTGAAATCCTCGATTCCGTCCTTGCCAGAAATATTGTATACGGTTCCAATACATAAGAAGGCTGCCATATTTGCAATGGCATAGGCAACAATATGAAACAAAATCCCACTGATAGCCAAACGAGACAGTTCGACTGAAATATCGCCATTACCATCAACTGATGCCAAGGCAGCCACCCCTAGGAGCAAATATCCAACATGCCCAATGCTTGAATATGCAAGAAGGCGTTTTATGTTAGTTTGCACAACGGCCACTATGTTACCTAGCATCATCGTAAGCGCGGCACCTACAGCCATTATGATCTGCCAGTCCTCAATGGCCGGGAGCAATGCCTCGATAAAGATCCGAATCACCAAGACAAACGCGGCGGCTTTTGATCCCACAGACAAGTATGCTGTGACTGGCACAGGAGCACCCTCGTAAACATCGGGGGCCCACATATGGAAAGGTACTGCCGCTACCTTGAATCCAAGGCCAGCAATTAAGAAAACAAGCCCGACCTGTAAACCAAGATTTTGGTCGGGAAGTGACATGATTACTTCGCTGATTTCCTTGAATCGAGTTGTGCCTAGTTGGCCATATATCTGGCTGATGCCATACAGTAGTAATGCAGATGAGAAAGCACCGAGGAGTATGTATTTGACACCAGCTTCGTTAGATTTAGGGTTGTAGCGGTCAAACGATACAAGGACGTATAAGCCGAAGCTAAGGAGTTCTAGAGAAATGTATGCTGTAAGTAGCTCCCCAGAAGCTGCCATGAGCATCATTGCCAAAACAGTAAACAGCAATATCCCATAGTATTCACCTGGGTGTTCCAGGTGGCGTTTTACGTACTCCATACTCGAGAGCACCACAACTATTCCCAGTAATATGGCAAATGCCTTAAAAAATACCGAATATCCATCAACAACAAGCGATCCTCCATATAGCGAATCCGTAGTGCCCCAAAGGAATATCAGTGAGAATCCAAACAATGCAATGAGCCCAATTACCGCCATAATCGGCAGCATTAATTTCATTCGGTTCGGAAATCCCAAGTCCGCAGAAAGCACCGCGATCGCAAGTGCTGCAAGAAGGAACTCCGGAAGTAACAAAGTAAGGTCGTTCATCCTGATCCAGTAACAGCTCCGATCAAAGTTAAAACGCTAGCATCAATAGTACTTATGAATGGGAACGGCAATAATCCCATCAACAATAGGAATACTACAAGAACCGAGGAGGAGAAAATTTCTGGCTTAGAAAAATCACTTTTTGCAGCCCACCGTTCATCTAACGTACCGAAAAATACCTTCGCGATCAGACGCAAAATATATACCGCGGTAATTGCAGCACCTATAATCCCAAGTACACCAAGTACCGGATAGACTTGGAATAGCCCAAGAAATACAAGTAGCTCTGCAACAAAGCCGCTTAGTCCGGGGAGGCCGATCGAAGTCAATCCTGCTATTACAAAGAAGGCCGCGATGGTACCCATGCGTTTCGCCATACCTTCCAACACTGCCACTTCACGGGTGTGGGTCCTATCATATATAGCACCAACGACAGCGAAGAATAGGGCTGTCATGATTCCATGGGAAAACATCTGCAACACAGCACCGGTAACACCCAGATGGTTAAGGGTCGCAATCCCCATTAACACATATCCCATGTGGCTAACACTGGAATAACCGACAACGTACTTCAAATCACGCTGTCCCATGGCAGAAATAGCACCGTAGATCACATTAACTGTGCCCAGTCCAATCAGTACCGGGATCCAATCTTCTGCACCACTAGGAAACAGGCCTATACCAATCCTCAATATGCCATAAGCACCAAGCTTCATGAGTACCCCAGCGTGTACCATGCTAACTGCAGTTGGAGCCGCAACATGTCCATCCGGCGACCAAGTATGAAAAGGCCACATACCCGCCAGAACCCCAAACCCAACCATAAGTAATGGAAAAACAAATCGCTGGAACTCAGGCGAAAAGGAAGTACCGTTCATTATTGCTACGTAGTTGAAAGTCCCCAAATCAGCTTTCGCAAAAATAGCGACCAAAGCTATCCAAATCAATACGCTGCCAGCAACCAGGTATAACATGAGCTTCATTGCGCTATATTCTTTGGTGCGCACAAAGATCCGGAAATCCGAACTGCTACCCCAAATTCCAATTAGGAGATACATGGGCAGCACTGCTAATTCATAAAAGAAGAAGAAGAAAAATAGATCTAGGCTTACGAATACTCCAAATACTCCTGCAATTAGGAGAAAATATAGTATGAAGAAGTCTTTGTTGCGGGGCCCAATGTTCCAAGAGACAATAACGCCCGCGAACATCACTATTCCTGTCAGCAAAACCATCAAGGCCGAGATCCCATCAATCCCGAGAGACAATGTGATTCCACGGTCTCCAAGCAACCATGTCCCAGGCAACTCTAGCCAATTCCATGAACGCTGGAATTGAAAACCGCCTTCTTCATGACTATAAAGACCAAAGACGTAAAAAGAGAGGGCCATCGTGACAGTTGCCGCGACTATAGCAATAACTCTGATAGTCTGGCGTTGCTGTACAGGCACCACTAAGAATGAGGCAGCAGCAGCCAACGGGATCACAACAATCCCAACCAGTAAATTAGAGTCCAGAAATCCAGATCCAGTTTCCATCACAGGGCCAGCCACCAGATCGATACGAGACACACGATCCCTATAACCATAGCCATGGCATAGGTAAACATTCGGCCTGTTTGAATATATCGAATCACATCTGCTGATGCCCGGACAGAAAAGGCAGTCCCATCAACACCCGTGTCGTTTACCACAATACGGTCAAACAGGGCTATAAAAAAGGCCAGTCGCATTACCAATTTATCAATCAGCCATTGATATACTTCATCGATGTAATATTTATTAACTAGCAACTTATGGGCGAACGATGGCCAATTTACCATCTTAGCCATGCGGGTATTCTCGTAAACATAAATGGCCCAGGCAACAGCAATCCCTCCCGCCACACATGCCAGAGAAACAGTGGTCAGCCAAGGCTCAATGTGGAACTCGCCCTTGCCACCAAGGAAGTTGTTGAAGCCGAGATAACCATCTCCCCAACTAACCGCTATCCCCCCTATGATCACGGCAAGAAACGCCAAGATTATTAATGGGAATCTCATTATCCATGAAGGCTCGTGGACTCCCTCGTATTCAACTTGTCTCGGGCTAAAAAATACTAGGCATGTTACCCGAGCCATATAAAGAGCACTGAGAGCCACTGTCACCAAGGTAATCACGATGAATACAGGATTTCGATTTTCTAAAACGGCCAATAGGATTTCGTCCTTACTAAAGAAACCACTCAGCGGCACTAAGCCGGATAGGGAAGCCGCTCCTATTACGAAAACCGTCGCCGTCACGGGCATTTTTCGCCAAAGACCACCCATTCTCCTAATATCGGTTTCATTAGTTCCATGCGTGATATTGCCAGCGGCAAGAAAAAGTAGGGCTTTCGATATTCCATGAACCAATAGATGGAATATCGCTGCCGCCATACCAAACGCACCTAGAGAAAGCATCATCAAGCCTAGGTGACTAATAGTCGAGTAGGCTAAGACACGTTTTAGGTCTGTCATGACCAACGCAAGCGTCCCAGCAAACATGAATGTGAATAAACCAACGGTTGCAACGATGAGTAAGACGTCCGGGGCCATCTCAAAGAGAGGCATCAATCTGGCGACAAGAAACACACCTGCTGCGACCATCGTTGCAGCATGAATTAGTGCGCTGACAGGCGTCGGACCTTCCATCGCATCAGGTAACCAAACATGAAACGGAAATTGAGCAGATTTTCCCATCGCCCCAAGAAATATCAGAAATGAAGCAACATTGACTGTGGTCTGTGATATAACACCGGAGGCTAATCCATTCTCCACTGCATGGATAACACCACTGATACTAAAGGTACCTGTGGCTTTGTATAGGATGATTATGCCAATGAGAAGACCAACATCACCTATTCTAGTTGTAAGAAATGCTTTTTTAGCAGCCTCCGCCGCCGATCTTTTCTCGTACCAAAAACCTATTAGCAAATACGAACCCAATCCTACAAGTTCCCATGCTAGATAAAGAAACACTAGATTATCCGCGAGTACTAAGGTAAGCATCGCAGCACAAAAGAGGGCGTGTGATCCGAAGTACCAACCAAATCGGGGATCGCCCCGCATATATTCAATGGAATATATCTGGACTAACAGGGCAATAAACGTTATCAATCCGACCATTGTTACAGACAAGCGATCTACGGCCACACCCCAAGTTATTGTCGTGTCACCTAATACCAACCAATCGATACTAAGTGTTCTATCCCCATTGTTAAGAAGATCTGCCAGGATGTACCAGAAGATCACAAAACCCATAAAAATGGCGGCTAAAGCCAAGAAACTACCTTTACCTGGAAGCCACCTTCCTACCAATACTATTAACGTGAAGGCTACGGCGCTTAACGCTGGAATTACCCAAGCCCACTCTACTCCAATGATATCCGCAAACGGCATCTACCTAGCTACCCTCACTATTGATGTCACCATTTCATCATATCAATCTGGTCGAGATTAACAGATGACCTGTTTCTGTAGAGTCGGAGAATGATAGCCACGGCAAGAGCAAGCTCTGCGGCAGCAATCGTAATAACAAATATGACAAGCACCTGCCCAAAGGCCCTCTGGGATTCCGTAAAATCGACGAAGGCCGCGTACCCGATAAGATTTATGTTTACTGCATTCAGCATCAACTCTATGGACATTAAGACCAATACAGCACTGCGCCTAGCCAGCACTCCATAGACACCTATTGATAACAATGCTGCACTTACTATCTGAAAGTGAACCAACTCTATCACTGGCGCCCCCCAGTAGATCTCACCATTATAATCGCGCCAACCAGCGCGACCAGGAGTACAAGTGATGCGATCTCGAAAGGTACAGCCCAGTCAACAAATAGGACCCTGCCTAAAACCTCAAAATCGACAGCCTTCTGATCGCTAGTCGAGATATCAGTAAGTATCGCTGACGTTGATATTAATCCAAATAAAATCAGCGATACCACGATTGAAAAGGGCCACTGTATATTGTCTGTAAGGTGTTCAAAATCCTCGATTCTTGTAAGCATTAAGGTGAACAGTAGTACAACAACAATTGCCCCTCCGTATATCAAGACCTGCACCAGTGCGAGGAATTCAGCGAAGGCAATTAGAAATAGTGCTGCAGCCCCGATCAATGAAATCAGTAACCCAAAAGCCGCGTAAACAATATTCCGTGTAACTACTACAGCAATAGCAGCACCTACCGTTATGGTCGCTGCCACATAGAATAATGCTAAGGATATGCTCATTTAATCAAAATCATGGCTGCATCTTTGCCATTAAACAATTGCAACAGTTCAATGATGGGAGAGTTCATATTAGGGTAGATAGTTTCGTATATTGATTTATTCTTTGTGATCTGAATCACCCAGCTTAATTTTCAGGATCTTTGTGAATTAACAATCGTTAGCACATAGCCTTCTGAGCACCAATCAAGCTTCGTTATTAGGAATTGTCGCATGGCAGACATTTCCACAGATTCACCTATTAAAGTCTTTATTTAAAGACATCTCAATCTGAATGTCAGTCTAATTTCGGACAAGCTGAGTTTAGAAACGACACGATCAAGCATACCGACTATTCAAGTATACCTGAGGGGCTTAAAAAACATAAAGATCTGGCAAATCTCCATGGTTATATAAATATAGTCCTGCAAAACATAACCCAGAATCCACATCCGTCAAAATCGCTTTTTTATATTGCAATTAACTTACCCAATCTAATTTACTCGTAATTTTTAAAACTGCGTCTCTAAAAATACATGTGGCCCGCGAAATTTCTTTCAAGATTTGGGAAACAAGAGCATCAAACCAACACTGGTACTAAACTGAAATACGCAGTACGCTTGAAAGACTTTAACCTTTTAGAAAAACACTATTTTACTAGAAGATATTAGACTAATTTGGCCCAAAAATTCTGGACCCACATCTATTATTCATCGAGAATACAATAATGATATTGGTTGATATGAAGACCTTCGTAAGATAATCAGACTAGGTAACCAAGATCTGAATAAGGAATGAAATTATTGTCGTCAATTCAAATTATAAGAACGGTTGTCCAAGTTATCATACGTAAATCTAAAAATCTGATTCTAGTTTCTCTTGGGTTAGTATGTCTCGTTTTAGGCATTGTCGGGTACGTAATGCCAGGCCTACCAGGTACTATCTGGCTTATCATTGCAGCTACACTGTTTGTTCGTTCTTCAGACCGACTCTATAATTGGGTGATTCAAAACAAGCTATTCGGACAACAGGTACGTGAGTTTCTTGAAACAGGTTCGATGCGCAGGAGAGCTAAGCTATTATCTCTAGGTTCAATGTGGATTTTCTCCATCATATCGGTCCTCTTCGCACCATACGATTGGATGTTCGACGTGCCCATTATAATACTGGCCCTGGTGGGTACTGTTTACATAATTTCGCGGCCTACATTGGATTAGCTTCTGGTTTTCATCGCCCGTGGTTGGCTCACAAGGCCCAATCAAAAGTTATTAGACGTGATCGATTAAAAGACGGGTTCGTAGGACCAGTTATGCAAAGTAGTTGATTAGAGTAGAGGGTTTTGGTCGGGGTGACTGGACTTGAACCAGCGACCTCGTCGTCCCGAACGACGCGCGCTTCCAACTGCGCCACACCCCGACAATACCTCATTGTAGTGATCACCAGATCAGACAGCAAGATAGTAATTCTAGACAACAAAACATTGGCAGCAAGATAAGAAATCAGAATTTATTGTCAGAAAATTATGCTGTCTTTTGTTGCTGTGTAGGCAAGTGGATAAGTTCAGCATCGGCAGTGACCAATGAAACCGGTGCGTTCTCAAGAATTGAATCCTCATCCACCGTACAACGTATGATCTCTTTCAAAGACGGGAGTTCGTACATCACATCCAAAAGGGTGTCCTCAAGGATAGACCGAAGACCCCTGGCACCTGTTTTTAACTTAAGAGCCTCATTAGCTACGGCATTTAGTGCTTCGTCGGTGAATTCAAGATCTACATCATCAATTTTGAACAACGCTTGATACTGCTTTATCAAAGCATCTTTGGGATCTTTAAGTACTTTAACCAATGCTTCCAAATTCAATTTCGATAAACCTACGGTGACAGGTAATCTACCTACAAGCTCTGGGATAAAACCATAATTTAAAAGGTCATCTGCGGTCAGTTGTTCCAGAATATCGTCGGCGGCTTTATCTTTTCCGTTAGTAGTTTCTTTAGAATTAAATCCGATCTTGGTACTGTCTTTTGTGACTCGCCACTCGACCATGTCTTCGAGACCCTCGAAGGCCCCTCCACACATGAATAGTATGTTGTCAGTCTTGATCTGAAGAAAATCCTGATGTGGATGCTTTCGGCCACCCTGTGGAGGAACATTCGCTACACATCCTTCAATAATCTTGAGCAAGGCTTGTTGTACACCTTCCCCCGACACATCACGCGTAATAGAAGGATTAGGGCTCTTTCGAGCAATTTTGTCTATCTCATCAATGTATATGATCCCTTGTTCAGCGCGAGATACATCAAAGTCAGCTGCCTGAATTAAGCGTAGTAGAATATTTTCTACATCTTCACCAACATATCCAGCTTCAGTAAGAGAGGTAGCATCCGCAATAGCAAATGGAACATCTAGAACCTTGGCCAGAGTTTGTGCCAGTAGTGTTTTGCCAGACCCAGCAGGGCCAACCAGCAATATATTCGATTTGTGTAACTCTACATCGATTGCTTTTTGATTTGACCAGATCCTCTTGTAATGATTGTAGACAGCAACACTAAGCACTTTCTTGGCACGATCTTGACCTACAACGTATTCATCCAGTCTCTGGTACAGCCATTTGGGATTAACTTCCTTTGACATTATCCCAGAGGAGTCACGAGAAACCGACGCAGGACTCTCTTCAGTGATAATTTGTCCACACAAAGCAACGCATTCATCACATATGAATACACGGTCCGGACCGGCAATTAATCTTTTTACCTGGCCCTGGGCCTTACCGCAAAAGGAACAGTGGTAGGTGGTCTGTCCTGTCTTGGTTGCTGTCATATTCTTCTTGTTGGACTCCTCCCGATAGAGACGTTCAGTCTGAAGCGTCTTCTTCCTGATCTATTCTACTTACAAGAACCTCATCAATAAGACCATATTCCTTGGAATCCTCAGCGGTCAGGAAATAGTCACGATCAGAGTCCGTCGCGACTTTATCATAAGCCTGTCCAGTATTATCGGCAATTATCTTGCGCACTGTGTCTTGGTTCCGTAAGGCCTCTCGAGCATGGATCTCTATGTCGGAGGCTTGGCCTTGTGCACCCGATATAACTTGGTGCATATGGATAGTAGCGTTTGGAAGAGCATAGCGTTTTCCCTTGGCACCTGAACAAAGTAAAACGGTTCCAAAACTCGCAGCAAGCCCAACGCAATAGGTAGCTACATCTGGCCGGATCATCTGCATAGCATCGTATATTGCGAGTCCGGCGTATACAGACCCTCCAGGTGAATTAATGTAGAAATTTATGTCCCTGTCCGGATCTTCACGTTCAAGAAACAGCAGTTGAGCAATAATGGCATTGGCCACTTGGTCATTGATGGGGGTGCCCAAAAAGATTATCCGTTCCTTCAAAAGTAGCGAATAAATATCATACGCCCGTTCACCCCTGGCGCCGCTCTCCACAACCATTGGGATAATGTTTTCGAGCCTAGGAATCATCAGATTCTTCATCCAATTTTTCTGGTTCATCTCCGGGAACTTCACTCTCATTGTCAATCTTACTATCCATCTGGTCCTTGGTTATTTCTAATAATCTTTCCATAGCCTTTTCAACCAACAGAGATTCACGGATAGATGCTTGGACTTCAGGTCTAGTGAGATCACTCTCCTTCACTTTTCCGCCATCCTGAGTTTCAGTATCACGTAATTGTTGAACTTTTTCCTGAATTTCTTCGTCTGAGATAACTAATTCTTCATTTTCAGAAAGTGTCGATAGAGCATAAGACCGGCTGAAGCGCTCAATCGCATGTCCCCGCATCTCTTCTTGATGTTCTTCTTCCGACTTGCCAGTGAATTTAAAATACTCTTCCAAGGTAAAATTCATCTGAGCTGCAAACTGGTCTCTCCGTTCAACCATGTGTTCAATTTCATGTTCAATAAGCAAGGGCGGGAATTCGAAGTTTGCCCCAGCTACCAGTTCATCTAATGCATTTTCTCGATATTTCGTCTCGCTGGCACGCTCAGCTTCTGTTCTCAAATCACTCTCTGTATTTTTTCTCAGGTCAGCCAAGGTTTCGAAGCCATCACCTATTCCCTTCGCAAATTCATCATTAAGTTCCGGCAATTTACGTTCTTTGATTTCTTTGACAATAACCCGGAAGTGAACATCTTTCCCGGCCATTCGGGCATCCGCATAGTCATCTGGTATGGCCAAATGGAATTCGATCGGCGTTCCACATTCAGCTTTCACAAGGTTTTCAGAAAAGCCTTCAAATGGAAGATTGCCCTCTTCGTCAACTAAATATTCGGCATCTTCACTATCAAGGATTGTGTCATCTCCAACATGTCCAACAACCTGCATTATTACACGATCGCCGTAGTTGACTGGCCGTTCTACTGGCTCCCAAGCTGCATCGCGAACCCTAAGATCCTCAAGACGTTCATCAATCAAATCATCAGTAATATCACTCACTTCCTCGTCAACACGTATATCCAAATAACTACCAAGATCAACCAACGGTTTTAGCGGAACAGTCGCCTTTACCGTGACAGGGTCTAGATCCAACAACTCCAGGCGGGGTGTACCAGATGTTTCAAGTTCCTGATTTTCTATTGCCTTTTGTGTTACAGCAGGAAGCATGTTATCCAAAGATTCGGATACCAGTCTCTCCTTACCAAGAAAACTCTCAATTATTGATCGTGGGGCTTTCCCCTTGCGAAAACCAGGAATGGCAGTTTTTTGGACCACTCTTCTATAAGCTTGGTCGAGATAGGGCGCCACATCATCATCGTCTAATTCGACTAGAAGAACAGCTTGGCGATCCACTACCTCTTCTTGGGTTACCTTCACACAGTTCTCCAGAGTAGTCATAAGCTCGGTACAGTGAAATGAATTATATCACGGAGCACCGTGCCGATAACAATAAATCCTACAACCAAAATAACAACAAAAAGCTTGAATTGAAGCTGTCACACAAACCAACGGACCACTGCAGGTTACAGTTCTGTAGGTGTACCTAAAGAAACATCTAGAGAATTCACGCACCAGAGAGCCGAGGACAGTAACTTTGCCTCCGCGAACGGTGCCGCTGCTAACTGGATCCCCAAAGGTAATCCAGCATTGGTCAGCCCAGATGGTATGGAAATGGTTGGTAATCCTGCTGTTGTCCAAGGGGCTTGGAATGATGGATCGCCCGTCGTGGTGAGATCACGTGGAGCTTGTGTCAATGTAGAGGGCGTGAGGAGTATGTCAAATCTTTCAGCGAGTTCAGTGATCTCTCGTCTAAAGCTAGCTCGAGTCTGTTGAGCTTTAACGTATACTGTCCCTGGAACTGACATGCCTGATTCTATAGAACCAAGAACATTCGGGGAAAAATCGCCAGGCCTTGAGGCAAATTCCTTTTCGCGCGATACAGCAGACTCTACATTCATAACCACTGTATGGGCCTCTAGGAGAGCATCAAAATCTGAAACCAGCACCGCTTCTTCAATATCTGCACCAGCCATACCAAGGTTTTCCACAACATTCTCTGTATGGGTACTCACTTCATCATTAGCCATGTTGGAAAAGAAGCCTCGTACGACGCCTATCCTAGGTGCCAAGCCTACAGAAGCGATAGCTTCAGTGTAGCCATATACAGGTTCTCTTGACGACTCGGGATCGTTCTTATCATGACCAGAGATTACCTCAAGTACTAAGGCAGCATCTTCCAGGGACCTCGTGAAGTAGCCGATCGTGTCTAGAGACCACGCAACTGGGGTAACACCATAACGGCTTATGCGACCAAAGGTCGGCTTTACTCCAATTACACCGTTATAAGAAGCAGGCCTAAGAACGGAACCCGATGTCTGTGAACCCAATGCAGCAGGGAACAATCTGGCCGCCACCCCTACAGCAGAACCACTGCTGGAACCACCTGGTGTATGTTCATAATTCCACGGGTTGCGAGTTGGGGGAGGGTCAAAAGAGGCAAATTCAGTTGTGATGGTCTTCCCCATAACGATAGCGCCTGCCTTACGGAGTCGGCCTACTACCGTGGAATCAAAATCGGGTACGAAGTTTTCATATATAGGGGAGCCGGAAGTGGTCCGTAGATCTTTCGTGTTGAATATATCCTTTACCCCAATAGGGATACCGTGCAGAGCGCCCTGGGGGCCGCTTCTTTCGATTTCCAACTGGCGGGCCCGGGCTGAATCAAGAGCCAATTCTTCATCCAAGGTTTCCCAGACACGTAGCTGTGAATCCATATTGCGAGACCGATTGAGTAGACATTCCATCAGGTCTACAGGTGATATATTCCCTGTCCTGATTGCCTTTGCAGCCTCAACAATTGTCATTTCATGCAATTCAGACATCTGCGTTCCTCATTTATCAAACCGCTAACTAGAAACTGTTTACTGTTTAAAGGTATTCATACACTAAACAACGTCTAGTCTTAATAAAGTATTCCAACCATATGCAGGCATAGTAATCACCAAGAATATTCCAACAAAAACAAGTATTTAAAAGGTGACAGAGACCTTCATAACTCCATCAGGCTTCGAATCTGCCACTTCAAAAGCTTTATCTATCTGTTCTATATTGAATTGGTGGGTAATAAACATAGAAGTATCAATTTTATCACCTATGATCAAATCAACTGCTGTCTGAAAATCAGGTAACCCAGGCACTTCCTGGGCACCATGCACCGCGTGCATAGATAGGCTTTTACGAAAGAAGGCAGCCCAGTCGAATGGCACCATCTCCATAGTTGTGGGTAATCCAAAGGCCGCTACCCGACCAGATTTCCCAGACATAGCCACTGCTTGATTGAGAGTTTCAATACTACCAACTGCATCCACTACTATATCAGCACCATGACCATCTGTGATATCCATCACAGCACTAGTAGCGGTAGGGCCTATTTCTGATATAGCTTCATCAATACCCATTTTCTTGGCCTCTCGCAAACGGTGATAAATTGGTTCGATCCCGATTATGCGTTCTGCACCTAGGTTTCGTAGTACAAAATTGTGAAGAAGTCCTACTGGACCCTGTCCAATCACGACTACCGTCTTTCCTTCAACATGAGGGAGCTGGTGGCAACCAAATATTACCGTGCCTAATTGTTGAGCCATTACCAAATGGGATATCGGCTTAGTCGCCGGTATTCTTAAGATGTTTTGGGGTCCGATTAATTGATACTCAGCAAACGTTTTAGATTTTGAAATATACGGCACTGTTAGCACCAAGTCCCCTGGCTGGAATCCCGTCCTTCCCCCATCCACTACCTCACCTACCCCTTCATGTCCGGGATGGCCCGGGGCTAGAGGAAATTCAGTGACTCCCCAACCCTGATAGGCAATATGTAGATCGCTGCCACATATAGAAGAAAGTATTGACCGCACAAGAACACTGCCATCACGAGGTTCAGGCATATCAACAAGGTCGCAACGTACTTGTCCCAGTGCATGTACCACGGCGGCGGTCATCGTCTCCACCAATTGCCTCCTGAACTGTCGTAGGGCTCTCTAGTTATGATGGCGTGGATGTCAAGTCCACGATTCATCCGGTGTATGATAGCGATTGACTACCCAGCTAGTCGAATCTACACTGGATCCGATCAAGTCTTCCATTAAATCCGGAGGTGTCGATGAAGATCATCGACATTACAACTACATCACTGCGCTACCCTCACATCCCAGCAGTTCAGGACTCCACATTAAGTATCCCCAAAAGCTCGGGGCGCAGCCAGCTCTTTGTACACATCGTCACAGATGAAGGAATAGAAGGGCTTGGCATTGGAGCACTATCCCCGGGGGTCCAGGAAATCATTGAATCATCCTTCAAGGAACTACTGATAGACCAGGATCCATTCGATATAGAAAGACTTTGGAACGACATGTATTGGAGGCTCCGAAGCTATGGGAATAAGGGTATTGGTTTTTCTGCACTATCTGCTGTAGATGTAGGTCTTTGGGATCTAAAGGCGAAGGCAGTCGGTCTCCCACTATATAAACTCCTAGGCGCCTATACGGATTCTATTCCAATATATGGAAGTGGGGGATGGACTAACCTCAGCGAAGAAGGCCTCTTATCCGAAATGAGTGGATATGTAGAAAATGGCATTCCACGTGTGAAAATGAAGGTCGCCAAGGACTTCGGCATGTCGGAAAGGGAAGACTTGGCGCGAGTCGAGGCAGTTCGTAAAGCGTTGGGTGACAACGTCTCACTCTATATCGACGCTAACTACGGCTACTATCCCAAACAGGCTATTTACATGGCTAAGGAATTCGAACAGTTTCAGGTCGGCTGGATCGAGGAGCCTGTCCTAACCGATGACGTTGTAGGCATGGCTGAAGTGAGGAGAAACACCTCGATTCCTATAGCTGCAGGAGAGCTTGATTCTGGCAAATATAAATTCCGAGATTTAATCGCCGGAGGTGCTGTGGATATTGCTCAGCCCGATGTCGGCAGAGTTGGAGGGATAACCGAATGGATGAAAGTTGCGCATCTAGCCCACGCCTTCAACTTGATGGTAGCGCCTCATGCTTATCAGTCTGTTCATTTGCATCTGGCATGCGCAACACCGAATCTCAAGGTCGTCGAATACCTAGGCCATATACATGAGTGCGAAACAGAGTGGTATAAGGAAATTCCGCAGCAACGGAACGGAATGTGGTCTCCATTCCCAGACCGACCAGGTCTAGGGTTAGAATTAGATCCTTATGCCGTAGAGAGATGGTCTATATAGTTGACGTCCGGTCAGGAGAAATGATGTCACCACCATACGCATATCCCGAAGTCATCGTATCAACTGATTGGGTTGCCTCACATCTTAATGATCCATCCGTTGTCATAGTAGAGATCAACACCAATCTTATTGAAGGATATGACACTGGCCATGTGCCAAATTCAGTAGGCTGGAGTCTTCATGTAGATCTTGAAGATCAAGTAAGGCGGGATATCCCAAAAATTGAACAAATAGAATCACTTTTAAGAATGGCTGGCATTAGTAAAGAGACAACAATTGTCCTCTACGGTGACGGAAATAATCGATCGGCAACATGGGCATTTTGGATATTAAAGATCTACCGCCACCAAGACGTTCGAATCATGGATGGAGGCCGACGAAAATGGTTGGAAGAAGGTCGGGAATTGTCTACAGATTCACTAAACCGGGTACCATCACATTATCAAGTATCTACACCGGATCGATCGATTCGAGCGATGCAGGACTATATCATCACAAATCTAGGCAAGCAAGGCTTCAAACTGCTCGACACCCGGACAATTGAAGAGTTCACCGGCGAATTACCCTCAGCGCCAGAAACACATCAGTCGGGAATATACCGGAATGGCCGGATCCCTGGAGCTATACATATAGCATGGGATGATGCGGTTTCGCTGGACGGTTCGTTCCGTCCAGTCGAGGAACTTCGCAAACTATACGAGGAACAAGACGTGTCATCCTCCGACGAGATTGTTCCCTACTGTAGATTAGGTGTCCGTGCATCTTATTCATGGTTCGTGCTCAAATACC
Organism: uncultured Dehalococcoidia bacterium; assembly: GCA_964608025.1. GTDB lineage: Bacteria > Chloroflexota > Dehalococcoidia > Lucifugimonadales > CAJWER01 > CAZSLO01. The sequence continues at coordinate 157,766 of CAZSLO010000023.1, read as the reverse complement.
TGCTGGGCTACCCAAGAGTACGAAACTACGATGGATCTTGGACTGAGTGGGGGAATTCTGTAGGAGTTCCTGTTGATTCAGATGAACCCAGAACCGAATAGAACAAAACCCCTAGTAAAATCTTGGGGCTTGGATAAAATCCCACAGGAACCCTGATGACAATCGGTCCATTGCCTTTTCAAAATGAACTTGAATACGTAACTCATCTGAAGAATCGTGGGATAGATTGCGTCTTGGTATCCTCCGTTATTTCGTTAAACGCGATCTCTGCTCACAAGTTCCCTGACATTGCCTTAATCGACACATCCGCCATGTCGATCCAAGATCTACGGCAATGCGTACAACATTGCAGGGATCTGTCGATCCCTGCAATTGCAATCTTTTTACCAAATGCAAAATTAGATCACCTGTATGATTCAATAGAGTTGGACGATTTCATAATAGGTCCTCCCCGGACAGAAGAATTGGAGCTACGGGCATCTCGGTTGGTCGGTAAACTAAAGGCAGTAAAAGACCAGAACTCCATATGTATCGGAGATTTGCTGATAAACACGGCGAACTTCGAGGTTACAGTGAACGGGAAGCGCATTTCACTAAGATATAAGGAATACGAATTGCTCTTGTTAATGGCAAGTAATCCAGGAAGGGTATTCTCCAGAGATACGCTACTAAACCAGATTTGGGGATACGAATACCTTGGAGGGACACGAACCGTTGACGTACATATAAGGAGACTTCGGAGTAAGATAGAGGACGCTGATCATACTTTTATCGAAACGGTATGGCAGGTTGGTTACCGTTTCAAGCCGTTGAATTAATAGATAGCCTAGTCAAAGGAAGTTACAATGACACAAGAAAGGGTAGCGTACGTCAATGGTCAGGTAGTACCTGAAAATGAGGCCAAGATTTCAATCGGAGACACAGGCTTCCTTTATGGTGATGCAGTATTCGACACTACGCGCAGCTTCGGGCATCGTATTTTCAGGCTGGAGGAACATCTAGATAGGCTTTATAACTCGCTTAAGTACATGCGAATAGATCCTGGCATGACAAAAATAGAACTTTCAGAATTAACAACGAAAATATTTGAAGCCAATCTGCCATTACTAGCTGAAAACGAAGACTACTGGATAACACAGAGATTCACCCGCGGAATGCGAGGAGACTCCGGGTCTAATCCCACGGTAATCGTCGAATGTTATCCACTACCCTTTGAAGAGCGTGCACGGTTCTATCGAGACGGGCTGCCGATCGCAACGCCTTCAATAAGGCGCACCCCTCCTCAATCTATGAGCCCAAGAGCGAAGATGCATAACTACATCAACATGATACAAGCAGAACTAGAGATTAAAGCCCAGAACCCCGAAGCATGGGCAATAATGCTCGACATCAATGGAAATCTCTGTGAAGGGCAAGGCAGTAATATTTTCCTAGTCAAGGACGGTGCCATATTTACTCCTAAAGAGCAATATATTCTGGCAGGCATCAGCCGCTCCACTGTGATTGATCTGGCAGAAGAAATCGGGATAGATGTCCATCAAACGGATATCGATCTGTTCGATGCCTACACAGCGGATGAAGCATTTGTCACATCTACCAGTTTCTGTATCTGCCAAGTTTCGACCATAAATGGAACAGTAGTTGGAAACGGCGCTTCACCCGGACCTGTCACAGATAGACTTCAAAAAGCTTATAGTGGACTAGTAGGAATTGATGTTGTAGAACAATATTTATCTCGGCTCTAGAGTAACCTCCGGTAAGTAACTCAACCTCCGAGTACATGTAAAGTAGAACACCAAGAAAATATTGGGATACAGGCATCCTATCCAAATCTAATTAATGAATCCTTCTCGAGTTTTTCATTTCTTTGACTGTCCAATCGAGCCGCCAATATAATTCTGATTCATCGCACTAAGCATTCTTTCAAGATATATTAACTACCTATGAAAAAAGATTCTCCGTTAACAAAAGATGGGTTAAGTAGGCCCAATGACGGTCCAACTGACGAACAACTTCTGGAAATGTATCGACAGATGGTCCTTTGTAGAGCATTGGACGAACGTGTGTGGCTGCTGAATCGTCAAGGTAAAGCCGCTATTGTTGCATCAGCGCAAGGTCACGAGGCTGCACAAATAGGAAGTGTGGCCGCACTTCGTAAGGGCCACGACCACTTCTTTATTTATTACCGAGACTTGGCCGTATTGTTAAGCCTTGGCCTAACCCCAATTCAAATTATGTCAGGATTCCTTGCAAAGACAGGGGAGCCTTTGAGTGACGCAAGGCAGTTTCCCACCCACGGTGCAGATCAGGATCTAAAGATTGTGAATTTATCTAATGTAGTTGGCACTCAGATTCCACAAGCTGTTGGAAATTCCCTCGCGTCAAAAATGCGGGGAGGAGACAATGTAACAATCGTGTATTTTGGAGACGGAGCTGCGAGCGTTGGAGATTGCCATGAAGGAATGAACTTCGCGGCTATTCACAAGCTTCCTGTTATATTCTTTTGTGAGAACAACAAGTATGCAATCTCTGTGCCACTCTCCAAGCAAATGGCTATTGAAAGCATCGCTAGCAGGGCCGAAGGCTATGGCATGCCAGGAATTGTAGTCGATGGCACCGATATCACAGCCGTGTATGAAGCTACGTCCGAGGCTTCTAAAAGGGCGCGTGGCGGAGGTGGACCTACATTGATAGAAGCAATGGTCGAACGTTATCTTCCACATACAAGTGATGACGACGATACCCGATACCGCCCCAGTGAGGATATAGAAAACGCGAGGAAACACGATCCTCTAAGCATGTTAAAAGAACACCTATTTGCATCGGGAATAGTAGATGACCAGATCGAGGAGACCTTTGTATCTGATACAAAGAAATCTATCAATGAAGCAACAGAAAAAGTAGAGGCCGCCCGGCATCCAGACACATCCAGTTTCTACAAACACGTGTACGCTTCTACAATGGGAGAGAAACCATCGCCGTAATATCAGTTATCGACGCCGTCCGAGATGCCATGTATGAAGAAATGATGAGAGATGATAGCGTCTTCGTAATGGGAGAGGATATAGGTTCCAGGGGCGGGGTGTTCCTTGCTACCGATGGGTTCCTGGAACAATTCGGCGAAGAGCGTGTGATAGACACCCCTCTAGCCGAATCATCAATTGCCGGTATAGCTGTAGGATCAGCAATGAACGGTATGCGCCCCATCGCGGAAATAGAATTCGCAGACTTTATCTGGCCAACATTCAACCAAATTATAGGTGAGGCAGCAAGGGTACGATATGGAACAGCAGGATCTCTCAGCGTGCCAATGGTCCTAAGGGCTCCTTACGGCGGAGGCGTCCGCGGCGGACTCTACCATTCCCAAAGCCCAGAAGCCTATTTTTCACATACACCGGGACTGAAAGTTGTTGCACCAGCCACACCTTACGATACAAAGGGACTGCTTAAGAGTGCTATCCGGGATGATGATCCTGTGATTTTCCTAGAACACAAGCGGACCTATCGCCTAGTCCGGGGTGATGTACCAGAAAATGAATATACCCTTCCAATTGGGAATGCCGATGTTAAGGTGGAGGGCACTGACATAAGTGTAATCTCTTACGGACTCATGTTACATCTCTGTATAGAGGCCGCCCAAGATCTCATCGATGAAGGAATAAGCGTTGAAGTTCTGGATCTTCGAACATTAAGGCCACTAGACTCCGAAGCAATCCTGTCAACTGCACGCAAAACCGGCAAAGTACTTATAGTCCATGAAGATACTAAGGCTCTCGGAATCGGCAGTGAAGTATCAGCTATTATATCTGAGGATGCCTTCGAGTATCTCGACGGTCCAATTATGCGCATCGCTGGACCAGAGATCCCAGCAATGCCTTTCAGCCCAGATCTAGAGGCAATGTTCTTGCCGGACACGGAGCGCATCGGGAATGCCATGCGTAAATTGATACAGTACTGAGGGACATCCATGAAAATCGATCTGCCACACGTGGGAGAGTCAGTCACTGAAGGAATCATTGGACGATGGCTAAAACATGTTGGAGACCCGGTCGAGAAGTACGAACCAATCGTTGAAGTGATTACTGACAAAGTGAATATGGAAGTGCCCGCTCCAGCAACAGGGATAATAACGAATATATTGGTTGAAGAGGGCTCTACAGTACCTATGGGTACGGCGATTGCAGAAATGTCGGCCCCAGATGAAGATGCTATCGATAATACGGCTTCACCTAAACCCACATCCAAAAACTCTCCTCCTATGGACCGTGTCGGCTCATTGATGAAAGATGTGGCACCTGTTGGGCCTACAGGATCTGGGGGACCAATTACTACCAACCCCGGTAGACCACCAAGTCAAACGAGTCGATATTCCCCTGCGGTGCTACGACTTGCGGATCAGCAAAACGTAGATCTCTCCATGGTAATAGGTACAGGTATTAACGGAAGAGTCACCCGTAACGATGTCCAAGCCTTCATCGATTCACAAGAACAACAGCCCGGCAACCTGAATGAAAACGAAGAACTAGTCCAACTCACTCCTATACGTAGAATGATCGCTGAAAATATGGCCAACAGCACTAGAACAATTCCAGAAGCCTGGACCCTAGTAGAGGCCGATGTAACGAACTTGGTACAGCTTAGAGAACAGACAAAAACAGCATTCTTCAAAAGAGAGAACGCTAACTTAACCTACCTCGCTTTTATCGTCAAAATAGTCGCGGACTGCCTGAAGGAACACCAGATGGTAAACGCTTCCTGGAATGACAACACGATCATTCTAAAAAAACGAGTAAACATAGGAGTCGCCGTAGCTGCCCCAGGCGGCCTTGTGGTACCCGTAGTACACGACGCCGATCGGCTTGATGTATCTGACTTGGCAAAATCTATCCAAGACCTTGCAAATCGCGCCCGTTCCGGCAAGCTCTCACTAAAAGATGTACAAGGTGGTACATTCACGATAAACAACACTGGTGCCCTAGGCTCAATAATAGGCAAGGCAATAATAAACTCTCCGGAAGCAGCTATCCTAAACACGGAATCTATCGTCAATAGACCCGTTGTGATCGATAACACCATTACCATCCGATCAATGATGAATCTCTGTCTAACATTCGACCACAGGATCCTTGACGGTGCCGAAGCAGGCGCATTCATTGGGGACGTGAAACGAAGGCTAGAGGCAATAGATCCAAACCTCGAGGTGTAACAGTTGTGTCCCTATGAGAGCTCTTACATGGTTCCTGTCATACGATTAGGACTGACAGAGTACGTTACAGCCCTAGAAATCCAAGAGCGTTTGCACTCAAGAGTTGCCAATGGGGAACTCCCTGCCGTACTTCTCCTGTTGAATCACCCACATATTTATACGATTGGCCGTCGTGGTAATTCAGAAGATATCCACCTGTCTCCAAAGAAACTTATCGAACTAGGCGTTGAAATCCACCAGACGGGCCGTGGAGGGCAGGTTACCTACCACGGACCAGGACAGATAGTCGCATATCCCATAATTAACTTGAAACAACTAGGTATTGGTCCGATGTTGTATATACGCGGGCTTGAGCAGATTTTAATCAATACGCTCGCAGAGTTTGGAATTCCGGCAGAAAGTGAAGGGCATCCCACAGGAGTCTGGACAGGTGGGGCAAAGATCGCCGCAATAGGTGTAAGAGTCAGCCGTGGAGTTACTACACACGGATTCGCATTGAATGTTGCACCTGATCTAAATTATTTTGACCATATAGTTCCATGTGGAATGCCGGAGTGCAGAATAACTTCTGTAACTGCTGAAACCGGTCCAGTTAAGCTTGATAAGGTCACATCAAGTTTGATTAAGAACTTCAGACAACATTTCGGCTTTAAGATCAAGCAGTCTTCTCTAGTTGATGTAGACAGTATGGCAATTGCTTCAGCAACAAAAACATGAAAATGCCACGCTGGCTGTTACGAGGCCTTTTGGGCAAACGGCTTCCTATCACATCTGGTGTGATCAATGTCCCGTATCTTACCAACCCTATAACTATCATCCGAGACCATAACGGCATACCACATATTAAAGCCCAGGATGATCGAGACGCGTGGTATGGAATAGGTTTCTGCCAAGGACAAGACAGGGCGTTTCAGCTCGAAGTAATGCTCCGCATAGCCAGAGGTTCACTTAGCGAGCTCTTGGGCCCTGCTGGCATCAAAATAGATCGATTCTCGCGCCAGATAGGTTTCGCTCGCAATGCTGAGGACCAGATAAATGCCCTAGACCCGGAGATGCATGCCAATACAACTTCGTTTGCCAAAGGAATATCCGATGGGGTGCAACTTGGCATTCCACGAGTCCCACATGAATTTGCGATTCTACGTGCAAGACCAACACCCTATACGATCACAGATGTCATTGCATCAGCTAAACTACAGGCATTCGTCCTAGCGTCAAATTGGGATATAGAGATAGCTCGGTACCAGATCTTGGTAGAAGATGGACCAGATGCAGTGAAAGCGCTTGATCCTGCCTATGCAGAATGGCACCCTGTATCCAAGCCAGCTGGCTCTCCACAAGGCCCAATCATGGATCGGCTTGTGGATGATATCTCCGCGCTCCGGGAAGCCGTTGGATACGTCGGGGGCTCGAACAATTGGGCCCTTGCCCCCGAAAAAACATCCACGGGAAGGCCATTGCTGTCAAACGATCCCCATCTACGACCTACCCTGCCAGCACATTGGTACTTAGCCCACATAACTACGCCCAAATGGTCTGTAGCAGGAGCCACTTTCGTTGGTGGCCCCGGGTTTCCTGCTGGACATAATGGAACTGCTGGATGGGGAGTAACCGCAGGCATGGTAGATACAACCGATTTATTCATAGAACAACTGAGTCCCGACGGTACAAGCGTACGTCAAGATGACAACTTCATCCCCTGTGAAATAAAAGATGAAGTTATTCGAATCAGAGGTCGTAAAGATCTTGTAGAACGTGTGTTGATCACACCACGAGGCCCGATTATCGGAACATCGTCCCACAAAAACGCGGGCATCACCGCCTTCTCCCTCAAGGCAACTTGGCTTGATTCCATGCCTATCAAAGGAATAGCAACAATTCATAAAGCACGCTCGTTTAGCGAATTCCAAAGCCTATGTGATGACTGGCCACTTTCGTCTCTAAACATGGTATATGCCGACACATCAGGATCCATCGGCTGGCAATTAGTAGGGACGGTTCCAGTTCGAAAGAGTGGCTGGGGCACTATACCCAAACCTGGTTGGGAAAAAGACGCAGATTGGGAGCATAGCCACGTGCCTCACGATCAAATGCCATACTTGAATAACTCACCCTCCGGCATTGTCGCTACAGCTAATAACAGTCCCACCAAGGAAGGGGACGGACCCTATTTAGGCATTGATTGGCTAGATGGTTACCGCATCTCTCGTATATTCGAAACACTTGGTGAACACGACGACTGGGATATCCAGAACACCATGACATTTCTTCAGGACGTCAAATCTATGCCCTGGGAAGAAATACGGGAGATTTTATTGACCACTCCTGTTGATCAGCAATACGCACGGGAGGCCCTTGATCTTCTAGCCACTTGGGATGGACAAATCGGGGTCGATTCAGCACCCGCAACAGTGTTTGAATTGTTTATGGCCGAGATAACTAGAACAATTGCGAAAACCAAAGCCCCTAACTCGGCTGACTGGTCCATGGGAAAATCTTCGAACATAGCAAAACCTTATACAATACTTGTAGCTAGACGTACCGGACATACAATACGTTTATTGAAAGAACAGCCCACTGGCTGGTTCGATGAGGGCTGGAATACCGTAATACAAAAAGCCTTAGTGGAAACTATCAGAATACTTCGAATCCGCTATGGCAATGATCACAAAAACTGGGCGTGGGGTGATGTCAGAAAGCTAATACTTCGGCATCCATTTGGCGAACGCAAGATGTTCAGCCATATATTCAATCGTGGTCCCTTTCCATTGGGAGGTGACGCTAATACTATTTCACAAGCAGCCGCCCCATTAGACAACCCCACCGGGAATCCTCTATCCATTCCATCTATGCGCATGGTGATCGATATCGGGAAATGGGAAAACTCGCGCTTCTCAATTCCCGGAGGACAATCGGGAAACCCAATGTCCCCTCATTACGATGATCTACTACCTCTATGGATACGGGGAGAGGGAGTGGCCATTCCATGGAATCGCGAGTCAGTTCTTCAAGAGATGAAGTCCAATCTCAAACTCCTACCAGCATAGATCCCAAAAAACCACCTTGAATTTTTGCCTATCAATTGTCAAGGTATCCGTACAGAAACTTGAATTCAATCGATTAAAAGAGCTCCATAAAAGAAAATATCTATCAAATTCATTGCAGATATCATCGATCTAGTTTGAGCAATTCATCAATGACGTTCAGAACACTCGTAGTCAAGCGCATAAAATCAAGCTGGGCTCTTATGAGCGCTGTGTTTATAGGGATATTGATAGCAACAACCCTCGCTGCAGCCGCCCCTATTTACCCAATTTCCCTAGAACGACTCGGGTTGAACCTACTTTTGGAAACATTAACCAAACAAGAATCCAATATCAATGTTTTGGTGTTCAATCTTCATCCAACACGGGAACGACTCCAAAAGGTCGAACAAAAACTAAGCCAAGCCATAAGCGACCAGATTGCTCCTATATATACCACTCATCAGCGCTATCTAATGACGGAGACGTACCTCGCCGAACTACCAAGAAGGCCTCCAGGTTTTTTTAGCGAATTGACACCCCATTCCTTTAACGCCTATTACAGAACCCTTTCCGAAATCACCCAGCATGTAACATTCGAGAGCGGAAGAATGGCCACCGGCCACATTAGAGGTGAAGCTAATCTAACTAAGATCGAAGCCATTATTAGCGCCAATACTGCAAGATTGTTTGACCTACGGATCGGCGACACAATATTAACATCATCGGATACGAACGACCCAACAACGATATCTGTTGATATCGTTGGTATCATTACACCTACAGATCCTAAGGAAGACTACTGGGCTCTACATCCAAGCTTGTTCTTAGATCCTGAACCCTTCAACACCCTCGGTCCAACTGTAGACGGCCCAGACAGAGAAATGTTCCCCTCAGTGCCTCTTTTCATCACGCAGAAAGGCATGGTGGATGGTCTAGGCACTGCCTATCCTACAAGCTTGATCAACTCGATATGGATAATTCGGGTAAATAAGGACGGGTTCAATAGATGGACTACTAGTGAGGCTAGAACCCAGCTAGATCAGTTCGAGAAACAGTTAGTAAATCTCCTCCCAGGGTCAGAAGTTTCTACTGCCCTGGATAGCACTTTTCGCAAATTTCAACATAGGACTTTCTTCGGAAAAATTCCGATGTTACTGATGCTGGCGATTGTGTTTATGACGATATTGATCTATCTAGGGATAATTGCTTCGTACTTGGCACAAAACCGCCTAGCAGATACTGCCTTGCTAATTACAAGAGGGCTCGGTCCTCTTCACATAATAAGCCTTAACATCTGGGAACCTATACTCATGACACTTTTGGTGATCATTGTGGCACCTTTTGGGGCGATGGCCCTTGTAATGCTAAGCGGTTTTCTTCCTTATCTCAGCGACATGACCAACGGGACTTTCCTATCTGCAGATCTAAGTCCAATGGCATTAATCGCAGCGATTGTCAGCGGCATACTTACAATCACTGTTACAGCCTGCTTAGGTTTATTGAATACTGGGAGTACTGGGAGCGGGCTGCGAGCTTATAAATTACAGGTTGGCCGGCCTGTTAATACGCTGTTTTTTCAGCGCTACTACCTAGATATTGCCCTAATCTCTATCGGGGGAGTTATCCTATGGGAACTCCACTCCCAAGGCCACCTTGTATCCCGTAGCCTGTTAAATGGTTTTGATCTTAATGAATCACTACTAATCACACCTGTCCTCTTTTTACTGGCAATCACACTTATTTTCATGAGGCTATTCCCAATACTGGTTCAGTTCGTTAGTGGCGAATCTCTCTTCCTCCTAAATCTTTTGGCCACATTGATTCTATCCAGCGCCTCAGCGACTCTATTAATAACCGGGCTAATAGGCGATCGGGTCGAATGGGCCATCCCTCTCGCACTAGTAATATCTGTTTGGGCAATTTACTTGGGTACAATCAAGACTAGGCGTAAGCATTATCTTATCGTTGGACTCCTGATCCAATCTGGTCTTGTATACGGAATCTTGCTTGCAGAACCCTTAGATTCCAAAGATTTATTTTATCTCCCAGCTCTAAGCCTCATAGGTTTAGTGCCAGCCCAACTAGTTGCAAGACTGATACCTTTCTTGATGAACCTTACTCCTATATGGCTCTGGATGGGATTACGCCAAATGGCTCGAAATCCATTCCAATACACCGGTCTAATCCTCATGATAATTCTAGCTACCGGCATCGGCGTATTAGCAACAACGATTGGAGCTACGCTTGAACGAAATCAGGAAGACCGTATCCATTACCAGGTTGGCGCGGATATTCGTGTCACAGACCTCCCGTCAACAGCTGGGAGAGGAATATATCCTATGAAATCCCGATATGACGAACTCCCAGGTGTTCAAAAAACTACATTAGCCTTAAGGGAAGAGTCACGTGCTGCAGGTGTCTCGATTCAACTGCTAGCTATAGAATCACGGGATTTCTCGAGTATGTCATGGTATCGGCAAGATTTTTCAAGAATCCAATTCAACAACCTGATGACTATCTTGTCATCCCACCGACAGATAGAACGCGTTGTTATTCCAGATTCCGCTTCAACTATTGGGCTTTGGGCTAAAATCCAAGAATTTATTCCAGGGTTGGTCGTATGGGCTTTGATCGAGGATGGCCTTGGATCTATAAAATCTATCCCGATGGGGACACCGAGCAACGACGAGTGGACTCTTTTATCAGGAGATCTCCCACCGTCCATGAAAGGTCCTATTCATTTGGTTTCTATACAAATTTCTGAACCTGGCACAGGTACGGACAAAACACCAGGGCAATTACTGATTGACAGTATACATACCAAAGCTGCCACCTCTGACAATATCATGTTGCTCGAGGATTTTGAAGGACAACTCAGGTGGTTTCCCATAGTGACAGCCCAGCTATCGCCAGAGCGAATCACCACAACAAGACAGGAATCTCAATCGGGCCGTCGGTCAGGAGTTTTCACTTTTACCAAAGAAAACCACTACGGTATTCGCGGATTCTATCAAAGTCCAACTGGCGGCCCTGTTCCAGTAGTGGTCAGTAACTCTTTCGCTAAGGAAACTTTTTCCAGTAAGGGAGATATTATCCTAGCCAACATATCCAATCGATTTGTCCCGATGGTTATCAGAGAAATCATCGACTACTTCCCGACTATGGACTCAGTAGGAGGAAGATTTATTCTTGCAGATCTTAACAGCCTCCTCGGCCACCTTAACATCATGGGACACACACCTATAAGTGTTCCTAATGAACTTTTTATTAAAGAAGCACCTGCTGCACAACAGGCAATGAAAACAGCACTCGATTCGGTGTTTAAGTACTGGGGAAACGTGCAGCACCGGGAATCTCTTTTAGCGTCGTCTCGTCTAAATCCCATGACTACGGCTGGCTGGAATTCTATGGTAGTGCTTGTAATAGCTACTGTTATTTCGACGGTGGGATTGGGATATACATCATTTCTCGTTGCATCCGCAAAGAAGATTCATGCACAACTAGGAATACTCCTTTCTATGGGCCTATCGGAACGACAACTGATCAAGCTCGTGTGTTTTGAACATTTCACTATAGTCGTTACTGGCATGGCAATAGGGACACTCACCGGGCTTCAAATGAGCCAGCTTGTAGTATCTTTAGTTTCTTTTACTGAGACTGGCCAAGAAGCTTTGCCTCCTTTCGTTCTGATCACCAATTGGAGCCTCATGATTCCCATATATTCAGCACTTATCACAATGTTCATAGTAACAACACTCATCTTTATAAGAAAATCTTCCCGCATTAACCGCGGTATGCTTAAAACAGAGTTAGGATAAGATGTGGCAATGATTGCGTTGCCGCATCCCATTTTCGTCAGGTATGATCATACCCTAGAGGTGTTATCGTGAAAGGAAAAGACTTCCTATCCATCGCAGACCTAGACCCTGAGGCGATTGCCCTTATGATCGATAAGACAAAGAGTATTAAACAAGGTAAGCTACAACGCCCCTTGGAAGGCAAAATCATCGCCCTGCTTTTTGAGAAACCATCTCTTAGAACTAGGGCGAGCTTCGAGGTTGGAATCCGGCGATTGGGAGGTGAGTGCTTCTTTCTAGGCGGATCCGAGGTAGGCCTAGGACAAAGGGAGCCAGTACCGGATGTTGCTCGTGTACTAGATCGATGGGTAGACGGAATAGTTGCCCGTGTTTTTTCCCACAAGAATCTGATTTTACTAGCTGAGAACACGTCGATTCCCGTGATCAATGCATTGTCAGACCTTGAACATCCGTGCCAGGCAATGGCAGACCTGCTCACGATATCTGAACACAATGGATCGTTCACAGGACAACGAATAGCTTACATCGGAGATGGTAACAATGTAGCCGGCAGCCTAGCTCTTGCTTGTGCATCTGTCGGTACAGAATTTGTAATAGCTTCTCCTCCAGCGTATCAAATGGAAGATATTACGTGGCAAGAAGCGCAGATCCGAGCGAGTCGTAATAAAACCGATGTTACCTGGGTTCAATCTCCAGAAATTGCAGCTCTGGATGCCGACGTTATTTACACTGACGTTTGGGTCAGCATGGGACAAGATTCAGAATCTAAAGAGAGGCAGAGTGCCTTTAAAAATTATCAGGTCAATCCTGCCCTTATGAGTCTAGCTAAGCCAACGGCGATTTTTATGCACGATATGCCTGCACATGAAGGAGAGGAAATCTCCGCAGGAATGCTAGATCATCCACAATCAGTAGTTTTCGATCAAGCAGAAAACCGCCTCCATGCTCAAAATGCGATAATGACAAATCTTTTCACTCGATAATATCCAAGTGCACACACATGATCCGTCGCTGGCTCAACTAAGCCCATAGTAGCCTGGTTTCGTATGGCCCAAACGAGGTATTCATGTCAACAGTCCTGAAGCCGATTGTTTCTATAGTAGGCCGACCTAATGTTGGCAAATCGACGCTTTTTAACAGATTAACTGAAGACCGTCCTGCGATTGTATCCGATATACCTGGGACAACCAGAGACCGTGTGATAGCCGATGTAGCTTGGTCCGAGCAATTAATTACCTTGGTAGATACCGGTGGCCTAGACGAATTTCCAAATACAGAGCTTTGGACTAATATACGTGACCAAATTGATCACGCTATTGAAGGATCGGATGTTGTCATTATGCTTGCCGATGTGGTGACTGGACTTACGGCACCAGATGAGGATGTTGCCCAAATCCTACGTCTTTCTAAGAAACAGGTTGTAGTTGCCATCAACAAGGCGGATAACGAATTGCGAGAGACAGCAGTGGGAGAGTTTCACAAATTAGGTCTTGGAGAACCCATTCCAATAAGTGCATATCACAACCAGGGTATCGAAGATCTGATGGAACAAGTGCTAAAGCACCTTCCCAAAACAGATGCAATACCGGACCCCGAGACAGATTTCAAGATGGCCATTGTGGGTAGAGCCAACGTCGGCAAATCTATGCTCCTCAATTCAATACTGGGGGAAAATCGGGCCATAGTAAGTGATATACCCGGTACTACCCGCGACGCGCTAGATTCCCTGGTAACCGTGGATGAGAGGACAATCCTCCTGATCGATACAGCTGGCATTCGTAAACGAGGCAAGATAGAGCGTGGGATAGAACAATTCAGCGCCTTACGGTCTATCAGGGCAATTGACCGTGCTGAAATCGCAGTGTTGGTCATGGACGCCACAGAACTAGCCACAACCCAGGACACACACATCGCTGGTTATGTATTAGAAGCCTATCGCGGGATTGTATTAGCTATAAATAAATGGGATCGGTCCCAAGATCTCGACCTTAGTAAAGATGATGCAGTACGTAGGGTACGTGAGCAATTCAAATTTGCAAACCATGCACCCATTTGCTTTATTTCAGCACTTGAAAATACCGGCATCGGTGAACTATTGGACACAGCGGCAAAAACCCACCAGCATTGGGGAATGACACTGCCGCGTTACGATCTAAGGCGAACGATATTGAACGCCATTGCCGATCATCCTCCACCTACAGGGAGACGGCGTTTGAAAATATATGGAGTGACTCAGGATAATACCCAACCCCCCAGCTTCACGTTCCACGTAAACAAGTCCGACATGGTACACTTCTCGTATCAGCGCTACCTTGAGAACACAATACGTAATGCCTATGGCTTCGAAGGAACTCCGTTAAGAATGCGGTTTAAAAGCAGGGGAGACCGTTGACAGAGTTTCTCGGATTCGCCTTATTAGGTTATCTACTAGGTTCACTTCCATTTGGCCTGATCTTTGGGCGACTTTTTAAAGGCGTTGATGTAAGAGATCACGGCAGCGGCGCTACTGGGATGACCACTGTTCTTCGAACTGTGGGAATCAAAGCTGCCATTTTGGTCCTTGTTCTAGACATGAGCAAGTCAGTAATTGCCATCTTGGGAGCAAGACTAATAACCGAATCTCCAAGCATAGAGGTGGCAGCAGGGGTGGCCTCTATGATCGGACATATATGGCCCATATTCTCCGGATTCCGAGGCGGTAAAGGTGTGGCTCCAGGTTGGAGTGGATTATTCCCACTCTCTCCAATATGTGGGATCGTTGCAACTCTCGTAGGAGTACCAATCATCATTTTGACACGTTACGTATCGCTTGGTTCAATCATCGGCGCTATTTCGGGCACCGGTCTTCTTGTAGTGTTATCCTTGGCAGGACAAACATCTGGTGTTTATGCGTGGTATGGATTTTTAGGTGGCATCATTGTTATTGCAAGACACAAAGACAACCTCAGCAGATTGGTCAAGGGTAATGAACGTCGCCTCGATATGCCAAAAGGTATACCAACTATACGGTAGGTTGTCTGTTGCAAAGCCCTAAATTGGCCAGAATCAGTGTGGTAGGAACTACCAGCTGGGGAACCACTCTAGCCATACTTGCCGAAAAGACTGGCGCGGATGTCGCTCTTTGGGCCCGTTCTAAAGGTGAGGCAGCTGTCCTTCAATCCGAAGGTGAAAATCGACGATTCCTGCCGAACGTAAAATTATCCCCTCGCATCAATATCACTTCATCTTCCTCGGAGGCATTCAGTGAATCTGATCTGGTGCTAATTGCAGTGCCTTCAAATAGTATGAGAACAAATATCCGCTCTGTAAAAGACTCTATATCGCATTCCACAATCGTCGTAAGCGCCACAAAAGGTCTTGAGATCAATTCAGGCAAACGCATGACACAGGTACTTGATGAAGAATTACATGATATACCGAATATCCATTTAGGTGCCCTGTCTGGTCCAAATCTTGTATCTGAAATAGTAGCTGACAAACCATCGTCTAGCGTTATAGCATCGCCTGATCAGTCAGTAGCTGTTCAAGTACAATCACTACTTACATCTTCAAGTTTTCGGCTCTATACGAATTTGGATATTATTGGTGTTGAGCTAGGTGGTGCCCTGAAAAATATTGTCGCTTTAGGAGCAGGAGTATGTGATGGTCTCGGCATTGGGGATAATTCCAAGGCGGCCTTCATGACACGAGGCCTCGCAGAAATCACACGTCTGGGTGTAGCTGCAGGAGCAGATCCCATGACATTTGCAGGTTTAGCAGGGATAGGTGATTTAATAGCAACATGTTCAAGTGAACTGAGTCGAAATCACCATGTCGGACGGGAACTGGCAAAAGGCAAATCCCTAGAACAAATCGTTGCCACCATGAATCATGTTGCAGAAGGTGTCGATACTACACGTGCCACGGTAAAACTAGCCGAATCCCTTAGTGTTGATATGCCTATAGCCCAGACTACCTACAATGTACTGTTTAACAATCTAGATATCCATCAGGCAATTGCCGATCTAATGGATAGAGATCCAGTCCCAGAGCGTATTGAAAACTGAATTAGCCTGTGCCACCCAAAGACGTTCACGGATCAAGTTCCCCCAATTCATGCATAACTATCGATACAGCCGATATCGCCGCTGTTTCAGCTCTTAAGATGCGTTTCCCCAGGCTTACCGACGCTATACCAACGGTCCTGGCGTAATCTATTTCTTGATCTGTGAATCCGCCTTCCGGTCCCACAAAGATCGTCAGTCGTCGATCAGTAAATATTTCCGGGCATATCAAGGACGATTTTAGTGTAACTGTCTCTTCACGTTCCCAAAGAATAATGCCTGTCCCTTGTACCAAGTCGCACGCAGCCTCAAACCCAACTGCACCACTAATTAACGGAAGATGGCTCCTTTCAGATTGCTCAGAGGCCTCCTTTACAACAGTCCGCCACCTAGCCATTCGGTTGGAAGACCACCCGGGGCCCCTGTATAGTGATCGTGAACAGAGAACCGGGACGAAATTAAAAACACCTAGTTCTGTACATTTTTGGAATACATAGTCCAGTCTGTCACCTTTCAATACCGCTTGGCAGAGATTTACATTGATTGCCGTCTCGTTCTGATTCTGACTACGACTTATGATCAAGCCAATTACACATTTGGGCTCAACTCTATCTAGCTCTACAAGGTACTCAAAACCAGTATCATCTAAAACGATGATATTTTCTCCGGCTCTAAGCCTAAGCACTTTGGCAACCTGCAATGCCGTTTGGTCCCTAAGCTCCACTCTGCCATCCGAAATAGCTTCTATATCTACAAAAAATCGGTGCATCGTTCTTAAATCGTGCCGGGACCTTGCATCAAGCTAACCGCAGCCCAATCTCCATCAATTTCTTGGCGGCATACAGAGAATCCAAACTCTTCGAACCGATCCAATACCTGTCTAATCTTCTCTACCAATAACCCCGATATAAGTATAGTCCCGCCTGGCCGTAAAGCCTTTACCATCTCTCCAGCCAATTGTTCTATAACCACGGCTGATATATTGGCTACCACGAAGTCATATCCACTAGGTCGGGTACGCGGTAATGGTAGAGTTCCACGCCGTACCAAGACGACATCGGAAACATTGTTTTGTTTGACATTGGTTTTGGCAACTTTCACTGCAACCGTATCTATATCTAGGCCTATCACCTCTTTTGCACCAAGCTTTGCCGAAGCTATGGAAAGAATTCCTGATCCACAACCAACATCCAAAACGGCACATCCTGGAAGTAAAAGTTCATCGAGAATAGCCAAACACATAGCAGTGGTAGGATGATGACCTGTGCCAAAGGCCATACCCGGGTCCAACTTTACAATAATATCACCGGGGCCAGAGGTATATTCACGCCAAGTGGGAACAATTACTATTCTTGTCCCTACCCGGAGAACATGGAAATGCTCTTTCCATGCATGTTCCCAATCAGCCTCGTCTACTTCACGCCTTGTAAGTGGAGATACTGGACCAATCTGGGACAAGAGTTTTACCCCTACATCAATCCCGTTCTCACGAGATTTGGTGGTTTTGTCCAATGGGAGATAGGTCATTATCTTAACTAAAGTGTTTTCTGGTGGTTGTTCCCCTTCATCCGGATTGAATCCCCCTTGCTCCTCTACCGCAACTCCAGCATGGCCATATTTAAGAAAAACCGCTGTAAGTGGTTCCGCAAATTCCCTAGTGGCCTCAACAGTTAGTTCTAACCATTTCATGGACAAAGCCTAATACCTTAATATGGAAACTGCAGGACTGGTCCGAATAAGCTAAAGCCAGTTTTTTTACCCACTGGCTTTGCCTTATTCAGCGCCGCCTAGTGAGCTCTTGAATCTATCGAACCAGCTAGGGTCAACCTCATCAGTATTGGGTTCAAGGCTCTCTCCTAACTCTACTAGAAGTTCCCGCTGCCGTTCAGTCAATGAACGAGGTACGTCTACGATAATAGTAACAAGATGATCCCCTCGCCGATTCTCATTATTCAAATGCGGGATGCCCACACCATCGAGTTTCAATACATCCCCCGTCTGCGTACCAGCCGGTATATCCAGATCGGCAAGACTTTCAAGGGTAGGGATACTTATCTTTGCACCCATAGCCGCCTGCGCAATGTTGATGTGTTGTGAGCTGATTACATCATTTCCAATCCTATCAAATAGAGAATGTTTTTTAACATTTATCGCTACGTATACATCACCTGGCTTACTTCCCTCTATACCCGCTTCACCTTCTCCAGTCAATCTTATCTGGATACCTGTCTCCACTCCGGGGGGAACTGCAATCGCGATCTTATGAGTACGGGCTTCGGTACCAATCCCTTTACACTGCAAACATGGATCGGTGATAACCCGGCCTTCACCTTTACACCGACCACACGTGGAAACTTGCATGAATTGCCCGAAAACACTCTGGGAAGCTCTTTGTACTTGCCCAGTTCCTCCACAATTTAAGCATGAGATAGGTTTGCTACCAGGTTCACTTCGTGTACCCTTACATCCCTCGCATATCTCAGTACGATTGATTTCGTACTCTTTTTCAACACCAAAGGCAGCTTCTTCGAAATCGATCGTTAGAGAATAATGAAGGTCAGCTGCCCTTGGGTGGGAACGGGATCGTGATGATCCCGTTCCGCCAAAAAAAGCATCGAATATATCTCCAAATCCTCCAAAATTCTCAAAGCCTTCGAATCCTGTGGTTCCACTCGTGTCAACACCAGCATGGCCTAATCTATCATATCTGGATCGTTTTTCTGAGTCTGTTAGGACTTGATAAGCCTCGTTTACCTCTTTGAATCGGTCTACCGCATCCGGATCCTTATTACGATCAGGGTGATACTCAAGGGCGAGCTTCCTGAACGCTTTACGTATTTCTTCATCTGAAGCACTACTCGATACACCAAGTACCTCGTAGTAATCTCTTTTTTGAGTGGTCATTTATTTCCCAATTCCCAAGGATCAAGGATCAACTTCAAATTATACGGTGTGGCCAAGAAATCGTACAGATTTGGTTTTTCAAAGGCCCCAAACCTACAACAAAAGTCCTTATTTTCAGGATCTTTATGGAAATTCTGGCCTTCGAATAAAACTTATCTGGATTAACAAGAATTTTCACACAGATCAGGGTGGTTTAGCAAAATTTCTTGATACTAACTGTACTACCTATGTACCGCTGACGCTCCCGACAAGTTCGCTCATAACATCCGACATTAATTCGATACTAGAGATTGCTTTCTTATATTGCATTCTGACAGGACCAACAGCTGCAATAGAACCGGCGATTTCCCCTGGAACACCATACCTTCCTATTACCACGCCCATGGGTTGAAGTAGATCATCTTGATTTTCATGACCTATCACGACTTTAACAACGGCCGAATCCGGAGTTTGATGTAGTATTGACTGCGCCAAGCTGCCATCTTCTATCCCTTCTACAAAACCAGCTACAGCTGCATTATCAGCGAATTCGGGCTGTGAAAAGAGATTTCTAAGCCCATCCATGTAGTGATCGGCTTTGTTAGTTCTGTCTTCCTCCCGAAGGATTTCCGTAATTGAATCCAATATTTCTTCTTCAAGCACGGTGAGACTCGCCCGTTCCGTATCAATTTCATTCCAAGTACATCCACGTACCATTTCGACAATTCTATTAGCCGACCTGTCCAACTCACTATCTGCGAGACGGTTTTTAAGGGGTACGAGTTGACGTCTCAGCTTCGATTCATTAAGAACTACTATAAGAAGAGTTAAGAATTCCTGGAGCCTTACCAGCTGGATTGTTCTGACACGAGATTCTGCTGCCTTCGGGAACGTGACTATCGCCATGCTATTAACAAGGCCTGCTAGTAGGGCTGATGCCACTTCTGTCCATTCATCAATATCTCTTTCCACTTCTACAAGGCTATTTTTAATAGACCGCCGGACCGACAATTCTATATCGTCATTTGTTGGATCAGAAGTTTCAACATAAATTCTGTATCCTTTTTCTAACGGCACGCTACCTGCTGAAGTATGAGGACGTTTTATATATCCGCCTTGTTCAAGAACAGCCACTTCATTCCTTATAGTAGCCGAACTTATTCCAAGACCATGAGTGTGTACGAGGGTTTGAGAAGAGATCGGCGCGCCGGAATTAATGTAATCGTCCACAATTAAATTAAGAATGTTTGTTGATCTGTCTGTAAGCATCTCTGATTCTTTGTGATCTAGCAAAACCTTGGATCTAGTTTTTTATACGGTGAATTTAGCACCGTGTTTTCCGTGATGTCAACTAGAACCATTTCTAAAAGATCACGGGTTAGTTGTTTAGTTAAGCCCAAAAAGTTCCAGATCTCAAGATCCGTTGAAGGATAACAAGGATCGCTTAATCGGTGGACGTGGCGTTACCAGTTCAAGAGGGATTAATTCGAGATTACGGAGGTCAAATCCGTCGACGCTTTGCACTCCGATAGCCGGCTATCAATCCAATTGGACCAAAAAGAACCAAGGTGTTTACCAAGCCGGTACCCAATGACACTGAAGGTAATGGAACACAACTGGAGCTTTCGGCATTAGTTTCGTCGCCTTCCGCTACAGAAGTTCCGATCGGTTGATTGGTTATTACCGCTTCAGGAGTCGGTTCAGGTTCTTTTGTAGGCATTGGTGTAGCAGTAGGGATTGCAGTAGGGACAGCCGTTGGTGTAGCCGTAGGGATAGGCGTAGGCACTAAGGTTGGTGTCGGCGTTGCCGACGGTACTGGACTAGGTGTTGGTGTCGCAGTTGCCGTTGCAGTGGGTGTGAAAGTTGGTGTCGCTGTCGCCGTCGCTGTCGCTGTCGCCGTCGCTGTTGGGGTCATCGTGGGAGTAGATGAAGGTGTCGGTGTGGCTGTCGCCGTCGGTGTAGGAGTCGCCAGTCCGATAAAAATAAGGTTAAAGTTCTGGACGAAATTACCACTGATATATGTTTCGGTTTGGGTTGCAGCTACTCCATTTAACAAGAACACTATAGTTTGCCCAATAAACGATGGATCATTAGGAGCCACAACTAAATTGGTATAAGTGGTGCCGGATATCGTTACAGGAAAGGTTTCGTAAGATCCAATTATAGCTTTGAGTTCCGCTCCTTCAGGCACATTTCCTCCGGAAACTATAATCTGACCAGAGTAGACTGCTGGTTGCGCTTTTTCCGGGGTCGGAGTTTGTGTAGGAACTAATGTTGCTGTCGGTATAGGTGATGGTGTCGGTGTCGGTGTCGGTGTGGCAGTTGGTGTGATAGGTGTTGGAGTCGGTGTCAGGGTCGGGGTGGGTGTAGGGGTAGGTGTAGGTATAGGCAAATTAGGAAACGTAAGGAAAAGGTTAAGATTAACCGTTGATGGGATAAAGTACACCTGTTGATCGGCCTTGACAGATCCATCCAACCAAAAAGTTATCACTTTGCCCGCTAGTTTTGAATCGGTTGGTCCCACCAACAATCCTCTGAACTGACCATCAGTGACTCGAACAGCTTCTGACTCGTATTTATCCTCAATCCTGGCAACAATTGGGATTCCGTCTGGTACACCTTGGCCCCCTGCTTTTGCAGGTCCAGAGAATATCGAAGGTACAGGTGGAGCTGCCTGTGCTGAGACAAAGCTGTTTCGATCAATAAATAAACCAACCGTCAATATAATGGTTGATGCAACAGCAAGTCTCTTTAAAAAGTGGATCAAGCCTTTTTACTCCCTAAACGAATAAGCCTCCCTCCCCATTGATTGAGGAGGGAGGCTTTTCATTACTCGTTTGACCTTAGATACAAGCCTATGGGACTAAGGTACCTGCGGTCTTAATAAAGATCCAGTATCCCTTTGTTACCGATACGGTATCGGAAGTCGCTGGCAACAGTCCAACGAACTTGTTGGTCAGGTTATCGTAGCTATACGACCTAGACCAGGATAGTCCGCTAAAGTAGTCGTCTGCATCTCTTGTCGTTACCGCAAGGTCAGTTGTTGCTACTGGAACTAGGTTCCAACCAGCTACTACTGGGAAGCTAGGCGGAAGTGCCGCTGCACCAGCTGCCAGTCCAGGAACGTCTACCTTGAGCGCTACCACACCTGTCGAATGGACCCAGTACGCCTTGTCGGACGTAATATTCTTCAGTTCTAGCGCGCTGTCCGGCTGTCCAAGTGTTCCATCTGTCTGACGTGTCGCCCTGTACCAGTTCGAGGCTGCTGCATCGTAGGTAAGTACGATGTCTACCAGAGTCGATGTGATTACATCGTTGATCCCTGTCTTACCAGCTGCTGGTGAGTCAGGCAATGAAATCAGGTTCCAACCTGGCCTCAAGTTAATGGTAGTCGTACGTTTGGTGATCGTGAACGTACCCTTCGAATCGGTCAGCTTATTGCCGGCCGTGTCCGTGGCACTCACAGTCAACTCGTACTTACCAAGTGCAAGGTCCGTGGCTGCCCAGATGAATTCCTTGCTGTCTGCAGTCGTGAAGCTAGCCAATGCATCGGTAGTAGTTCCACTCGGATGCACCAAGGACGCCTTGGTCAAGGTGACTGTCTTATAGCTGTCACCAGGATACTCGTCTTCATCGAATACTAACCGAACGTACGGTGACTGGTTCGCCACTGACGTGCCGTCAGCAGGGTCGAAGGTTACCGTCGGTGCCGACGTGTCCACCTCATATGTCTCTGTTGCGATGTAGTGATACGTCGCTGTCCAAATATTACTGGTGGTCGTCGCGACGGAATTAAGGGTCACTGTCCTCGCGCTTCCGTCAACAGCCGTGATCGTCGGGAAGTCGGCCTGGGTTGATGTTCCATTCCTGAGAAGCGTGATTTCATCTGTTAGTGAACCATCGAGGTCGGTATCCGCTATCGGGCCTTTACCCAGAGTCAGAATCTTTGTCCCGACACCCGTAGATAGTACCTCTGCCGATACCTTGGTAGCGTTGTTACTTATATTAGCACCCAGATCTTTGGCCTGTATAAGCAAACCGTAGATACCCGTTGTTTCGGCGGCGCTAACAGTAATGGCTGCCTTGTAGTTGTTAGGAGTCGGTGAGGTAACTGCTATTGTCCTACCTGCTACCGGTCCAGATAACTGGGCCTTCGGCCAGCCAGTCGCCATCTTCTCGTCCATCGTTGTAGTTACGTTAATCTTGTCGGCCTTGATAGCTAGATCCTTGTCTACCGCTGAGGCAGAGAGGCTAGCTTTCACACCGTCAGTTGCAGTTACCTTGGATGCGGCTGTTATGACGTTGCCAGCCACGTCTGATACGGTGCTGATTGCAACTTCAGGCTTGGCATCCGCGACCAACGTTCCAATGGTCAGCTTGACCTTGGTGGTATCGGTCTGGATTTCGGCCGCAGACACGGTAGTTCCTGCCACAGTAAAGTCGGCAGCGGCTATCGTAGCTGCATCCATCTTCTCACTGAAAGTCACTGTCACCGCTAACGCACCGGTTGCTGCGGAAGAAATGGTCGGCAATGTCTTGTCAATGGTCAAGTTCAGGTCGTTTTGCTGAACCACGACCTGGTTACCAGCAGCATCTGTTGCCGTGATAATCATGTCGAATTCGGTACTGTCTGTTACTGCGTACCCACCACTGCCTGTCGCCTCCGTCCATGCGACACCCTGAGCGAAGATCGCTCGGTATCCATCGGCGATAGCCTGGTAGGAAATGTCAGCGGTTGCCACCGTGGTGGTCGCTCCTGCTGCCGATACTATACCTAGAGATATGACTGAAGCTGGCGTTGCTCCCATCCCGGAGTTCGTATCGGTAACATCAAACTGTACTGTCGGGTTGGCAATATTCGTTACCGTACCATCTGCCGGTGTTATGCCTGTTACGGACGGCTTGACACTGTCAACCTTCACCGTGTCGGAGTCCAAAACAGTACCGTCAGATTTGTAATACGTAGTAGTAAGCGTGTCCCCGTCATTCACCCAGATACCGTCACTGTTAGTGCCTTGCACGGCAGCATCGGTAGAAAGAGCGATTGTCCCTTGGAACACGGTCGAGGTTGATGACTGACCACTCAGGCCAACACCGTCTACCTCGTTGATAGTAATCCATTCACCTGACGGGTCAGAGGTGCTGGTCACCTTGGCACGTCGGGATGCAGAGGCTGTCCCCAGATACTGGTCGACAACGTGATACGAGAACGTTGCCGTACTCGTAGCTGTCACACCTGAACCAACCAGCTGGAATGTACCCCTAGCTGTATTGGAACTCATTACCAATATGTCGTTGTTGTTACTGTCCTTTAGAGTCGGTGCTCCCGTAAGAGGAGTGGAACTGGCGTTGTAAACAGCCGATGAGGTCGCTGTAGTCGTAGCCAGTGCCTGTCCGTCTAAGGTAGTACCGTATCCAATCGCAGACAGCGCTCTGTTTACGGTACGTAGCGAAGCTGCGCCTAGTCCGACTCCATGACCTATTGGTGTTCTGGTAGAGGCACCACCTGTCGGTATATTGAAGTATGTGGCCGAAAAGTATGCACCGGTGTCACTATTCCAAGACCCGAATTCGGCCGTACCTGTCTTGGTCGTCTGGAGAGCATCGTCCCTTATATAGAAGTGGGCCGTGATCCCAGGTTTGACGTGGGTTATGTTTGCGCCTGTGCCATCGTTATTGGCCCATTCAACCTGGTTTTCAGCCACCGTTACTGCAGCAGCCTCAACCTGAACCGGTTCAGCCGTTGCAAAGATGGCCACCAACAACCCTAAGGCCGCTATGATGGACAGAATTCTAACTGGATGCTTCACTGCCTACCCCCTTATGTCTCTCGATTTTCGTTACTTTAGGATTTGATTCGACTTTGTTTACATACGAAATCCCGGGACTCCCATGATCCCAGGTTCGACGTTGGCCTTTTTACTCTTTTGCTATCGGCGCTTTCACACGCCATGCAGGCCTCTCTAACTTCCTATATTTCGAGCACTATGTTTTTACACTACGTCCAGATAGCTTGTCAAGTACTATTCGAAGCTATTCTTAAGGACGATTCCAGTGCGAGTGTGCCTTCTCTAAAACCAAATTCACCGATCCCCAACAAGGATCTAGCACACAAATACACACGCGAAACTATATATTAGCCCCATCGATAATGTCAATAAGCATTGGAGTGTTAAGCCCAGCATTTCGGGACATCCAAACAATTTCTGATAAACACATCTTCATTATTGAAATCTAGGTATCTTTCCCAAGCTTGGACAAAAACTCAACATTATCCTTGGTTTTTCTTAATCGTTCTATTACCTTCTCGGTTGCATCAGACGTCCCCACTGAATCAGTCGCAATCATGCTTACCATTCGACGTAATAGCCAAACTTGTCTCAGCGTTTCTTCATCGAGCAATAATTCTTCCCGCCTGGTGCTACTACGTGGAATATCTATGGCCGGGAATATTCGTCGTTCTGCTAACTTCCGATCCAGGTGAACTTCCATGTTTCCTGTACCTTTAAATTCTTCATAAATCACATCGTCCATTCTACTGCCGGTGTCTACCAAGCAAGCTGCAAGAATAGTGAGGCTACCAGCATCTTCAGTATTACGTGCCGCTCCGAAAAAACGTTTGGGTGGATAAAGAGCAACCGGATCGATACCACCCGACAATGTTCTGCCACTCGTAGGCATCGCAATATTGTATGCGCGCGTGAGGCGCGTGAGGCTATCGAGCAATACCACGACATGGCGACCGGTCTCTACCATTCGCTTTGCCCTTTCCAAAACAAGTTCAGCTACCCGACAGTGGTCTTCCACCGGCTCGTCAAAGGTGGAGCTGTACACCTCACCTTTAATTGATCGAGTCATATCAGTTACTTCTTCTGGGCGTTCACCTATAAGTGCCACAAGCAACTGTATATCGGGCTCATTCTCGGTGACACCATTGGCTATCTGTTTGAGAATAGTTGTCTTACCAGCTTTAGGTGGTGAAACTATCATGCCTCGCTGGCCTCTTCCTATAGGAGCTGCCAAATCAATCAACCGTGTAGCCATTTGTTTAGGAACAGTTTCTAGAGCAATTCTATCGGTAGGGAAAATCGGTGTAAGGTTTTCAAAATGAGGGCGTTCGCGCGCCTCTTCAGGCTCGACACCATTGATCTCTTCGACCCGCACAAGGCTAAGATACCGCTCTCCGTCTTTCGGTGGCCTGACTTGTCCAGACACCTCATCTCCAGTACGCAACCCAAATCTACGGATCTGTGACTGGGAAACGTAGACATCGCCAGCCTTGGTCCGGAATCCGTTCGAATTCTTGATAAATCCGTATCCGTCATTCGTCTTTGAGAGAATGCCTGTTGTCGTCGCATTGCCATTCTGTTCTACTACATTTGAATTACGTTCTTGGTCAACCGATCGGTCTTGTGAACGTGGTCGGCGTCTTTTGGCAGATCCTGATTCTGGCAGTGTTCATCTCCTAGTACATGGCTTTCGCCATATTTGTCTTCAATTATCATTGGGCTACTATCGCCCATAACCCCTTAGGCGATTGTTTTAATTGTTGATTTGGCTTGGGCCTCTACAATGCTTACTTGTCAACCTATAAAACTGTATACCTTTTACTCCTCGACTTTCACAAACCATGCATTTGGGCAATTCGGTTTGGGACAGAGCTAAGATTGATATAGCTTAGATGTTGGTTAGTAGAGTCTATTTGGCTTAGGCTTCCTGAGCCAAAGCCAAAACTTGGTAACCCTAGTCCCAGCTGGCCGCAGCTATGGGTGTCAAGTTCGTCAATCGGAAAACCCTAGGCTGCCCAGGCAATAGTGAGGTAGTTTAAGAGGCGGGTCGACTTACACAATACCACATCAACGGGAAGTTCGTCTAGACTTAATTTGGGTTGGATTGACCAGCGGACTCTATAGAGAAGGCATGCTGGCCCCCTTCTCTAAGCGTACCTGATGCCACTCCTATAAACTCCCTGAAGAGGGGATGTGGCCGATCAGGCCTTGACCGAAACTCAGGGTGAAATTGCACACCTACCATAAAAGGCTGATCTTTATGTTCCATTATCTCCACCAACCTACCATCGGGTGATAAGCCCGTAGGAAAAATGCCGACTGAACCGAGACGCTCTCGATAGGCATTGTTTACCTCATATCGATGACGATGGCGTTCATAAACCATTTCACTGTTATATGCCCGACTGGCCCAAGAGTTAGATGTTACCGCACAAGGATAAATCCCCAGCCGCATGGTGCCACCCATCTCGGTCACGTCCCGTTGATCGGGCATCAAATCAATTACTGAATCTGGTGTCTGAGCATCAAATTCAGTTGAATTAGCATCTCCTAGCCCTGCAAGGGTTCGCGCAGCTTCTATAACCATAACTTGCATGCCAAGACAAAGGCCCAAGTACGGGATTTCGTTTTCACGAGCATACTTTACAGTATCGATCATTCCTTGAACGCCCCGCGAACCAAATCCGCCCGGCACAACAATCCCCTGAGAGTTGCCTAGGTAAGTATCTGCTCCATTTTCTTCAATATTTTCAGCCTGTACCCACTTAACATCGACGTTACAATCATAGAATAGCCCCGCGTGGTTAAGAGCCTCCCTCACGGATAGATATGAATCTGGAAGATCTACATATTTACCTACAACGGCTATTGACAAAACATCCCTGGGATTTTGCATCCTAACTACCATTTTACGCCAAGGATATAAGTCAGCCGGTGATTTTCTTAGGCCCAGCGCTTCGATCATCAGCCCTCCCAGTCCTTCCTCCTCGAGTAACAATGGAACCTCATATACTGTTGAAACTGTTGGGAGTCCGACCACGCCTGGCCTTGGAACATCACAATGCACAGCAATCTTACTCTTGATATCTTCATCTACCGGGTGTTCGCTTCGACAAACAATGGCATCCGGTTGAATGCCAATACTTCTAAGTTCCCTTACGCTATGCTGGGTCGGCTTGGTCTTTAGTTCCCCCGTCGCGCTTATATAAGGCAGGTAAGTCACGTGGATGTATAGGACATTATCCCTGCCGACCTCGTTCCTCATCTGACGTATGGCCTCGAGAAAAGGGAGGCCTTCTATATCACCAACTGTGCCTCCCACCTCGGTTACGATCACGTCTGCACCGCTCTCGGAGGACAGGCGGAGTATCCGCTCCTTGATTGCATCAGTCACATGAGGCACTGCCTGTATCGTCCCTCCCAAGAATTCTCCACGCCGCTCACGGGCTATCACATCGCTGTAGATCTGTCCTGCGGTCACATTCGAAGCTTCGGTGAGATCTATATCTATGAAGCGTTCATAATGGCCAAGATCAAGATCAGTCTCACAGCCATCATTTGTGACAAACACCTCTCCATGCTGATATGGAGACATGGTGCCTGGGTCGACATTGAGGTATGGATCTAGTTTCAGAACTGACACTGAGAATCCACGGCTCTTGAGTATCCGGCCAAGGGAAGCAACTGTAATACCCTTGCCTACAGAACTTACAACCCCACCTGTTACAAATACGAACCTCGTCATATTAGTATAGGCCCTCGTTCAGAAGCAGCGGCGATCCGCAAGGATGTACAGAAGGTCCAAGAATAAGAGAGATGGTTCAAGTAGGGGTTGACTAGTAATCGGGTGGCGCCGCGTTGCGCCATTTAGTTGGCAGCCTTACAAGTAAACCAAGTCGTGATTAGTGCCGCCATTTGGCACCCCCTATGATTCCAAAAAGTATAGGGCCGGTACCTAAACGTGTCAATAACTCCTTCCGAAAAATCCTAGACTGTACAAATTAGTTCGTGCATATCTCATGCCATCAATTCTTGGACAGTTATACCAATGTCGGCTGGAGTAGGTACGATTGAAGCACCTGCCCTTGCGAGAGCCTTTATCTTTTCGTCAGCACGGCCTGCCTTTCCAGTAATTATGGCGCCAGCATGTCCCATACGGCGACCCGGTGGAGCACTGCGCCCAACGATAAGAGCAGATATAGGCTTCCTAAAATCTCTCTCGATAAATTCAGCCGCCTCCTGCTCACTCGATCCCCCGATCTCTCCGATCAAGACCACTGCGTCCGTCTCGTTATCTTCGTTGAACATTTGCAGTATGTCTATAAACGACGTTCCACTCACAGGATCACCACCAATTCCAACACAGGTGGATTGTCCTATTCCAAGGCCCGTCAGTTGGCCCACCGCCTCATAGGTCAGGGTCCCACTTCGGGACACTACCCCAACACGGCCTGCCAAATGAATGTCACCCGGCATGATTCCTACCTTACATCTATGCACAGGTGAAATCAGACCAGGACAATTCGGTCCGATAACTGTCACGTCCTTATATTTGATGTAATTCGCCACACCAATAGTATCGGAGACAGGGATACCCTCGGTTATACACGCTATAGTTGGGATCCCAGCGTCAACTGATTCTACTATTGCATCCGCAGCAAATGGTGGAGGGACAAAAATTAATGACATGTTCGCATTCGTTTCCCTTACTGCTTCTTCAACCGTGTTATAGATCGGTATCTTGTCTTCGAACAAGATTCCGCCTTTACCAGGAGTTACACCAGCAACAAGATTGGTACCATATTCCTTACAACGGCTAGCGTGAAAACTACCTTCCTTGCCAGTAATACCTTGAACCAAAAGACGTGTTTTATTGTCAGCGAGAATGCTCAAGATTTCACGTTATATAATGTCAATGGATTTTCAACATAGAATCCCATGTGATTCATACCCGCAAAGCTGTAGCTCCACAAATCTATAATCGCCATATATTAACCTTTCCCAACTAAAACTAGACCCAGTCCGACATGGTTGTTGCGGCATCTGCAAGACTGTCAACCAATATTACGTTTAACCCAGATGCCGCAAGTATCTCACGCCCTTCATTAGCATTGGTGCCAAGCATTCGAACCACTATCGGAAGATCAATGTCAGGATTTTCATTTACCGCTTGAATTATGCCCCTCGCGACGACATCGCAGCGAAGTATGCCTCCAAAAATATTAACCAATACAGCCTTAACACTTTGGTCTGAGAAAATTATGGTCAGGGCACGAGAGACTTTTGATTCATCAGCACCACCACCTACATCCAAGAAATTCGCCGGACCAGACCCAGACTGTCCAATCACATCCATAGTTGCCATAGCCAATCCAGCACCATTAACCATACAACCCACGTCTCCGTCCAATTTCACATAACTAATTCCGGAATCGGCGGCTAAAGCTTCAAGAGGATCATCCTGGGCAGGATCGTGTAATTCCTGAAGGCTAGGATGCTTAAATAGAGCATCGTCATCAAAATTCAGCTTGGCATCAGCCGCCAAGACTCTTCCATCTTTCACTACAACAAGTGGGTTGATTTCAACAAGGGAGCAGTCATTCTCACAAAAGATGCGATACGTGTTCTCTATCATTAGCGTAACTGCCCTTAGTTGAGCCTGTTCTATTCCAAGACTATATGCAATCTTGCGTGCCTGGTATGGCTGGAGACCAAGAGCAGGATCAACTGAAAATTTTACGATTTTTTCTGGTGTGTTTTCTGCCACATCTTCGATATCCATACCACCGGCTTGACTGGCTATCATAACAGGGCCTCGGGCCGCTCCATCAATTACAATTCCTAGGTATAGCTCCCTTTCAATGTCAAGTGCCTCTTCAACCAGGACCACATCGACAATAACGCCTTCTGGTCCGGTTTGCCCAGTTACAAGTTTCGTTCCTAGCATACATCCAGCCTGCAGGGCAGCATCGTCCGGAGATGATACAACCTTAATTCCACCTGCCTTGCCGCGTCCACCAGCGTGGATTTGAGCTTTTACAACAGTGACTCCCCCGATCCTTTCAGCAATATTTTTGGCTTCACTCGATGATCGGGACACCTCGCCCCGGGGAATAGGAACGCCTCCATCGTTAAGAATGTGCTTGGCCTGATATTCATGAATTTTCAACTTTTCGGCTCTCTCAATTATTTTTTAGGTTTCTAGTACACGTTACACAAATCAACAATTTTTCAATCTACAGGAAAAGCCAGATCAATTTCAAATATCTGTGTCCCGCTGGCGGAGGGAGTGTGATTCGAACCCACGATACCCTTGCGAGTATACCGGTTTTCAAGACCTGCTCCTTAAACCACTCGGCCATCCCTCCGATTCACAAATTCCATACTTTAATTTCAGTCAATATTCTGTAAATATCCGAGAAGATTATTCTACCCACAAGCCCTTTAGATCGGCAATCAACCAGTAGGGTAATACAAGATAAGGATCAGGTTTGATCAGTACGAAACGATTTTAAATTCAAACATAATACCTACGAACTATAATTATCTGAAAATCCTGCCTATGTCCTTAATCCCTTTCCCGGAACTCATTTGCTTCATCAGCTTCTGAGTCTGTCTGAATTGATTGAGTAGTTGATTAACATCCTGAGGCTTCGTACCACTTCCCCGGGCGATTCTCCTCCGCCGGCTCCCACTAATGATACCCGGGGCACGCCTCTCTGGTATGGTCATAGAATAAATAATGGCTTCGATTTTCGAAATATGGCTGTCATCAAGATCTTCAGTTGGTATTCGACCTTTCATCGACGACATACCTGGAATCATTTCCATTATCTGGCTTAGAGAACCCATATTCCTCAACTGTTGAAGCTGTCCAAGGAAATCGTCCAAGTCGAAGGTAGATTCCCGAATCTTCTTTTGTAGATTTAGGGATTCTTCTTGGTCAAAGGTCTGTTCGGCCTTCTCTATAAGCGTAAGCATGTCGCCCATACCAAGAATCCTCGAGGCTAATCTGTCGGGATGGAATTCCTCAAGCGCATCTAATTTCTCTCCGATGCCAATGAATTTGATAGGAACCCCGGTCACCGACACAACAGACAGGGCCGCACCTCCCCTAGCATCGCCATCTAGTTTGGTTAGGATTAAGCCTGTTAACCCTATTCGTCCATGGAATTCATTTGCCACGTTAACAGCATCTTGGCCAGTCATCGCATCTACCACTAAGATGGTTTCTTCGGGATCTACCGATCTTTTCACAGCCTCAAGTTCTTTCATCAAATCATCATCAGCTTGAAATCGGCCCGCAGTGTCAACTATCGCCCATGAAGCATTCGTAGCCTCAGCTTGTTTTATCCCTGTCATGGCAACCGCGCATGTATCCTCTTTAGTGCCTCCTCTATACACCGGAACATTAATCTGTCCCCCTAGGGATTCAAGTTGGTTTATGGCTGCAGGCCGTAGTAAATCAGCAGCAATCATTAATGGTTGCTGTCCAGATTGTTTCAGATACCTTGCAAGCTTCGCAGCTGTCGTAGTCTTGCCGGAACCATTAAGTCCTACCATCAAAATTGTAGATAAGGGATTAGAGCCGGCCTTGAGCCCTATAGCTCCTCTTCCACCACCAAGAATGTCGGTTAATACCTCATTGGCAATTTTAACGACCTGTTGGCCAGGAGTAAGGCTTTTCAGCACGTCCTCGCTTACAGCACGATCTCGAATGCTAGCTACAAAATTTCGGACGACCTTGAAATTAACATCCGCTTCAAGCAGGGCCATTCGGACATCCCGTAGAGCCGCATCGATATCTTTTTCGGTAAGCCGGCCCTTGTCACCTAGAACCCTAAATGTTCTGTTTAGTTTTTCAGATAGCGCCTCAAACATAGGAATTCCCTATCTACTCGATCAAGCTAATTTACAGCAATATCCTCTCGGCCATGCTCGAATTTCAAAATTGTTTATTTTACCCACGCGGAGATAATAAGATGTGCGACCCATTCATCACTGTCATTTATGAGTTGATGCCGTGCCATCGGCGGGACATATACGGCATCTCCCTCTTTCACATCATAGATGTCGTCATCAATCTTCATCTTCGCGATACCTTCCGTAAAATAATAGATCTGTTCACGATCCTCATGTAAATGATAATCGCCCTGCTTTCCGGACTGCATGCGGTGCAAGGTTATAGACTGTACGCCTTGGAGTGGTGCTTCGTCATGAGGCACCCCCTCTTTTCCTTTCTCGTCTAAGAGTCTCCAGATAATGGCACTCTCATGAGCCACTACCGGCGTCGCATCTCTCCAGTTACGAATCACAATCATTATGGCCTCCTTATATTCCTACATCTCTAAGTATAGATAGAACTCCACCGTAGTTGAACATACTTCCAATCACGGGGGTGGAAGTTAGTCAATCACTTCAAATCCAGTATACGGTCTCAGCACATCAGGAACCACGACAGAACCATCCATTTGTTGATAATTCTCCAGTACCGCGATTAGTACCCGGGCTACTCCTAGACCTGAACCATTGAGAGTATGAACGAAGCGAGGCCGGGCACCAGCTTCGGGTCTATATCGGATATCAGTCCGTCGAGCCTGAAAATCTCCGCAGTTCGAACATGAACTAACCTCAAGCCACTCCTGAGAACCTGGAGCCCACAGTTCAATGTCATATGTCTTTGATGCTGCGAACCCCAAATCCCCTGTGCAAAGCAATTTTACTCGGTGGGGTATTCGAAGTCTCTTACAGAGATCTTCAGCATCGGCAAGCATACTTTCTAGTTCACTTTCAGACTGTTCTGGTTCAACAAATTTGTACATCTCCACCTTCTCAAACTGGTGTACCCTCTTGATACCGCGTGTATCACGTCCGGCTGCCGCCTTTTCACGTCTGAAACAAGGTGTATGTGCTACATATTTAAAAGGAAGCATTGCCGGATCAACAATTTCTCCCGCATATAAACCAGTAATCGGTATTTCTGCTGTAGGTACCAACCAAAGATCGTCTTCGTCATCGTGGTACATATTGTCAATAAATTTGGGCAGTTGCCCCGAGCCAATGGCAGTCGATCTCGTGACCATATCTGGAAGATACATTTCACGATATCCATGAACACGTCCTAAAGTGTCCAGCATCCATGAAATGAGAGCTCTCTGTATAATCGCACCTTTGTCCTTGAGCACGTAAAATCGGGACCCGGCTAACTTAGCACCACGTTGTAGATCTATGATGTCCAGATTTTCTCCGATTTCCCAATGGGGTGCAGGCTCAAAATCGAATTCCGGTAGACCTTCAGGCTCTCTTATCAGTACGTTTTCATTTTCATCACCCCCCACCGGTACACTCGGATGGGGTATGTTGGGAAGCATTAACAAGAGGTCCTGCAGATTTTTTTCTAATTTACGTGTCAATTCCTCAAGGTTTTTTATCTTCCGGCCCACCTGGCGCATTTCATTAACGAGTTCGGCTGGTTTGTCCTTAGAAACCCCAATACGTCGGCTGACCTCGTTTCGGTGAGCGCGGAGTTCATCACTCTCATGAACAACGTGCCGACGTCGTTCGTCCAGCTGAAGTATTTGATCGATATCCTCAGAGTCCCCGCGGACCTTAAGAGCACGCCTGACCTTATCAGGATCATCTCGTATTAAATCAATACCTAACAACAGTTACCTCACGAATCTTAGGACCACTCAGCCAAGTATACCGCCTTGCAGGTGGCGTAGTAAGCTAGGGTAAGGCCTATTTTTTATTGATGGAGTGCTGAGATATGAATTCCCCCCAAGATATCATGCGAATTTCAAATTCAGTGCGATCAGCTTCTAGCTTCACTCAGCTTGGCGAAATATTAATGTCGGAACTTAGTCTCATCGTGCCCATCGACCGTTTAAATATAGGATTGATCGATATCGGTGATTATTCTTTCACCGATGCATTCGTAAAAGGCCGGAATGTGCCGGGCCGTGTATTAGGTCATCAACGTACTTTAGCAGACACCGTCGTCGAAGCAGGCATGAAACTAGGAGAGGGCATAATCATTGGGGACGAACCTCCTGAGAAGCTAGTCGAACGTTTCCCACGCCTCAAGTCTACTCTCGATACTGGCATTCGTTCTATGCTCGCAGTTCCGCTCCAAACTGATAATAAAGTCGTCGCTGCCATAGTACTATGTTCCACCAGAACATCAGCATACACCTTGGAGGATTTGAAGATGGTACGCGGGATCGGATTACGGATAATCGAGCGAACCATCGAGTTAAAAGCTTCTAGCTAGTATCTTCTTTTTTTGCCAGATCCTTCCCTTTTTATCTCATAGGATCCATACTGGAAAATTCATTCCACGGCATCCATTGGCTCGGCAGAATCTAATTAGAAAATTCCAATTGTCGCCTGGGAAAGGCCTTGGTACTTAGTAGGATCTTCTGTTCACCTATTGATATAATTAATCCTAAGTCATAATTACCATATAAGATCGGGTTAAAATTGCGACTCAAGAACAATGTAGCGCTCATCTCAGGTGCGGCCAATGGTGTACCCGGGAAACTCCCTGGGTTCGGGGGAGCCACTGCCTGGCTTTTCGCACGAGAGGGGGCCAAGGTTGTGATCGCAGATATAAACGAACAGCAAGGCGAGGCAACAGCAGAACAAATCCGCGCTTCAGGTCACGACGCAATATTTGTCCGTCTAAATGTTACCAGTGAGGAAGACTGGGCTAACGCAATACAATCTACAGTGTCATATTTTGGGAAACTCGATGTTTTGGTTAATAATGCAGGCACGGCATCTCGAGAAACAGTTGAGAATACTACTGTCGAGATGTGGGACGAGCAAATGGAAATTCATGCCAAAGGTACATTCCTAGGAACAAAAATGGCCGTTCCAGAAATGAGGAATGTAGGAAAAGGATCTATAGTCAACATCTCCTCAATATTTGGAATTATAGGTAGTCCTTCTTCAACCGCATACCACGCAGCAAAAGGGGCTGTCCGGATTTTCACAAAAGCTGCTGCTATCCAATACGCCCAAGACGGAATCAGGGTCAATTCCGTCCACCCCGGTTACGTTGATACCCCTATGACTCATGAATTGTTCGCAGATCCTGATCTTCTGAAGACGCGTACAGAAAGCGTGCCGATGAAAAGGTTTGGCACCGTCGATGAAATAGCCTACGGCGTTCTCTATCTTGCCTCTGAGGAAGCTTCGTATGTGACCGGCACAGAACTTGTGATTGACGGTGGCACCACAGCCCAATAATCATTGGTCAATCCCGCTACAAAACTTGGCATAAAATTTATCGTTCACGAATAGGATAATTTCACATTTGAGGTCATCTATGATCATCGATTCCCATGCCCACATATTTCCACCGCTGGGAGGTCCTTCTGGATTCAAATCCCAAATCCTGCACTCCAAATATACCCAACATGCATTGATGTTCCATCACCAGCCGGTACGACGGTTGAAAGATCACTCTGTGGTCAATGAACAAAATCTTTATGACGAAAATAACATAACGATGGAAGGGTTGGCCAACGTCGATTTCCGGGGCGGAGGCTTCGGGCGATTGGCATGGACCGCGGGTGGGGATGACCACTATCTCCAGTACTTACCACCAACCCTCATCGGCAACTCCGCTTCTGCAGAATTAATGATAGCCCAAATGGATTATGTAGGTATTGGAAGGGCAGTTCTCCAGACAGGCCATCTGTACGGTCGTCTCAACCGTTATCTATCCATGGCAGTTAAGAAATTCCCTGACAGATTCTGGGCCCTAGCCATGATCGATGAATGGCGAGCTGACTCTCCTTCCCAGCTTCGAATCCTTGAGAACGCGATTACCGACCTAGGTCTACACGGGCTTTGGTTCCAAACAAGTGCGTTGGAACAACATGGCCGGCCTGAGCATTTATGCGATCCTGTTTTTTATCCATTCTGGGACAGCGTGAAAGACATGGGGATACCCGTTTACATGAATGTGACAGCAGCTGGCCCGGGACCAAAACCTTATCTTGATCAACTAGCAGCGTTTGAGTGTTGGCTCCAACGATATTGTGACATCCCGGTGATGTACCCACACGGTCTTTCTCTTTACCGATTTATGCGAGGCGGGAAAATCTCTATTCCAGACGAGGCATGGAGGCCGCTGGAGGCCCCCAATCTAATTGTCGAGATCCTAATACCAATATTCCAGGGAGCTATCTGGGAGTACCCATTTATTGAGGCGCAGCCCATAATTCGCGAATATTATAATCGTTTAGGCCCGGATCGCCTTGCATGGGCCTCTGATATGCCAAACGTCGAGCGCCATTGTACATATAAACAATCCCTAGACTACCTAAGAATTCACTGTGATTTCATAACTTCTACGGATATGGATAAGATTTGTGGGGATAACGTGGCTCGGTTGTTCATGAACCCTAAAGAAGCCTTTCAAAAAGGAGCATCTCGAGAATGAGTGTTTCACACTGGCAAGAAACCGCTGGAGGCCAAGCGAGTATCACACACGAAGTCGTCGTCGTAGGTGCTGGTCTAATCGGCTCATACATCG
Organism: uncultured Dehalococcoidia bacterium; assembly: GCA_964608025.1. Classification (GTDB taxonomy): domain Bacteria; phylum Chloroflexota; class Dehalococcoidia; order Lucifugimonadales; family CAJWER01; genus CAZSLO01. The sequence continues at coordinate 120,454 of CAZSLO010000023.1, read as the reverse complement.
CTAATCTTTTAGTAGATTCTGGAAAAGACGTTGCGATCGTAGAAAAACAGCACCCTGCATCTGGGGCAAGTGGCCGCAATGCTGGCATGGTGTTACTTGGCTTACGAGACAGCTACAACGAGGCTATCGAAAATCTAGGCCACAAATCCGCCCTTGAAATTTGGCGCATGACAGACACAAACGTGCGCCGTATGCGGGAACTTTCAAAGAAACACCAAGTCCAATATGAGGAGATTGGAACCTACTATTTTGGGGGAACCCCAGAATCAGACGCAGATTTAAAACAAAGCGTTACTCTTTTGGAACGTGACGGGTTCAAGACTTTATTCTATGAACAAGATCCCCTAGATCGTGGTTTCGGGGTAGCATCTTATCAACCGGACGATTTTGCGACCCATCCAGCGGAACTTACCCAATCAATTGCCGACACCTCCGGCGCCTCCTTATATACCAACGATGAGCTGTTTGCTATTGAAAACCAGGGAATTGGACTAAAAGTACGGACACGATGCCACGTGATCTATTGTGAGAAGGTTATTCTAGCCCTCAACGGGTATGCCGGATTAGTGGATCCATTTTTTCTTCCTTACGTCTCACCTGCCCGAGGACAAATCCTTCTAACCGAACCCGCACCCAGATTCCTAGATGTTATGTGCATGAACTATCGCCAAACTTATTACCGCCAGCTTCCGGATGGTAGATTTCTTGTTGGTGGCGGAAGATGGCAGCACGCAAAACAGGAACACACTTGGGCAGACGAGGTAACCGACAACGTCCAACAATACATATCTAATTTTATTCAACGCTACTATCCAGAGGCTGCAGATGTTGGTATTAGTAGGCAGTGGGCCGGAATACATGGAATGACCAGAGACGGTTTACCTATCCTAGGTAAACTTCCCCATAACCCAAGTGTTTATTTTTGTTTAGGCTTTACTGGCCACGGAAACTCGATGGGACTAGTAGCCGGAGAACGAGCGGTTGACATGATGATCAACGGTGTTGGCCCAGGGATCCTTGGAATCGAAAGATTGGAGTAGCCACGAAAGAGTTTCAGCAACTAGGGTATTGCCCATAATTCTGAATCCGTCCGAACCACGAGACCATCATAACGTCTCAGACATTATTGGAAATTTTTATCTTCTCTAAATGTGCACGGCATTCCCACGTTTATTAATATGAGAGAATTGAGATGTGATCACAACAAATGCTGCCGTCTAAATAAATCTTGCAAATCCTTGGAGAAATTCCGACACATAGCTGAACCATGCCATATTTCACTATGAACAACTGCAGCCTGTTAGCCTATTAATCATGGTAACCACCTCACCTACACTAATTTCGAATCTGCGCTCTTTCCTGGCAACTTTAGAGGCATGGTTGCTCATAACTATTTTGGTATTGGCACTAATTGTGCAGATAATATATTTCTCGAACGTCCAGTCCGGTTATGCAAGTTACGGATTATCATCGACAGATGTTTATACAGAACTCGCCGCCAATTTCAAAAACCATGGGCTCTACGGATTGGGCGAAGAAACGAATATTAAGCGCGAGACAGAACGTCCACCATTCTACGCATCAATACTAGTCGTGATCTACAGTATAGTTGGTGAACGACCAGCAATGGCACTAATTTTTAATAACCTGGTGTTATGGCTAACAATCGCCATCGTTTATTTTATAGGACGTACTATAGATCCTAGGGTTGGTCTTCTTGCAGCATTGATATTTGCACTCGACCCGGCCGGGGTTGTCAACGCTAACAAAAACGGGCCCGCTGCTCTTTATTCACTTCTTATTGGATCATCATTCCTCGCAGCAATAAATTTATTCACACCAAGAGCCACTCTTAAAATCGCTTTGCTCGGATCTATCCTACTTGCTCTGGCAACCCTGACAAGGGGACCAACTCTCTATATAGGTGTTGCGATTTCAATCGCTTTAATCGCAGTACATAAATTCTCTATCAGGCAGATTCCGACCAAGGCAATTATCATGATCGTTGTGGCCTTTTTCTCACTACAAATGTTACTGGTTGGCCTGTGGGTTGCACGCAACAATGCAACATCCGGACATTACGAATACGGGGGTATGTCCTCTCATTTATACGAACGGTTTATCCCCGCACTAATCGCAAAACGAGATGGGACCGATTTCAAAAAAGCAGTAGACCAGCTTCAATTAGACTTAGAACAAAATAAGGCGAACCGGCCGGAGAAAGACCAGAGATCACCATCGGTCTCCGACTCAACACAGCAGGTTCTCAAAGATCCAGCACGTGCGGCAGTGATCATCCTGCAGCAAATACCTGTCCTTTTTCTCGATTATCCCCACGCCGCAGCAGCCGTCTTCTTTGGGGATAAGGATAGGAACTCTCTTGAGGAATTCCTATCTCAGCAAGTCACCAAAAAACCTACAGGGCTTGATCTAAGACCCGACAGCAGTCTGATATTACACTTCTCTGACAAAGGACCACGGCTTGCTTTCGCCCATATCATGGCATTCAAGCTAATTTATTTTCTCGTGATGCTTGCCGGCGTTGGAGGACTCGTATTGTTCTTCCGTGATGCCGAGCTCAGGCCTTGGGCATACCTATTTCTGGTTGTCCTGGTATACCTCGTCATCGTCTTCGCAACTTGGCCAGCAAATGAATACAGGCTCTCCTTAATGCCAGTTTATGCCCCACCAGCTGCATTTATGGCTTTGTGGATCTGGGATCGATTACTCACGCTAGTTGAGACAATTTTCGCCCTATTTAGACGTAAGACTCCAGAAGAAGAAATGTCCGAGGACAAGCTTTCAGACGAATGGGGAAACACCATCACCAACTAATGGCCAATATCTTTGCCCCCTGTCATTGATTTCCATACCCATATTTACCCAGACTGGCTTCAGCAAAACCGTCTAAAATATCTCGGCCGGGACAATACATTCGCGCAATTATTCCCCGATCGAAATGTGCGAATGTCTACTGCCGATGAACTAATACTTGCTATGGATGAGGATGGCATAGACCATGCAGTCGTGATGGGTATAGGGTGGACCGATCCCGGCCTTGCCTATGACGTCAACGATTATCTGATCGAATCCGTGCGTCGATTCCCGACCCGGTTGACCGGATTTGCGGGCGTGAATCCAAAGTGGGGCCAAGAGGCGGCACGTGAAGCAGACCGATGTGCCTTAGCGGGATTAAAAGGCATAGGGGAATTGCACCCAGATTCCCAAGATTTCGATCTTGGAGACTATCGCATAATGGGAACACTTATGGAGGTCGTTCAAGAAAGAGATTTAATCGTAACTACTCATTCATCCGAACCGGTGGGACACATTTATCCAGGAAAAGGCAGGACAACACCCGAGATACTTATGCGCTTCATCACAAGATACCCGGATGTGAAAATAGTATGTGCTCACTGGGGTGGAGGACTACTGTTTTACTCCCTGATGCCGGAGATTAAGGAGGCTCTATCGAATGTCTACTTCGATACTGCAGCATCTCCGTTTCTATATGACCTTAAGGTCTTCAAATCAGGAGTGTCCCTAGTCGGGTCCGGAAGCATCTTGCTTGGGAGCGACTATCCCATCATCCAAATTGGCCGACTACTTGATCAGATCCAAGAAGCTGGCCTATCCGACCCCGACCGCAACGCGATAATTGGCTCTAATGCAGCCAAGCTACTGGGAATCAATGAATCATTTTTCATTTAACCCAATGCTAGGAAACAACTAGAACCTGGCAGAAAAACTGAGATTGTGTTTGGGGTGGAAGGAAACATATCTGCGACAGGCACTCCATGGGTCATGCCGATTTATCTCGACCGGAATATACCAAAAGAACTAGTATACCCGTGCATAAATGTGGTTCCTCCAACAGGGCCGATCTCACCATTGCAAAAAAAACCGGTCAGCGGCATTGCGTTGATTTTTTCTCTAAACATATCTGTGTCATGATCCGGACGACCATATAGATATTCACCACGGCCAAGACAAGAAAAGAGCATAGCACCGGTTTCTTCATATATTGGTTTCTCGATAGCATACTTGGTCAACATAGCATCAAGGTCATAAGATGAAGCCTCCGCGTCACGTAAATGGAATTGCACTGTCTGTCCATCGCTAAGCATCTCGCTAATTGCCAAGGCTCCTTGATCTTTATCAGCGCCTAAGATATTCCGAATCAGGAAGTCCCCTAGTTTAGGATCGTCATTAAATGGATCCATTACCATGCCGATAAATAAGGAGTGGCGGGCTAACTGTTGATCTCTCTTTCCCAGATTTTGATAAAGAACATTAAGAATGTCGATAGGACTATCCCCATCGAGTTCATAAAGGACATTACCTTGGCAAGCCGTTATTTGCATCGCATCGCCAATAGGCCGACATCCCTGGGCTACAACTGTATCGATAGTCACGTTGCCCTTTAGTGCAATCCCTAAGGCACCTCGATCATAAACGTGGTTTCCATCAAACAGTAGATTCTGTCCTGTACCGGTCGATCCACTAGCTATTCCCCCTATTTTGGGAGATGAAGGGAAAGCGAAATCGAGGCCTGCTATGAGTTTATCTGTATCAAAATTAAAAGGAGACGTCAGCATCATCAAGCTCGGGCCAGATGAACCCTCGACGCCTACGAGGGTTTCCCAAGCATCCGGGGAAGCATCGCCATCAGGAAGAATCTCTTCTTGGATATAAAATGGGACTATTCCAACGTCGTGGAAAAGTGCGGTCGAGATAGCTACACCAGGCCGACCTTCTATTTCCCGTCCTGCGCCTATCACCCCTCCTCCCAAACAACCCAACGTTACTGAGTCTCCAATATGCGTTCTTATCAGTGATGGAACGAGGTCCAAGACAGCCTCGAAATGAGCGGAAACGAAAACCACCACGAGGTCAGGATCACTGTCGACTTCATCTGCACACTGAGCAATGGCATCCGGTAAAGATCGTAGTTCCGACACTGCCGATTTCCATCGCATGTCAGCTATTCCATTCTTCCAAATCATCCTGTTCCGTGTACCCGAGGTCTAGAAGTGCTTCCCTGAGTCTTGTTGGCCAATCTCTGAAAGCTTTTTCTACAGGTACAATGATTTCTAGAATTCCATCTTTCTGCATGACAATAGACCCCTCTCCATTTTTATCAAGAGGGACACTGATAGTCTCCCGGTCGATCCCGAAAAGATCAGTTACCTGATAAATCACATGCATGTCTTGCATGCCGATTATTTCATCGTTGGCCACTTACTGTTTTTCCAGTTAAACAAGCGTTAGAATCGTGTCCAATTATTGCATCGGAGATCCAACTCAGCAATAGACCATTACAAATATCACCCTGACTATTTCCCCGCATCAGCAATTTTTACTTCCCAAAAATCAAAGAATGGCCACTGATCTATGGAATCAAATATGTCCCTCCCAACTGAACGATCGATAGATCCAGTTGTTAGGGCCTTCATCGCAATAGACCTGTCGGACGAGATTATTGGAGATCTTGAAAAATCTTTGCGCTATCTTCGTCAAGCTGATATTGCCGGATTGCGTGTTGCTAGGTCCAGTACCATACATCTCACTTTGAAGTTCATCGGGAATTCCCCAGAATCTCTAGTTGGAGATATAGCTGGGGTAATGGACCAAGTTACAGAAACTCATCCGGCATTCGAACTCATGACCGGAAATATAATGGCACTCCCCGATCCCCAACGACCTCGTATATTCTGGGCTCGAATAAGGGATGAATCAGGTCGACTTACAGCCCTCAAGAAAGACCTCGATTCCGGACTAGCCAACCTTGGATTTCCGATTGATAAACGTCCTTATCACCCACATCTGACGATAGCTCGTTTCAAAGCCCATAGACTTTCACCTGATCATCTCCAAAGCTTGAAACAAATTGGCACAAGTACGTCCATCAGCAAGATCGCGATCCCAGTAAAATCGATTACTCTTGTCCAAAGTATCCTTAGTCCTAGAGGATCTGAATATATACCTCGATCAAGATCTATCTTCGCCAAGATTCTTTGATATTGGTCTTCCTGTTACTATATTAGTGATTAGTGCAAACTTAATACTAGATAATTGGAACCAATAAATAAAATCGGAGGATCTAGATTGGCGAACTATAGCTGGCCAGAATGCCGGGGATGTGAGAATGGAAGCCTATTGCCACTATCCGATTTCGGAGGCCAAGGAGCTTCTTTACACTACAAGGCCTGGGTTTGTAGTAATCCAGACTGTGGCTTCAATATCAAAATACGCAACGGCGATGTATATCTCAACGAACCGATCGCAAGTGGAGCCAACCACTCTCCTCGCCCACGATAACGACCCAAAAAGCCTATTTCCCAAGGGAGGCCAGTTTGGTATCCAACGGTCGTTCTCAAAATCAGCCTGTTTGATAACCAACCAATCTAAAACTTGGCCTTAAGTTTTCGTCAATCCAAAAACAGCACATCCTGAAAATTTGCCAGCAAAGGATCTCCTAGTTTCTCCATCGCTGGACGCCATAAAGGGAGCGCTACTAAGCATACTTATCCCTTAGCCGTCTTGCAGCCTCTGTCTCGTTCCTTAGCTTGGAATAGGCCTCTTCCAAGGGCGCGTATGCTATACGTCCAGGAGAGAAGCCACAGTCAGGATTAAGGCTGATCCGTTCAGGCTCGATGTATTTCAAAGCCTCTTCGACCCTGTCGACTATCTCTTCAGGAGTATCAATATGTTCGAATCGACACTCAACAGCACCAAGACCGATAAGCGAATCTTCGGGCAACTCTTTTAATATAGCAACATCCCCTGCAGCCGGTATGCTGAACTCCATCACATACTGATCGACCTCAATCTTCTTCATAGTCTCTATGATAGGACCGTATCCTCCCCTGGCACCCCAGCCAGACCGTCCCCAATTTCTGCGGCAAAGATGCAAGGCTAACCGAACACCATTAATGCCGGAAATGACCTCGTTAATCTTATCCGCAGCCAGATCCATCTCATATTGAGGATCAACAAATCTATTTCTTATATCCGGGTCAACTAATACACACAGATGAGGCTCATCTATCTGAATCACGGTCACACCAGTATCCACAAGCGCATTTATCTCTCTACGTAAAATAGGGACAAGCGCATCTATGAAAGAATCCCGCGTTGGATACGCCTTAGAAGACCACTCCTTCTCCCAAAGCCGTTCTCCTAGCAAATATGGGGATGGTAGACATACCTTGGTCATACGATCAGTAGAATTCACCAAGTATTGGGCTTCTCGGGCGGCCAGACCTGAATCGCGAATTTCCATAGGCTCTGTTATGGTGATACCCCATCGCCTAGGCTTCTCACGATCATCGGCCGAGAAACCGGTGGCAATATCAGCGATGATATGTGTGTAGGCATGGCGTCGCCATTCTCCATCGCTTATCTGGTCCAAACCAGCTGTTTCTTGGAGAGCAATTGCGTAACTAACAGCCGAATCGATCTGCCTAGATCTTGCTGCTATTGCGGATTCTTCACCCGGATGGAGAGGCAGCATGTCAACTACTGCCTGCGGTCGAGGCAGGCTGCCGACGACCCCCGCTGCGAATGGGATATCTTTGTTCGACATCGATGTCATCTCCTAAATTCTCCATCCCTTGAACTATAGTCCTGTTGTACGGCTCTAAAAGACCGGTCAGCATGGTAAGATGCAATATACGATCTAGCCAATGTTGAAGTATGTATATTACCCTGCTTTCTGATCTCCATAAGACTATAAATCAGCTTTGCTGATCACGGCCATCTCATAAGCCAATTGGCAACAGGCCCAAAAGAGTTTTATATTGTCACCAGACAAATCTTAGATGATATTTTTACCTATTGTCCAAGTAAACGATCAATCTTCTCCCTAACAGGTATCGCAGTAAGGCCTTTTCCTCGGACGGATATACTCGCAGCAGCACTGGCAAACAGAGCTGATTTCAATTCATCACCAGTCTCGAAAAACCTGGCTGCGTATGCAGTTCCAAAAACGTCACCTGCTCCCGTTGGATCAATCTCTTCGGCATCAAAAGAAGGGACCTTGTGCCATATATCCCTTGTGTGAAGCCTAGCCCCATTTTCTCCATTTGTAACTATAAGAGATGGGACCGTCTGGGCCCAAATATCAATTTCTCGGCAATTAACTGGGTCCTCTGTAGACACCACTGCCGCATCCACATATGGGAGGACCTCCAAGCCATTCCACTGGCGAGGAGAGATTATCCCCTTATCGTTCCAATCTCTAAGCCATCCTTGAAGTAAAACCACCACCAATGACTCAGGAAAAATCCGAGCTACCTCATAATCAATTTCGCCTGCTACTGGTGCGAGGAGAACAATAGGTGCAGTTCGCCACTCAGCAGGAACGTCATTCACACCAATGCGATGCGCAACGGTTTCTACAGACTGTGTTCTTTTCCCATCTTGGTAGACGTTGCGAAAGGTAGTAGTGGACACCGATGGGACTAAGTGATAGTCAATGGACAATTTATCTGCCACATCAGGACGAGCGCTAGTTACGATAGCGGTAGTAAGTCCTAATCTTGAAGCCGTGATTGCCGCATATGAAGATGATCCACCAATAATTGTATGATTTTCGGAAATATCATTGGTAACGTGACCAATAGCCAATAACTCAGGGGTCACATGTATAACCCTTAATTATAATAATAGTGGTTATTCAACATTAGGCTCTACAACCACCTTACGTTCCTCACCAACACCAGTACTGCTGGTCTTGACTCTCCCATAATCTGCAAGTGAGAGATGGACAATCCGACGTTCATTTGGTGGCATTGGTTCTAGTGCTATCGGTCGACCACTCGAACCAACTGTTTTAGCGATCCTTGCAGCCAATGTCGTAAGAAAATCATGCCGACGTTGTTGATACCCTGCGACATCAACTAAGATATTTACCCGCTCTTCCATCCTGCGTGAAACTAGGGAATTGACCATAAATTGGAGCGCCCTCAACGTCTCACCACGTCTACCGATAAGCAAGCCTGCATCTTCACCATCAATATCAAATACCGGGCCACCAACATCTTCTCTGTGCGCTTGTTTCAGAGTGATCGTAACCTCTGCTGAAACGCGTTTTAATAATTCCTGGAGGACTTCTGTAGTTATCCGCACTAAATCTGAGGTCTTCTCGAGAACCGTGACTCTTACCTTGGCAGGTTCGGAACCAATGCCCAGTATCCCGGGTTTACCCTTACTAACGACGTCGATTTCGACGTCTTGACGTTCTGCCTCTAGCTCCTTTAGAGCGATTTCGATTGCCTCTTCTGTCGTTTTGCCTGTTATCTCTATCATTGCCATTAGTTTCTGACTCCTCGGCTAAAGAGGTCGCATCCGGATTTTCCGGAAGTTCATTATTTGGCGGCGCCTCCAACGTTGAAGATCGCCCAAGGTTGAAAATGGTCTTCGATAAGTTAGAAAGGGGATCCCATCCAGTTACAAATCCTTGGATCACTATACCCACTATGTTCGATACAATCCAGTAGAGAGCTAAACCAGCCTCAAAGCTAAGGGTGAAAACCCCGAACATTCCCGGCATAAGCCAAAGCATCATCCTGTTTGTCTGTTCCTGTTGTGCTGTAGCCGACGGCATGGTGGTCATTTTTTGCATAACAAACATCGACAAACCTACTAAGAACGGTAACAGGAACGGCATGGGATTCGCACTAGAGAATTCTGCCAAGTCCATCCACATAAAATCGCCTTCGAGCGGCACAGCTTCATGTACGATTGGAAGCCATGCATATAGGTGCTTTGCGAGATCCGCCAATCTTTCAGGTGTCGACGGTAGTGTTCCTCTAAGTGCCCAGAATAGTCCTAGGAATATAGGCATTTGGACCACGAGCGGGCCAAGACATCCGATCGGATTTACCCCATTATCCCGATAAAGCTTCATTGTCTCTTGGGATAATCTCTGCCGGTCATTTTTGTACCTCTCCTGAATATCTTTCATAAGAGGCTGGATAGCTGTCATCGCTTTCATAGATCGACTTTGCCTGATAGTAAGCGGCACCATAGCCAACCTAATTATGACTGTGAAAAGAATAATCGCTATGCCAAAATTCGAGAAGAAAATCGAATATAACAGCACAAGGCTGTTGATCATTGGGCGAATGATCACCTCGTTCCAAGCATCGCCTAATATCTCCAATGTTTCCGCCTATTTAGATACGAAGTGTTCAGCATGCCTTCTCTTCACCAGTAGCAACAGGTCTTTCACGATTCGAGAAATGTGCCCATTTCTCATCAGCCCCACTTGCTGTGGCAGCTAGCGCACGAATTGAGTGATCAGTCGCAGAGATAAGAATAACCTCATCGTGCACAGTAATTGAAGATCTGATTTTAGACCCGATGTCGCATGAGCGAACATCGGTGCCGTCAGTCAAATCAACTAGTCGTACTCGGCCATCTGTCGACGCAGACACTAGCCGATCAGATACAATGCCAGGCGAACCGATCACAGGCCCGCCTGTCGAAAGAGACCAAATCAGATCGCCCGAGCGATCACTTAATGCATAGATATTTCCATCTAAGGACGGTGCGAAAACTTTGCCATTGGCGCTTACAGCACCTCCCCAAAACCAGTTACCGGCATCTTCGAATCGCCAATCCTCTATGCCGGTCTTTGCATCGATCGCATAGAATATGCTGGAGAATGACCCAATATATACTTTACCGTCGACTATCAGAGGTTTCGCAGTCACCCCACCGTTGGTATGAAAACTCCATAACTCTTCTCCATCTTCCACTCCCACCGCATATAGCTTGTGGTCCAACGAACCAAAATACACTACTCCATCCGCTACAGTTGGTGTCGACCAGATCCTGTCTTCAGTAAAGAAACTCCATTCCAAAGATCCGTTGGCGGCATCGAATGAATATAAACCCCCGTCTGATGATCCCACCAAAACTCGGCCTTTATCGACAATGGTACCGCCAACTATCGGCGAAGCATCTCCAACTTCCCTGTCCCACAACAACTCGCCATTCTGCTTGATGGCATAAAGGACACCATCGTATCCCCCAAAGAACACTGTCCCACTATACAAAGCCGGAGAACCATAAACAGCCTTCCTGTTTTCATCACCAGATAAATCGTATTTCCAGATGGTCGCACCAGTCTCCAGATCAATTGCCCTAAAATCTCCATCCATGGTGCCGATATATGCCTTCCCATCATCTATTACCGCAGCCGACCAGCCTTCAGGTTGGCCTACCCCAGTACACCCGATAGACGCGTATGAAAACATCGCTACAGCTATTAGGAGGGCCTGGACACTATGTCGCAATTGCACACCGTTGTAAGGGAAAAAATTTAACCGGGCTTTTTAATATTACAGGTATTATTGTTTTCACTATACTGTCCGATTCTTATGGGATCGGATCATATCCACTGGTCCCTAAAGGATGACACCGAGTAATTCGACCAACACCAAGCTTGGATCCCTTCAAGAAACCGTACCTATAGATGGCCTCATATGTGTATCTCGAACAGCTTGGATCGTGGCGACAATACCCACTTATGTAAGGGGAGATGGCCGATTGATAAATACGGATCATTGCCAGTGATATAGTACGCATGCAATACCTTATTCAATCCGGGGCGGAGATATGTTAACCAGCCGGGCACGACCACACAAAGTACTTACAGAAGATTTAAGCGTTTGAAAATCCGCCTTAGGAGATTCTTTCCTTGCAATAAGCAAGATATCCCACCCTCCTCGTAGATTGAGTTGTCGCATGGCCTCTCGAAGTCTCCGCCTAATACGATTACGAACCACCGCCTTGCCTATTTTCTTACTCACCGATAGGCCTATTCTATTGTTATCAAGGAAATTAGGCCGAACAACCATAACTATAAACCGATCCGACCAACTACGACCGTAATTTCGCAAGGCCGCAAAATCCCTTGGGTTAGTGAGGCTGCGATCCTTGCGCATAGAGGAATTCCCCATACGTATGTCTGCGCTTATAGAAAATGGCTGAGAGCAACCAAGGAATTGTCTATTCCTTAGACAGATAGCCGAGTACGACCCTTGAACATTCTCCGCTTCAGCACTCGTCTTCCACCACGGCTGCTCATTCTGGACCTGAATCCATGAACACGGGCTCGTCGCCGTTTCTTAGGTTGATATGTTCTCTTAGGCATAGTAGCTCCACCTAGTTAAATTATTGCATTGGCTGTTTGAAAGTGTCAATTTAATTGTGCGTATCGGCTGGCCCAGGATAGTAAACCTCGTCCCACTATATGTAGCTGTACAATAGTATCCCAGCCAGCTAATCGTGGTTGGACTTGAAACTACGTTAAAGGGAGAAATGGGTAATTGGATCCTATTCCTATCATCGCCTCTAACCTCGTCAAGAGATACGACGGAATCGTTGCGGTCAACGGAATTGACTTCAAAGTTAGTCGAGGCGAGTGTTTTGGGTTCCTCGGACCAAATGGAGCGGGTAAAACAAGTACCATGAAAATGATCTCTTGTGTCTCGCCGATATCCAGTGGTTCACTCCTTGTGTCAGGAATGGATGTCACCCACAACCGTAGAGAAATTAAAAAAACTATTGGCGTTGTTTCTCAGTCAGACAGTATCGACCCTGGGCTAGACGTATTTCAGAACTTGATCTCCTTCGCTCGTTACCACAATTTGCCAAAAGAGCGGGCGGAGTGCAAAGCGTTGGATTTACTCAATCTTTTTGGCCTAGAGAAGTATGTCAAAAGTACGCCGGATGAATTATCCGGCGGAATGCGACGGAGACTGCTTATTGCAAGGGCATTGCTTCATCAGCCTTCACTGCTAGTTTTAGATGAGCCTACTACTGGACTTGATCCCCACGGCCGACGCCTAGTTTGGGAAAGGCTAAATTATCTCAAGGCCCAAGACATTACCATTCTACTCTCGACTCATTACATGGAGGAAGCGGCATATTTATGTGATCGACTAGTGATGATGGATAAAGGTCAAATCCTAGCTGAAGATGAGCCAACAAATCTTATAAAAGACCACGCAGGAGAATACATCTACGAGGTTCAGACAAGCATTGGGAACACGCAAAAATTGATCCGAGACCTATCAGCCCTAGGTAAAGACGTAATAAACAACGGATATTCGATATCTGTTTTCGGGGCTCTTAGTGAATATCCTATAGATCCCGATTTATTTGACGGCTATGAAGTTAAATATCGGCCTAGCAATCTCGAGGATGTTTTTCTGAAATTGACCGGAAGAGGCCTAGAAAACCTGTGATCATATCCCAAGTTTTGCCGAAAATGATCTTGTGGGGCGGATGGCGCCTTTGGCAACGAAATAGAGATGCATTCCGAAGAAGCTGGAAGGTTGAAGTCGGCGGTATAGTCATTGAGCCTTTTGTGCTTCTAGGGGCCCTTGGATTCGGGCTCGGATCATATATAAATGACTTTGGAGAAGTGGGCTACGCTCACTACATCGCACCGGGGATTGTCGCTGGCTATGCAATGTTCCATGCTACATTCGACAGTACGTACGCCGCATATCTCCGTATGGAAACACACAACATATATGAAGCTATCCTTTTTACTCCGCTTGAACCTGAGGACATCGTGGCCGGGGAGGTTCTTTGGGGCTCCACAAGGGCCACTCTCTCAGGTACAGCAGTACTTGTGGTAGCAGCCACATTAGGACTCGCCGATTCGCCGTTGGCTATTTTAGCAATACCTGCGGCGTTCCTCATAGGAGCTACATTTGCATCCATAGCTATGATTCTAACAGCAACGGCCACTACGATTGGAGCGATGAATAATTTCTTCACCCTTTTTGTGCTTCCTATGTTCTGGGTGAGCGGAATATTTTTCCCCTTGGAGAGGCTACCCGAATGGCTGCAACAGCTAGCTTGGGCATTACCTCTCACAAGTGCAGCCGCCTTGATAAGAGGCTTGTTCACAGGTCAAATCACTTGGTTGATGTTTTTGTGGGCTGGCCAACTTTTCATCTACGGGCTTATCGCCCTGATAGTCGCATCCAAGTTGATGAGGCGGCGTTTGATTAAATAATCCCTATTACCAATGATATAATTCTTCCTTAGCGGCCTCAACTCGGCTGACTTCGCACATGGCCGATTCGTTTCAGGAGACATCCATGACTACCCCGGTAGATCCAACAGAAATATACCGATCTATAGGCGTCCGGACCGCCATAAATGCATCCGGCACCACTACGGCTTACGGAGGCACAAAGCTTCGTCCAGAAGCTATGGCATCCATGGCTCAGGCCGCAACTGTGCTTGTCGACATAAACGAACTCAACAAAAGAGCGGGTGAGATTATTGCAGAAATAGTTGGTGCCGAAGCAGCTTTTGTTTCAAGTGGGGCTGCAGGAGGACTCGTACTTCAAGCTGCAGCGGTAATCGCTGGAAGTGATCCCTCCAAAATGGCTCAGCTACCTGATACCACTGGTCTAAAGGACGAAATCATCATTCAAAATTGCCACCGATTCGCTTACGACCAAGCCTACCGAGTGGCAGGAGCTAAATTAGTCGGTATTGGTGAAGGAAGGCGCTGCCATCAGTGGCAGTTGGAAGCTGCCTATTCAGATAAAACCGCTGCCGTCGCCTTTCTAATTTCTCCATTCTATACTCGACGCGGCCTTACTTTGACCGAGGTCGTCGATAGCGCGCACAGCCACGATGTCCCAGTAATCGTCGACGCTGCATCCACCCTACCACCACGGGCGAATCTCCGGACTGCCCTAGACCAGGGTGCAGATATGGTAATTCTTAGTGGAGGCAAGGGAGTCCGGGGACCTCAAGGTACTGGGATTTTGTTGGGTCGAAGAGACCTGATAGAGGCAGCAGCATCCAATGCCAGTCCAAATCAATTCCTAGGTCGAGGTATGAAAGTGGCCAAGGAAGAAATCGTTGGCCTGATTACAGCCTTGAAGGTCTTCATTGATGAGGATGAAGAGGCCGAGACGCTCCGATATACAATAATGTGTCAACAGATCGTAGACGCACTCATAGAAATGCCGGGTCTAGAAGTTACTATCAAACATGATCAGATAGACTACATGATCCCAAACGCCGTTTTTCGATTCACGTCAGATTGGCACGGACCAACAAGAGACGAAATTTTTGAAAGAATGTCTGACGGAGATCCCCGTATATTCCTTCATACATTGGGCAATCCAGATGAGCTAGCAGTCGATCCAATGAACATTGACGAACAGGAGCTTAAGATCGTTATAAATAGACTAGTAGAGGAGTTGGGGCGCTCCTAAAAGTCCCCACGGATTTTGGCACTATCGTAGCCTTGGGCTCTTCCAAAACATTAACCGCCGATCAACTAACTGTCATCAAATAGCTTGAAATGAACTGTATTCAAGACATCCTCAAAGTAATCCCTATCTATATAGCAGCAATTTCGGCTGTCATTACAATGTCATGTGGAGGAGTCTCTTCGGGAAAACCGCCGACTCCTGTGTCAGTACCCACCATCACTCAACCTCCTCTCCTTCCATTGAAACTCGCAGAAATCGTGACGCCTACTCCTTTGCCACCATCTCCTACACCTACACCTAGAATACAAACAGACGCCAAACCAATAGCTACCACTCCAGGGTACAAGTCTGAAACAAACATGTATCGTTTCTTCTCGCGACCTAACCATCCGGTCAAAGTTGCACTAGATGGCCTAGATAGGGCTATGTCCAATAAAGATGTTTCTCAAGTACCTATCATCTTAGAGGTAATGCGATTCTTTCCATCAGAGAAATTCCAACAAGCCGTTCAGGAAACGTTGAAACTATTGACCGGCCAACCTCCAGAAACCGAAGAGTGGGAATGGGACCGATGGATGACTTGGCTCTGGAAAAACTCGGCTAAATATAAAGTTCCAGATGGATATTTGACTTGGAAAAGCTTGCTCCTGAAAGGTATAGATGGACGGTATGGTGAATTCCTTTCACCCGACACCAAGATCTCTCAGGATTTACTATTAACTGAACTCATCTGGGGGGGGATCCCGCCTGACCAAACTCCACCACTAGTAGACCCAGAAGTTGTAACTGTTGCAGAAGCAGACTACATGTTACCGGGCGACAGGGTATTCGGGATCTCTATTAACGGAGAGCAGCGGGCCTATCCTCTCCGGATTACTAACACTCATGAGATCGTTAACGACACACTGGGTGGTCAGCCAATTGTTCTTACTCAATGTGTCCTATGTGGCTCAGGTGTTGCCTATTCATCGTCAGTAGGTGGTAAGCGTACAAATTTTGGAACATCAGGGCTTATCTATCGGAGTAATACCGTAGTTTATGATCTCAACAACAAGACGCTTTGGTTGCAGTTCTCGGGAATCCCCATAGTAGGAAGCGCAACGTCGTTTGCCAACGAATTGCCCCGTATCCCTGTTGTGGTAACAACCTGGAAAGAGTGGACATCCCTGCACCCAAACACGACCGTGCTATCCATACTCAACGACATCTTTCCACCTTCCGCATACGCCCCTGAAGACACTCCCGGCTCCCCACTCGAGATATATCTAGCACAAGATGAAACTATTTTCCCTGTTTGGTTAGTTAGTGACGCCCTAGGACCCAAAGAACCGATCCTAGGAATACGTTTGCCAGAAGTCGAAAAAGCATATCCAGTAAGAACTCTACAGAAATTGCTCGTCGTGAATGACCAGCTTGGAGAAACAAATATAGCCATAATTGCATCGCCGAAAACGGAGGCAGCTCGGGTATATAACCGTGGCCAAATCAAATTGTCACTACTCGAAGGAAACAGCAGTGAAGCGGTTCCCTACCAAGTTATAGATGAAGATGGAGGTATATGGGAAGTAACAGAAGAAGCTTTGATTAGCATCGATGACCCCGACAGGAAACTTCCGAGGGTACCTAGCCAGATCGCTTTATGGTTTGCTTGGCACGCCTTCTATCCAAATACTACCCTATATGAAGATAATTGATGGTAATTGTCTGCGCCGATTTCAACCGCGGCTGTTAACGCAGGTAGCACATTTGAAACACCTATAACCACGATGATAAACTACGTTCTGTCCTCACCTACAGACCTAGGTTAAACATTGCCTGAGAACTACGTGCTCGACTGGAGTGTGGTATCAATAGTTGCGGGTATTGGACTCGCGGCTGTCTTGGCTATGTTCCTTGCATCTTATCTGATAGCTCCACGACGACCATCAGAGCTCAAGAATTTGCCCTATGAATGCGGAATGCTTCCCGGACCACATCGCTGGTCTCAAATTAATATCCGCTACTATGTTTTCGCTATCCTTTTTTTGATATTTGATGTTGAAGCCGTATTTCTCTTCCCTTGGGCGATCATATACCTAGATACCTTGCCAATAGTCTTCTATGAAATGTTGGTGTTCATAGGAATTCTGTTTTTTGGAGTCATTTATGGATGGAGAAAAGGAGTCCTTCAGTGGAGATAACGCTAGGGCAGGGATATGAACCCCATCTTGGGAACGAGCCTGGAGAAAGCGTCTTCGAGAAAGCATTACCGAACGCCGTAACTGCTAAATCTAGTGAGTTATTCGCCCTGGCACGTAAATCTTCTTTATGGACTCTTAGTTTCGGCCTTGCCTGCTGTGCTATCGAAATGATGAGCACACACATGTCCCACCACGATCTGGATCGCTTCGGGATAGTCACATGGCCTTCGCCTCGTCAGTCAGACGTGATGATTGTGGCCGGCACGGTGGTCAAGAAAATGGCAGATCCCATCAAGCTCCTCTATGAACAAATGCCTGATCCCAAATGGGTAATAGCAATGGGGAGTTGTGCCACCAACGGCGGGCCTTACTACCGATCATACTCCGTCGTCATGGGAGTCGACCACCTTATACCAGTAGACGTCTATATCCCTGGTTGCCCTCCTCGACCAGAGGCGCTCATGCACGGCCTCATGCAACTCCAACAAAAGATTCAATTGGACGCCAAGGAACGTGGCGAAAGTTCCTAATTCAATAATACCTGAAGATCTATCGAGTACCCGACTCGACGAGCGTGGTAAGGCCCTCGCGGCATTATTGCCATCGGCCCTACAAGACGTCGATGCCAAGTTTGAAATAGCACTTGATGAAATAGTCGTGATCGTAGACCCCAGTGTCATATCACAAGTATGCAAAATAGCCAAGGATCACCTTGAATTAGATTTCGATTACCTCAGATGTCTTTCCGTAGTCGATTACGTGGAGAATCTGGAGGTCAACTACCACCTAATGTCTCTGTCCAAGATACACAAGATGGTAGTCAAGACAAATCTGGCTTCATCTGACCCTAAGATCTCGACCGTGTCCGACATTTGGCTTACTGCAAACTGGTTTGAGCGAGAAGGGCATGATTTATTCGGGGTCGTATTTGATGGCCATCCCGATCTCTCTCCATTACTCTTGTATGAAGGATTCGAAGGACACCCGGGACTGAAGAGTTTTCCTTTCCACGATTACAATGAATGGTAAAGAAAGTATACCGAGTTTAGGTGTAAAAAATTGGTGACGTCAACGCAGTCATTTATCAATTCTCCTAGCCAAGGGGACGCACTTGAGCTCATGATAAACATGGGACCTCAACACCCTAGTACTCATGGCGTATTTCGCCTCTTAATCTGGGTCGACGGCGAATTGATTGTCAAGGCCGAACCACACATAGGATATCTTCACAGAGGATCTGAAAAGCTCTGTGAGGGAGAGACATATGCGCAAGTAATTACTCTGTTTGATAGGCTAGATTATGTAGCGAATCTCAACAGTGAACTGGGTTTTTGTCGATCTGTCGAGAAGTTGATGGATATTGAAATCCCAGAACGTGCGGAATATATACGAATAATACTATGTGAACTAAACAGGATCGCGAGCCATATGTTGTTCTACGGCGTCTACGGACTTGATATTGGTGCCATGACACCAATTCTATACAGTTTCCGCGAGCGAGAGCGCGTTCAATCCTTGTTCGAATCGGTGACAGGTGCACGTATGATGCACAACTACATACGTATTGGGGGCGTCAAAGAAGATTTGCCTGATGACTTCACCGAGCGTATGGCCACATTAACTAACCATCTCCGCCAAGGAATCGAGGAGTGTGACAGCCTTCTATCATCAAATGAGATGTTCCTTGAGCGGACAAAGGGAGTTGGAATTATCGGACCAGATGATGCCATCAACTACGGGTTATCTGGGCCCTGTCTTAGAGCAAGTGGTGTACTCGAAGATGTGCGAATTTCAGAACCTTACAGCTTTTATAATCGGCTCGATTTTGGTATCCCAGTAGGTGCAGATGGGGACTGCTGGGATCGATATTATGTAAGGGTCGAGGAAATGCGCCAGTCCCTCCGGATCATAGATCAAGCCATGGATCAAATGGAGCCAGGACCAATTACTGCAAAGGTACGAAGATTAATACGCCCTCCCAAAGGGGAAGTTTATGCGAGAACTGAATCCCCCAGAGGTGACTTGGGTATATTTCTTGTAAGCGACGGCACTGACAAGCCTTACAGGGTAAAAGTAAGAGCACCTTCATTCGCAAATCTACAGGCGATCCAGCACATGCTCAAAGATGCCTACGTGGCAGACGCTGTCATTATACTAGGGTCATTAGACATCATCCTAGGCGAGGTTGATCGGTGAGTCTTTCAGAAGGTTATTTATATGGACTTGTCACTCTTGGGCTATTCGGATTTCTCACATTTACCGTCCTGATCTTAACGTGGTTGGAGCGTAAAGCTCTAGCCAGAATACAAATGCGCATCGGGCCAATGCGAGTCGGGTTTTACGGTATTCTACAACCTGTCGCAGATGCCCTGAAACTTATTTCTAAGGAAGACATCCTGCCCTCTTGGACAGACCGTCGGGTATATTGGATTGCCCCAATTGCTGTCTTTATCCCATCATTTCTTCTTTGGGTTACCATACCCATTTCTCGAGATTTGGTGATCAGGAACTTGGATCTCGGATTGTTCTATATCGTGGCCATTTCAGTCTTATCGGTCCTTGGACTAGTAATGGCCGGTTGGGGTTCCGGCAATAAATATGCCGTACTTGGTGGATTAAGGGCAGCAGGTCAGCTCCTCAGTTACGAAATACCGTTTATTATGGGCATTCTCGCAGTAGCCATGCTCAGTCAATCCCTCAACTTGAGACAGGTCGTAGATGATCAATCCATTGTCGCAAATATTGTAAAGCAACCTCTTGGTCTGTTCGTGTTCTTCTTAGCTGGACTAGCCGAATTGGGAAGGACTCCTTTCGATATCCACCATGCTGAATCGGAAGTCGTAGGTGGTCCCTTCGTCGAATATAGCGGCGCGCACTGGGCCATATTTTTTCTTGCCGAATACGTAAATACCTTCACCATTGCGGCTCTGACAGTTGTGCTGTTCTTGGGTGGATGGAGATGGCCCGATATGCCATTGGATGGTTCAGCCCATATGGCTCTTTCAGCAATCTGGTTTATTGCCAAAACTTACGCAGTAATTCTCCTGATATTCTGGATACGAGGCACCTATCCAAGACTTCGAATCGATCAACTGATGGCATTTGGATGGAAGGTCCTGGTGCCTCTATCTTTTATCAATGTTGTCATCACCGGTAGTGTACTCTTTTACAAATTACCGTGGCCTACACTAACGGCCTTATCTTGCTCTATCCTAGCTGTCACTTATATCCTAGTACGACGTCGTGCTGGTGCAGAGAAAAAACTGGTGTCTGTTAAAGTCTACGATACTCGTAACCTGAGAAGAATACCTATTGGGACCGGCATTAATAAACTGGAGGACACCAATGCTAGGTAGCCTCAAGGGATTAATCGTCACTCTAAAGTCCACGCTCCGCCGTCCTGTCACTGCACAATACCCGGACCCAGATGCACGACTCGAAATTAATGAACGTTACATGGGATTTCCTGCACTGCTCTGGGACTACACCGTTGCCGAACCGTATTGCACAGGTTGCATGGTTTGCATTCGGGAATGCCCAACTCAATGCATGAGTGCCCAAATGAAGGATAATCCTCTACATCCTGAAGGAAAGAGCCGTCGCCGCAAGATTGTAGATACATTCGAGATCAATCTGGGTCGCTGTATCTTATGCGGGATTTGTGTTGATGTATGCAATTTTGACGCGATAGAGATGAGCCACGAACACGAACTAAGTAAGTACGCCCGTAATGGCAACAGGGTGGATATCAACAGTCTTGTAGATATGGGAAAAGAATTCCAAGCCAAAACACGGTGGGAACCGACTCAAGAAAAAAACATCGGCAAACCTAAACAATAGTTATTAGGCATAACCTAGCCAAAATGGTTTCATTGGACGGCTGCCAGATGGGATTCCTTGTAATAAATTTACATTTAATACCATGGGGCGCCTTTCCCTCTCTACAATATCAATTCCCTGGGAAATGGCTGCCTCAACATCGGATTCATTTTTGATATGGCGACCTTCAACCCCGTATCCTTCAGCGATTGTTACAGGATCGACTTTCTCTAATGCAACTCCTTCATACTCCTCTGAGTCACTCATGATACCGCCAGCGCGCTCAAAGGCCCCAGCAACAATTCCGTAGGCTCTGTTATTCGGCACAACGAATAGGACTGGAATCCGGTGACGAGCCGCCGACCATACGTTTATCAATTGTCCCAAACTCTGGGCCAAGCCAGCCCCCAAGTGAACAGACATAACTGCTGGATCAAGATTAGCCTGGGCATATCCGCCAGCCATCGCCGCAACGCTTCCCTCGTGCAAGGCCATAACACCGTGTATTCGTGGATTTGAAGCAAGGGCGTCGAAGAAAAGAGCCTCACGTGACCCAGGGTTATTAAAAAGGTATCTAACACCGGAGGCGACTAACTGTTCGACCATTACCTGCGAAGCATTTGCCAAAATTCTCTGCGTACTCATAGATCAATTAGGTTTTGAATATCTAATAATCTCATTGGATACTTTCTAATTAACAATTAGTCCGATTTAATTAGTAGATCCGATTTATGGCTGTATATATTCGGGAGTATGTGCATATAAAATCTCGTCATAGTAAATTCGGCATTCTCACACCAAATCTACGCGCAACCTCTTCAAGGTTGTTTATTGTACCGGCAGGAAGCGGAATTCCATCCCGTGATCTCTCTCCGAGTACTTGGCTTTCTGGTTCTCCTGGCACCAGAATCTCATCTATGCCATCTGCACGAGGTAGTAACTTAAGCCCATCAACGAGATCATCAACGTTATTCCGATAATCAACAATATCAGTGAAGGCAGCAATATCCACTGCAACAACTATGCTGTTTTGTATAAATTTTCTTCCGTGACCAGCGCCTAAATTTGGTGCCAGCATGGGATTACCAGCCATGATTCCAGTCAGACACTCGAACAACAGGGCGAGCCCAGATCCCTTGGGCCCACCTGCCGGAAGTAGAATAGTTGCCACATTAGGATCGGTGGTAGGATTACCATCTGGGTCCAAGGCCCACTCAATTGGAATAGGTACTCCCTTATCCACAGCTAGTGAAATCTTGCCGCCGGCAGCTACGCTCGTAGCCATATCCAGAACCAGCGGCGGCCTCGATTTGGCCGGCACTGCGATCGAGATAGGGCTGTTGTGAGCGCCGGGAGCTCGAGATCCGTGTATCGCCATATTCGGCGGGCTGCAAACTATCGCCATCCCAGCCATCTCGGCTTCAGCTGCCATGAGAGAGTAATATGCCATGGCACCTTGATGTGTTGTATCACGAAGAAGCCCCCAACCAACACCAGAAATCTTGGCTTTTTCAATCACGTGACGCATAACCTTGGTAGTTACAACAGGCCCAAAGGCACGGTCCGCATCGTACATCACGGTTGCTGGTGTTTCATTCAAAATGCGTATATCTGGCGTAGGGTTCATATATCCATCATCTACGGCCTTGACATACTGAGGGACGCGCAAGACTCCGTGTGAGTCGACCCCACGTAGGTTTGCCCAAACAAGAACCTCGGCTTCTACAATTGCATCTTCATCAGGCAAGCCAACTTGGGCAAATATCTTTTCGGTGAAAGATTTGAGCTCGTCTGCTTCGATCCTAATCTCTATGCCCATTCTACGGATTACTCCCGGGCGCAACTACATCAACCAATTGCTCACGTACACCGTAATGATCAAAGAGTTCTTCGACCTGGCCCCAGGTTGTTTGATCAACAGGGATGCCATTGGCCAATCTATCATTGCGGCTATTGGCTTCAATTTCCCCTGGGAATAAAACCCCGGTAGATCCTTCCATAAGTTGGGTGTTTTTAACGCTTCTTATCATCTGTTGGACCTCGGCTTGAAT
Organism: uncultured Dehalococcoidia bacterium; assembly: GCA_964608025.1. Lineage (GTDB taxonomy): Bacteria > Chloroflexota > Dehalococcoidia > Lucifugimonadales > CAJWER01 > CAZSLO01. The sequence continues at coordinate 97,138 of CAZSLO010000023.1, read as the reverse complement.
GTTTTCTACAGGCGCCATGTGGCCAATATCTATGACGAGTATCGTGGATCCTGTCCACATATCAATCTTCCCTGGATGGGGAGCTATCTGGCCGAGAAGTCCCCCGAAAATAGCGATCATTACCGAAAGGGCATATCCCTTATGACCTCCTTGAATCCCACCGACGGGCAGTATTGCACCACCATCATAGTAATCGTTAGGGTCCCTACTTGGTATACCATCCTTATCAATTACCCAAGTATCAGGAAGATCCTGTTCCTTGTTACGGTATACCCGTAGCTTACCTTCGGCCGCCATGGAACTGGCAAAATCGAGCAGGATAGGAGCGCCTTCGACATGAGGAAATGCCATCGCTAAAGGGTTCGTGCCTAATCGACCCTCTCGCCCTCCAAATGGAGCCACGCTGCTACCGAACGATCCCCCAGCAAAGCCCGTGAACATTATTCCGGCCATACCGGCCGATGCTGCCATTTCAGGGTAGGTTCCTATTCGACCAGTATGATTAAGGTTTCCCATAGTAACCACGCTAACTCCATGATCACGAGCCTTCTCGATCGCCATTTCGGTAGACCGTGTGGCAACTACCTGACCGAATGTAGAATGTCCATCGACTTGGATTATCCCACCATGTTCGCCAATTATTTCCGGATCTGCCTTTGGATTGAGATCGCCTTCCTCAATGGCTTTCAGGTACTGTGGTATACGAATGAACCCATGCGAATCGTGTCCCGCGAGATTTGCACTGGCAAGGTGGTCAGCAACGATACCAGCGTGGCCAGCCGGAGCCCCTCCAGCCTGCATCATCACATCTGTTATACGTACAATCTGATGTTTCGTTAATATCGGCATATATAGCTCCTCGGAATTCAGTTTATCGGACAGTGGGTAGGAATTTTTCTGGGCACACTAAGGCCATTTCCATAATTTATCCCGGGTTCATTAGAGAATTATCAAACCGAGCGGAACACTCATTCATCACGGCCGAGTCTCTCAATTGGTTCAAGAAAGAGTTCCCCTGTTATGTGATCAAACCATTCTAAGACTTCCTTATGCAAGGGAATGCCGTTGATTCTTCGATCTACCATGTCTTCATGCTCAGCCAAACCAGCGTATAACACCCGTTCATGTCCAGGAGTAGGACGGGTTGTTCTTAGTTTTTTTAGAGTTTCGTCCATAGTATCTTTGAATTCTTCTACATCCGTGAAAGCATCAATATTAAATGCGGCAAAGAAATGACGCGAAAGCTCTCCTCCCAGCATGGGAGGAAGTGATCCAGACAATAAACTAGTCATTATTTCGGCCATCATTCCAAAACCATATCCTTTATGTGATCCTTGCTCCCGAGTTCCTCCTAAAGGCAATATGTTGATCGCATCAATATCCTTAATTGAGACAGGCTCTTCGTTAGGATTACCATCCAGATCTGCTATCCAGCCAGGAAGTAATTTTGCTCCGACACGTTGAGCCAGCTTTAATTTGTTCCCTGCTACAGAACTCGTAGCCGCATCGTATAAAAATGGGGCTTCGTTTCGAGCCGGCGCCGCTATGGCAATAGGATTAGTGCCGAGACGTGGTTCAGCTCCAAAGGTCGGCACGATCTTCATTCCGGCTGACGTCATAGTCAACCCAATCATGTCCTGATCAGCAGCAAGCATCGCATAATGTCCGATGGGGCCCGAGTGGCCAGCATTAAACATAGTAACTGCGCCTATACCTACATTCCTGGCTTTATTGATCGCAAGCTCCATGGCTTTCGGTCCAAGAATGATGGCATGTCCTTTTTCAGCATCGATGGTAGCGGTTGATGGAGACTCTCGCACTATACGCCAGCCTGTATTAGCTTTCAGAGTCCCTTCTCCATATCGATCCACGTAAGCCCGAAGCATGTTTGAGACGCCATGCGACTCAACACCCCGAAGGTCTGCTGTTACCAATACATCTGCCGCAATTGCTGCATCTGTGGAGGTCTCCCCCATCTTTTCAAATATGGCTGAAACCGTCTTCTGGAGCGAATTCGCCGAAATTCGAATCTGGTCCGATTCAGGCACTTTAAATCTTTCAAGCATGGTGGTCCCTGTTAGGCAACTAAGTCAGGAGTTTTGGATAAGATCCTGTGCGGATCTTATCACGCAGGCTCTTGTGATGATGCTTTTAGCAAACAAATTCATTGTGAAAGTTTCTCCATATCATATCCCGCTTTCAAGTACTCTTGGGTTATGCTTTGCAGGGCCTAAATTCCTAAACCAATTTTGGGAGGATACACATGAAGTGCAAGCCATATATTACACAGATTGAGATTTTTCAGTTCGAATACAAGTTGGATGACATTGGTGCAGAGCCAACCATAGGAATACCTATTTACAAGCCAGGCAACACCCATAAGGCTCTAGCAAACGGAGTACTTGTAGAGACTAATGAAGGAATTACAGGCGAATATATAGGAGGCAGTTCAACGGAATATTCGGCATTTCCACAATTTGCACCATCCCTTATCGGTCGAAATGCTCTGCATCGAGAAGACGTCTACAATGACGCAAAACAGGCCACTCGTCAGCATGCCCGGATGGGCACTGGGGCAATAGATATGGCACTATGGGATCTGGCAGGAAAATTCCACGATGCACCGATTTATGAACTCCTAGGTGGTACAAAACGACCCCTCCCATGCTACGCGAGCACTTATGTAGGTGACGATGAAGACGGGGGACTAAACAGCGCAGAGGCCTATGCAGAATTCGCGGAGCAGTGCCTGGCTAAAGGATATCCCGCTTTCAAAATTCACGGATGGCAGAACGCACCGATTCAGAAGCAAATAGAAATAGTACACTCTGTGGGTAAACGGGTCGGAGGCAAGATGGACCTAATGCTTGATCCATTCTGCGCGATACAGACATTCGGTGACGCACTGAAATTAGGACGAGCTTGCGATGAATACCAGTTCTTCTGGTATGAAGATCCCTTCAAGGATGGAGGAATCTCAGCCCACGCGCATAAGAAGCTGCGTCAGCTTATTAAGACACCTTTATTACAACTAGAACATCTTCGAGGTTTAGAATCCCATGTAGATTTCATAGAAGCCGAGGCAACTGATTTCGTTCGCGCCGACCCAGACTACGATAGCGGTATTACTGGAACCATGAAGATTGCTCATGCCTCAGAAGGCTTTGGCCTAGACGTTGAACTTCATGGACCAGGTCCAGTACGTAGACATCTGATGTCGTCGATCCGCAACACTAATTACTACGAAATGGGGTTGCTTCACCCGAAGGTTAGGCCATTCCATCAACCATATTTCATCGGCAACTACCAAGATGAGATCGACGCCATCGACGAAAACGGTTGCGTAGAAGCCCCAGATGGGCCAGGAATGGGAGTAGACTATGATTGGACATATATCAACAATCACCGCACCAGCACATCGATATTTAACTAGGTTTTAGGACCATAAACGAGTAAAAGATTCAGGAACCAAAACACGGACCTAGTGCAGTAAAGGCTTGCTTTCCATAACTACCGCATTTTTGAAAATCCAGATGTCCGTAAATTAGTCCTCCTAGAAACATATGTATCAAGCTGCGAGACATGCTCTACAACAATTCTTTAGACATAAGATCTGTGTTTTATTAGTGCACGGCCTCCATAGTCCTACTTTCATGGGACTCGGGAGCAAAAAAGCCTAGTGTGCTCCAGATCACCATGCTAACCTCGATAGGCGTTCCAGAAACCATTGGTATCATGATATCTGTCACTTTCACTATATATAACAATGTTTAGATTCCTAGAACACAACAAACACGATCAAGCTGAACATGCTGCAAAAAAAACGCGTGCGGCATGGTTCGGACAAATCACTGACCTATTTAAATCCGGATCTCTGGGACCTGAACTATGGGAAATGCTTGAGGAACTTCTGATCGCATCCGATGTCGGCATTGGTCCTAGTCAGGCCATATTGGAGAGACTCAAGCGCCGGGTTAGACAAGAACGTATTTCAGATTCAAAGGAAGCCGTTGAGCTCCTAAAGCAGGAACTGGTTTCGACCCTGACCCTAAAACCTGAGTCCAATCTAGCTACTGAGGATACTACCACAGTGATCTTAATGATTGGGTCTAACGGGGTCGGCAAGACTACTAGTATCGCCAAGCTTACCCAACTATATGTAGATTCAGGAAAGCACGTGATCCTCGGGGCTGCGGATACTTTCAGGGCCGCGGCTATTGAACAGCTTCAAGTTTGGGGCGGTCGAATTGGCGTGGATGTTGTTGCTCACCAATCTGGTTCCGACCCCAGTGCTGTGGCGTTCGACACAATTCAAGCTGCCAGAAATCGCCAAGCAGATGTCGTGATTATAGACACTGCTGGCCGCCTGCATTCTAAGACCAATCTCATGGAAGAAATGAAGAAAATCCAGCGGGTGGTTTCCAAACAAAACTGGGACATAAAGCAACAAACGATACTAGCTATGGACGCAACTACTGGACAGAATGGCCTTATCCAAGCCCGAAGATTCTCGGAAACCGTTAACTGCACGGGAGTATTCCTTTCCAAACTCGACGGAACTGCGAAAGGGGGAGTAGTAGTCGCTATCGTGGATGAATTGAAGCTCCCTGTACTTTACATCGGCACCGGTGAACAGCTTGAAGATATTGCTCCTTTTGATCCAAAGGAATTCGTTGACGCTTTGTTTGCATCACCGCATATGTGTTAGGAACGGACTGCCCGAATGACTGAAGTAATCCTCTGGTTGGTGGCAATCGAGACCATTGGTCTAATCACATTTCCTATATGTTTTTTCCTTTTTCGAAAGTTGAAGGACCGGGGATACGGGATTAGCAAACCTTTGGGTCTCTTGGTCTTAGCATATATATCCTGGATCACAAGTTCCGCACAACTTGTACCAAGTACGCAGTTAACAATCGGTGTATTTATAGTTATTCTCGCGTTGATAGGAGGATGGTTGGCCTGGAAACAACGTGCAGGCCTCGTGTCATTCATTCGAAAGGAACGTTATTCTCTAATCGCGATCGAGACAGTATTTTTAGTCACCTTCGCCTCATGGGCAATCTACCGCGCCTATGATCCTGCAATCGCCAATACAGAACAGCCCATGGACTTCGGATTTTTGAATGCGGCTATCCGAAATTACATCGGTGAGCCGAAAGACCCCTGGCTCTGGGGAGAATCAATCAGCTACTACTACTTTGGGTACTGGATCATGGCAATGCTTAGTAAGGCTACAGGAATCCAAGGAGCAATTTCCTATAATTTGTCTCTTGCTCTCATTCCAGCTATGGCAGCGACCGGAATGTTTGCTCTAGTTTTGAACCTAGTCCGAATGAAAACAAAGTATCTCAAGCATGCTTTCGGAGCAGGTCTCGTTGCAACTATTCTGTTGGTCGTTGCAGCAAATTTAGAAGGTTTCCTCGAATTCATGAGAGCCAATGGCATGGGCTCCCGCGATTTCTGGCACTGGCTTGCTATAGAGGGAATTACCGACCCGATACCTTCTCTTACTGACTCATGGAGGCCACAAGAATTCATGTGGTGGTGGCGTGCTACTCGGGTAATTAGCACCTTCGAAGACGGGGCGTTGGCAGACTATACAATCCATGAATTTCCATTCTTCAGCTTTTTGCTAGGCGATCTTCATCCTCACGTGATGTCTATCCCCTTCGTTATAATGTTTTTGACAATGTCCTGGAATTACCTACAGTCCCCCCAGACCTCATGGTCATTAGTAAAAATTTACCGAAATCCGGACAAAACTTCCATTACCTCTACCTCTATTACTATCAGCCCAATGGACAACCTTGGACACTACACAGCAAACTTAGTAGCCATAAGCTTGTCCTTGGGAGGCTTGGCATTCATCAACATGTGGGATCTGCCAATATTCGCAATGTTTCTGATAGGTGTCGCGGGGATAAAGGCATATTCAACACAGAGGGATGTTTCTATAGCCCTAATCAAAGAAATGGGTTCGTTTGCAATTCCCGTAATCATCTTAGCCCTAATACTGATTGCTCCCTACTTAGTTTCTTTCACAAGCCAAGTATCCGGCATATCTGCCGTTGGAGAGCACGCTACGAGATTGCCTCATTTTCTTATAGTCTGGTCTCTATTCATAATCCTTATTTCCCCCTTTATCGTATCGGTTTTCTGGAAAACCACTATCGATCAGGATTGGCCCCTGACGGTATTTATATCTCTACTTGTCGGCTTTCTTCCATTGGTAGTGTGGGTCGCAATGAGCCACGGGGTAGATGTCAACATATCAAAAAGACTATTTGGGGTGTTTCCATTCGCTATTCTTATTACGGCCGCAACGTACAGCGCCATTTGGTTATCAAAACAGGGCGAGAAGAACCAAGGCACAACATTTGCCTTGATGCTAGCAGCACTGGGATTGTTGTTAGTGATGGGGCCCGAGTTACTTTATGTTGACGATGGATTTGGTGGTGCGTGGGAACGGATGAACACCGTTTTCAAGCTATACTTCCAAGCTTGGATAGTCCTTTCGGTAACGGCAGGGTATGGGATTTTCTATTGGTATACGCTCCGATCTAGAGATCAAGGCCGTGTCCGGTTATTTAAACGACTTTGGTTGACCGTGATTGTGATTCTGTTTACGGTCTCTGCATATTACCCTGTAGCCGCATCCGCCACCAAAGGTAATCTATTTAGCAAGGCTCCCACGCTCAACGGACTGGCCTATCTTGTAGAGTTTAATCAAGAAGACGAATATAACGCCATCGAGTTCGTAAGAAAGGACGCGGGCCTAGATTCCACTGTGCTAGAGGCATTTGGCAACGACTACACTCCTTTCGGAAGGATATCATCCAGCTCAGGTGTGCCAACCGTATTAGGCTGGGCAGGCCATCAATTACAGTGGCGTGGAACTTCCTCTATATTTCAGGGACGCGAAGGCGATATCGCCACTATCTACCAAACTGAGGATGTTCAGGAAGCAATAAATTTACTTGATAAATACCACATCGACTACGTATATGTGGGAAACCGTGAACGAGATACCTATGGAACCAGTGGCTTGGAGAAATTCGCTGAGTTCATGGATATTCCATTCCAGGAAGGGAGTGTAATTATCTACCGACGGAGGAAATAGCATAACTCTTTTGATCAAACTAGTAGTTTACTATTTCTTACTCATAAAACTATGGGCGCCAACCAGGAAAATACGTCGATCTCAATAGGATTAACAAACAACACGAGAGTACTCGGTATTTTGGGTTCTATTACACTACGACTGCGTTCCGCCTTGTCCACGGTCACGATCAATTTTAGGGAGGTTATTGCCTATACTATTCTAATTGCCTTGTCATTGGGTGCTCGTATTTGGGATCTGGGTTCCCGTGCCTTGCATCACGATGAAAGCTTGCACGCCTTATATTCCTATAACCTCTCTATTGGCCATGGCTACCGACATGACCCCATGATGCATGGGCCGTTTCAAATGGAGGCCACTGCAGGAATCTTCATGCTATTCGGCGATAGTGATTTTACAGCCAGGTTGATTTACGCTGTTGCAGGAACGATTTTAGTAGGCCTTCCCATATTTCTCAGGACACGCTTAGGACGCACCGGGGCCTTCCTAGTGTCAGTCATGCTTGCCGTGTCACCGTCGATGCTCTATTTCAGCCGATTTGCCCGAAACGATATCCTAATGGCCGTCTGGACCCTTGGTCTTGTGATTACAATGTGGCGGTTCATTGATGAAGGAAAGACCCGATATCTTTTTTGGGCTTCTGCGCTACTAGCACTTGCATTCGCAACTAAAGAAAGTGCTTATGTCATTACTACGATTCTTGGTGGCTACCTATTACTAGATATTATTTTCAGGAACCGTTCATCTATCACGAACCTAGTCGATATTGGCAATGCATCACCTCCAGTCGCAATAGGGCAATTATTCCAAGGGGCTTGGATAACATTCTCGCAAGGCATGAATCTCACGACCATCTCCCGGCAGGCCAGCTTCTTTCTACTCTTATTTACCTTATCTCTGCCATTAGGTGCAGGACTAATCAGCATTTTTCAGGAAACACCCCTAATGAGCTGGAGCAATTTGGTTCTGGCCAGTCCGGTGGGTAGTCCTCAGATCGGTGTGCCAGTTCGTGGAGGGATCGTTGTAGCTACGGTAACGGTAGGTATATTGCTATGGACTTCTGCAACCATCGGGCTTAGATGGCAAAAGAATTCTTGGTGGAAGTTCGCTGCGATTTTCTATGTGATATGGGTTCTGCTATACACCACCTTTTTCACAAACCTGGGAGGAATCGGGTCCGGTATATGGCAATCGCTTGGTTACTGGATAGTTCAGCAGGAAGTTGCACGTGGCAACCAGCCTCTTTATTACTATCTAGTAATCACCCCTATATACGAATATCTTCCCTTAGTCTTCGCAGCAGCAGGAGGGATCTATTACTGGAAATGTCGGGGGCGATTCGGACTCTTTCTGGCATTCTGGGCCATTACTACATTTGCTCTTTACACCTACATAACCGAAAAAATGCCTTGGCTGATGGTTAATTTGGCACTTCCACTAATCATGCTCTCAGGAAAATTTCTCGGTGATCTCATAGATCAAATTCAGTGGCGTCGGCTTTGGAAAGGACAAGGCATATTTATAATCCCCATTTTCCCTATCTTCCTGATTCTTTTATGGGAATTATCTTATTTTTCATTAACTGAAGCGCATTTCATTAACTATCTTGTGCCTTCAGTACTAATCGTTAGCCTAATCACCTTAGCAGTTTTGAGTCACGGGATTTTCAAGCGCGTTGGAGCAAAGAATTTCTGGTCTTTTTCCACCGTCCCGGTTGCAATATGCCTTCTTGCTCTCACAATCCGTTCAAGCGGAACAGCTGCATACGAAAACGGTGATATTCCCGTCGAGATGATCGTCTATACTCAATCTTCTCCGGATTTGGCAAGGGTAAATCGACAAATCGTTCAAGAAATCCACGAAACCGAAACACCTAACTCGATAATTATCGACCAATCCAGTGGTTTTAGCTGGCCTTGGGCCTGGTATCTGCGCGGCAGACAAGATGTAGGTTATGTAGATTACCAATTTCCAATAACAGAAGCCCCAAGGTCAAAGGTATTGATCCTTCACTCAAAAAACATACCCTTATCAGAAGAAATACTGGCTGATCACTACCAACCAGGCTTCAAGATCCCACACAGATGGTGGTTTCCAGAGAATTATCGAGGCTTGAGTCCTATTGAATTTTTCGGCTATTTAGGTAATCCAGATATTTGGAGCCTCAGTATGGATTACTTCCTTCACCGTGAGCTAAACTCTCCGTTAGGTAGCGAGGATGCTGTTGTTTATGTCTCACAAGATACGGACTTAAACATCTCTGGCTTCCGTTAAAATTACAAAAAACGAATGTCACTGTTGTAACCTAGATAAGCAGGTTGGTCACTCAAAGAAACACGTCCAATAGCGTAAACTAGTCTAAACCAAGCTGGATAAACAGGCTGGGGGTTTGCCGGCACCAAGAATACTTTTAGGAGAACATGGTTAGTAGTGGTAAGAAATACTGGTTGGGCTTCGCGTTTGGAGTAGCATTACTGGCTTTATTTTTTCTGACTACCGAATGGGATCTCCTTCTTGACGCCTTAGCCAATGCAAATTACTGGTATCTTGTTCCAGCTGTTCTGTTATATCAAGTTTCCGTATTTTTCCGAACTCTCCGTTGGCAATCTCTTTTATCAAATATTCGGGTTATAAGTATATTCAGGCTCTTCCCAGTTGTGGTCATAGGATACATGGCCAACAACCTATTGCCACTTCGCATAGGTGAGCTTGTCCGTAGCTACTACATTGGCGAGCGTGAGAACATCAGCAAAACATCCGCCCTAGCAACTATTGTGGTCGAGCGCCTACTAGATGCCTTGACCCTTCTTGTATTCATCGCGGTAGTAGCCGCCTTCGTGCCACTTATGGACTTAGCAGAAGGGTTCAGCAAAATTTCTAACGTCCCATGGCCGTTATTGGCTACTATAATTAGTGTGCCTTTCGCCCTCGGCTTCATAGGGCTCGTGCTAATGGCATCGGCACCCATCAAAACAGCGAAAATTTTGAAACCAATTTTGCGCCTTCTACCCACACCTGCCGGATCTCAGCTTCAATCACTGGTGGAACTTTTCCTAAATGGTCTTGAATCCTTAAAAAGCCCTTGGTCAATATTAATGCTGTTTTTACTATCACTTCCTATTTGGATTTTCGAAGCTGCTCTATTCTTCACGATAGGATATTCATTCGAATTACAGCATTTGTACACCGGTTTCTTTGGAATGGCCATAGCTATGGTCCTAATAACCGCCCTGTCAAACCTTGGTAGCTCCATTCCGGCCGCACCAGGAGGTATAGGGCTATTCGAACTTATCACGAGAGAAGCATTGGTACTTCTTCCGCTAGCAGACATCGACAGATCTGTGGCGTCTGGCTATGTAACAATAGTACACGCGGTATTGTTAATTCCGATGATTGGCCTGGGACAACTATTTCTTTTATTAGATAATCTTTCGCTCGGGATTCTAGGGCGTGGCGGACAGAGCTTTGCCAAAAGCTACGAAGATACTAGTACTAACCCCTTAACTACAAAGCGAGAATCAGGCAAATGAGAGTAGGGATTATAGGTGCAGGCGCTGCCGGGATGACAGCAGCTTATGAACTTGGCAAAAATGGACACAAAGTAATCGTATATGAACGGGCTCCGTTCCTCGGGGGCCAAGCATCTACATTCGATATCAACGGTGGGAAGCTGGAGCGAGGCTACCATCACTTATTTACTACCGATACAGACATCCTATCCCTTATCACAGAGATCGGGCTCGAACACCAGATGACTTGGATAGAATCGAAAGTGGGTACGCTCCACGACGGGCACATATACAACTTCATAACCCCTATTGATCTTCTGAAGTACAGGCCGTTAGCAATGGTCGACCGCATCCGACTAGGACTCGTGACCTTGATGCTACAGAAGATCAAAGACTGGCAGTCTCTTGAATCTATTACGGCAGTCGACTGGCTCCAGAAATGGGCTGGGAAATCCGCATTTGAGGGTTTCTGGGGACCTATGCTCCGAGGAAAATTCGGTGAAGATTTCTATAAAGAAGTTGGCATGCCGTGGATCTGGGGAAAGATCGCGACTAGACTAGCCTCTCGAAATAATGGACTAGGACGCGAACGTCTCGGCTATCCGATTGGCAGCTTTGGGGAGATATTTGATGTTCTGGCTCTGAAAATCGCCGAACATGGCAATCAAGTGTTACTGTCAAGGCCAGTTAACAAAATACTGTCCTCAAATGCTGATGGTCCTAGCCTCGAATTTCAATCACCGAAAGGCGAAGTTCAATTCGAGCATTTCGACGCGGTTATAGCAACAACGCATTCCTACATGTTCCTCAAGCTCGCATCTACCTTGCCTGATTATTATAGGACACAGCTCGAGAGCACGAGATATCTAGCCGCTGTCTTGTTAATTCTAGTATTAGATCGTCCTTTGTCTCATACATATTGGCTCAATGTCGCCGATCCTTCTATCCCATTCGTTGGTGTTATTGAGCACACAAATCTTATCGGGCCCGAACATTATGGCGGCCAGCATCTGGTATATCTGTCCAACTATCTGGCGCGGGAAGATCGCTTTTACCAAATGGGACACCAAGAGCTCATTTCGACATATATTCCCCACCTCCAAAAGATCAACCCAGACTTCGATTCATCTTGGATTGTCACCAGTTACCACCAGCGAGTCAACGCAGCCCAACCAGTAATTGGCACTAACTATTCCCAAGATATGCCGTCTCATAGAACCCCATTGGGTGGCGTGTATCTAGCCAACACTACTCAAGTCTATCCACAGGACCGCGGAACAAATTACAGTGTCCGCATGGGCAAACATGTAGCACATATGGTTATGCAAGACATGGCATGATTAGATTGTTGGGATAATTTAGGCTGTGCTATTATTGTGACCACTGTCAATAATCTACAGGTACTAAGTCGGTGACTATCCCAAATGAAGCGATAAGAGGTCGAACCAGGGAGGCCATTTCCTCCCAGAAACAATCTGCTGTCACCGTATTATCTTCACTACATGCAGCCCACGACGAATTAGGCTATCTCCCTACCATAGCCATTGAAGAGGTGGCTGCCCAAACAAATTCCTCTATTAACGATGTTTGGGGAGTTGCTACTTTCTATACCAACTTCCGATTTACACCACCGGCAAAGCATGCAATAGAAATTTGTTGGGGTCCCACTTGTCATCTCTTGGGGGCGCCTCGCATTAAAAAAGATTGCCTCCAAATGCTAGATCTATCTGACGAGGGGAACACAGAAGCCGGCGATATCAGCTTAAAATACAACACATGTCTTGGTGCCTGTTCACAAGCACCAGTCATCAGCATTGATCATCAACTTTACGGCCGGGTTACACCCGAACAAATGCAGAAGCATATCAATAGCCTTCGAGGCAACGAATGAAATCTACCTGTCACACTGTAACTACTGAAACCTCTCTCTTTATTAGATATTAATTTGCCTGACTACCAAGAACTCAAAACCGAAGCCGACCGCCGTTGGCGTGAACTTAATGAAGGTTCACGTCCCTGGGTCCGTGTCGGGACAGCGATGTGTGGACAGGCCGCCGGCGCTATCGATGTTTTGAACGTGCTAAACGCCGAGATTGAACGTACCAATATAGACGCAAAAGTCGATACTGTTGGATGTATGGGGATTTGCTATGCAGAACCTCTAGTGGATATTCTCAAGCCTGGCATCTCGCGAATCCTTTATGGAAACATGGCTCCATCTGCCATTCCAGGCCTAGTCGAACGCGTCCTATCCGGAAATGAAATAGACTTCGAACACGCCATTGGTTATATAGGTAAAAAAGTTGAGAAGGTGCCCGCCCTGAACACATTGGCCGGGATCCATCACCAAAAGAAGATTGCTCTACGCAATTCAGGGAATATTGCCCCTGACGATATTTACCAATACATAGCCAACGGTGGCTATGGAGGACTAGCTAAGGCCATTTCGGAAATGGCGCCGGAAGACGTGATTGGAGAAATGAAGGAGTCGGGATTGCGTGGCCGGGGTGGTGCGGGATTCCCAACAGGCGTGAAATGGAGCTTTATGGCCCGTGGAGGCCCCCCCAAATACATCCTAGCTAATTGTGAAGAAGGTGACCCCGGAGCTTACAACGACAAGGGTATCTTAGAAGGTGATCCTTATACTCTTCTTGAGGGCATGACGCTTGCTGGATACTCGACAGGTGCATCAAACGGCATTGTCTTCATCCGGCACGGTCACAACGGGCCTATATCTCGTACTGAGCAAGCTATTCAACAAGCCTACGATTCTGGCCTCCTCGGCAAGAACATTTTGGGATCCGATTATAGCTTTGATATCGAAGTGTCCCTAACTGGCGAATCCTACGTTGCTGGCGAGGAAACAGCGCTTATGGAATCTATAGAGGGTAAGCGCTCTATGCCACGATTCAAGCCACCATTCCCAGCTGCATTTGGAGTGTGGGGTAAACCCAGCACAATTAATAACGTTAAGAGTTTCTCTTACTCCCCAGAGATAGTCTCCCGCGGTGGTCAATGGTTTAAGTCGATAGGGCGCGACAATTGCACCGGTACAGCAATAATATGTTTGAGCGGTGACGTGAAACGTCCTGGTATGTATGAAGTTCCAATGGGATTGCAGCTTCGGACGATAGTAAATGAGATAGGCGGCGGAACACCCAGTGGGAAAAATGTCAAAATGATCCAGCTAGGAGGACCATTAGGACATCTCTTAGGAAAAGAAAGCCTTGACTACCATCTTGACTTTGACGAAATGCGTGAACACGGAGCAATGCTCGGATCAGGAGGCGTTATCGTTGGTGACGAGACAAAATGCGCTGTTGATATAGCTCGCCTGTTAGTCGCATTCTGCCAATACGAATCCTGTGGTAAATGCTTCCCTTGCAGATTAGGAATGTCCCAATTACTAGAAATGATTGATCGAATTGCAAATAGTGAAGCTTCTCCTGAAGATATAGACCTAATGAATAAAGTCGGGGATACGATGGAAGCTGCCTCTCTCTGTTTCCATGGCCAACTAGGATACAATCCTTTGCGATCAGCTTTGTTGAATTTCCCTGATGATTTTCAGACTCATATTGAAGACAAGGTATGTCCAACGGGTGATTGCAAAGAGGTATTACTCGCTCCCCGTAACATGCGTACATATGCAGAACAATATCGGACTGGCTTAATCCCAATAGAGACTATGGCTAAATAAGTCACCCCAGACCCACCGAGTGGAGCTACTTAATGGCAGATGAGATCACACTAACGATTGACGGCGTGGAAGTAAAAACCGCTCCTGGCACAAACGTGCTTCAGGCAGCCATGAACGCGGGAATATATGTTCCATACCTCTGTTATTACCCTGATATGAAAGCCTTCGGCGCGTGCCGAATGTGCGTGGTCGAGATAGAAGGTGGCCCACCGGGAAGCCAAGCTTCCTGTACTGTCCCGGCAGCAGATGGCATGGTGATAAATACCAAGTCCGAAAATATCACAGAAATGCGCCGTGGCATTATGGATTTACTGCTCTCAGAGCATCCTCACGGATGCCTCACCTGCCATCGCGTGGACCTATGTGGCCCATCCGACATATGCCTCAGACACGTGTCCGTGAATGATAGGTGCGTTACCTGTCCGAAGAATGAACGATGTGAGCTCAAGGACACGGTACGGTACCTCGAAATGGAGATGGACACTCCTCTAACTTACAACAACCGTAATCTCCCACTTAAGGTCTCTGACCCAATGTTGGACATGGACATGAATCTTTGTATCGTCTGTGGTAGGTGTGTAAGGGTCTGCGAAGAGGTGCGCGGTGACAACGCCCTGACATTTACCGACCGTGCGGGCCGCAGCCTTATCGGTACTTCACAGGGCACGTCTTTGCTGGAATCGGGGTGTGAGTTCTGCGGAGCCTGTATCGACGTATGTCCTACAGGCGCACTTGTGGAACGAAAACACAAGTGGGACAAGGCGGAGAAGACGGTATCAACCATTTGCCCACACTGCCCGGTCGGCTGCCAAATGGATCTGGAAATCGATAAGAGAAACAGGCTGATCCGAGCTATCCCAAATAGACATTCACCAGTCAACAAAGGACAAGGGTGCTTCAAAGGAAAATTTGGCCTTGATTTTGTAAACAGCGGGAAACGACTCATTAAGCCCCTGTTGCAATCCGATGGTGGAAATAACCAAGCAACTACCATAGAAGCCATCGATTTCACCATAGATCGCCTCGGTCAATTCAAAGGGTCTCAGTTCGCTCTCATCGCGTCTGACCGAGGTACTAATGAAGACAACTACATTGCCCAGAAATTTGCTCGTACGGTTATGCAGTCCAATAACGTAGACATAGCTTCCAATTTGAGGCCTGAACTGATACCCCCGCTTGAAGATATGCTCGGGCACCACGCGGCGACAAATCCCATCTGGGATCTTGAAGATTCAAAATGCTTCCTAATCACTTCCAGCAATATGACGGAAGAACAAAACGTGATAGCGCTCCCAATCAAGAAAGCTGTAAAAAACGGGGCGTCACTCGTAGTGATCGACCAGCGCGAAACTGAGATGACACGGTACGCTGATATTTGGCTGAGGCCTATTCCAGGCAGTGAGACCGCCCTGATTGGTGGTATTTTACGAGTCATCTTTGACGAATCCCTAGACGATCACGACTTTCTCGCCGACCGATGCGTCAACGTCAAAGAGCTCAAGGATAGTCTTTGGGCTTTCGACTTGATACAGGTCTCAGCAATGACCTCAATATCAGTAACGGAAATTCAAAATGCCGCAAGAACCATAGCGACAGATAGCCCATGTGCATTTCTCTATGGACTAGAAACTTTGGCCCCTGATCTTCGTGATACTTGTGCGCGAGGTATCATCAATCTCGCCTTGGCCACAGGGAACGTGGGCCGGCCATCTTCAGGCATCTACCCGCTCTTACCCGGAGGTAATGAACAAGGATCTAGAGACGTCGGCTGCGTCCCTGATAGATTCCCGGGCTATCTCACACCTACCGAAGACCTCCGCAAGCAAATGAACGACTCTTGGAATAGCCATGTGCCCGAAGATCCTGGCATCCCTCTCTCAGAAATTGGTTCTGCGGTAAGAGACGGGCGCATCAAGGCAATGATAGTCATAGGGGACAGCCCAAATTTCCGAAATGGGGAACTGGGAGAATTCGTTCAAAGTCTTGACGGACTTGAATTTCTGGCAGTACTGAGTACATTCGAGACTGATCTCACCAAAATAGCCGATGTCGTATTACCAGCTACCACTTTCGCCCAGAAGGAAGGGACCTACACTAACCTGGAACGTCGTGTTCAGTTGTTACATCCAGCAATCGGAGCATCTGGTGACGAAGAGTCTCCCTGGCGTATTCTTAGCCAGCTAGCTCGTAGAATGGGAGGACACGGGTTCGACCACGCGGACGCAGGCTCTGTCTTTGACGAAATTAGCAGCATTGTTGAAATATACGGTGGTATCACATTCTCTCGCCTACGTAACAACAGCATCCTGTGGCCTTGTCTCGCCTCAGATATGAGTGACACTCCTCGTCTTTACACCTCCGAAGATAGTCCGTCCCACCGAGCCAAGTTAGCGAGGATGGATCTTCAGGAAGTCCCACTCCACTCAAATTCCGAATTCCCTTACCTTCTCGCCCGTGGCCGGATACTTCACGATCCCAAGCGTGAAACGGAAATTGAAATTGAGAAGCGGCGGGCACATATTCGTCAAACCGAGATATTTGAATTACACACCGCAGACGCGGGCACCCTTGGGTTGAATGAGGGGGACTGGATAGAGGTTACATCCCCACGTGATGCGAAACAAGGGATAGTACAATTGACCAGTCCTCTTCAAGGTCTAATATCAACTACCAGCCTTTTTGGCGAACTCGCGTCCGAATTGGACCGCTCTCGCATGCCTGATCCAATGTTGGAAGTCGATAGCCTGCCGTTAGTGCCAATTCGCGTGAAGAAAATTGAACGAGCAGCCCCCGTTTAGTAAATACCGCACGCCACGTAGTAGATAGAAAGACGGTAAGTTGTTGTGAAGAATTGAAATGTCCCGTTTGCAGCACCACCAACCCACATGAAGCACGGTTCTGTGGTTCATGCGGAATTCCCTTGGGACCGCAAGGTGAAGAAGGTCCGGTAAAAGACTTGCGTCAGCAGTACCAGCTGGCCCCTATGAGCGTGAGCGATCTTCTCAAAGAAACCGCGACAATCTACAAAATTCGCTTTAAGCCTTTAATATTGCTGGCACTGGTGCCTCAAATACCAGCTTTTTTACTGTCGTTTCTTCCAAATGCTGCCACAATAAGTGTCACTTTGGTGCTTTTCCTCTTTGTGCTCCCACTTTCCGCATTAGCAAGTGGGGGTTCTGTGATAACAATCACCCAGCACTATCTCGAGGGTCATATACATCTAGGATCCTCGTTTAGAAGAGCCTGGTATCGAATTCTCTCGCTATCCGTAGGACACCTAGTATTTGGGCTTTGCCTCATAGGAGCTGCTGCCCTGAGTTCAATCGTTATAGGCATACCATTACTATTCTATTTGCTAGTTATTTGGTACTGCTTCGTGCCGTGCATCATGCTCGAGGGGAAAGGGCCACTTGATTCTATGTGGAGGAGCCGCGATCTTGTAAAAGGCTATTACTGGCGTGTTTTGGGTATTTGTCTTATTTATACGTTCATATTATTAGTAATAGCTTTTATAGCCGTATCTGTCAATTACGGCCTTTCAAATATCAGCGCTGTCTTATCAAGTCTAGTTGTTGCAACCGCAGGTGTTATTATCTTGCCGATTGGATGGATAGGGCAGACTTTAGTCTACTTAGACCTTCGGGCCAGAAAGGAAAATTACAATATGGCCGATCTTGCCAATGACTCTTCTGTGTAGTTGTCGTCAGAGGATCACTAATCTACAGTTACGGTTAGGCCCTGCGATTATTCCCAATCACGGCTACTGGAATCCGTATCGGTTGGTTTAGTACCAAGGAGGCTAGGGGTTGACTAACAAAGCCAACACAAAAAGACGCGGGATCTTGGAGGCCAGAATTTTATCCTGGCAAGACATTAATAACGACTTATGGATCATGTCGATTGAGAAACCGGATGGTTTTATCTTCAAGCCAGGACAGTATTGCACTATAGGCGTCGAAGGTATAGAACGAGCATACTCAATAGCATCAGCACCTCATGAACCCTATCTAGAGCTTTTTGTAGAACTGGTGCCACCTCCAGATGGTATACTGACGCCGAAACTTCGAGAATTATCACGTGGAGATACGGTCACTGTCCGGCCAAGAGCCAAAGGGCTGTTCATCTTCAATCCACTTCTACCAAAGCAGCTTATGGTCTCAACCGTAACGGGCATTGTTCCCTATATCAGCATCCTTAGGGATTATCTATACGACGCACGAGAAGGACATTATTTCCATATCCTTCAGGGCGCCAGCTATGTTGAAGAATTTGTCTATGACAATGAACTGACAAGATTACAGAAAGGCCATCCCGATCTATTGACTTACCTGCCTACGATCAGCAGACCAACCGAAGAACGTAACTCTGGCTGGAAAGGGGAGGTTGGCCGAGTCAACGAAATCCTAGAGAGTTACGTAGAGAAGCACGATCTTCCACCAGACGAGACTGTCATTTATGCATGCGGCCATCCAGGAATGATCGAAGACGTTAAATCCCAATTTATTCCTCGTGGCTTCGTGGTTGAAGAAGAGAGGTTTTGGAAGGAGAGCTGAATGTCTATACTAATATACACCCTTCCAGTCACAACCACACTCAACTAAAATATTTACAACTACGACGACAATCTTTCAATGTAATGACCACCCCAGCACGCCAGCAGTATCTCCGTATAAAAAAACAACACCAGAACTCTGTTCTCTTGTTCCGGATGGGAGATTTCTACGAAACTTTCGATGATGACGCTCGAACCATATCGCGCGAATTAGAAATCGCTCTCACTTCTCGCGAAATGGGCAAAGGCCAACGTATACCACTTGCAGGAATTCCATACCATTCCTTAGATTCATATCTCGCTCGACTAATTAAGAAGGGTTACCGCGTAGCTATTTGCGAACAGACCAGCGAACCATCGGCTTCACGAAGCTTGTTAGATCGTGAGGTTGTCCGTGTAGTTACACCCGGAACGGTTGTAGAAGAGTCGATTCTTAACCAAGACACCAATAACTATCTGGCTGCCGTGGTAATTGAAGGCGACTTAGCTGGATTGGCTTCCGTGGACATCACCACAAGTGAGTTCTGTACAACACAATTGCCGTTAGATGAATTGCCAGCAGAGCTGGGACGGCTTGCTCCTGCAGAATTGATCGCGCCAGAAGGACAAGACACTCCACCGCCTGATAAAGGTCCGGAAGTAACTTACATTGACTTGGTTGCCTTCCATAGTGAATGGACAAAAGAACGGCTTCTGGACCACTTCAAGGTTAGTTCCTTGGAGCCATATGGATGTGAAAAACTGGAGTTGGCATCAAGAGCCGCTGGCGCGATAGTCGACTACCTTGACAAGAATCAAAAGACCGCACTTAGCCAGATTACTTCACTTTACACATATTCGACCAAGAGCCACATGTCCATCGATCCCTCAACAAGACGAAATCTCGAGTTATTTGAGGGAGGGCGTTGGGGAGATAAAAATTCATCATTGCTTTCTGTACTTGACAATACAACAACGTCCATGGGTGGGCGGCTCCTTAAAAAATGGCTTGGACAACCACTGCTGGACATAGACAATATTTTGCGTCGACTCGACGCCGTGGATTGGTGTTACCAAAGTGCACTGAGACGCGGACGCCTCATTTCTTTGTTGAAATCTGTTTCGGACCTCGAACGGCTAATAAACCGCGTGCGAGGCAACACCGCTTCACCTAGAGACTTAGTGGCGCTACAAACAAGTCTCCATCAAGCACCTCAAATCCGCTCTATCCTTGAAGCGGATGCGGACAAAATACAGATCGGCTGGCTGAGTAAAGAGATATCAGCACATGTCGAGATCACAGAGCTCATAGGAGCCGCCATCAAGACTGATCCTCCCGCCACATTTGTGGATGGAGGTGTTATCCGAGAAGAATTCTCAGATGAACTAGACGAGTTAAGGCATTCTTCCCATCACGCACGCCAATACATAGCGGGTCTCGAAAAAAAAGAGAGAGCCCGCACAGGCATAAAATCCCTCAAGGTCGGATACAACAAAATCTTTGGTTACTACATAGAAGTCAGCAAGACAAATACTCATGCGGTACCTGATGATTACATCCGGCGCCAAACCTTGGTAGGTGGAGAACGGTATATCACTCCAGAAATGAAGGAGTACGAGTCACTGATCTTAAGTGCCAACGAGAGAATAATTGACCTAGAACTATCGCTGTTCCGCCAAGTATGCCGTCAGGTATCCGATTCCGCTATTCAAATCATGTCTACAGCGTCCGCAATCGCGCGAGTCGATCTATTCGTGAGTTTTGCGGATATAGCAGTCCGAAATGGATATGTAAGGCCAGATCTAAACAACGGTTTAACTATATCGATTAAGCAAGGCCGCCATCCTGTCGTCGAGCATATGCTACCTTCTGGGACATTCGTACCTAACGATACAACCCTGTCTAACCAGAAGAATCAACTTGTACTCCTTACCGGGCCTAACATGGCAGGAAAGTCGACCTATCTTCGTCAAGTCGCTGTAATTATACTTATGGCCCAGATAGGTAGTTTTGTCCCGGCTGAATCAGCAGTCATCGGTTTGGTTGACCGAATCTTCACACGTGTAGGAATGCAAGATGATCTCACTGCCGGACAGTCAACTTTCATGGTTGAGATGGTTGAAACGGCCTCGATTCTCAACCACGCAACCCCTCGATCGCTAGTCATTCTTGATGAAATTGGTCGTGGCACAAGTACCTACGACGGCCTTGCGATTGCTAGGTCGGTAGCGGAGTATATACACAACCATCCGCGGCTTGGATGCAAGACCCTATTCGCAACTCATTATCACGAATTAACAGATCTTGCCGATATATTGCCACGCGCTATAAATCTCAACGTGGCTGTCTCAGAAGATCAAGGAAAAATAATTTTCTTGCGCCAAATCATACCTGGCAAAGCAGATCAAAGCTATGGCGTGCAGGTAGCTAGACTTGCAGGTCTACCAAACGTCGTGATCAAGCGGGCATGGGAAATTCTAGCTGAACTTGAGGGCGGTGACCACTCGTCCCCGGATGGAGAATTGGGAATGCTTCACAGGCCTTCAGCACAATTGGGTGAACAGCTTAAACTAATAACCTCAACCCCATCCGCTTTACAAGTCTTGATGTCAATTGACATTGATTCAATGACACCAATAGAGGCGATAACAAAACTCTTTGAACTTCAGCGGCTTGCAAAAAACGATGACCTTTTGTCCGATTGACCGGAATAGAGTTCGTTGTCCACTCCCTAGATATTAGTGGTATCCGAATCGATAAAAATTCCAGCAGGCTAATCCGAGAATTGATAACAAAGTCGATGATTCCGTCCATGATAGAATTAGATCTCACAGACCCCGCATTCCGATCTGGTGACAATCAAAGTTTACGAGGTTAAAAGACATAACCATGGAGTCAAGTACATCAGTAACTCTCCCTGCAGAGTTGAGAGACAAGATGCGTAATGGCCAGATTAGTGGCTTGACTAGTGGCATGGCGCCAGGGTATGTACAAGCAAATCTAGTCATACTGCCGAAAGCACAGGCCTTTGACTTCCTGCTATTTTGCCAACGTAACCAAAAACCTTGTCCTTTACTAGAAGTTGTAGAAGCCGGCTCGTTCGAGCCCCGCTCCATGGCACCCGGCGCCGACATTCGGACAGATCTTCCAAAATATCGCGTATATGAGCATGGTGAACTCATAGAAGAACCTACAGATATTACCCACGTCTGGCGTGACGACATGGTCTCTTTCTTGCTTGGATGTAGCTTCACCTTCGAAGAAGCCTTGGTTAACGCTGGAATCCGTATCCCTCACTACGAGACAGGAAAGAATACCGCGATGTTCGTCACATCTATACAAACTGAGCCCGCAGGGATTTTTTCAGGGCCTATGGTCGTATCGATGAGAGCAATACCCCGAGACAAGGTTGTAAAGGCTGTCCAGATCACTTCACGTTACCCGGCTGTGCATGGAGCGCCAGTACACATAGGCAATCCAGAGGCAATCGGCGTTAAAGACATCCATTCTCCAGACCTTGGTGATGTCGCCCCAGTAAGCGAAAAAGATGTGCCGGTATTCTGGGGGTGCGGGGTAACACCTCAAGCTGTTGCAATGTCCTCTAAACCCCCAATAATGATCACTCACTCACCTGGCCACATGTTCCTTACTGACAAACGGAATGAAGACATAGCAACTCTTTAAAGCTATATAAACAATGGGCGTTACTATCGAAGACCTCATCCTAGACCGTGACAAACGGGGTATTTCTTCCCTGAGACCGAACCTTGCTAAACGATATGTCGATGATGCAGCTAACTTGATACTCGGCAATCCCGGTACAGCGATTATTGTAACCGGTTTCTACATCCTCTCTGCCAGCGCCACAGAAACGGATGGGCCTGTAGGGGCTACAGTTATAGGAAATGCCCTGCGATCACTTGGATACGACATAGCGTACGTCACCGATCGCTACTCGATTAAAGTAATGCAAGGCCTCGTCGATAAAGGTACCAACATAATAGATTTCCCGATCACAAGTGATAATCAGAGCAAGCTCTTCGCTGAGAATATTCTCAAGGAACTCGATCCATCTGTTCTTATCTCTATAGAAAGGTGTGGAGAGAGCTCAGACGGCAAGGCGCGTAACATGCGCAACATCGATATCACAGATTATAACGCCAAATTAGACTGGCTATTCAGAAGCGGTATCCCGTCCATAGGAATAGGGGACGGAGGCAACGAGATCGGTATGGGTAATGTGGCAAAGTTCGTAGCAAATATCCCATCTTTGGTTGAGCATCCCTGCCGCACGACGGTAACAAACCTGATAATTGCTAGCGTGTCCAACTGGGGAGGATATGGACTTGTCGCCGCGTTGTCGTTATTAAAGAACCGTAACCTGTTGCCCAGTGTAGAAACAGAACTTAACCTACTCGAAAGGGCTGTCGAACTGGGTGCCGTAGACGGTTTCACCGGCAAGAGAGCTCCAATGGTTGACGGTTTTTCTTCAAAGGAAAACAGCGAGGCTGTCGAATTGCTTCATGGACTATTATCAACTAACGGACTTTAGGCCCCAAACCAAGTCCTCTGAAGCCATCATCTAAACAAAGAAGGAAACTATGGCTAAGCTCGCCGGTAGGATCACAGATAGCGAAACCGGAGAAACGGTCTCTGCCAGAGTGAACGTGACCGATGCGGCAGGTGAATTCCTGCATCCCATTGACTCTCTGCTCAAAATAGGTCCCGGAACTTCATTCTTCTATTCAAGTGGATCTTTTGAAATTGATGTCCCACGGGGACAGGTACGAGTTATCGTGGAAAGAGGCACTGAGTACATACCAGCCACACTTGATATAGAAGCCTCTTCTCAAGGCACCGTCATCGCAGACGTGCAGTTAAAACGTTGGTCCAAGCTTGGCACAGAAGGCTGGCATCCCGGGAACACCCACATCCATTACGACGAGAAGGAGAAGCGGCCAGACGACAGACTGCATCTCGATCCTCGTGTTGAAGATCTCAGGATGACAGCGGTGAGTATACTCAAAAGATGGGACCTCGAGTATGCATCTAACAAATACTCTCCTGGCTTGATGACTGACTTCACTTCAGCCCATCACTACGTGCAATGTGGTGAAGAGAGTCGCCACAATGCAGAAGAGAGCCACAGCCCCGGTTATGGTCATATTATGTTGCTGAACATCAAGAATGTTGTAGAGCCCGTTAGCCGTGGCCTTCTGGTCGATGCCTTCGATCCTGATTACCCACCCCTATCCTATGCGTGCGACGACACACACCGCCAAGGGGGAATTGTGATCTGGTGTCACAACGGTCGCGGAATGGAAGCCCCAGTGGCAGCAGCACTAGGAAAAGTAGATGCCTTTAATCTGTTTGATCCCCACTGGATGGACCCCGAATATGACATCTACTATAAAATGCTCAATGCAGGGATCCGGCTTCCAATGTCTACCGGATCGGATTGGTTTATCAGTTCGGGTAATCGTGTTTACGCCTACACGGGCGAAGATTTTGAATATGAACCATGGCTAGCTGCATTGAAACAAGGCCGAACGTTTATAACAAACGGTCCGTCCCTCTCATTATCTATCCAAGGGGAAATGCCAGGGACTGAAATTGAGGCGAGGCCTGGGGAATCTTTGTCTAGTCTTGTAAGATGGCAGTCACATTACCCAGTAAGCCATGTCGAAATCCTTTTCAACGGCGAGATCATCGTCCGGAAAACCATGCAGGTAGAAATGGCCACTGGTAGTCTTGAGGCAGACATCCCAATCCGTTCCGATGGCTGGGTGGCAGCAAGGCTCTGGAGTAAAGCTCGTGATAGCTTTGCACAACCTATCTTTGCACATACAAGTCCAATCTACCTGAAAACCGGGCTTGAGGGCCCGGAAAAAATAGCCGCTGCCACTTATTTCGATAAGGCAATTGACGAGTCGTTAAAGTGGGTCGGGACAAAAGGCAAATTCTACAAGGATAGCCAACGACGGGAGGTTGTAGATCTATTTCGAGAAGGACAGCAAGTCTATCAAAGAATCATTCACTAAATAAATGCTGGCATCTTTTTTGGATAGGTATACAACCCCCTCATCACGAATCGGCTAACCTATTGGTCTTGTGAAGATAGCGACCTTGACACGATCAATAGAGCTAGCGCACGCGATGGTAGCCGTAAAAGTCACCTACTAAAGACCTAATAGCTACAATCCAAGTCTATTAACAAGATACCCGATAGACACTACGTCAAATATTTAATTAAGCATTACTCACTCTACTATTCTATATTTCTTCTCCAGCCTAGGGTCCTCCAATACAAAAGCAAATCGAAAATTATGCGATAGTTGGTGTCCTACTGTAATTGACACCCTTTCCGGCGCCATGCTATATTCGATTACTGTGAGAATAGATATAAACTAACAGCGGAGACGGGGAGTAGTAGTGTTTTAGCGCACCTTAGGGAGCCGGGAATAGTGTAACCCCGGCGTGTAAGCAAACGCGAACTCGCCCCTGAGCATCTGGCCTGAAAAGATTTGGAGGATCACCGTGCAGAGAATAGTCGAAAGTAATCGACTCTCTGCACGATTGGTAAACTGACCTCTAGTCTGATACTGAGTAGGGTCGGGCGGATTGGCCCGTTACAGCCTTAGAGTGGCCCCGATACTTCGGGGCAATTAGGGTGGTACCACGAGACATTAGTCCCGTCCCTTTGCCAGGACGGGACTTTTTTAATTATGGGCGACACCGGTCGTCATGGCTTTCAAGGAGGCTACTGTAAACATGAACTTAACTGGCTCACAGATGGTGTGCGAGAGTCTAATCAGGGAAGGAGTCGATGTGATCTTCGGCTTACCGGGAGGCGCCATCCTGCCCCTTTATCAAACCTTGCCAGAATATCCACAGCTCAAGCATATCCTAGTACGCCACGAGCAAGGCGCCGCACATGCGGCTGACGGCTACGCTCGAGTCACAGGCCGTCCAGGAGTGGCGTGGGCAACTTCAGGACCAGGTGCTACGAACCTTGTCACCGGAATTGCTACGGCCCAAATGGATTCCATCCCTATGGTCGTAATAACCGGCCAGGTAACACGGGCTGCAATTGGCAGTGATGCATTTCAAGAAACGGATACTACTGGCATTACCCTGCCTATTACCAAGCATAACTACCTAGTAATGGATCCTGCCGAGATACCTTCTGTCATCAACGAGGCTTTCCATATCGCCAACACAGGGAGACAAGGTCCTGTACTTATCGATCTACCAAAAGACGTACTTCAAGAAGAAGGGAATTTCGAGTATCCGGATTCTCTTGATCTGCCAGGCTATAAGCCTAACCTAGAAGGACACTCGGCACAGATCAAGCGTGCCGCGCGCGTTATAGCTGAATCGGAAAGGCCGGTTATCCTAGCTGGACATGGGATACTTTTCTCCGGGGCTTCGGAGGAAGTCCGAGAATTAGCAGAGAAGGCGCAAATACCTGTCATCACAACTTTACTGGGCATCAGTTCCTTTCCTGATGATCATGTTTTGGCCGTCGGGATGCCAGGAATGCATGGTATGGCCTATGCCAGTAAAGCAATTGAGGAAGCCGACTTGCTCATTGCCTTAGGAATGCGTTTCGACGACCGAATCACCGGAAAACCAAGCGCATTTGCACTTCGGTCTCGCAAGATACATATCGACATCGACCCATCAGAGATTGGTAAAAACGTTCCTGTCGACGTTCCGATTGTGGGTGACATAAAACGGGTGTTGGAAAAGCTCAATAAACTTGTGGAGCCAGCGACTCATTTAGAATGGATTCAGGACATTGATAAACTGAAACACGATCACCCGTCAATGTATATCCGCCAAACGGAAAAACTGTTACCCCAGTTCATCATTAACCAGCTCTCTAAGGCAACTAATGGAGAAGCGATCGTAGTGACAGGCGTTGGCCAACATCAAATGTGGGCAGCACAGCATTACATGTTCAAAGACCCACGAACCTGGGTGTCCTCAGGTGGCTCAGGTGCTATGGGATACGAAGTACCAGGCGCTATGGGAGCGCAGATGGGTGCACCTGGGAAGGTCGTTTGGTCTGTTGCCGGTGATGGTGGTTTCCAAATGACCATGGCAGAGCTCGCCACTATGGTAGAGAATAATATCCCTGTCAAGTTCGCGATTATAAACAACTCAGTCTTGGGAATGGTCCGACAGTGGCAGGAATTCTTTTACCAGAAGAGCTATGTTGCGACCCAGTACACTCACAATCCTGACTTCGTAAAGCTAGCCGATGCCTTCGGAATGTTGGGACTTCGGGTAACTGAAAAAACTCAGGTAATGCCAGCAATTCAAAAGGCGATGGAATACGACGGCCCTGCTTTGATCGATTTCGTCGTGGAAGAGGAAGAGAACGTCTATCCTATGATCCCGGCAGGCCAGACCATTCATGACCTGATCGAAGAACCGCTTCCGGAAGGGATCAAGCAATGACTATGAACGGCCCTGCCGCCAGACACACCATAACCGCTCTTGTACAGGACAAGCCCGGTGTTTTGAATCGTATATCTAGCATGTTCAGACGTAGAGGCTTTAATATCTCTAGCCTAGCCGTTGGTCACAGTGAAGAGCCTAATTTGTCGCGTATGACTTTTGTTGTAGAGGGCAATGACAAGGTCGTCGAACAGATGACCAAACATCTTCACAAACTTGTCGATGTGATTCGAGTATCCGACATCTCGGATCAAAACATCGTATCCAGAGAACTCGCCCTCATAAAAGTGAAGGCAAATGTACAAACCCGCAGTGAAATCATGCAGGTCGTGGATATCTTCCGGGCCAATATCGTAGATGTCGCAACCGATTCTCTGATAGTTGAGGTCAGTGGCGACGAGGAAAAGGTTGAGTCCCTCCATGAACTCTTGAAAGGCTTTGGGGTAGAAGAGGTCATGCGGACAGGAACGATAGCAATCAACCGCGGCGCTGGGAGTAGATCTCCCCGATCCTCTACCCATAGAGTATGGGGAGAAGCATCATCAGTCTGACAATCAAATATCAAGAACGGAGATAATACCTAAGATGGCAAAGATGTACTACGAAAACGATGCTGATATGTCCTACCTAGAGGACAAAACTGTAGGTGTGATCGGCTATGGCAGCCAAGGACATGCCCACTCGTTAAATATGTATGACAACAATGTTAACGTGATGGTAGGCCTGTATGAAGGTAGCAAGAGCAAGAAAAAAGCTGAAGAAGCCGGTCTCTCTGTAGGCAACGTCGCCGATGTGGCTCGCGACTCAGATGTCATCATGATGCTGATCCCCGATCACACAATGGCAGAAGTCTACAAAGAATCAGTCGAACCTTACCTAGTATCAGGCAAGACCCTGATGTTCGCCCACGGATTCAATATCCACTACAAAACAATCGTCCCGCCTACTACGGTGGACGTCTCGATGGTCGCTCCTAAAGCACCAGGGCACCGAATGAGGGAGGTTTTCACAAAGGGATCTGGTGTACCTGGTCTCTTGGCAATACACCAGGACATCAGTGGGGAGGCACATAACATTGGGATGGCCTACGCAAGAGGTGTCGGCTGTACCAGGGCTGGTGTTCTTGAGACTACTTTCAAGGAAGAAACTGAGACTGATCTTTTTGGAGAACAGGCTGTTCTCTGTGGTGGGGTTACAGCGCTGATAAAAGCCGCGTTCGAGACTTTAATTGAAGCCGGATACCAGCCAGAATCAGCATACTTCGAATGTATGCACGAGCTAAAGTTGATAGTTGATCTTCTCTACCAAGGGGGAATGGAATACATGCGCTATTCCGTTAGCGACACCGCTGAGTATGGCGACTACACGCGAGGACCGATGGTAATTGACGATAAAGTCAAGGAAAATATGCGAAAGGTTTTAGCTAAGGTTCAAGACGGAAGCTTCGCCCGTGAGTGGATAACAGAGAATGATGAAGGAAGGCCTCGGTTCAATCGGCTCCGTAAAGAAAATGATGAACACCCCATAGAGAAGGTGGGTAAAGAGCTCCGGGACATGATGTCATTCCTCAAAGACGGTGATTAGACAAACCCAAAATAATCCAAATACCAAACAGTCCCGCGTTTAAGTTAGATCATTCTAGGTATTTATATAAGAGAATCTTATTTTCTAACCTAGCTTGAAATCAATGATCTGAGTCGCCGTCAGGATCAAGTCTATTAACTAAACCGTGTTCCCATAGGATGGTAAAGTGCCGCCGTAGATTCCGGAATTCCCAATGAATCTCAAGGAGTCCGCTGAGATGACCAGAACTGACAAAGTAATGATTTTTGACACGACTCTCCGCGATGGAGAACAATCCGCTGGAATTGGCCTAACCACCAGCGAGAAGCTGGACATTGCCAAGCAACTTGATCAACTAGGCATAGACATCATAGAGGCCGGTTTTGCCGCGAGCTCCACGGGTGACTTCGAGGCCGTACAAACAATCGCCGCCAGTGTTCGCAGGCCAATCATCGCTTCACTCGCTCGATGCGTAGCAGGAGATATCGACATGGCCTGGGGGGCTCTTTCAGACGCAGCCCGCCCTAGGATTCATGTCTTCATATCAAGCTCCGATGTCCATATCATGGACCTCCTAAGAAAGAACCCGGAAGAAGTCTTAGATCAAGCCATAGCTTCGGTTGAACGAGCTAAAGGATACTGTGACGATGTTGAATTCTCTCCTATGGACGCGACCCGAACTGATCTTGACTACCTTTATAAGCTCGTGGAAGGGGCAATTAACGCAGGAGCCACTACCATTAACATCCCTGATACAGTTGGCTACACTGTTCCAGGCGAGTTCGCAGAACGAATCCGAAATATTCAAAACAACGTGCCCAATATTGAAAGGGCTGTGCTAAGTGTGCATTGCCACAACGACCTAGGCAACGCGGCGGCTAACAGCATTGCCGCTGTACAAATGGGAGCACGGCAAGTAGAGGGATGTATCAACGGTCTTGGTGAAAGGGCAGGCAACGCAGCTCTTGAAGAAGTCATCATGACGATAGCGACTCGCAAAGACCTCCTTGGAGTCGACACTAATATTGATACTACACAGATATACAGAACCAGCCGGATGGTGAGCGATATTACCGGGTTTCCGGTACAACCAAACAAGGCTATTGTCGGTGCAAACGCATTTCGACATGCTTCCGGGATCCATCAGGACGGCGTGTTGAAAGAACGTACTACTTTCGAGATCATGGAGCCTCAGGCTGTTGGATGGCCAAGTAGTTCCCTCGTCCTTGGTAAGCTGAGTGGTAGAGCTGGTCTTAGGGCAAGACTGGAAGAACTCGGATTCGATCTCAGGTCCGATCAGCTTAACGAGGCATTTGAGGCATTCAAGGATCTGGCTGACCGCAAGCGTGAAGTGACAGATGCCGATCTAGAGGCTCTTATGTCAAACCAACGTAGGACTAGATCAGAGCCAAATATATACACTCTATCCCATATTCAAGTCTCCTGTGGTGATCATGAAATACCCACCGCTACCGTCAAGATCACTGGCCCAGATGGTACAGATTTCACGGACGCAGCTACGGGCACAGGCCCTGTAGATGCTGTCTGTCAAGCCATCAACAGGGTGATTAAAGTACAAAACAAGCTTACTGAATTCCGCGTAGATGCCGTAACTGAAGGAATCGATGCAATAGGCGATGTGACTATCCGAATTGACCGTGACAACCAATCATACGTGGGACGAGGCTCCGATACGGACATCATAGTAGCGAGTGCAAAGGCTTACATGAACGCCCTCAATCGACTCTTGGTTATGGAGAAAGTGTCCTCTTCTGGCCTTGCGGAGACATAATGCATTTGCTATAGGCTTATAAGGCCAATGATACTAGCTTGAAAATTGGTTTGGCTTTTTATCCAAAACCCATTTCCAGCCCGTCGGAGTAACCATGTCACCAAAAACAATGTTCGACAAGATTTGGGAATCACACGTTGTTCACGAAACAAGCGGGGAGCCAACTATTCTCTATGTCGACCTACACCTTATCCACGAAGTCACATCCCCACAAGCATTCGATGGATTACGCCTAGCAGAACGAAGAGTCAGGAGAACTGACCTTACAGTGGCTACTGCAGACCACAACACGCCTACTTGGGACCGTTCAATACCAATCACGGATGCTATAGCCAAAAAACAACTAGATGCCCTAACCGAAAACTGTCGGGAATTCGGTATTGAACTCTACGATATCAACAGCCCTCGACAAGGGATCGTCCATGTGATCGCACCAGAGCAAGGATTCACCCAACCCGGAATGACTATCGTATGTGGAGATAGCCACACTTCAACTCACGGAGCATTTGGAGCTTTCGCACTGGGAATAGGTACTTCAGAAGTCGAACACGTTCTGGCAACACAGACCATTCGCCAAACAAAGCCCAAAACCATGGAAATCAACGTCGAGGGTCCTCTTCCCCAAGGCGTGACCGCCAAAGATCTCATATTAAGCATCATTGGCCGTATCGGCGTTGCAGGTGCTGCTGGACACGTTATCGAATATACCGGGGAAGCGTTTCGATCCCTATCAATGGAAGGCAGGATGACCGTCTGCAATATGTCTATTGAAGGAGGGGGGCGAGCTGGAATGATTGCCCCAGATGAAACTACTTTTGAATATCTTAAGGGCAAGCCAAGATCACCAGTAGGAGAGGCATTCGAAGATGCTGTAGAGCAATGGTCAGCCTTCACAACAGATTCTAATTCGGAATACGACAAGCGGATTGAGATACCCGCTTCTAATCTAGAACCAATGGTATCGTGGGGCACAACCCCAGGCATGGTAGCACCAATCACAGGTAAGATACCCGATCCGTCATCATTCGAAGACTCTGGGGACAGGCAGTCTGTTGAACGAGCCCTAGAATACATGGGACTAGAACCAAATAAACGGATTGACCAGATCAAGATTGATCGTGTATTTCTTGGATCGTGCACCAATGCAAGAATCGAGGATTTGAGGGCCGCGGCTGAAATCGCAAAAGGGCGTAGAGTCAGTGATGGTGTTTACGCCATGGTAGTGCCAGGCTCCACAGCCGTAAAGCAAAAGGCTGAATCCGAGGGGCTCGATGCCATTTTAAAAGATGCCGGCTTCGACTGGAGAGAGGCCGGGTGCTCGATGTGCTTGGGCATGAATCCTGACATCCTCAATCAAGATGAACGCTGTGCTTCAACATCGAATAGGAATTTCGAAGGTCGTCAAGGTAAAGGCGGACGTACTCATCTAGTTAGTCCCGCTATGGCCGCGGCCGCAGCCGTGACAGGACACTTCGTAGATATCAGGGACTGGAATTCTTAAATTCAGACTAAAGGATCATACTCTTGGAGCCATTCATTGTTCACACGGGCACAGTAGCACCACTTGATAGAGTGAATGTAGATACTGACCAGATAATACCCAAGCAGTTTCTCAAACGAATTGAGCGAACGGGCTTCGGCGAGTTCCTGTTTTTCAATTGGCGCTTTCTTGAAGATGGGTCACTCAACCAAGACTTTGAATTAAATCGCCCAGAATATCAAGGAGCGTCAATCTTAGTATCCGGTCGCAATTTCGGGTCTGGTTCTTCTAGAGAACATGCCCCATGGGCTCTGTTGGACTACGGCTTTAAATGCATCATCGCACCTAGCTTCGCCGATATTTTTTATAGCAATTGCTTTCAAAATGGCATACTTCCCGTGATGCTCCCAGAGGACACCGTGGCCCACTTGATTATTAGCGCCCAGCAAAATACCAGATACGAACTTACGGTCGATCTTGAAAGTCAGAGAGTTTCGGGCAAGTCCAACAATTTATCGGAAAGCTTTGAAATAGATCCTTTCCGTAGATACTCTTTGATGAACGGCCTGGATGACATCGGTCTTACTCTCCAGCACGTGGACACTATTGTGAACTACGAGGGGAGAAGGAACCGTATACTTCCTCATACCTAATTGTACGATCGCACTAATTTCGGTATTACCTTGCTCAGTAGCAAACAAATATCCTATTCCTTCTTGGTATCCCCAAAAGTTTCCGAGGCGGTATTTGTTTTTCTATTAGCTAGACGCCTGACTCGAGTTGCGACAAGTCCTTGCAAAAGGTTTACTTCACGCTTAACCGCATTCCTGAAATGCGAACTGTATTCTCCCATTTTCCGGAATTTCTTCCGGCGGCCAGATTGAACTCTACGTTTTGTCCATGGCTGTAGAGCAGATATCTCTTGCATCAGCGCACCACGAAGTTGGCGAGCAGACTCCCCAGGACTCGAATGAGCACCATCCCGAGATTCCTGCACAACGCGATCAACGATACCGAGTTCCCAGCAATCCTTGGCAGTAAGTCTCAACGATTCGGCTACCTGTTCGGCTTTTCCTTGATCTTGATAAATAAGATCCGCGGCCTCTTCAGGAGAAATCACCGAATAAATAGCATTCTCTAACATCAAAACACGATTTGTCAGGGCCAAAGATAGCGCACCTTCGCTGCCACCCTCACCAATAATAACTGCAATAGATGGCACCGTAAGTCGTCCCATTGCCGCCATCATAGTAGCAATGGTATTACCTAGACCCCGCTCTTCTGCATCTAAAGACAGGTGTGGGCCGGGTGTGTCAATTAAGGTTATTAATGGGAGATCGAACTTCTCAGCTAGTTCTGCAATCCTTTTAGCCTTCCTAAATCCCTCGGGGTATGTGCGGCCTCCATGGCGACCAGATCCTTCATCTTCACCTCCACGCTCCTGTCCTATAATCGCTACCGTTTGTCCGCCCAGATGCCCAAAGCCACAGATGATTGATTTATCATCTCCGAATACCCGATCACCATGGAGTTCTACAAAACTAGATACTATTCTGCTAATGTAATCACCTGAAGTAGGGCGGTCAGGGTGGCGTGCTAGCTTGACCACATCCCATGCGGTCGCCCTCGGCTCAGGGTAATCCTTTACAACCGCTTTCTTTTGAGCTTTGAGTCTATACCGTGGCCCTAGAAGATCGAGTAAAATCGCTATACGGTCTCTTAATTCAGTCCGGTGTACAACATCATCGACCATCCCATGTGACAGATGTGAGTCACTAGTATGTGCTCCGTAAGGGAGGGGTTTGGCGCTGGAATCCCTTATGGATGTCATGGGGGCAAGCCCAACTATAGCTCCTGGTTCAGCCAATATGATGTCAGCTAAATTGGCAAAACTTGCATAAGCTTGGCCCGTTGCGGGATTGGCTAGGACAGAAATAAGCGGCAGGCCTTTTGCTTCTAAGCTACTCGTTGCAATTACTGTTTTGGCCATTTGCATTAGGGATAAAATACCTTCTTGAACCCGAGCACCTCCGCTCGTGACAACGACCACGACTGGCATTTTTCGCTTAGCCGCATTCTCCATGGCCAGTGCCACTTTTTCACCGACTACGCTACCCATACTGCCACCCATGAAACCAAAGTCCAAAACCGCTAGAATTGCCGGGCTCCCACCGATCAAACAAGTTCCAGTCACCAAGGCCTCTGTAAGGCCAGTTCGGCGCTGGTCATTAGCAATTCTCTGCCTATAAGATGTTCGGGAAGAAAACGAGAGGGGATCTAAAGAAGATATCCTACTGTTCGTCTCTCGAAAGGAACCGGGATCGGCTAAAGAGTCGATCCGTTCCCGGGCATTTAGGCTGTAATGGAACTTGCAGACGGGACAAATCCGATTACGGGAAAAGAATTCTGACCCAATTAGATCAGCGTTGCAGACCAAACAAGACTCACGGTCAGTTCCCATGCCGCCAGAATGCCGCACATCTTCAGAGCTTATTGCACCAGTGATTTCGGGGACCATACAGCCCCACCTCCACCTTTTTCCGGCTCTTACCTATTTTGGGCGGGAAAATTTTCCTGTCTTCAAGTGCAGAAACCTTCCCCCTGCGGGAAGGTTTCATGTCTTATCCCAAACTATTGCGACCTAATCGTCACATCGCGCTAATTATAACATCCCTCGACTTCGAGCCATCGCTTGGGCCTACCACTCCTTCATCTTCTAATTGATCCATTAAACGTGCCGCCCGAGGGTATCCAATACGAAGACGTCGCTGTAATAGAGAAGTAGATAGCTTCTTGCTTTGGTGTGCAAGCTCAATTGCCTTATCTAGCATTTCATCTTTTCCGTCTGCCAGTCCTGGATTGGCAGAGCTGTTTTCTTCATCCCCATCACCTGTGGTATGTAAAGCCACTGAGGCAAGAGGAGCCCACGGAGTCGTTTCCCAAAACTTGCCCAGATCATCAATTTCAGTATCTGATATAAATACTCCTTGAACACGTTCAGGTCTAGAGGCATCGACCGCCTGGTATAACATGTCCCCGCGGCCCAGAAGCTTCTCGGCTCCAACTGTATCCAGAATCGTCCGTGAATCAATTTGAGAGGTGACACCAAAACTAATTCTGCTTGGAAAATTCGCCTTGATCAATCCTGTTACTACATCAACCGATGGTCTTTGTGTAGCAACGATGAGGTGGATTCCCGTCGCACGTCCTAGTTGTGCCAATCGGCAAAGGGACTGTTCCACATCGAAGGATGCCGACATCATCAAATCTGCTAGTTCATCCACTGCAATCACCAGGTACGGCATTCGGTCAGACATCTTGCGATTATAGGAGTCGATATTTCGAACACCTACCTCTTCCATCCGCCGGTACCTACCTAGCATTTCATGGATCATTCCCTTCAAAAAGCCTACTACTTGATCTGTCTCAACAACCACGGGTGTAAGCAAATGGGGTATTCCATTGTACGGAGTGAGCTCAACTCTTTTGGGATCTATAAGCAACAACCGTATCTCTGCCGGAGTCTTTTCCATGATTAGTCCAGAGATAATTGTGTTGATACACACACTCTTTCCACTCCCTGTAGCACCCGCAACCAATAAGTGCGGCATCTTGGACAAGTCAATTGCTATGGCTTCACCACCACTACCTCTCCCAAGGGCAATCGGCAATTTAGCCCTCGCACGAAGTCTCTGGTATTCGGGACTCTCCATTACCCCGCGGAGGGTCACAAGCGAGGGATTGGGATTAGGCACCTCAATACCTACCAGAGATTTACCCATAGCGGGGGTTTCGATCCGTATACTATGAGTCCGGAGAGCTAGCGCCAAATCTTTTTCACGAGACATGATCGCGTCAACTTTGACACGAGTTTTCATTTCGACCCGCGAAGTTATAGCCTTACCGGAATCATCTAGCTTAGGATTTCCTTGATCATCAGTGGCTTTGATTTGTTTTTGTCGCCGAATCCATCCCGGGACAAGTCCATACATAGTGACAGTTGGCCCTGGTCGTGTTTCTCCTATCTCAACTTCAACCCCATAGTCTCCCAAGGTCTGTTCAATAACTCCCGCGGTCTCATCCATCTCTTTTTGGGTTATCCCGCCTTCTGGCAAGTCATGAAGAAGCTCCATCTTTGGCCTGGACCATACCGCGGCTGATGAATCCAAGATAGGGCCATTTGTGGATGGTTGTTGATTACTTTCTTCATTAGTCCTGTCAAGATTCTGATAATTCTCATCTTGTTTATTAGGGGTTCCGGATTCAAACGCAGTCTTCCAAAAACGATTCAACTTAGTTTTTTCGGTTGGTTTTACGTCTGTTGATGTATCGTTAATTATGGCTTCGTGAACCTCAGGGCTCCCAGATTGCACTGTCGAATTATGGATATCTGGTAGATATTCTTGGGCGGGTTGCTCACCACTTGGTCCTTTTTTATCTGTAAGGTCCGTCTCATCGTTAAATTGAGTGGTAACATCACCATCTATGGACTCCGGCTTGAGTAGTTCCGATAATTCCGCTGAGCTTAGGCCACCTGAAGATGTTTGCCGACCAAGATTCTTGTCATCGGGATTGCCTTGATTAATATTTCTTACAAATAGACCAGTTTTCCTTACACCAAGAACCAGCATCACATAACCAAACACCAAAAGCCTGCCTAGGTACCTTGCAACAAATAGTACTGTCGTTGGCATTGCCACAACCAATGCCACAATCAATATCGCAGCGACTCTAATCACTCCCAAAATGTCTTCAGGGCCCGCAATCACCTCGCCTACCTTGCCTCCAAGACTCACTTTTCCACCAAGTGTGGCCCAGGAAAGAGAACCGAAATAGATATCAAAGAATGACATGACACCGAGGATACCTACGAGGCCAAATATAGACGCGATCCATAAGTTTATCTTGTAAAACAATTCCCGCTTTATAAGCGATGCTGAGATAAAGGCTGCAAGCCATAGCACTACTGGGATCAGGCCTAAGCTTAGTCCAGATAAGACATATTCTTCTGCATGGTGGTATCCGTTTAAGATAGTTTCTCGATACCAAAATCCAAGCCCCGAAACTACCACTCCAATTCCGGCCAGCACAACAATTCCCCAGATAGCTAGAAGTTTATTGTCTGTCCTGTTAGGTGACAGAAGATTTCCATTTTCAACCGTCATTAAATCACCGCCTAGGATTTGTTTTGGTATTTGTATTCACGATTCATTGTTCTCTCAAATGAACCAAAATTGTTGGTCGAACTCGGCCTTGTTCATAAAGAAACTTCGATACCCGGTCTTTTATCAAGTTTCTAGATTGGCTCCAATCTAGACCTATAGAAGCAGTTTCTTCTAGGACAAATTGGGCCTCTTCAGATGCTCTTTTAAGCAGTGTTGCCGATTCGCCTCCTCCTACGAAGCCTCTAGAAATGATTTCCGGTTTCAGGGCACCAGTATCAGCGGCCTGAGACCTGGAGGCTACAATAACCACGACACCATCTCTGGCTAACCTTTTTCTCTCGTCAAATATCTCACTGTTTGAATCTAGGCGCCTTTGGCCTCTAATGTAGACAAGTCCCGACTTTACCGTATCTACCACCTCGCCAACGTCCGTGCTTAACTCAAGCACATCTCCATCTTCAAGAACAAAGACATCTGATATCGGAATTCCCGTAGATTGTGCAATCGCAGCATGTGCAACCAAATGTCTATATTCACCGTGAACTGGCACAAAAAATCGCGGCTTGATCATACTAAGCATCATCTTGAGCTCTTCTTTACTTCCGTGGCCATGGACATGCACCATAGCTACTCGGGAGTAGAGTACGGTGGCGCCTTGTCTGTACAAATTATCAATCGTGTTGGAGACCAGCGTTTCGTTTCCCGGTATAGGAGAAGCTGAAATAACAACCGTGTCACCAGACT
Organism: uncultured Dehalococcoidia bacterium; assembly: GCA_964608025.1. Taxonomy (GTDB): domain Bacteria; phylum Chloroflexota; class Dehalococcoidia; order Lucifugimonadales; family CAJWER01; genus CAZSLO01. The sequence continues at coordinate 59,064 of CAZSLO010000023.1, read as the reverse complement.
CGATCATTATCTCCGGGTGTTCCTGATTTGCTATCCTTACTAGAGCAGATGTTGGCTCTCCTTGGGCACCCGTAGCTACAATTACTAGCTTGTCTGGTGGTATCGTACGTGCCTGGTTCAGCGAAACGATTGTGCCGTCCGGTGCATCCAGATACCCCATCTTCCTTGACATTTTTACATTGTTAATCATGCTCCGGCCAATTACAGCTACCTTCCGATCATGCCTCAGCGCTGCATCTAAGATCTGTTGGATTCTGGAAATAAGGGAGGCGAATGTTGCTACCATTACACGGCCTCGTGCTTCCCCTATAACACGATCGAGCGTGGCGCCTACAACCTGTTCGGAAGGAGTGTATCCTTCTATTTCAGCATAGGTAGAGTCTGAACAGAGCAATAGGACTCCCTCAGAAGAGAATTCAGCCAGGGACGCGAAGTCCATAACCTGGCCATCAACTGGCGTATGGTCAATCTTGAAATCGCCAGTGTGGACTACCAATCCAATCGGTGTCCTAATCGCAATTCCCATAGCGTCTGGAATGGAATGACAAACCCGAAAGAACTCAACTTCCAAACCTCCGACCTTAAATGGCGAATGCGGCTCAACCACGTTCAGGTCTGAATTATTAAGGAGGCCATGTTCCCGCAGCTTCACCTTGATTAAGCCATGGGCTAATCTTGGAGCATAGACCGGTACATCTAATTCGGGGAGTATCCAAGGCAGAGCGCCAATATGATCCTCGTGACCATGTGTGATAAGGATAGCCCGGACCTTGGAGTAATTTTCCAAGAGGTAAGTGATATCGGGAATGGCGAGATCTATCCCTGGCATATTCTCGTCCGGGAAAAGGACCCCAGCATCTATAACGATAATATCGTCACCATATTCTAAGGCCATCATGTTTTTCCCGATTTCTCCAAGACCGCCTAGTGGAATTACGCGTAGTTTGTTCATAATAGATTCCTATTAATTTCCGATGTATCTAAACTGGGGTTGATGGAGTGGAGTGTATCTTCGAAATCACTCTTAAGCACAATTATGTCGATTATCTTTAAATATCCATAACTAGTACGACCAGCCATGTCGATTTTGCTAAATATCATCTTTCGATCCGATTTCGCCGGCATAAATAAAAACCATTTCAAATTTAGATATGGTGCTGGGGGCTGCATAAACATGGCTGTCTATTTGACCACAAGAACTCGAGCCTCCCTGACAGGATTTCCTCTCCCCCCAACATAGAAGAAATCCAGCACATCTTGACCACGAAATCAGAAGAGACTGAGTTGCTCGGAGATGTCATTTTCTCCAGAATCATCTAAAAGACTATCCGAGCACAACAAATCTTGAAGCTGTTTAAAATCTTCTTCTATCACAGGACGAAGTCTCGGATTATGCAGTGCCGCAGCAGGGTGATATATCGGGTAAGTAATGAACCCATTCAACTGTCTTGGTTTACCTCGCGCCTTGCTTAATACCTCGCCTGGGAAAAAACGTTGAAATGAGTATCTGCCTAATGTAACGATCACTTTCGGGTTAATCATCTCCATTTGGCGATCCAAAAATGGCTTGCATTTTTCGATCTCGCCAGACAACGGATCCCTATTATCTGGAGGCCTACACTTGATCATATTAGTAATGTAAACATCTTTGCGCTGTAAGCCAATTGAAGCTAGTAACTCGTCAAGCAACTTACCAGCCTGTCCGATAAATGGTCTTCCGTCTCTATCCTCGTAGAAACCAGGGGCTTCCCCGATAAACACTACATCTGCGTCCAGAGAACCTTCTCCAGGAACAGCCTGAGTGCGGCTGGCCGACAATATGCACCGCTCACAATTAGTGATCTCACGTACGAGAAGGTCGAATTCAAGCATTCGAGTAGCCCCGACCAAGCGATTTGCGGTGATGGTACTCACACAAGTGGAATAGAGTCAACACTACCACGACATCATTCATCGATACGGCAAGGCAGCGTAGTGTAGAGTTTTTCCGTTTAACCTGTATCAGCCAAGTTGCTAATCAGCAACTCCATTATCTGCCAAATAATCTATTGCTGCTTGAACCGTAGTAATGTTTTCGGCATCTTCATCAGAAATTTCAATCGGCGTATCGTCTGTTCCAAATTCTTCTTCAAAAGCCATGATTAACTCTACTAGGTCAAGGGAATCAGCGTTCAGGTCCTCGGAAAACGAAGCCTCAGGGGTCACTTCAGACTTGTCTACGCTTAATTTTTCGGCAACCACGGTTTGAACTCTTTCTACTACCGTTGCCATGTTATACCTCCATCGTTATGTAATGTGCATCCAGTATTTTGGTTACCCGATTTCGTCCATAACAGAACCAAGTACGCCGTTAATGAACTTGGGCGAATTATCAGATCCGAATATCTTGGCTATTTCAACAGCCTCGTTAATTGCCGCCTTTGGAGGAGTTTCAGTTGCTATGACTATCTCGTAAACAGTCGTCCTCAGCAAGTTCCGATCGATGGCCGCTATTTGATTGATTGGCCACTCAGGTGCATGTGTACCAATAATGATATCTATTCTTTCCAAATTCTCAAGGACCCCTAGAAGCAATTTTCTTGAAAAATTTTCCGCCGACGGTGAAAGGCCATATTCCTTGGCCCATCGATCCATAGTTTCTTCAGGATCGTGTTTAACTTCATCGATTTCGTATAAAGCTTGGATAACCAGAACTCTACCGCTACGCCGCGCTTTATAGGGAACAGATGTTGAAGGAGCTATGTTAGCCAAGTCTCTGATTAGCATCCTTTCGATCAGTAATGACATGCTCGCGTTCTAATTAGTTGTCGATTGCCAGTATTGAATCCATATCACCAATACTGACCGAAGACGCACCACGGTCGATTCTTTTGACCATGCTGGCCAAGACTTTTCCGGGTCCTATTTCAATAAATTGAGATATTCCAGACCTCAGCATGTAGTCGATAGAATTTTTCCATTGTACACAACTCGAGATTTGACCTATAACTTCTCTTTTCACGTCATCGGCCACTGTAAGCGGTTCACCAGTACAATTACCTATAATCGGTACTTTAGGATCGTGGAATTCCAGCTTTTCTACGGCCTCCATCAATCCCTTTTTAGCAGGCTCCATTAGGGCAGAGTGGAAAGCTCCGCTCACTTTGAGAGGCACAGCCCTCCGCGCACCACGAGCGTACGCAAGGTCAATTGCGTGGGCAATTGCAATCACATCTCCACTTATCACAACTTGCTCAGATGTATTTACGTTGGAAATATAAGTGCCTGTTTCACGCACTATCTCTCCAACAGTATGAAGGTCAATTCCAAATAAGGCAGCCATACCGCCCGGCTGCTGCTCACATACATCCTGCATCAGTCTACTGCGTTCCTGTACTAATTTCACCGCAACTGGAACATCAAGAACTTCTGCCATTGCAAGGGCAGTAAACTCTCCTAGGCTATGTCCCGCCATATAAGAAGGGGATGGCATATTCTCTAAACCAAGCTGTTCTTCCATTGCTCTGGCTGCAGCAAGGCTCACAGCCATGATTGCTGGCTGGGCATTCACGGTATCACGAAGAGCTTCTTCTGGACCGTTGAAAACGACTTCTGTAAGAGGCCGGCCAAGTGCCATATCTACTTCATGAAACACTGTCCTGGCTGCGGCGGACATTTCGTAGAGTTGCACACCCATCCCGACAATCTGGGATCCTTGTCCTGGGAAAAGATATCCGAATCCGGGATCATTACTAGAGTCCTGAAGCTTAAAATTATTCTTGGCCATATCGTTCAACTATATTTTCTAGGCTACGCGACCTCAGGTGAGTCGATCGGTACAACCTCTCTGCCATTATAGTACCCGCAGGAAGGGCAGACTTGATGAGGTCTGGCAGCACCACCACAATGAGAGCATGCAGACACAGCAATACGCTTCAGCCCGTGGTGGGACGCCCGCTTACCTTTACGGCCCTTGGAATGTTTCTTCTTTGGTAGTGGTGGCATAATTTTATCTACTTTCCTTAATTCACTAAGTATTTATCGTTTCAATTAACGCATCCCATCGAGGGTCTCGGAACCCTTTTTCACAATTACACGTTGTTTCATTTTGATTGTTTCCACACACAATACAGATTCCTCTGCAATCTGATCTACATAGCGTTTTCATCGGTGCCGCTATTTCACAATACTGGCGAACAGCTTCTGTCAGGTGAAGTATATTGTCGTTGTCAACATTCAGGCGCTCTCCCTCAGATTCTGAGGATGTGCTTGTTAACTGAGCTTCTTCATCAATCACCACCTCGAATGGCCTTGCATATTCTTTCAGACAGCGGCTACAAGTGGATTGTTCGATAGAACTTAATGTTGATTTGACCCAAAGTCCATTCCCTACCCTTAAAAGATCCACCGTCCCATGAATCTGGCGCATTCCATCATCAAGCTCTATATATCCAGTAACCTTGTGGTTGCTAGTTGTGCCACTAGGCTCCTTCAAAATCTTTGAAACATTAATCCACATCCCTGCATCCACAAAAAAAAATCAGGCCGTATGGCCTGCATTAGAAAAGATTCTAGTCATTAACAAGGTTTGCGTCAAGTTCATCGTGGGTGTATCTAGCGCGAATTAGACTGGGGGAGGTCTATTGACTTGCATCCCATCACCATCGAAAATAATGGGGCAATGGTATGAAGAAATACTTAGAATGGTAAGTATCGCACAGTGCTACCACCACTACTATGTAACGTGAAGTCAATCCAATTTAACTTTTGGACCCGCGGCCGACTAATGCTATGGCAAAGGGCCCAGCGGTTTATTGTTGTTTTACCGGCGATCCTAGCTATAGCCACTGGATGTTCAGATCAACCCCCTCCATCAACACCTGAATCCGTTGCCACACCTGAGTCCTTTGCGCCTCGAGAAATTACCGTTCTAGTAGGTGCTGGCGAAAAAACGGCCGCTATAAACGCTTTTTTTCCAAGGCGCCTGACCATCCGGGCGGGGGACACGGTCAATTGGAAGATGAATACAGAAGGGGATCCTCACTCGGTAATCTTTACTGACCAACTACCTGAAGACGATGTTATCCCGTTACCCGGGACTGGCGGAGGAGCCATCTTGTTCGGTGGATCCGGACCGCAGGCGTCAATCCTTAATCCGAAAATTCTATACCCCACTAATCCAAATGGCGAGCTTCCTGAAGTTTGGCGTGGGTCCGGTTATATTACTTCCGGAATCATGTTTCCCAAGCTACAAGCACCACCCAGCATCCCACTTATCGATAGGTTTTCGTTAAAATTCGATCGCCCAGGTATATATCCCTATGTTTGTGGAATGCATGATTTCCATAAAGGTACGATAGTAGTGGAATCGGCTACTACAATAAACGTCCCTGAACAGACCGAAATTGACGAAGTTGTTCGACAGGAAATCGAGCCCCTGAAAATTATTACGGATAGCCTTCACGTCATCCAGTCTTCTGATCGCGTCCTAGACGAGGAATTTGGCCCAGGAGATACAACCATTTACGTCGTGGCAGCCGGCATGGGCCCACCCGAGGCCGAGCTTACAGAATTTTTCCCCGAACATCTCACGGTCAATAAGGGTGATTCCGTCGTATGGGTCTCGTCGCGATGGCATTCTATTGTGTTCAATCCTAACCGGCCGTTTCCAGACATGTACACTCCGGAACTAGACGAATCGGGCAAGGTACAGATGATAATCAACCCCGTTGTGACTCAGCCTGTTCGAGCCGGTAAGCCATTCAGAGGTGAGGGATTGTACAGCTCAGGATTAATGGGTTACGGACAGCGTCCGGGGGGCATCGGATATTCTTTAACTTTCGAGGTTGAGGGTACCTTCAGGTACCTTTGTCCAGTTCACCCCGGTATGGCAGGCACAATAAAAGTTGTGAGCGGCGGCACGTAGGCCTTTCCCTCTAAACTGACCATCCTGTATTTCTCATGGCTTGTTGGAATAATGCCTCGTCAAGTTCAAGACCAAATCCAGAGCTGGTTGGCAACTCCATAAATCCGTCAATTATCTGATATCCCCTATCTATAACTCCCTCCATTGCCATAAGGTCGGTTTCGCTCGTCGCAAAATCACCAATCCCACGGGCGAACTGAGGAATATAAAATCCAGAAAGGTGCGAGCCGAAGTTATGTGGTGCTGCCAATGCACTTGTGTGTTGGAAATTAGGCATGAATTGCTTCCATTTGGTGAGTGAATATTGGCGGAAATCAAATTGGACTATATCCAAACACCCAGCCTTAACCAATTCTGTGAATTCAAGGTGATTGTCTTCGGATCCTTCCCCATCTGCTATTAGGGTCAAAAGGCCTTGTTTTTCTATGTGTCTTTTTAAGTCAAGAAAATCATCAATATTTTCATGGAACGGTTCCTCAATCCAGTAGATGTCACAATCCTTAGTCTCCGAGAGTATCTGGATTGCTTGTTTTAGTGTATATCCATTGTTAGCATCGATCATCAATTTGATGTCTGGACCAACCAGGTCACGTATCGCAAACAGGACTTCAATATCTCGGCGCATTCCAGCATGTTCCGCCATCCACCGGAAACCGCGTCCTACCTTCACTTTAAAGGCACGGAATCCTGTGGCCAACCCCATACGGACAGCATTGAGCATTGGGCCTACACCCTCATCTCGACCAGTAGCAAGATCAATCTCGTCGATGTAAATAGATCCATCGTATACCGGTACCAGATCGGGGCCTTGGTCACCCAGCAGCTTATAGACGGGCTTGTCTAGAAGCTGGCCCGCTAAATCCCATAAAGGGATATCAAATACGAGGGCACTCTGAATCGTACCTGTATCTATATCAAATAGATCGGCAACATTTGCACCAATAAAAACCTCGGCATCTCGCTTTATAGCCTTCGACCAACCCCAGCCAGCAATGCCAGCATCCGTATGTATGCGTACAGCTGGCTCATGCACAAATCTCCCATGGATTCCCTTATGTGAATTGCGTCCAATAACCCTCGGTCTTTTTCCGATTATCTCTGCAGCCTCAATCCGGGTAATGACGGTATCGAGTCTTACGCTCACACGTGATCTCCTGCTAGATCAAGCATTTCTCTGAAAGAGATCTCCGTTAAAGAATCTAGCTTAAGATGGGCAAGGCTCATGTCCATGGATTTAGTCATCTCATTGGGCACGGCTACGCAAAACAAGCCTGCGGTTACCGCTGATATGATTCCATTGACAGAATCTTCGATAGCTATGCCCTCCGAAAATGATACTCCTAGCGAATCTAGTGACAGGAGATAGAGTTCCGGGTCGGGTTTCACATTCGTTACGTTGTCACGAGTCTTAATTGAATCCACGCAACTTATCAACCCTAATCGCTCCAAATGACCTTCCACCCACGAACGAGTAGAACTGGAGGCCACGCCAATCTTCATTCCACAACGCCGTGCCAAAGCAAAATATTCCATTATCCCGGGAAGCACTGGTTTGGAATTAACAATGTTGAGATACCTTCTTCGACGTCGGGCCTGCAATGCTTCTCTATCAACACACCGTCCTGTTAAATCCTCAAGATGTCCGCAAATATCGAAGCTTTCCATAGAACTGCCTATAAAACTCGACCAGAGCTCTCGATCCAGCTCCACACCGAGCGCTCTGAATTCCTGTTGCCACGTGGCGAAGTCTGGCGTTTCTGTATCTACAATAACGCCATCGAAGTCAAAAATTAGCGCCGTTATCTCAGGCAAGTTCCCTCGTCTATTTCCCGGTACGGCTAGTCGTCCATATCCACCGCACAGCGTATAAAAGAAGCGATCTCGGACATTGGAGTTCCAGGTCCAAATATCGCACGCACTCCCAAATTTGCTAGGGCTGGCTTGTCGAGGTCTGGAATGATACCACCCGCAACAACAATAACTTTATTCATTCCTCTTTCGTGTAGTCCTTCGATTATCTGGGGGAACAGTTCCATATGGGCCCCGGAAAGTATGCTTAAACCAACGACGTCGGCTTTCTCCTTCAATGCAGTTTCGACTATCATCTGCGGTGTCTGTCTTATGCCAGTGTATACGACTTCCATCCCGGCATCCCGAAGTGATCTAACAATTATCTTGGCACCCCTATCATGACCATCCAAGCCGGGCTTGGCGACCAATACGCGAATGGCACGCTTGTTCATTACAAAGGTGTCCTATTCATTTTTGGTATACGGCTCAATTAATTCTATGAGAGTCCCCTTTGTTGCCTTCGGGTGTAAAAATGCTATCATCCCAGATAGACCTTCTCGCGGTGAGCTATCGATCAATTCTATCCCTTGGTCATCAAGCCGCTTAAGAGTTGCCTGAAGATTTTCCACCTCAAGGCAGATGTGGTGAAGTCCTTCGCCTCTATTACTGATGAACCTAGATACACTCCCAGAATCCTGCACTGGCTGGATAATCTCAAGCTGGGTTTTCCCAACCTTAATTAGGGCAGCACGCACTCCTTGGTCCACTACCTCTTTAATCTGGCCAGGTTCCAAGCCGAATAAAAATCTATAGAATTCCAGTGTCGCTTCAATATTTTTGACTGCGATTCCGATGTGATTGAGTCCTCTAGCAACGCATATGGGTTTTTTTAAACTATTCATAGGCCTATTAGATTTTTCGCAATTATCATCCGCTGTATTTCGGATGTCCCCTCATAAATCTCAGTTACTTTCGCGTCCCTATACAATCTTTCCACAACTGTTGGTGCAAAATAGCCTGTACCGCCATGTATTTGCATTGACCTGTCCGCTGATTCTACGGCGACTCGAGATGCGAATAGTTTCGCCATAGATGCCTCAGTGACAAACGGAAGGCCTTCATCTCGCAGGGTTGCCGCACGCATTACAAGGGCCCGGGCTGCCTCTATATCAGTGGCCATATCTGCAATATCCCACTGGAGACCCTGAAACCCAGATATGCGTTGCCCAAATGCCTCACGTTTTTGTACATAGTCAACTGCTGCCTCATATGCTGCCTGAGCTAATCCGACACATTGTGCAGCTATGCTTATCCGGCTGGAGTTGAGGATTTCCATCGTTTCACCAAATCCTTCCCCTTGGGCCCCGATGATGTTTTCTTCTGGTATTTCGCAATCTTCAAATACTAATTCCGCGGTAGATGTAGCTCTCATGCCCATTTTTCCATGTTGCGGATTAACCGTAAATCCATTGGCCCCTCTCTCCACTATAAACGCATCTATTGCACGAGAACGTTGAGCTCTGTCGTGGGTTGCGAGTATCAAAAATATCTCAGCTTCGGCTGCATTGGTTGTGAAAAGCTTAGTACCGTTCAACACATAGTGGTCTTTAGACTTGGTTACGATTGTACGCATCGCGGCTGCATCGCTACCAGACAGAGGTTCGGTTAAACCAAATGCCCCGATCTTCTTGGCACAGGCCAAAGGTGGGACCCAATCTTGTTTCTGCTCTTCAGTACCGAATCTTAGTATAAAATGTGTGCACAAACCTAGGTGTGCAACAAATATAGTGCTGGTAGAACCACACCCTCGTGCAATCTCTTCAACAGCTATCGCAAGCTGTCTAGTAGTTCCACCACTACCGCCGTATTCTTCATCGATAGTTAGGCCAAACATGCCAAGCTCTGCCAAAGCCTGCACGTTATCCCAAGGGAATTCATTTCGCTCATCGTATCCCGACGCATTTGGTATCAAAACCTGGTCCGCAAATTCACGAACCGTGGCCTGTATTAGCCTCTCGTCTTCAGATAGCAAGAGTCCCCTCATTTATACTAACCTCCCAACAAGCCTATGTATTTACACGCGTAATGATTTATCCGTCTTTTATAATGCTCAAACACACCAATGACCTTCAGGGGTTACTTTTACTGCACTATTGTACAGCGTACAGGACATCATCTGGCTCTTTGGTAAATCCTATCCCGATGTCTTGCCGGTTTTCATCGTAAGGCTCTTATTGAGACCAAAGACAATCAGTTGCCCACCCCGATCTCCCAAGAATAAATATCAGATTGACACAGAAAGGGCTGTCTCACAATTTGGCATGCCAGGCATTACCAATTTCATCCGGAGTTATGACAAAGAATATTCCGCGTTGACACTTCTTACGACCCCTCCATAGAATGAGCATTGATTCTGCTCATCAAGGCCAAGGTGTAATGATCTTACAATCGACCAGAGGCAAGGATTGACTACAGAACGTGTCTTATCGGGCGACCAGCAAGACGAGGACCACTCCTTCGATGACAACCTGCGGCCCAAACGCCTTACCGACTATATCGGCCAAGATCGACTAAAGGCTAATTTAAATATCTTTACTGCCGCCTCGAAACAACGAAATGAGCCACTAGACCATGTGCTTTTACACGGCCCACCTGGATTAGGTAAAACTACACTTGCCAACATCATTGCTCATGAGATGGACGCCAGTATAAAGATCACCTCGGGGCCAGCGGTTGAACGTCCTGCAGACATGGTTTCAATTCTTACAAGACTCCAAACCGGAGATGTCCTTTTCATCGACGAAGTTCATCGATTGAACCGTGTGGTAGAAGAGGTTCTTTATGGCGCAATGGAGGATTTCTCTGTTTCATGGGTTATGGACAAAGGGTTGAAAGCCCGTAGCATTAATTTGACAATCCAGCCGTTCACACTGATAGGAGCGACAACACGCTACGGTATGGTTAGCTCACCGTTGCGCGACCGTTTCGGCCACGCCTTTCGTCTAGACTTCTATGACGACAATGCAATGAACACAATCGCTCGACGATCTGCAAAAATTTTACAGATAGAGGCCGAAGACGATGGTCTATGGCAAATTGCGCTCCGTTCTCGTGGTACACCACGCGTGGCGAACCGACTCCTAAAGAGGGTTCGCGATTACGCCCAAGTGATCGGAGATAACATCATCACCTCATCGATTTCTAACGAGGCTTTATCCAAACTCGAAGTGGATGAACTGGGCCTGGATGATTCTGATCGCCTAGTCCTGACCACCATAATTGAAAAGTTTGGCGGAGGCCCCGTAGGGATCGAGACTGTAGCGGCAGCAATCAGCGAAGATGCCGACACCATAATTGACGTCTACGAACCTTTCCTTTTACAAAAAGGATTCATTGACCGTACACGCCGAGGCAGGGTAGCCACTCGCCGAGCATATGACCATCTGGGGTTAAGTTTTCCGGAAGGACCCCAGTCTACGATGTTCTAAAACCTAACGAACTTAAGTTTAACCCGCCGGTCCTTACACAATCGCAATAAAAACAGGCTCACTACCAGGAGATTTGTAGGTAATAATATTGGACTCTCTCTTTTTTTGATTGGCCATATGAAGAATCGTGTCCAATGAAAGTAGCTAATAATGCTTGTCGTCCGGCTAAATAGAACTTAGGTATCTTGATTTCGTTTCAATCCTGAGGTTCGAGACGCGATCTGGTAAACGTGAGGGTTTATCTTTGATCGTAAAGATACCTAAGTTGATACTTCCGAAGGCATCGCCTCTTTTAGTGCAGCAAAGTTCATGGAGTACAGATGGGCATATAGCCCGTTCTTTTTAATCAATTCGTCGTGATTTCCTGTTTCTTCAACTTCCCCATGATTAAGTACGATAATTATGTCAGCGCCTCGAATTGTAGACAGCCTGTGAGCAATCACAATAGCTGTCCGGTCTTTCAAAAGAGTTTGTAATGCTTGCTGAATGAGCATCTCTGTGTAACTGTCGATGTTAGCCGTAGCCTCATCCAAAATGAGGACCCGAGGATTATCAACTATGGCCCTAGCAAAGCTGATGAGTTGGCGCTGTCCGATGCTAAGATTTACTCCCCGTTCATGCAAGAATGTGTCGTAGCCGTTATCTAGTCTTTCAACAAATTCATGAGCCCCAACAGCCTTAGCAGCTGCAACCATAGTCTCATCGGTAGTTTCTCGATGAGTATACTTGATGTTCTCTTTAACCGTACCCGTAAATAAGAATGGTTCTTGAAGAACCATGCTTGTCTGCCTTGCAAGTGATTCTCTTGTCTCATCACGTACATCGTGGCCATCAACCAATATCGATCCCTTTCCTTGCTGTACATCGTAGAATCTCGACAACAGGGATACAAATGTCGTCTTGCCTGCACCAGTTGGCCCAACTATCGCACATGTCTGTCCAGGACTGACATGAATATCGATATGCTTTAGAACATCCTCACGGCCATCATAGCTATAACTAACATCCCTGAATTCAATATCACCTTTTATGGGAGGCAATTCCTCTGCATTAGGCTTATCTTTTAATTCAGGCTCCATATCAAGTAGCTCAAATATGCGGATACCAGAGGCCATCGCTCTTTGCAATTGTGTGTACTGCATGGTCAGGCTACGAATAGGATCAAAGAAGCGCTGAATGTACATAACAAACGCGACCAATGTGCCAACTTCTAGAGCGCTCGCGCCAACCATTCTTGCCCCGAAAAAGAGGACTAATCCAATGGAGACGGCAGTTAGCATGTCGACCGAAGGAAGAAGTCCCGAAGAAATTCTTGTAGCGTAATTTGATGAATCCATATTTTCACGGTTCTTGGCATCAAAGAGCTGGAGGTTGCGTTCTTGTCGATTCATCGCCTGAACAACTCTGACTCCAGATATATTCTCGTTTAGGGCTCCATTTACCGTGGAGGCCGCAAACCTGACCCTTACAAACGCCTTTCTTGCAAAAGGTTGCCAAAATGCCATTACGAGAACCAGCAAAGGTATGGTCATCATGGCAATCAGGCCTAATTTAGCATTCAAAAGGAGCAACGCGGCAACGATTCCAATCAAGCTCAATAGGTCTCCTAGGGTAACTACAGCAACCGACAGGAATTCCTGAAGTTGGTAAACATCCCCTAGGACCCGCGACATTATCCTGCCAACTTCGTTTTTATCGTAAAACGAAACGGACTGCCGCTGTAGATGATGGAACATGTCACGTCGTAGGGCATAGAGAACATTCTGTCCGACTCGGGCGATGGTGAGTTCCTGCGTAAAATTGGCTCCCCAATTCAGCATCGCATTACCGACGAATACAGCTACCAAAAAAGCAAGTCCTGCCGTGTCACCCGATGAAATAAATCCGTCAATCCCGATCTTGATGAGCCACGGAACGGCAACTTGGGTACCAGTAAAGACCAGCATCGCTATGATAGCAATCGACAAAAGGCCCTTATTAGGACTTACATACGGAACCATTCGAAGAATTACCCTGTAATTGAAGGCATGCCCAAACACCTCATCATCCAGCTTGTTGCCGGGCCGGGAAGATTGGCCAGCTTGCCGGAAGAAGCTACCTGTCATCATGATGTCTGAAGAACTCCTTCGCTGCCTGATGGAACATCAAACTCCATCATGACCTCCTCTTGGGGTCGTATCTGAAGGTCATATATCCGGCGGTAACTGCCATTGTTTGAAAGCAGTTGATTATGTGTCCCTCTCTCGATAATCCGACCTTTATCTAGCACAATGATTTGATCTGCCTTGTGCACCGTGTTTAACCGATGTGCAATCACAAAGGTTGTGCGTCCTTTCATGACTTCTTCCATGGCTATGCGGATTTTTTCTTCGGTGTTTGCATCAACACTGGCCGTTGAGTCATCAAGGACAAGGATCGGGGGATCAAGTAATACCGTTCTTGCGATCGACATCCTTTGCCTTTGGCCCCCCGATAGTGTAGAGCCCCGTTCACCAATTTCTGTATTGTATCCATCGGGCAGTTCTTGGATAAAATCGTCCATCTGTGCTATCCGAGCCGCGGCGACTACCTCTTCTATAGATGCATCTTCCTTCCCATAAGCGATATTCTCCAAAAGCGTTGCCGAAAAGAGAAAGACATCTTGCTGGACCATGCCGATATTCCGACGCAAGGATTTCAATGTCATTTCTCGGATGTCGGCGTCATCTATGGTGATTTTGCCGGATGTCACGTCGTAGAACCTCGACATGAGATTAACGATGGTGCTTTTACCGCTGCCTGGCGCTCCCACGAGGGCTATCACCTTACCAGGATCCGCTTCGATTTCTATGTTTTCAAGTGCGATAGTCTGTCCGTCATAGGCGAACCCCACGTTATCAAACCGAACTTTTCCTTTGCTACGTGATATTGTCTTGGCATTAGGTGATTCCTGAACATCAGATTCATAGTCTAGTACCTCAAAAAGCCGTTGTCCTGCTGAGAAGGCCCGGGCGTATGAATTTACCACCATTCCAGCATGTCTTACAGGCATAGAAAGTACCTGCATGTAGAAAAGGAAACTGGCTAATTCTCCCGGCGTTAGATATCCATCTATCACTCTTATCCCACCAATCCAAAGGATCATTCCAATGACGATCAGGTAAAAGAACATGATTATTGACGTGTTCAGGGCCTGAAGCCGAGCAGCACTCACCATATCTCCCGAAACAGCGGCGTTCTTATCCTCATACTTCTTTTCTTCATAGTCTTCTGCAGCAAATGCCTTCACCACACGGGCACCAGTCATGTTTTCTTGTAAAACAGTACTAAGATCCGCCATATCTTCCTGTATGCGAAGCCATATTTTTCTGAGATGTAGACGTAAAACAATCGTCAGTACCGCTAAAACCGGCATGAAGCTAAGGCCTACTAACCCAAGGCGCCAATCGCGCCAAATTAGAATGCCGGCGGCGGCGAAAAACAGGATGAAATAGTACGGTGACCTGACCAAACCCGTGTTAACAAACATCCGAAAGGCTTCCACGTCCGTTATTGCACGGGACATGAGGTTTCCGGTGTGATGAGTGTCATGGAAGCGGAAGCTAAGATTCTGGACATGGTCATAGAATCTGTTGCGTATATCATAGGCAACTTGCTGGGACAATTTTTCCCCAAGATATGTCTGGCCAAATGTTAGTGTCGCGCGGATGACGCTGACCCCAAGAATAAGCATTGCTATCCGCAATATCGACGATCCCGCTACGCTCCCAACACCCACTACCCGGGCTATCTCGTCAATGGCAGCACCAAAGAGCCAAGGTAGAACTAAATAGGCTGCTGTCGCACCAGAAACACAAAACATCGATAGAGAAAGAAGCCATTTGTGCTCAAGGGTCAACGCGAATATTCTAAATAAGACTCGCATCTTTTGTTGTTATTCAACCCTCTATAGCAACTAAAAACTAAAACCACAAGCAACTGTCCAAGTGGTCGTCCAGTCACAATACCCTTCCGAATTATAGAGAGAGTTCTGAGCCATACAAGCCTTCCGAAGGTCACATTATTGCCTCTTATTAAAAAAATATAAAACTTGTACAGAATAGGAGCATCTTGGGAATCTAGCTGTAGTACAGGATGTTAAGGGGAATGCAACTGGATCGGCTGATACGTCTAAAAGACCACAACGCTACACTACAGAAAATACCGAGCCTAAGGAAGTCTTTTCAACTTCTATCCGTACAGGGAAGGCCTCTTTTACCTGTTCAACATGGGTGATCACGATGATCTTATGAAACTCGTCCTGGATAGACTGGATGGCCTCTTTCAACCGCTCCTGTCCAGACACATCTTGTGATCCAAAACCTTCATCTATGAAAAGAATTGGCAATGGGGCTCCTGATCTACGTGCCAGGAGTTTTGAGAGTCCGATTCGTAACGCAAAATTTATCCTGAAAGCCTCTCCTCCACTGAAGGTCTCATAGCTTCTTGTTCCTACCTCATCTGATATCTGAATATGTAGTTCCTCGGACGGCATACCGAGTCTTCGATCACGACGGCCTTCCTGAAGTTGAAGTTTCAGGAACATCCGGTTTTCGGTAAGCCGGCCCAGAAGCTCGTTTGCATCATCTTGTAATTGTGGAATAGCACTCTCAATAATTAGTGCTTGTATCCCATTCCTACCAAAGGCCACAACAAGCTCATCGTATATGGATTTCTGGTCGATCAGCATTTTACGTTCTGTTTCCATATCATTGACTTGCTCTTGGAGCTCGTTAAGGTGGTCTACCAATTTGATTAGGTGGCGCCGCTCAGCGTCGGTTTCAATAACTTGTTGTTCAAGCAAGGATAGGCTTACTCGGGCAGTTTCAGATTCTTGTTCCTTGTTCTTCAGAGAATTGACTCGGCCACGGATCTGTTGGTGGCGAGCCAGATCAGAGCTTCTCTCCAAGCGTCTCCGTTCTAACAAATTTGTTGTTTCCGTTAGTGCTTCTTTTTCAAAATCAAGGATAGCTTTCGCATCTTTTAGTTTAAGCTTGAGCTCCGCATATGGCTCTAGTTTTCTAGAGGATTCTTGGGCGGCCTGATGCTCTAAGGCATCGTAGCCAAGTTTTCCCAAGTCGGCTTCAATCTCCCCGTACCTTTGGCGTTCTTCCTTGGCAAAAGATTCTGTCGCAATTAAATCGTCTAACTTGTTCAATTCCGCCCGCCGAGATTCTAGTTCCTTAGAGGCCCGTTCACATTCTTTTAGTTCCGCCTCCAAGATAGCCTTTCTCGGACCTAGTGCCTGGCGGCGGCTGTCCAAATTTTCTTGTCGGGTTTCTATTTTTTCCTGTATTTGGAACACCTGCTGTTCTAATTGCTCACGACGATCAGGGTTGTAGGCCAGATCCAGCCGTTCCTGCTCAAGAAGGTTAAGCTGCGTGCGTTCATCAATTGCAAATTTTCCGAGCCTCAGTCTATTACTGAGATGTTCATGTATATCCATCGCTTCCGATAACAGTTCCTTGCTTTTATTAGCCTCATTGAGCTGAGATTCAAACATCGCCATCTTTTGATCTATGCGCCTAGTATTTTTTACCAAGCCTGCTTCTTGAAGGGTTATTTCTTTCAACAACCGCTCTCGAATACCAGTCAATTCCTGAATCTCATCGGTGTTTTTCGTAAAGTCCCGCTTGCCTTGGAGGCCCTGTTCTTCGTACTCGGACTTTAGGTGCTCTTTACCATCTGTCCCCAAAGATTGCTTACAAATAGGACATTGTGGGTCTTGTTCATTCAGCATATCGAATTTGCGACGCACATCGTCCATATTGGTTCTCAATACCGTGTTCTCTTGGCGTAAATGGCTAATCTGATTATCTAGTTCTGATAGTGACTCTCGTTGTTTGGAAATCTCTGCTCTCTTATTACCCTGACCCCGGTTCTCTTCATCCATATCTCCTATTTGAGCCTCGAGCAAATTGATCGAATCAGCAATTAACTTAAGATCGTTGACTGTCTGTGCCTGATGCTCTACTTGAGAAGAGAGTTGAGTTTCTAAGACAGCTATTTCACGTTCAATTCCGGCTATACGTGCCTCAACTAACGTTACAGACTCCAGGGTTTTAACCAACGTATCTAACTCATCTCGCCATTGAGATGAACATGTTTTCAATCGCCTTAGTTCGTCGTTTAGACCACCCAAATCATCTTGTTCCTTCAGTAGTGCCTGAAAGTCAAGATCAATCACCTGTCTCCGCCCTACCTGGGGTTTAAGTTCATCCTCTATCAGTAATCGAGTTCGATCAGCGTCACCAACAATCCTCGCTCGCTCTACAGCAATTGTCTCGCTGAGACGAGAGCGATCTTTTTCATACTCGGCCACCAGGAATGCAGAATCTTGTAAGCGCTCGACATCCTTCCGGGCTTTTTCCAATTCGTCAAATCCCCGTAGCACTTCTGGTTCACGCAAGATCAATCTTTCTTCTTCAGCAATTTTTTCGCAGTGAGCTTCTAGGCTTTTTTCAAGCTCCGTGATTTCTATGGCGCTGTTACCGATCCGGTCTTCCAGTTCGTCCAGATCTCTGCTTAGGTCACGAAGAACATTAAGTGCTTCTTGTAGCGATTCAAGCGTCTTCCTTGCTGATGCCAGGTCAATTTCAAGTTTTTCAAAGCTGGAGGTTACGACACGCAGTGCTTCTTTGTTCTCGCTCCTACGATCTATTTCAAGTTTCCGAATCTCAATCCCATTATTAATCTTGTCCATCTGTTCTTGAATTGCGCGTATTTTTTCCTTTGCGCGTTCCTCCAGCACTGTGTAATAAGATAGTGCCAAGACCTCTGCAAGCACCTCTTTGCGCCTCGCAGGAGTGCTCCCTGTGAACATGTCGGCCTTCCCTTGAAGTAGAAAGGCTGTGTTCACAAAGGTGTCGTAGTCCATTTGGAGAATCTCTCGTATCCGAGCCTCTGTCTCCCTGATGGAGTTTCCTGTTATGGGAGTAAAGTCATTTCCGGAGGAGATTTGAAGCTCTAGAATGGTTGAGCCTCCCTGTTTACCTCGTCGCCCATACCGACGGCTAACCTTGTAGCGTTGGTCCCTTGCGGAAAATTCCAGTTCTACGGCCATATTGTCAAGGCCCTGATGGACAAGCTCATCATGTGTACGCGCCCGTGCCTGTCCCCAAAGAGCCCAAGTAATACTATCCAAGAGAGCTGATTTCCCATGGCCATTATCTCCGCATAGACACGCAACATGGATTCCTTGAAGATCGAGCATCGGGACGTTGTCCCGATAGCACATGAAATTTTTTACTGTTAGTTTCAGCGGTATCAACAGAGACGCCTCATTAACAAGAAAAGCGGCAGCATAGGTGGACAGAATAACCCAAAAGCCGATTATATTTCCCTTTCACAGAAAGGGTCAATCAACTATACAGACAGTTCTTGAAAGACGGCTGCAATATCGAAATCCTCGAGGAAGAAGCCGGGAACCAATATGGTTATAATAAGGTGGATTGGACAGAGGGGTCCACTTTGTCTAAAGACCTTCTAGAGGAAATTGATATGAACGAAATAACCTCCAACAAGAGCCGAATAAACAAATTAAAACAGAAAATTCATAATGGAGAAACCGTCCTCGGCTTAGCCATTCCAATGACTATGGGTCGAGAAGAACTTGTTCAGCTACTTCCGGTCGGTCCCTACGATTTCGTTTCCGTAGATAGTCAACACGCCGCCTATAACGAAGAGCGGTTAGTCGCCTTTTGCGAAATGGCAGCTGGTCTAGATCTCCCTGTACAGTTCCGGATCAAGCACACCCTGCACACATATCTCGTCGGCAATTATCTTGATCTGGGGCCCACAGGTGTCGAGATTCCCCAGGTAGAGACCGAACAAACTGTGGCCGAGGCTGTATCTAATTTCTATTACCCTCCATCCGGAATCCGTAGCTGGGGGGGCCAGACACGCCTTGGCCTCAGCGAGATACCCGATCGACACCAATATGCCAAATGGTGGGGTCAAGCCGGCATACTTTGGATACAGATTGAGTCTGTTGCGGCTGTAACGAAAGCCAGGAGTCTTGCCAAAGAAGGGGTAGATTGCCTGTCATTTGGACCAGCTGACCTGTCGTTTAGCCTCGAGGCACATCCGAATCACCCCTTTAAAACTGTAGATGACTGTGTTCGTTACGTTGTTGAGCAACTCAGTGATTCGAGCGTTGCAGTCTGTTTTAGAAATTTCGATCCTGCTACACGGCAAAAGTATCAAGACATGGGTGTTACGGTCCTGCTTGAAAGGCCCAATAACTGACCTCAGACATCTTAATAATGCACGGAGTTTAAAAATGGTCCTCCTTGGAAGCGGAGATTTTATTTATGAAGTATCGGGTAATGAGTGGGGATCTTTGCCTCCAGGATGGGAATACAACGATGCTACGGCCGTCACCGTAGATTCTAAAGACCACGTATACGTATTCAACCGAAGCGCCCACCCCGTCATCGTATACGATCCTGAGGGCAATCTCCTTCGGTCTTGGGGCGAGGATATTTTCACAATGCCGCACGGAATAACAGTAGACCCAGATGATTTTGTTTACTGTGCAGATGTGGGTGATCATACCGTCCGCAAGCTTACACCTGAAGGAAACGTATTAATGACGATCGGGGACCCAGGAAAGCCGGCGGAGGCCATGAGTGGATTCCCTTTTAGGGCTCCAACCCACGTAGCTATTGACCCTAGAAACGGCGAAATCTTTATCTCCGACGGCTACGGAAACGCCCGGGTCCACCGGTATTCACCAGATGGTCAACTCATCTCGTCCTGGGGTAAATCAGGAACATTTCCCGGACACTTTAATATTGTCCACAATATTTCTATTGACAAAGATGGTTGGGTCTATATTGCTGACCGTGACAATCGCCGGATCCAAATCTTTGATGTAGACGGCAACTATCAGGACCAGTGGGCTAATCTATCAAGAGCAGCTTGCGTATACGCCGATACCAAGTCTGGCCGAACCCTGGTTTATGTAGGTGAATATTTCGCCGGCCTGACATCCAATGCCAATGGGACAAATCTAGGACCCCGTGTCACGATATTCGAACAGACTGGTGAAGTGGTCGCTCGTCTAGGCAGCGAATCATATGGTGACCAACCTGGACGATTTTACGCTCCACATGGCATAGCGGTAGATTCCCGAGGAGATATTTATGTCGCAGAGGTCTCGGCTGCAGAATTTGCAGCAATGATGCCGGGGAAAAGGTTTCGGTCAATGCAAAAGCTCGTCAGAAATCCATAATCTGATCATGAAGGCGATTCTCCCGCTGGTGGAACTATCCAAGCTGCCGCATCTATGTGCTCTTTTGATCAAAAATCATGTGTCATCTTGGTAAAAATATCTTCCGAATCATTTTCTCCGATCCTACCAACTGGATAAACAGGAGATTGTTTTGCCGAACAAGCATTCACTAGTTACTAAATACGCTAACTCTCTACTAGATGCTCCACGCGCCCATCTAGTCCTAGAACTAACCCAAAATAAACACGGATTGCTGCTCACCCACCAAACAAAAGGAGTAGTCGAGTGCTATCTAACACCACAAGGAATGGCAACCGGCGCCTACATGGCCAAGGCACTCGGCGTGAGGCTACCTGCACTAGGAGAAACAGTAAAGGCTCGCGTATCAACAGGCGTGGTGTTTCGAGCAATATCTATAGCCAGCCTCGACTTTGACGAAGAGGCCTCTCTGATTCTTTTAGAACGCCTGCTCGAAGAGGCCGAGATGCAGCGAGGTGGCGTTTCAGAACTAAGCTAAGCTCCATTTCCCGGCCTCAACACACACTACTCTTTACATTGATTTGAGCAGGGGCCAAGCATATAATCGTCGCAGTGATAGGTTAATCTTTACTAAAATGACAGTTGACTACTCGACTCTGACCGCTGGTCAGGAGGTCTCTAATACAACCATCGTTCTCGACTCAAATACGATAACAAGGTACATTGAGTCAGTAAGTGGTGATAGCACATTACGCTATCCGCTAGGTCCAGATGTGGTCCCGCCTATGGCTATTGCCGCCTTGGGACTACGGGCCATAATAAACGACCTTGGAATACCAGAGGGCACTCTCCATTCAAGTCAAGATCTCGCGTTTTTGGGGCCTACATTTGTAGGTGATAAACTAACCTGTAGGGCCTCAGTTAAGTTAAACTCCGTACGCAGGGAGTCGCGTTTCGTAAGTATTTCCCTGTGTATCAATGATGCCGGGGACCGAGAGGTCATGACGGGCACCACAACATTAATAATGCCTGCGACCGGAACTCTCCAAGATGCCTAACTGGATCTCTGGCATGAACTTAGAACCAATAATTAAAACTATCACTCAAAACCAAATCAACAAATATGCTGATGCATCGGGGGATTTCAATCCTCTCCATATCAATCAACCATTTGCAAGAAAGTCCCAGTTCGGACGTACAATAGCCCATGGCATGCTTATAGCTGCGTCTCTGTCTGAGATGATGGGGGTTAATTTCGGGATCGATTGGCATATTTCTGGTCGGATGAAACTGAGATTCAAAGCACCAGTGTTTCCCGGGGATACGGCAACTACTTTTGGTGAAGTCAAAGAGGTTATTGATTTGAACTCAAAATCCGAAATAGTGTGCGTAATCGGTGTGAAGCGGCAGACTGGGGAAAATGCGATTACAGGTGAGGCCCGGGTAATGGTGAATACAATCCAGTGATAAAAGATACTAGTATCACGATTGCCGTCGACGCTATGGGTGGTGACCATGGTCCAACAGAGATGGTTCCTGGCGCAATAGCCGCAGCACGACAGTGGGAAATTGAGATAGCCCTTGTGGGTGACCCCCCGGCAATTGATTCTGAGTTAGCTTGTCATGACACTGATGGGCTTAAACTCAAGATAGTTCCATCCAAGGGGGTTATCGAGGAAAACCAGCCGCCTGCCCTGGCTCTACGCCAAAAACCCGAGGCTTCGATTCTGGTCGCCACGGGACTGGTGAAGAAAGGGGTTGCCCAGGGCTTAGTCACCATGGGCTCAACAGGCGCTGCGATGGCTGCCGCCACGGTGGTGCTTGGTACGCTTGAAGGGCTACCACGACCAGCATTAGGTGGCCCTATCATTGGCCTTTCTCCCCACACTGTAGTAATAGATGTCGGCACTAACTTAGACTGTAAGCCCACACAGCTTTTAAGCTTCGCGGTAATGGGAGGAGTATTCGCAACTCTATTCTGGAATATTCAGGATCCAAAAGTCGCCTTGTTAAGTGTAGGAAGTGAACCCGGCAAGGGCAATAAACAAGTACGTGAAACTACGGAACTCTTCGAAAAAAGTCCGATCAATTTCATAGGCAACATCGAGGCTAACGAATTGCCGACCGGCAAGGCAGATGTCGTTGTAGCTGATGGTTTCGTAGGGAATATAGTGATGAAGCTCACCGAGGGTATAGGATCTAGTATCGCTGCGCTCATTGCCAAGCGCCTGAAGAACAACCTCCCAGATAATCAAATCATAGATTTAGAGAGGGAGATCTACACGGTCAATAATGTTGTAGAGACGCACGGAGGGGGCCCCCTGCTTGGCGTTGATGGCATCTGCGTAATAGGCCATGGGCGTGGAAAGGCAGAGTCAGTTCACAGGGCCATCGGGACAGCTAAGACTTCAATAGAAGGCAATTTGGTAGGTCGTCAATCCGACCGGCTTCGGCAAATACAAACTCAATCGATACCCTAGGGCAAAATAGAGCCCGGCCACTCGGAGGATTATTTAGTGGAACCCATACTCAAAGGCAAATCAGCGCTTGTCACCGGAGCATCCAAGGGCCTTGGGCGCGCGATCGCGATTCGTTTGGCCGAGCAGGGCGCGCGGGTAGCAGTCAATTACAACTCGTCTCAGTCTGAAGCATCCGATGTAGTAGACTCGATTAGGGAAATGGACGAAGAGGCCGTCTCGGTCAAGGCAGACGTGTCCAAGCTTGACGAAGTAGTTTCGATGGTCCGTTCCGTAGAAGATTCTTTTGGGCGTAACATTGACATCCTAGTCAACAACGCAGGAATCATTCATGACCAGCTTCTCATGCGAATGTCCGATGACGCCTGGCACAGCGTGATAGGCACAAACCTCAACGGTACCTTTTACTGCACCCGCGCGGTCCTCCGAGGCATGGTCCGCAATCGGTGGGGACGCATCATCAATATCGGCTCTGTTGTCGGAGAACGGGGGAATCCGGGCCAGGCAAACTATACTGCATCGAAAGCTGGAATTATCGGATTCACCAAAGCACTATCTAAAGAAGTTGCTACTAGAAACATCACCGTCAATACTGTCAATCCTGGCTACGTTGAGACTGATACGACGGCTGTGTTGACAGAACAACAGACAAGTCACTGGCTCAGCGTGATACCTCAAGGGAAATTCGGCGAGGCCGACGATATAGCACACATGGTGATTTTTCTAGCCCAAGAAAAGGCCAAATATATAACCGGCCAAGTCATATGCGTCGACGGAGGCATGGCCGTCTAAGCGCTAAATATTCATTTTATGCTACCCGTCCTAGCGTATACTATGGCCCCTACGATCAAAGATGAAAGATCACTCTCTTAAAGGCAAGATTGCCCTCGTCACAGGCGCATCCCGTGGCATTGGGAAAGCCGTTGCGATTGAATTCGCGCAACGCGGGGCAGACATCGCATTTAATTACTTCCGTAGTCACGAGGCTGCAGCCGAAGTTGAGCGAGAGATTACAGCGATAGGAGCTAGATGTCTACGTGTACGGGCTCACCTCGGAGACACTGACCAAATATCCGACCTCTTCTCTCGGGTCTCAGAATCCTACGGACGTCTAGATATCCTCATCAACAATGCTGCCTCAGGAGTTCAGCGCCCGCTGGAAGACCTTCAAGAAAAACACTGGAACTGGACAATGGACATCAACGCCAAGGCACCGTGGCTATGTTCAAAAGAGGCAGCACGGCTCATGCCAAAGGGCGGCCACATTGTGAACATCACTAGCGAAGGCTCACGTACTGTCCTGCCCTATTATTTCTCAGTCGGCACATCCAAAGCTGCACTTGAAGCCATTACTCGCTACCTAGCAGTAGAATTCGCACCTAAGAATATTGTGGTAAATGCCGTATCCGGAGGCTATGTAGAAACAGCCGCTCTCGATCATTTTCCTAACCGAGATCAGATGCTCAAATCCGTGGAACGGACTCCAGCTGGCCGGCTTGTAAATCCAGAGGATATTGCACGTGTTGTAGCTTTCTTATGTACTGATGATGCCACGATGATCCGGGGCCAAATAATCGTGGTTGATGGTGGGGCAACCCTTGGTCCGGCAGAATGAAATTTAAATTACAATCCTGTCACGTTGCCAAATCCTTCATTTAAAGCCGAGAATCAATGCCAGTCCTGTCCAATATCAATCTTCTGATCACTAGGCTGTGACCTCGATATGATCACCAGATTCTGACACCAATATCGTACCAGCAAAAGAATGTTGTTTTCTGACATACCCTAAGCCATGTCCGGTCAACAATCTGGGATCGCGGATCGCTGAGGTAACTATACCAACCTGCTTATCAGCTTCCATTAACTTGGCGCCCGGCCTGATGGAAGTGCCAGTATCCCATTTCAACCGAACGAGATGTTTCTGGACCTTATCGTAGGAAGTCAGGCGTGCAATTACCTCTTGGCCAACATAGCAACCCTTGGTGTAATTAATTAAATGCTTGAGTCCGGCCTCAAGCGGATTGTAGGATTCTGTCAGTTCGGCACCACCAATAGGCACTCCTTGCTTAATACGAAACAGCTCAAATGCCCCTGGTTCCGCATACACTGAACAAGCCCGTGTTAGTACAGACCTGACTGCTGCTCCCTCGGAATATGAAGACATTATATCGAATGCCTCGGTCGCCCCTATGTCCCTGCGGACAACTTTTGCCTTTGACCCCTGGATGTTAATCTCTAACGAACGTCCATTCCGCAAGCCAGTCACTGATTCGTTCCCTAGAATCGACAGTTTCTCTGCTGAATGGGGTCCCACCAAGGAGACGGTTGCTGTTTGCCCCGTTATGTCTTCTCCGTTGGCAGCTTCAACAATAGTGTAGAACTCTATCCATTCACGCACCCTAGTCTCATTTCCAACGCTGGTGAATATCAAAAGGTGGTCGGATAGCTTGAGCACAAATAGGAGATCTATTATTCGGCCCTTGTTTGAAATCAGGGCCGTCTCTGCCCCAGACCCTACCTCTAGGTCTATGAGGTAGTTTGTGGATAGCCTGTTCAGAAGATCAAGGGCGTCTTCGCCTGTATAGCGCAATATACCAGCGGGTCGATCGGCAACGCATGCTCCGAAAGCCAGTGCCTCATATTGAATCTCTGTTGGAGATGATTTCCCGTTCGGCTTCCGTTGGGTCACCATGCTTTTGCTCCTAGAATAAAGTCGCCCCTAAGTTCTGGGGGCGATTTTACACTCGGGATGGCGGCGGTTCCTTAGACCCCGAAGGACGTGCCGCACCCACAGCTGGTCTTTGCATTCGGATTGTTGAATACAAATCCCTGGCCATTAAGCCCGCCAGAATATTCAAGGGTAGTACCTGCAAGGAAGACGTATGATTTCTTGTCAACACCGAGCTTCAGGCCGTGTTCCTCAACTACCTTATCGTCTTCCTTTAGCTCGTCTACTAAGTCTAGTACATACGTTAGTCCAGAACAGCCTCCCCCTTTTACGCCCACTCTCAGCAGAGCATCGGGTTTGCCAGCTTGACTTGCAAAATGCCTGACGTGCTCAGCGGCTTCCGGGCTGATACTAATTGTCAGGGGCTTAGGTTTTTCTCTTGTGCTGACCATATTGATAGGACTCTTTAGCAGGGACCAAAAGCCTGTTTAGTCCGTATAGATTGTATGTCTGACACCCGTCCAAGTCAATTGGTCATCTTCTTTCATAAGCATGATCTTCCCCGGATTTTGTTTGAGAGTAAGGCTATTTAAAGCGATCGCATTCCAAAAAGCGCCTCGCTACGCTGGTTCTATAAAACCCCAGTGGTGATCAGTGCCTAGGGATAAGAATCCCCAAAACTGCATGTGTCAACAACTTCCGTTTTCCTCATACCCTCTTCAAATAAGCCGGTGGCTACCCTTTGAATAGTGCACGATAATTTCTGGCACATCTCCGGCC
Organism: uncultured Dehalococcoidia bacterium; assembly: GCA_964608025.1. Taxonomy (GTDB): domain Bacteria; phylum Chloroflexota; class Dehalococcoidia; order Lucifugimonadales; family CAJWER01; genus CAZSLO01. The sequence goes on along the minus strand of CAZSLO010000023.1, from coordinate 32,723 downwards.
GAATTATTCACAAACAGATACATAGTTAGCAATACTCCTAACCCCATCCATAGACTCAGTGCTACAATTGCTGCCCGTAATAAGAATCTGTACAGGAGCACCAGTGACTACGTTTGAAGGCATAGTCCCGGCGATCATCACCCCCATGAATTCAGAGGGTGGCCTGAACGAACAGGCATTTCGCGACGTCATGGATTTCAATATTCGCTCCGGGGTACACGGGTTCTGGATTGCCGGAGGAACTGGAGAAAGCATCCTCCTGTCCGACGAAGAGAATAAGCGCATCGCCGATATTGCTTCAGACCAGAATCAGGGCCGAGTTAACAACATCATGCACGTAGGGGCGCCAACCACTGTCCGTGCCGCAAGGCTAGCGGAACATGCTGCCCGTTCAGGTGTCGAGGCAATCTGTTGCATCCCTCCATTTTTCTACCAATTCTCCGACGAGGAGATCGTAGAGCATTACCGTACCGTAGCAGCAGCATCGGACCTGCCCCTGTTTGTTTATAACTTGCCCAGTTCTACCGGCGTTGAGATAACGCCAGGACTCATGAAAAAAATACAGGATGGTGTTCCACAGCTTGCTGGCTTAAAACATTCAAGCTCAAACCTTGAAGATATTCGTGTATTTTCAGACATGGGCCTGCGAGCTTTCATCGGAAGCTCAATGCGTATGCTTCCCGCACTCACAATCGGGGCGGCAGGATGCGTGGATGGCCCTCCATGTGCTGCGCCGGAATTATGGGTCGAATTGTGGCACGCCTACATTGCCAAGGATCTCGCCCGAGCCGAAAAAGCCCAAATGGTGGCCAGCGACTTCGCGGAAATATTGGTCAAGGACGGTTTCCACGCAAACATAAAGGCCTTTATCAGCCATCGACTAGGCATCGATTGCGGAGCGCCGAGGCCGCCAGGATCAGCCGCCCCAGCCGCACGAATAGATAGTATAATCGCCCGAGCCACAGAGTTAAGAATAGGCCAGATCAACTTGGCCGAGGTCAATTAAGAATGTCAAAGCGACACAATCAACTTAAGCATCCTATATCTGCCCCTGTAAAAACTGGCGTAGAAGCGTTATCCAAGACTGGCCTGATGGCTGAATCATCCATGTCTGATGATATAGAGATTCTCGATGCATATTCTGAGTTCCTAATCAGCGCCCACGCACCTGCGACTATTGGTGAGGCTCGTCTTAACTACGCCGCCACCGACCCTGATTTTCGTCGCATGTCCATCGAAACCATTGTTGGTTTCATCCATAAGGCCCGCCGATACCCACACATCCGACAGGTAAATATGCACTTCGCACCCAAACGCTGGGTGGCCGACACACAGCCCGCAGGCCAGGAGGGCGACTATAGCTTGTTGATCGACGCCATCCGGGAAATCGGGAAGGTTGCAGAAGAAAATAATATCGAGATCGTTTTAGAGAACAACAATGCGTACTGGGCAGATGTCCCTGATACCGCCCGGCATGATGAGGTAGATTGGGATTTGCAAAACGCTTATTTTGGGATGGCCCCTGAAGAATGGATTCAGACCTGTGAAGATGTCAGTCGACCAAATGTACGCCTCTGCCTAGACTCTAGCCACGTATGCACTTACGCCCATACATTGCCTGAGGAGCAACGAGAGGAGCGTGTTCTGGCTTTCCTAGACCAACCCGCCCTAATAAAACATGTACATTGGAGTGACAATTACCTGTACGACTCCCGTGGTCGCAACGATTCCCACCTAGAACTCAATAAAGGCTCACTTCCTACTGAACTACATCGCCGAATCAAGTATCTCGATGCGACACTATTGCTTGAACATTTTTATTCCGTACGTGGTCTCGAGGAAGAACTCGTATTCATCGATTCGTTATAGATTCGTATCCCCATAGGCTGTGTCGATTCACTATAACCCCATGGATATTTCCTAATAGTGAATGGCAGTTCCTGTTCCTCCACCCGCGGCAACTGCGTCACCGTTTATGGCGATAGACCTAGGCGATGCTAGGAAAGCCACTATATAGGCGATTTCCCGTGCATCTATTACTCGGCGTACAGAATTGCCCTGTGCCATCCTGTTCTCTATTTCACGGGGAGACACTCCTTCCGCCCGAGCCCGATTCTCAACTACCATACCTGTGGCCTCGGTCCGAGTCATGCCTGGATGGACCACCGTTACGTTTATGCCGTGGGGCCCAAGCTCTTCTGCGAGATTCTTGCACATCGCGGAAATGGAGACATTGCGAATACTGCCGATCGTCGAACCCGTGGATCTTGCAGCCATACCACTAATGTTGATGATGCGCCCCCAACCCTGTTTCTTCATATACGGCACAGTTGCCTGGATACAACGGAGATACCCCAGCACCTTCACGTTCATATCTTCCCAAAACAAATCCTCGGAGATTTCATCAAGCGATGGGACTGGCCCCTGTCCCCCAGGCTTAGCTGCATTATTGACAAGAATATCAATCCTGTTTAGTTTTTCAAACGCTTCCGATACCATTTTTTCTACGGCGTTTCCATTCCCGGTATCAACAGGAATTGGCACGATTTTGCTACCCGTTTCCGCGGCAATCTCTCCCGCCGTATCTTTCAAGGCATCGATACCGCGGGCGGCAATAACAACATTGGCTCCTTCGGCCGCGAGTTCGCGAGCGATGGCCTTGCCAATGCCACGACTTCCGCCAGTCACAATCGCTGTTTTACCGTCTAGCTCTAGATCCATTTATTGCCCCCTGCATTTCAGTATAGCCATATTGGTTTAGTACAAGAATAATCCATGTGTTATTTACCCAGGCTGGGAAAAGGTTGCATTTAGAGTACCCAAGAGTCAAATCATTGATGTTGACTCTCCAGTCAAACGAATACTAAACTCGCGCCCACAGGCCCTACTCTTCGACAGACAATATCCCTGATACCAATATCCTCCGATACAAAATCCCTAGACTAGGAGAATACCACTCATGAAATCAATAGCTGTAGCACCACAACCCCGGGCGGCAGAGGAGGCTGTTTCTGTCTTGAGAGAAGGCGGTAATGCAGTGGACGCAGCTGTGGCGGCAGCATTTGTCCAAGGGGTTATAGATCCGCTGAACTGCGGCCTCGGTGGACTAGGATGGATGCACATATACAACAGCGAACGTGACGAAGATTTTCTTCTCGATTTTTGCTCAAAGGCAGGGTCTAGGGCTACTCCTGACATGTGGAAAGGGCACATCTTGGGGCCTAGCGCAGATGGCGTCGGGTTTATCCTGAAGGACGACATAAACGAGATCGGGTACCAGTCCATAGGTGTTCCAAGCGCGGTGCGTGGTCTCCATGATGCCATTACTAGATACGGGACACGTAGCTGGTCGGAAACAATAGCTCCTGCAGCCGCTCTCGCTCGCGAAGGATACCAGGTACCACGAGAATTGGCAGAAGAATGGCGGATCAAGTATTCCCCAGGGCGCCCTGATGCCCTAGCCCGTTTTTCGGCTACCTCCGCGGCGTCTGTTATTTATACCAAGCGAGGTATGCCTCTGGCAGACGGTGACCTTCTGGTGAACCATGACTACGCCGACTCACTAGAACTTATAGCTGAAGAAGGGCCTTCGGTGTATTACCGTGGCGCAATAGGCGCAAGGCTAATCGAAGATTGGGAAGCCAATGGCGGCCTAGTTACCCAAGAGGATATCGAAAACTACCACCCTGAGATTCAAGAACCTGTTAGGGGGACATATCGAGGATTCACCATATCCGATACTCCACCACCTTCGGGAGGCATAACCCTGATCGAGGTATTGAATATCCTTGAGGGATACGACCTAGCCTCAATGGCACACAATAGTTCTGAATACATACATGTGCTTTCTCAAGCGCTAAAGGCGGGTTTCGCTGACCGCGCTAAGTATCTAGGAGATCCTGCATTTACAGATGTCCCGGTAGAGATGCTCGTTTCAAAGGAATATGCTTCGAGTTGTCGAGCCCGGATTGACAGTGGAGAAGATTTTAATGTGCCAACATCTCGATCAACAAATGGCTCTGGGACAACTCATATCTGTATCGTTGACAGCATCGGCAACTGTGTAAGCTTGACGCATACGAATGGTCTTTGCTCGGGTGTTGTTACGCCCGGCCTTGGCTTCATGCAAAACAATTACATGATGGCATTCGACCCCATGCCAGGGAATCCGAATTCCATAGCGCCAGGCAAGAAACGAACGACCGGCGCCCTGCCTTGCATCATCTTTAAGGAGGGCAAGCCCTTCATGGTGGTGGGTGCCCCTGGGGGTTCCTACATTATTAGTTCCGTCCTACAAACCATCCTTAATGTGATTGATCATGGAATGACGGCCGTCGAAGCCGTCTCGGCACCCCGAATTGATTGTCAAGGTGACACTATATACATTGAGGGCCGGGTACCTAGCTGGGTTTGCGACGAACTAGAGGCCCGCGGCCATAAGATCCATCGCGATTCGTCTTCTTACGGTGTCTATCCGAGACAGGCAGCCAGAGTACAGGCGATCGTCCTAGACGAAGGTGCCGGCACATCAGCGGGCAGTGATCCCAGGGGCTACGGCGTAGCATTATTCACCTAGTGATTCAGTTTCGGTTTGGGCAAATTGTAAACGCCGCAGAGACTAAGGTTATTGATCGGCCCCGGGGAGCAGGCGGCAGTTTAATGTTGGCCTGTGTGTCAATCTAGGTGTTTAAAATTTTAGTTAAGGATGGTAAATAACCATTTTGAGTTCTGTCATCTCTTCCACTGCGTATTTAGGGCCCTCTTTACCCATGCCACTCTCCTTGACTCCTCCGTATGGCATCAAGTCAGCTCTCCATTGCGGGCCAGAGTTGATCATCAAATTGCCAGAATCTACCTCGCGGGCAAATTTCATGGCCCAGTCGATATTTTGAGTAAAGATTGCGGCGCTCAGTCCATAATTCGAGTCGTTTGCCATTGCTATCGCCTCATCAATATCCGAGAAGGGAGTCACGGCCACTGCAGGACCGAACAATTCGTCAGCTGATATCCGCATCTCTGGCTTTACATCTGCTACGATCGTTGGAGAATGAACCGCGCCTTCATAATCACCGCCTACGATAGCTCGGGCACCTTGTGCAACTGCTTCATCAATCCATTCATGGACCCGCTCGGCATCTTGCTGGCGAACCATAGGCCCCATTTTCACAGTCTCATCGAGCGGATCTCCAGTATTCAATCCCTTGACACCCTCAGCTAAGGCATCTAGATAGTCCGTGTAGACATCCTTGTTGGCAAGTATGCGCTGTGCAGAGATGCACACTTGCCCGGCATTCGAAAATCCGCTTGAAACCGTTCCTGCGACAACTTTTTCTATATCAGCATCCGGCATAACTATGAGGGGGGAATTGGAACCCAGCTCCATAGTCACTTTCTTGAGTCCTGCCGTCTGGCAAATATGCTCACCTACATCCCGGCTACCCGTGAAAGTTACTTTGCGCACACGGGAATCTGACACTAGTGCATCTCCAATACTGCCGCCTGACCCTGTTACGCACTGGATCGCCTCTGCAGGCACTCCTGCCTCCACTAGTATCTCAGTAAGCTTGAGAGCCGACAGCGGGGTGTCGGATGCCGGCTTAATAACCACTGCGTTCCCGGCTGCAAGCGCTGGTCCAACTTTATGGGCAACTAGGTTCAACGGGAAATTGAATGGACTAATTGCTGCTACAATGCCGCATGGAACCCTTAGGGTAAAGCCTAGTTGCCCGGTCCATGTTGGCGCGCCATCTAGTGGTACAACCTCTCCTACAAGCCGCTTTGCTTCTTCCGCAGAAGCCGTCATGGTTTGAATCGCGCGTTCCGCTTCTCCTAGACCCTCAGAGATAATCTTGCCTTCCTCTTTAGTTATAGTTCTGCCAAGATCATCCACTCTTTCTTTCATCAAGACCACGGCACGCATTAGCATTTCATATCGCTCGTATCCAGACATCGCCGCCATTATTTTTGCGCCTCTTTCAGCACTACCTATTGCAGTTTCGATATCTTCAACACTTGCCCTAGGTACAGTGTCAACGATGTTTCCATTGAATGGGTTGACCACATCGATCTTTGTTGTCCTGTCGACCCACTCGCCCGCCAGATACATTCTCATTTAATATGTCTCCTTAAGAATGGTGGTTCGTCTATTACTATATGGCCTGCAGGCCGCGCAGCGACTTCGTGCAGTGTTGCCCGATGTTATATGAATAATGTAGTAGTTGCTATTAGTTACCAGCCGCTCGGTGGCTTCCTGTGTCTGTGGCACCTGTGTCCGGGAGTCCTTTTTGCTCCCAATCGATACGACTGATCTCCATCTCAATAAAGTCGAGGCCGCCACGCCGAACCTTCTTTGCTTCCCGAAGCCCTGCCTTCTCAAAAGCCCTTCTGGCCCGTTGGTTCCATTCAAGGGTGTGCAGATATATAAAATCAATCTCTGTCTTGGTGAAAACATGTGACAGTAAAGTTTTTACCGCATCTGTACCATAGCCTTTACCCCAATACTGTCTATCGCCAATCATGATGCCTAGCTCAGCGCGCTTCCGTCTCAAGTCAATGTCATAGTACATGCAGTTGCCAATATGCTGGCCGTCATGTGTATCTATCGCAAGCCGCTTGGAGTTGTCGCTGGCATAGCGCAGTTCTTCCTCGGAAAACCTGAGGAAGTCATCGTATGACATTCGAAGTGGGCGGGTTGCATCCAGTCGTGCAAGCTCTTCATCAACTCTCCAAGAATAGTCATCCGGCGCATCGTCTATGCGCTTCTCTCGGATGAGCGTCTTCGCGCCACGCCCTATTTCCTGCCCGTGCTCTTCGGGCACCGACCTATTCCGAAGCCATGGTAAGGCCTTTTTCAACAATCCGTACCTCGTTTTTATAACTCAAGATCTCGAGTGCCTTGCTAGCAGGAAACCACCTAACCTCATCGAACTCATTATCGTGAAGAGATGTGTCCCCACCTACGGGGCGCATTAGGTAATAGTAAACCGTCTTCTGGCAGCGGACATGGTCCTTAGGCCTAAGGAACCAGTAATGGATACTGCCAACGTATTCGTCTTGTTCGACCTGGAGCCCTGTCTCCTCCATCACCTCACGGAGGGCCGTCTGTTCACGCGTTTCGCCAGGCTCAGGGGTTCCTTTAGGCAACGCCCAGATCGGGGGCGATTTCCGTCCACACAGCACAACCTCGGCAGATCCGTGCCCATCCCTATGAACTATTCCGCCCGCAGACTCGAGTCGAATTGTTGAGTTTATCAAGCTCACCGATCTGTTTGTTCCTATCCGGTCATTCTATTTCCGGCCCCAAGATACCGTCAAGGTAAGATAATGCCACTACTTTACGGAACCCAATGCTTGATTGGATTATCTAGAATAGGTATACTTCACATGTTGAATTTGTCCTTTAAGTCATTCCAGAGAGTCTGGCAAGGGCGCGAACTTAGGCCTTCTGAACTGCCGTGTTCAACGCACGAGGCCACGTCAGCCCCTGCCAAACTAAGGTAGGGGTTTTTTAATTGGTCCATAGTGTTCTCAGCCCAGATGAAATCCGGCGAGCGTTGACACGCATCGCCCACGAGGCCCTTGAGCGGAACATGGGTCCATCACATCTGGTTTTCGTCGGCCTGCATACTAGGGGGGTTCCCCTAGCACGCCGGCTTTCAAGCCTAATCTCCCAGTTCGAGGGTTATGCGCCACCTGTTGGCGCACTTGACATCGGCCCCTACCGCGACGACGTTTCTCGTTCACGACCAAAGATACAGCCGACTGATATGCCAATGTCGATTAACGACAAGCCAGTAATCCTCGTCGATGATGTCCTATATACAGGGCGCAGCACCAGGGCTGCCATGGATGCGTTAACCGATTTTGGGCGGCCCAGCCAAATTCAGCTCGCTGTCCTAATAGATCGAGGTCACCGTGAACTCCCAATCCGGGCAGATTATGTTGGCAAAAACTTACCTACTGCCCCAGATGAAGAGGTACAAGTTTTCCTTGAGGAGATCGATGAACGAGATGGTGTTACGCTGATGAGGGGAAACGATTGTTGACAGTCAGTAGTCGTCTAAAAGATTCTCCGAAACTTCCATTGATCAAGAATGGTATAAAAAAACGACGTCACATTCTTGACCTAGACGATTTTGCCATGGAAGAGATCGATGGCATCTTCCAGGCTGCCGACGCGATGAAGGAGATACTCCAAAGAGATATTCGCAAGGTCCCCACCCTGCGTGGCAAAACAATCATCACGCTATTTCATGAATCGAGCACACGTACCCGTGTTTCGTTTGAGCAGGCAGGGAAGATTCTTAGCGCGGATGTAATTAACGTGTCAAGCTCTGGAAGTAGCGTTGAAAAAGGGGAATCTCTCTACAACACAGCATTGACACTCCAGGCAATGAATGCTGATGTGGTCATCATGCGCCATCCCCACTCAGGTGCACCAAACTTTCTTGCTCGCCATCTTGGACTCTCGGTCATTAACGCAGGCGACGGTGGCCATGCCCACCCCACCCAGGGCCTCCTAGACCTTTACACCATCCGCAATCACTTCGGCAACATTGCAGGCCTTAAGGTAACTATAGTCGGCGATATACTATACAGCCGCGTAGCAAGGTCAAACTTGTGGGGCCTAACAAGAATGGGAGCGCACGTAGTACTGTGTGCCCCGCCTACTCTGATGCCGATCGATTTCACAAGCGGTTGCCACCGAGTCGAAGGCCACCCCTTCTCCTCGGTAGTGATCGAGACCAATGTCGACAAGGCTATCCAGGGAGCCGACGTCGTAATGCCCTTGAGGCTTCAGCTAGAGCGGCAGGAAGCCGGACACCTCCCGACCCTTCGTGAGTATTCACGTACTTACGGAATCAGCGCGCCCAGGCTCGCTTTGGCCAAGCCCGGCGCCCTTGTTATGCACCCCGGACCCATGAATGAGGGAGTAGAGATCGACTCCGTGGTGGCACATGGTGTTCAGTCAGTGATAGAGGAGCAAGTACGAAACGGTGTCGCCATAAGAATGGCACTCCTATATGGGATCACATCGCCTATTGACGAACAGGGTACCGGCCGATGAATCATGCTCGGCCCTTAGTAATCAAGGGAGGCAGGGTAATTGACCCAACACACGGCCTTGATGAAATCTTGGACCTTCTTATAAAAGACGGGGAGATCCAAGCCTTGGACTCAATGATAAAGGCTGACGACGCACACACAATAGATGCACAGGGGCTCGTCATTTCGCCTGGGTTCATAGACATTCACTGTCACTTACGAGAGCCTGGGTTTGAATACAAAGAGACTATTGAATCAGGCACTGCGGCGGCTGCGCGTGGTGGCTTCACCACTGTTTGCGCAATGCCGAACACCAATCCAGTCACGGACTCAAGAGCATCCGTTGAGTTCGTTTTGCAAAAGGCCCGTGACGTGGGAGCCGTAAATGTGCTACCAATCGGTGCCGTGACTAAAGAAAGTCGTGGCGAGGAATTGGCGGAGATGGCAGAGCTTGCCGAGGCCGGGGTTGTTGGTTTCAGTGATGACGGAAATCCAGTTGAAGACGCCAACATTATGCGTCAAGCACTGAGCTATGCATCAGGTCTCGGTCTCCCGATTATCAACCATTGTGAGGTCCCAGCACTATCTGCCGGCGGTGTAATGAGTGAGGGATGGGTTTCGAATCGTCTCGGCTTGAAAGGAATCCCACGGTCAGCAGAAGAGGCCATGGTTGCTCGTGACATATCTCTTGCCGAAACAACAGGCGGACGGCTGCATATCGCCCATGCCAGTACTGCAGGAACCATCGCTTTAGTCCGTGAAGCTAAGGCGCGTGGTGTAAGAGTGACTTGTGAAGTCACTCCTCACCATCTGACATTAACGGACGAGGCCATTTTGGGTAACTCCTCCGATGCTTTCGACCCCTTATCCATGTCCGCTTATGATACGAATGCCAAGGTTGCGCCTCCGCTTCGTTCGCGTGTTGATGTAGACGAGGCTATTGAAGGGCTTCGGGATGGCTCGGTCGATTTCATTGCCACTGACCACGCACCTCATGGACAGACAGAAAAAATTTGCACCTTTGAGGAAGCTGCCAACGGGATTAGTGTTCTAGAGACTGCACTCGGGTCTCTTATGACTATCGTTCACAACAACGCGATCTCTCTTCCTTTGCTGATCGAGAAATTAACAAAAGGGCCGGCCTTATTTCTGGAAAAGGAAATTGGCTCCTTGAAGCCGGGGTCCGCCGCTGACGTTACAATATTTGACCCCAATGCCGAATGGACTGTCCTCGCGTCGTCTTTCGCATCCAAGGGAAAGAACACTCCTCTCGATGGAGAGAGGCTCAAGGGCAAGGTTATAACCACTATCGTAGGCGGCCAGCTCGTCTTCGGGAATGAGAACAATCTTGGAGAATAATAGCGCCGGGCTATTGGTGCTGGAAGACGGTTCGGTATTTCGCGGCCAAGCCATCGGCTCACAGTCACCCGTTTTGGGAGAGGTCGTCTTTAACACTTCGATGACCGGATACCAAGAGATGCTTACCGACCCGTCCTATTCTGGGCAAATCGTAGTCCCAACATATCCCTTGATAGGTAACTACGGAATCAATGAACGGGATTTCGAATCAAAGCGTGTTCAGGTCGCCGGCTTCGTTGTCAGAGGCCACTGCGATAGACCCAGTCACGCCCGGTCAACATCCTCTCTAGGCGATTTTTTAAGGCAGCAGGATATCGCGGCAATTAGCGGTGTAGACACGCGTGCTATCGCTCGGCGTCTTCGCACGAGAGGCGTGATGATGGGAATGATCGCTATTGGCTTGTCTCCGGAAGAGGCAGTTTCTAAAATTCTTGAGTATCCAAGCTACGGCAACACCGATTTCGTATCGCGCGTTACCACGGAATCACAATATTCTTGGGAAGAGCCGCTTTACGGAACAGAGGCGCCAGAAGCAACCCGGCGCATCGTGGTTGATGACTGCGGCCTCAAATACAATATTCTCCGCTCTCTAAAGTCGCTTGGCTGCGAGGTATTGATAGTGCCTGCGGGAACTAGTCCAGAGGAAATTTTGGCACTCTGTCCAGATGGAGTGGTTTTATCTCCTGGCCCAGGAGATCCGGACCTGCTCGACTACACAGTCGAAACTGCTACCGGTCTTATCGGCAAGATTCCGATACTCGGTATATGTCTGGGCAACCAGGTGTTAGCACGAGCATTCGGCGGTACAAATTACAAGCTCAAGTTCGGTCACCGCGGTGGCAACCATCCAGTACGAGATACCGCAAGTGGATTGGTCTATATAACCGCTCAGAATCATGGATATGCGGTCGACCCAGATTCTCTTCCTTCCGACGTAGAAATCAGCCATGTGAATCTCAACGACGGAACCGTCGAGGGTCTACGCCACAAATCACTCCCAGCGATGAGCATCCAGTACCATTCTGAAGCTTCACCAGGGCCACGAGACAATGAATACATTTTCTCTGAATTCTTAGCGCTGATCGAAGGATAAATGCACTCTCAATTTATTAAAATCACAGCGATCTCATTCGATGTGGACGGCACGTTAGCTGAGCTTCCCAGCCTCCTTGGCATTCCAAAGGCTGTTTTTAGCAAGTATCTAAAGAAAGGGCCCCGTGGATAAAACGAGTATACCGAAAAAAGTGCTGGTAGTCGGATCTGGGCCTATAGTTATAGGACAAGCCGCTGAGTTCGATTATGCCGGGACTCAGGCCTGCAGGTCTTTGAGAGAAGAGGGAATATCGACGGTTCTCGTCAATTCCAATCCAGCCACAATAATGACTGACGAGGACATCGCAGACGCTGTCTATATCGAACCCCTTACGGTAGGGGTATTGGAGCGTGTGATAGAGGCAGAAAGACCGGACGGAATCCTTCCTACACTGGGAGGACAAACTGGCCTTAATCTGGCCGTCGACTTGGCAGAAGCTGGTGTGCTAGAACGCCATGGGGTTAGGCTTCTAGGCACACCTCTAGATGCAATCAAGGGCGCAGAGGACCGTGATCTCTTTCGTCAGCTTTTGCTAGACATCGGCGAGCCTGTGCCGCCCAGTGTTACCGTCAACTCCCTCGGGGAAGCAAGAGATGCCGCTTCAGACCTAGGGCTCCCACTGGTGGTTCGGCCCGCATACACCCTCGGAGGCACAGGAGGCGGGATCGCCTCCACAAAATCAGAATTCGAGGCGATCGTCTCAGGCGGGCTGGCGGCCAGCCCGATAAGCCAAGTACTCCTCGAAAGATCTCTCGTCGGCTGGAAAGAGATTGAGTACGAAGTGATGAGGGATGCGGCAAACAGTTGTATCACTATATGCAACATGGAGAATCTTGATCCAATGGGTGTGCACACAGGAGACAGTATTGTTGTTGCGCCCAGCCAGACTCTATCAGACAAAGAGTACCAGTCCCTCCGATCAGCAAGCCTCAAGATTATCCGCACCCTCGGGATCGAGGGTGGATGTAATATACAATTCGCCCTCGCTCCTGGAGATGTCGTATCGCCGACCCTGACGGGTAACAGTGGCACCGAAGGCGAGTACTATGTCATCGAAGTCAATCCGAGGGTAAGTAGAAGCTCGGCTCTTGCTAGTAAAGCGACCGGCTATCCCATTGCAAGAGTTGCGGCAAAAATCGCTGTTGGCCGAACCCTTGACGAAATCCCAAACGCCGTAACACAGCAGACTGCTGCGGCTTTCGAGCCTGCGCTGGACTATTGTGTGGTCAAAATACCTCGCTGGCCTTTTGACAAGTTCCCCGCCGGGGATCGCAGCATCGGGACGCAGATGAAGGCGACGGGTGAGGTAATGGCAATAGACAGATCCTTCGAAGCCGCCTTACAAAAGGCCGTACGGTCTCTAGAGATCACCGGTCGGTCGATCATCTGGGAAAGTGATGATTGGGTCCATAATGGGAACGGATCTCTCCACGATCTCTCATTACAACCTAGCGACCAGCGCCTATGGGCACTTTTGTCAGCATTGAGACGGGGCATGAGCCCAGAAGCACTGTCACGTAAAACAGGTGTGGATCCGTGGTTTACTAGGTCGTTAGAGAACATCGTGGACATGGAGAAATTGATCTCCTCGAGCGCCCTATCTCCGTCGCTACTACTAAAGGCCAAGCGGATTGGATTCTCTGACGACGTTATCGGTGTATTGACTGACCGTACAGGCAAGGAAGTGCGGTCCCTACGCCGGGAATTGAATATCCTGCCTGTATTCAAAATGGTCGATACCTGTGCGGCTGAATTCGAGGCAAAAACTCCATATTTCTACAGCACATACGAGGACGAGAACGAGGCTGCCCCTCTCCCTGGTGATAAGGCACTCGTTATAGGCAGTGGCCCCATACGTATAGGGCAAGGCATCGAGTTTGATTATTGCTCTGTACACGCCGCGTGGGCACTACAGGACGCTGGGATCAGCAGCATCTTGGTGAATTCAAATCCAGAGACAGTGTCCACTGACTTTGACACAAGCAATCGCCTCTATTTCGAACCCTTGGACGAGGAAAGTCTCTGCGACATCATTGAAAACGAGACTCCGGCCCATAATACAACCAGTGCTCCCGCATCTGTCGTACAGTTTGGTGGCCAAACCGCAATCAATCTATCACAGTCTTTTGACTCTTTAGGCTTGCCAATTCTTGGCTCTACCGCGAGTTCAATAGATACCGCCTCTGACCGCCATCTATTCGAAGAATTTTTGGCCGGGATCTCCATCCCAAATCCCCCTGGTGCAGCTGTTACCGATCTTGACCAAGCCCTTAAGATCGCAGAGGCTGTCGGCTACCCGATCTTGGTAAGGCCAAGCTATGTCCTTGGGGGGAGAGCGATGGAGATTGTAAACACACCCAGTGAACTAGCCCGCTTCATGGCAGAAGCACTTGAGGCCGGTGAGGGGCGCCCGGTACTTGTAGATAAGTATTTTGAAGGGCGTGAAGTCGAGGTAGATGCTGTGTGTGATGGAGAGTCCGTGCTTATACCGGGAATCATGGAACATGTTGAACGGGCTGGCGTCCATAGTGGGGATTCTATGGCAATCTACCCCGGGCTGACGCTTACCGACAAAGAGATAGACACGATAGTCGATTACACTACCCGGATTGGCCTCGAGCTTGGCGTTCGGGGCCTCATGAATATCCAGTATGTTGTGGTCGGAGGCACCGCTTATCGTAGCCCCAGCAGCAGTACAGCAGATGTCCCTCAGACCCAAGTTTACGTCCTCGAGGTCAACCCCAGATCCAGCCGTACTATCCCGTTCATTTCAAAGGTAACCGGAGTCCCAATGGTCCGCTTGGCTATCAACGCCATGCTCGGCCAAACCTTGCGTTCCCAGGGTTACGAAGGCGGCCTATGGCCGGAGCAGGGCCTAGTAGGGATTAAAGCTCCTGTCTTCTCGATGTCCAAGCTGGCGGGAGTCGATACATACTTGGGACCAGAGATGAAGTCCACGGGCGAAGTGATGGGGATTGATAAAGGATTTGGCCCCGCGCTAGCAAAGGCACTCATGGCAGCAGGTCTTATGCTGCCCCAGAAAGGCTCGATATTACTATCTATAGCGGATCGCCATAAATCCGAATCCACAAGTATGATATTGTCGCTTCATAGGCTCGGTTATGATCTTTTTGCGACTGAAGGAACTGCCGAAATGATACGTGGACTTGGTTTACCCGTTACCCAAGTTCCAAAGCGTCTTGCAGCCGGACATCCAAACGTTATCGATGTGATATCAGATGGCACAGTAGACGCTGTTGTTAACACCGTTACGGGAAATAGAGAGGTACTGCACGATGGCTTCGATATCCGTCGGGCAGCTACAGAGCGCCGTATCCCCTGTTTCACATGGCTCGATACCGCCCGTGCAGCAGTAGAAGGACTGGAAGCCGGCAACGAAGCATTCAGCGTCAAGCCCCTGCCTTCTTACCGGTCCGGTGCAAAACCCTAGGTTCTGAATTTCTGTTTTCGGTGGGGCGACCCCTTTGTCCTATTAAGTCATTCCTGCTAATAAAACCTTCTTAAATTACGTATTCCGAAATGTCGTTTTGATTATAAATAATTCTAGGACTGCACTAGTACTTTAATAGGATTCCTATTTGAAGATTACCGCTGGGCTGCGGTAACCTCGGTTCCAAATAACTAGTGCAAAGGTATGTAATTATGCACAAGCCACGTGGAGGATGGGACGCAGGGGCTGGGCGCCCCAAGCCAGCTGCCGATTACCAAATAAAGTATGGCCATGGGTTGCTAGAGCAGGAGAGCAGCACCTGGCCGCAATATGTTGTCGTTAGTACCCCAAGTGCAAAGAGGGCAGCGGCGGGCCATTTTTCCAAGCCATCCCTTGGCACCGCCCTCGTCTCATCATTGGACTGGTCCCATCTTGACAGGGCTGCCGAATGCCTGCCAAGCTCGGATCTTGTTGTTGGGCTAGGTGGAGGGCTTGCTCTCGACGCATCAAAATATATTGCATTAAAAAGGGATCTCCCACTGGTATTAGTCCCGACCGTTGTATCTACTGGGGCCATAATCCACGGCCACGTCGCCAAATGGGATGGGTACCAAATTTTGGGAAACGGTGACGATTGGCCATGGCGTGATTTCGAAGATATTCTCGTAGACTACGATATTGTTCTTAAGGCACCCGCCAGGCTCAACACTGCTGGTTTAGGCGACGTATTGTGTGGCTTTGCCGGCATTGCTGAGTGGTTCCATAATGCGAATCTCGGTATAGGGGAACCATTTGACGAGGCTGCCGTTGCCCAAACAGCCGGCCATCACCGCCTTATAGTTAAAGAATTTCCGAATACCCTTGGTCCAAATGGTGCTTTGACCTCAAAGAGCATTCATTTCATTATGACCGCTATTCAAGAACGTGACCGTAAGGCATTACGCCATCCAGCAGCTATCAGTGCCGATCATAGTCTTTGGATGGCCATGGAGGAGATTAACGAAAGGCGCTATGTCCATGGGGAAGCCGTAGCCTTGTGTGCTGCTATCATAGCCTGGCATTGTGGAGAAAATCCGGGCCTCCTTCCGTGTTGGCTGGACACTTGCAAGGTCGGCTGGCGACCTAAGGATGCCAAAGTTTCTAAGCAAGACCTTCGTAAAGCACTTGCGTTCGCACCGACATATTTTTCCAATGAATCAGCTGGCCGCGATATCCCCTCAATTCTTCTCAAAGAGCCAATCATCGGCAAAAAATTTTTGGATCTTTGGGATTTTCTTTCCAATTAATCTGACACATTTCGGTTCCAGTTGTACAATATTTTTATAAGAATAAATTAAGCCGATGTACCGAATTAGTATAGAACGTCTTCAGAACTACTCCCTTTCAATGGCTTGATACAGGCAGGCAGGCCTTTATCAACAGCATTGTTTCTGCCTCTCCGTCTGCGCCAGTCTAGAAAGCCATTCCCACTCAACCACCAGTCTAATACGGGGCTTAGATCTTGATCCAATGATGGAAAATATTGGCGTGAATTTCGTGCTTTCAAGGGTTGACTGACCAACCTTCCGGGCATGTTAGAATCACCCCAAAGTTCATTCTCCATCTGTAGGCCAATATTTCATCTCCGCGCCTGTATAATGCGCTTGGTGGTCCTGCTTGTGGTCATTTTAAGGATCCTATTTGACCGTTCTAGACGCTCATACTCTATGGCAAGCTGTGCTCGGAGACTTACAGCTCCGTCTGCCAGGGCCAAGTTTCGAAACTTGGCTTAGTGATACCTCTGGGGCATCGTTCTCCGAAGACAGCTTGGTCATCTGCACCCCGAATACCTTCATTGCAGAGATGCTTGAGCATCGCATGTATTCGATGATCTCCCAAGCAGTTGAGAAGATAGTGGATCGCCCTTTAGAGTTGAGATTCGAGGTGGGAAACTCTGGGCAAGGGGATCCCGCTAGACTGATAGAAGACAATCCTATTCCCGTTAGTGATTCGTCCATCTCGACAATCAGTGCTATATCAGATGCGCATGGGCGTCAATCAGAGATTTCCGTTAACCCTGATTATTCTTTCGGCAACTTTGTGGTTGGCAAGTCCAACGAGCTGGCCTATGCTGCTGCGCATGCTGTTGCCTCGAAGCCGGGACGACTATACAACCCTCTTTTCATCTATTCTGGTGTTGGCCTTGGCAAAACACACCTTCTCAACGCGATCGCCAGCAGGCTTTCCGAACATGGCAATACGCCTATTTATACTACGGCAGAAGTCTTCACCAACGAGTACATCCAGGCAATTAGGGAAGGCAGCACTGATCTGTTCCGTGAGCGTTACAGATCTGCAGATGCCCTGCTTCTGGACGACGTACAGTTCATCATTGGAAAGGAGCAAACCCAAGAAGGTTTCTTCCACACATTTAATGTTCTCCACTTATCTGGGAAGCAGATAGTCATCACAAGTGATAGGCCAACCTCTGCACTGTCACTTCTAGAAGATCGCATCAGATCCAGATTGGCTGGGGGTCTTGTAGTAGACATCCAGCCTCCTCCATACGAGACACGCCTAGCAATTCTTCGCTCAAAAGCAGATGGGGCTCAGATAGAGTTTCCTGAAGGAGTCTTGGAGTTATTAGCCGAAGATCCACGTCCAAGTATACGGGAACTTGAGGGTTGCCTGACACGCCTAATTGCTTACTCCGAACTTGTCGGCTCACCAATCTCTCTCGATCTAGTCAAACACGTGGCCGCTGATTTATTTCTGGCCCACAGAAACAAGGCAATATCTGACGAAGACGTGCTTAGCGCCGTTTCAGACTATTTCTCTATCGACCAAGATGCTATTAAAGGGAAGCGGCGCGACAAAATCACGGCCGCTGCTAGACAAGTGGCCATGTATCTACTTCGTGAAGAGGCTGGTCTGCCCCTAGTAGCTATCGGGCGCTTTCTTGGTGGCAAAGACCATTCCACTGTTCTCCACGCACATCGTAAAATCAACGATCAGATTGCCGTTGATTCCACTCTTCGCCAGGATATTATCAATATCCGGGGATCCCTCAATTCGGCCTAGTTGAAAAATGCTCCCAGGCCTCCGGCTAAACCGGCTATTCTGAAATATATCTCTTTCATCGTGTAATAGTGCAAAACATGTGGCTAACTATTGGAAAAATGTGAAGTTCCCCAAGGATTATGTTGACAGGGATTATTCGAACCGATTCCCCCACACTATATCCACAAAATCCACCGGTACCTTCACTCAATGTCAACAGAAGACTTTCCCGAACAACAACCCCATATAGGCATTCCCAGAATTTATCCACTTTCTCCACAGTCTTATATATTACTATTGTTATACTTTCATGATGATTGATAAAGCTACATTGAAAATCTCTAGTGGTAAAGGCGGCAATGGGGCTATCTCCGGAAGGCGTGAAAAGTATGTGCCAAGAGGAGGCCCTGACGGAGGGAACGGCGGAGACGGGGGGAGCGTGATACTTAGAGGTGATTCATCTATAAACACACTACTAGCATATCGGTATAAGAATCAGTATACAGCTGGAAATGGAGGCGATGGGTTTGCGCGGAAAAAACATGGAAAGAATGGAAGCGATATAGAACTGGGAGTGCCTTTGGGAACATCGGTTGAAGTTGTGGATTCAATGGGAAATAGAACATTAGCTGATATGACAGTTTCTGGAGAAAAGGTATGTTTGGCTAAAGGCGGAAGGGGTGGCAGAGGAAATGCGACATTCTCAACTTCTACCAACAGATACCCACTCTTGGCAGAACAGGGAGAGACAGGCCAGAAAGCAACTATAAGCCTTGAATTAAAACTTTTAGCCGACGTTGGGATAATAGGGCTACCGAACGCAGGTAAATCTAGTCTATTAGCATCACTAACAGCAGCACGCCCAAAGATTGCAGCGTATCCTTTCTCTACGCTGGAACCTGTACTTGGGGTAGCTGAGCACAACAAAGAAGAAATAGTTTTGGTAGATATACCAGGGCTTATAGAAGATGCTCATCTAGGGGCTGGCCTAGGCCATGACTTCTTGAGGCACATTGAGAGAACAAAGATCCTGATCCATGTTGTAGATGGATCAGGAGACGATCCTCCAGCAGACTACCAAAGAGTTAGACATGAACTACGGCGATATAACATTGGTCTGTTGGAAAAACCTGAGATAGTTGCATTGAATAAATCTGATATACAGATAAACCCAGATGTATATCAAGGTGTCTACGAAGAACTTCTTAAAAACACAGCTTCTGTTCATAGCATTTCAGCAGTAACTAGAATTGGACTTCCAGAAATGATGAACGACGTTCTTCAAGCCGTAACAAATCTAGCTAAAGAGAGTCCTCGAAAGCAGGCCGAGAAACAAGAGTATGAAGAAACAGAGATATTAAGGCCAAAGCCCATTGATTCCCCAATAACCGTCAGAGTTGCAAGGGATAAATATATAGTAGAGGCCGATAAAGCCTCTAGAATAGCAGCTATGGTAGATCCTCATAATTGGGAAGCGAAAGCACAGCTTTATGGATACCTTAGACGTACGGGGATAATCGCGGCTTTGCGTAAGGCTGGAATAAATTCCGGGGATGTTTTCATTCTAGGGAAAAAGGA
This sequence comes from uncultured Dehalococcoidia bacterium, assembly GCA_964608025.1. Taxonomy (GTDB): domain Bacteria; phylum Chloroflexota; class Dehalococcoidia; order Lucifugimonadales; family CAJWER01; genus CAZSLO01. The sequence goes on along the minus strand of CAZSLO010000023.1, from coordinate 13,158 downwards.
GTGGGATTGGGAATAAAAGAGGGTCTTGGTGTGTTCGGAGGTACGTTTGACCCGGTACATATGGGACACCTTATAGCAGCTAACACTGCGGGGGACCAGCTCGGGTTAGACGACATATTATTCGTTCCTGCCGGTCAGCCGTGGTTAAAAACTGATCGGCGTCTCACATCAGCGCATCATCGGGCACGCATGGTAGAGTTAGCTATAGATAACAACCCACGTTTCCGATACTCGGAAATGGAGATTTTAAGGTCTGGACCAACTTACACGATAGACACTGTCAAACAGTTACATGGTGAGTATCCACGAGGCACTGATCTTTACTTGATACTGGGTACCGACGCGCTCAGCGATCTTGACAGGTGGCATCAACCCCAAAAGCTCATTAAATTGGCTGCTTTAGCAGGAATAGGCCGGCCCGGCTCTGAAAATTTTGATACGGCCGCTTTGGAGCGGGTTAAGCCAGGGCTGGTAAACCAAATCGTGACCGTTAATATGCCAATGATAGATATCAGTAGTACCGATATTAGATCTCGGGTTCGTGAAGGCAGATCGATTAAATATCTTGTCCCGGAACCGGTAGAAAAATATATTAAAGACCACGGTCTTTACTTGGAGTCAGCGAAATGAGCTCAGCCACAAATAATGGAGAAAAAGATCGACAGGGATCCATTCTTAGGCTTGCCAAGAGGCTAGGAGCATTGAAACAGGGACGCTACAAGCTAGCTTCAGGACAAACGGCACAATACTATTTTGACGGGAGACTTATCACACTTGATCCGGAAGGAGCGCACCTTGTTGCCCAAGCATTGATGCCGATATTGGAAAAGTCCGGCGTCGACACAGTAGGAGGACCGGCCATAGCAGCCGTGCCGATGGTGGCCGCGATCGCACAGTTAAGCTTTCTTCAAGGCCATCCGATCAGCGGCCTAATCGTTCGAGACGAGATGAAAAAACATGGTACTGGAAAGATCATCGAGGGCACCTTGCTTCCCGACAGCAAGGTAGCAATCATAGACGATACATGCAGTACCGGGAGTAGTCTCCTACACGCAATCAATACAATAGAAAATGCAGGGGGAGCAGTTGTGGTTGTTGCATGCATTCTCGATCGCCATATGGGCGGCAGCGATGCCATCAAGGCGAAGGGACACGAATTCTTTTCATTACTGGAAGCGGATGAAGATGGAAACATTGCTCGCACGGAGCTTCATTGTTGAAACTGCGGTTAGTAAGACACGGGGAGACAACCGGGAACGCGGAAGGAAGGCTACAGGGCCACGCTGATTTTCCGCTATCGGACAACGGCAACCAGCAGGCCTTGGCACTAGCGAATAGGATGCGTTGTGAACAATATGTTCCAACCCACACTTATTCAAGTCCTCTGCGTCGTACCGCCGACACGGCAAGAATTGCGACAGCCTATCTAGACACACAAATTATTTACTGGGACGATCTGATGGAATACGACGTAGGTATCGTATCGGGATTAACACTGGAAGAGATTGCCATTCAGCACCCACAGATCGACATAGAGCTAGAGCTATCTCGACAATTTTCAGGAGTGAAGGAATCTGAATCCCTGGCCGCCCGGAGACGGAGGGCTACTCGGGTAGTTGACGCGATAATTGGGCAACATGAACAGAAAGACTCCGTGTTGGTGGTGAGCCACGGCGGATTTATTCAGCAAGTAATAGCTGTACTTTTGGGCACAACACGTACTTGGGGATTCTCGGTTTGGAATACCGCCGTTTTCGACTTCTCTATCGATATGCTGGAATGGACAGGTTCTGAAAAAACTAAGATCAGTACGGAATTCTTCAGGATCGAGCGCTTTAACGACGCGTCTCATCTGGATTAGCAAGAACGGCTAATGCGTGTGTGAACAAAACGTGTTGATTTGCGTTGACACTGATATGGAACAGATCCTAGACTGACCGTGCCAGGAGATGGTAGCGCCAAAAATTATCCAAGGAGAGCCATGAGACTCAAGCGAATGGGTGAAGGGGGCCCCAAAGTTCCAGCTGTCTGCTTTGGGACCTGGCCATTGGGAGGAGCTTACGGGGGATTCAAAGAGGGCACAGCCATAGCAACCATGCACGCGGCCATGGATGCTGGACTAACCTTCATAGACACTGCAGAAGGATACATGAATGCCGAGGCCATCATTGGGAAGGCCATCAAGGGCAGGCGTGGAGAGCTATTTATAGCAACCAAGGTATCAGGCTATGATCATTCTGAAGAAAATATCAGAAGGGCCCTCAGCAATAGCTTGCGCAAGATAGGTACCGACCATATTGATTTGTACCAACTCCACCACGCGACAGAGCGCCCAATTGAAGATACGATAGCCGATCTTTTGAAAATCAAGGACGAAGGTAAGATCAAATACATAGGCGTCTCTAATTTCTCTTCAGACCAAATCCGCGAAGCGGCACGCTCTGGAGAAATCCACAGTGGCCAGCCACGGTATAACATGTTGTTCCGTGAGGCTGAGGACGACTTGCTTCCTGCCTATGCGGAGAATGGGATAGGAGTAATGGCCCACTCGGTGTTAGCTAAAGGATTGCTTGGTGGCCGCTACAAGCCAGGAGCCACATTTTCCCCGGAAGACGAAAGATATAGTTGGCCCGCATTCAAAGGGGAATCGTTTAAAAAAACTTATGAAATAACCAAGCGATTGCAGGCCTGGGCGGTTGATAGGGGAAGGGACATTGTTCAACTAGCGATAGCTTGGCCAATTTCAAACCCTGCCGTATATACAAGCATCGTGGGTGCGCGCAAGCCAGAAGACTTGGCTATATTGGCAAGCGCAGGTACTTGGGAGCTTAGCGAACAAGAACTAATTGAAATTGACCAAATCCAAGGCGACCATAGGCTTTTCATAGAAGACCAGAATATTTAAGCGGATCGGATTTTGCCCAACCGCAGTCTTAGTCGACAGCATAAACAATATCTCTGAAGGAGAAAAAATGGCTATTAGAGTCGGAGATCTGGCACCTGAATTCACGCTCCCTTCAACATCAGGTATAGATGTAAAACTTTCGGATTTGAAGGGCAAAAAAGTTGTCCTGTATACATATCCCAAGGATGATACTCCGGGATGCACAAAGGAAGCCTGTGGAATACGGGACGAGCTTGGAAACATAGAGACAGCAGGGGCTATAGTATTCGGAGTAAGTGCGGATGACATAGACTCCCATCGTGCGTTCATCGATAAATACCAGCTAAACTTCCAGCTTCTTGCGGATGAGGACAAGAAAGTTATCAAGGCCTATGGGGCATGGGGAGATAAGGAAGTAAACGGAAAAAAGACTGTAGGCATAATCAGAAAGACATTCCTGATCGGTGAAGATGGCAAAATAGAAAACATCTGGCCGGAAGTTAAACCGGAAGGCCATGCAAGCGAAATTCTTGACGCGATTCGGGATAGATAATTAGCTTGGTTGGACTGACTGGGAAACCAAGAGAAGAGATCTCAAGGATTGAGGATGAGCTTCCCAAAGAATCCTTGAGATTCCAAAAGTTTATGGGCCACCGCGGCATCACTTAACGGGAAGGAGTCATGTATTACACTCCTTATTATCCCTTTACCAGCGAGATCAACTATCTGACGCAGGTCATCTTTTCGGCCCATGAAAACCCCGAAAACAGTCTGGTTTCTTAGGAATAAAAGACCCATCTGTAGTTCTGATTTATAGCCAGTGGTAACACCACAGATGCCATAGCGGCCTCCTGGGGCGAGGGATCTAGAAGCAGCCGGCCAAAAATCTGCGCCGACGTGGTCTAGAACGACATCAACGCCGCGCCCGTCCGTCAACGTCCGGACACTCTTCTCAATATCTTCAAGAGAGTAAACTATCACTTCGTCCGCGCCGAGCGCACGTGCCTTGTCGGCTTTCTCATTTGTGCTTGTTGTGGCGATCACTCTTGCGCCTAACACTTTCTTTGCTATCTGTATTGCAGCAGTTCCTACTCCACTAGACGCCGAGAGTATGAGGGCCGTCTCTGAAGGCCTAAGCTGCGCACGGCGGACAAGAATGTTCCAGCTTGGCATAAAGACCGTGGGCAATGCAGCAGCCTGGTCGTAGCTTAGGGAGTCAGGCAACCGGATGGCGTTTATGGCGGGAGCCTTGACCAGTTCAGCGTAGCTCCCATTGGTGGTAGAACCGAGCATTCTTGGACTGGTACATAGCTCGTCCTCACCAGCTATACAGAATTGACATTGATTGCATGTAATCTTCGGATTAATTACAACCCGGTCTTTGACCCTAACCCTAGTCACCTCATGCCCAACCTCTACTACGTCTCCTGCAGCGTCTCCTCCAAGGATGTGAGGTTGGTCAAGGCCGAGCCGAGTACCTCTAACGCCGAGCCTCGTGAATACGTCTACACGGTTGATGGCGCAGGCCCGCACCCTGACCTTAATCTCATTGGGACCGATCTCGGGTTCAGGAAGATCACCATAGGTGAGGACATCTGGGCCACCGTGCTCGCTTATATATAATGCTTTCATCTATGCTCCTGGGTTTTGGCAACGAGAGGCATCACGTCCATGGCGAACTGCTCCAAGACGTCAATCATTTCCGATAAATCAGGGCGTTCCAGGCCAATCCTGATGTGACGCACGCCGAGTTTACGAAAAGAGTCTGCATCTTCTGCCACATCGGCAGGATCTCCGGTAAAGAGCTGGCGGATGGGAGGCCCCTTTTTGGAAGCAGGTACGGCTGTGCCAGCTGCGCTATAGGCGAGGTCTATCTGGGATGGGTCCCTCCCAGTCGCAGTAGCGTGTTCGTGTATTTTCCCTAGAGCGGCCAAATATTGCTCAGGTGTCTCAACGGGGAATCTAGGATTGGTGCCGATAGGATACCAGGCATCTCCGAGCTGTCCGACTCTGCGAAGGGCAGCCGGGCTCTCTCCGCCAATCCAGATTGGGGGATGTGGTTTCTGGACAGGCCTTGGCGCAAATGTCACATCTTTGAGGCGGACATGCTTACCGGCAAATTCAGGCTTTTCGCTGGACCATAACTCCTTAAAAGCTTGTATGTACTCATTACCTACCCGCCCTCTTTCCTCGTAAGGAGGTGCACCCAACACCTCGAATTCTTCACGCATCCACCCAACCCCACAGCCAACTGTGAGGCGGCCTCCGGATAGTACATCGATTGTCGACAAGGCCTTCGCAGCTAGGAAAGGATTTCTATGGGGCAGCACTAAAACGGAACTAAGAAGTCGGATATTAACAGTAATACCTGCCAGAAAACTCAGGAGAGAAAGTTGATCCATGCAATCCCCGTCGTTCCCAAACTCACCTGTTGGGCTGTAAGGGTAGCGTGACCGTATATCATTAGGGATTATGAGGTGATCGCTTACTGCTAGGAACCCGAATCCCAACTCCTCGCCTTTCTGTGCGAGTGTCATGATAGCGCTAGGAGTTGCTAGGGGGCCCCGAGTAGGAATTGCGAAACCGAAATTCATAAGTTAGTCGGTGTCCTCGCAATATTTGGACATATATTTCACGTTAGCCTATAGGTGAGCGGCTCCGGAGTCAATCTCGATAACATCTAGCTATAAAATACCATGTGCTTACAGAATCTCGACTAGGGAACGGCTTGCCTAAGAATCACCCTAGGCAATGGAATTATGGCCCCTGTACCAAAATTCTTGATTTAATAATCAATGGCAAGGCGACAATCGACTAATCCCAGTTAATTACTTTAATCTACTAAGGTGAGGGTAGGGATTGTGGCAGCGTTCTTGCCGGCGATCTGGCCCGTAGCGAAGGCCCAGACAAGGGCATGCCCATGGCCTGCAATAAACGTATTAGAGGCAGCGTTAATCCCAGCAGCAAATAGCCTAGATATGGGCGTTCCTGACTTATCAAGGACGCGCATACGGGTGTCGATCTTAAGGCCGCCACCAGAACTAATGGATGTTTGAAGTGGGCCTATGGCGTAAAAGGGCGGGCTTGACAATCCAACACGTGGTTGAGGGCGGCCAAAAGGATCGGACAAATTGTTTCTAGCTAAATCGTTATAAGTATCAAGAGTATTCTTGAAAACATTGTGTGGGATCGAGATCAGTCGGGCCAACCCTTGGGCTGTACCCGACTCATAGAAGTAGGATGTCTTATCGCGGTAGTCCTCGATGTATGCATAAGCTATGCCGGGAAATGTGGACAAAAAGAGTTTTTGGTGTTGATACCAGCCGTCGCGACCAGGTCCGGAATCTTCGTTGGGAGAGGCGATTTTCTCAGCGAGATAGGTGTCGAAAATAATGAAAGAGGCACCCTCTGGTTGCCGGGATGCCTCAACTTCAGGTGACGAGAGTTCATTTGAGAATCTCTGTCCTTCAGAGTTGACCAGGATAGCTCCTGCATTGAAAAGACTTGGCTCGGGGCGCACGTATGGCGGGCAAGGAGTTCGGAAAGAGAGTGATGAGCCACCTTCCATGCCAGCAACTTCAGCTCCTATGGCCGTGGCGGCGATAATGCCATCTCCGGTAGCCTGTGGTGGAAGCGAATCGGCGGAATCCAATTCTCGGGGACGCCCGTATTTCCTTGCGAGGATTTGATTAGCACTGAAGTAACCAGCGGCGAGGATGACTCCTTTGCGGGTGCGCACATGGACGTGTTTTCCCGATGTGAGGTCGACCAAGATGGCGCCTGAGACCTCGCCGGCACCTTCTCTGATAAGTTCGACCATCCGGACCTTTGTCCTTATATAGACACCAGCCCGTTCGGCTTCAGCACGCAGCACGCTGATATATGTGGAAGGCCCAGATATCAGGCTATGCATTCTGGGAACGGAATGAGGTGGTTCCGGATGTGGGCCTGTGTATTGAAGGCCGAGACTCGCCATATGGTCGAGGACGCCTGGTGCTGATTCGATCAAAAGACGAGTCAGCTCCAGATCGTAGTCAGTGGAATTCTTTCCGGAAGGTATGAGCTTAAGATAGTCCTTAAGGTGAGTGTCAGTATCGTCGTCTATTCCCGCAGCAGATTGAAGCGCTGTGCCTGCCGCCGAGATTGTTCCAACGGACATCCCCGTAGCCCCGCCTATATTGGCAAGCTTGTCGACTATCAGTACGCTGGATCCCAGCTTGGCAGCCTCAACTGCTGCGGACAAGCCTGAGCCTCCTCCTCCCACAACTAACAAGTCCCAAGTCTCGTAAGTCAATGCTGTAACCTCGCCTAGGCCTTAGTAATGCTCAGCCCAGGGCATTTTAAGACTGTACTGCCTACTGGTCGATGACAGAACCGTCTACATGTAGCCGGGCACCAATTTCACCGTGAGCCACAGGGGGATGCTTTTCTTGGGCGTCGTCAGAGAGTTCGATGCCGATTCCAGGGGCGTCTGGGATTAGGAGGAATCCGTCTTGTTGCCGAAGGGGCGATTTAACGATTTCGCTCTTTGGCGGCTCAAGTTCCCCAGTAGGATATTCTTGGATAGCAAAATTTGGAATACAGGCTGCCAGCTGGAGACACGCAGCGGTGCTGATAGGGCTTAGAGGGTTGTGTGGCACGACTCCTACATAGTAGGCTTCGGCCAAGGCAGCTATTTTTTTGCTATGGGTTAGGCCTCCAGCCAGGCATACATCAGGCCGGACATATTGAACTGCGCCGGTTTTTAGCAACATTTGGAATTCATGGATTGTATGAAGGCGCTCCCCTGTAGCAATCGGGATGTTAACGTTTTGTGCAACCAATGCCATGGCGTCGAAGTTGTCAGGTAGAATCGGATCCTCGTAGAAGAGAGGATGGAACTTTTCAATTCCTTTGGCCAAGGTGATAGCCTCTGTAGGTGATAGGCGCCGGTGGATCTCGATACATAGATCAACCTCGGTTCCTGCAGCTTCGCGGTAAGCGGCCACTGCATCAATCGCGGAGGCCATCTTGTCGGCGTGGCTTTTAAAATAAGGAACTGTTCGTTCCTCGTCCAGAAATGGAGTAAGGTGGCCTACGGCCGTGAAGCCAGCAGCTTTGGCTTCTTGAACCCCTTGGACCAGCTTTTCCCTCGTGTTGCCAAAGACGTGGTAGTAAACACGTGCCTTGTCTCGTACGCGGCCACCCAAAAGCTGGTAGGAAGGTACGCCAAAGTGTTTGCCTGCGATATCCCACAAAGCGATATCGAGAGCACTCAATGCCCCCATGATCGCAGCGCCCCGAAAATGGCTGGTCCGGTACATATTCTGCCAGTGGTGCTCGATCAATAAAGGATCTTTGCCTACCAAATATCGTCCGAATTTATCTATAGCCGAAGCGGAAGCCTCAAGAAATCCCCAGGCTCCTGACTCTCCGTAACCTACCAAGCCAGAGTCAGTCCTCACTTTGGTAAACAAATATCTATCTACGGGAACAGCTTCAACCGAGATAATCTTCATAATCCTTACCTACCCAGGTGGCACTATGGCGAGAGGAGACTCGCCGTTTATTACACGAACAGAGTTCTCTATTGCGAATAGCCGACTTCGATCCGAGGATTCCTTGGCGAATGATGCCAAGTGAGGTGTAACAACCACATTGTCCATATCGAGGAGAGGATTGTCAGCCTCAGGCGGTTCTTGTTCTAGGACATCGAGGCCTGCGCCAGATATCTTGCCGGCCTGAAGGCCACGTATCAGTGCTGCCTCATCCACGACTGGACCGCGACAGGTATTTATCAATATCGCAGAATCCTTCATGAGATCTAATTCGCCGTCGCTAATCAAGCCCGTCGTCGAAGGCAGAAGGGGCACGTGAAGTGTTATTACGTCAGCACTCTTTAGCAGGGTATCTTTCGAGACGCGCGATACCTCAAGCTTAGATTCCAAGGCTTCTGAACGCTCAACAGCATCATGATATAGAAGCTGGCATTCCCACCCTCTTAGGCGCTGGGCTACGTTTTGGCCTATATGCCCGAGCCCAATGATACCTACAGTCTGGCCGGTTAATTCGTGTGATGTGGACCATAAATCGTTGGTTAGGAACCCAGACCATTTGCCGGTCCTCACTGATTCCATCTGGAGGTTCAGTTTCCGAAATACGCTGATCATTAAGGCGATCGCGTGCTCAGAGACGGCGATCGAGTTGGAGCCGCCTCCGTTGGCTACGGGAACACCAGCGTTAGCTAGCCCTGCTACATCAAGCCTGTCTGTTCCTGCGCTAGCTACCTGCACAAGTTTTACGTTTGGTAGTTTACGAACCAGCTCTACAGTGGCGTCGCCGAAAATCACGATAGTGTCTTTCATCAGGGAAGCCTGAGCCTCTATTGTTTTCGTGGAGTCAACCCAGACGATATCAGTACCCGCAGGGGCTATATCTAATATGAAGGGCATCTCGCTATCGTCTGTTGCGAGATGCGCAATTTTAGGGCTCATCCTGTCTCCTAAGGATTAATTTTGAACCGGAATCTTTTTTAAAGCCGCATGAATTATATCTACGAGTCGTTGGTGCCACAAGGCGCTCTTTGCCAAGACGGTTGCGGAACATGGCTAGAGATCTCCCAAATTTAAAAAATAGCCTCAGCACCAAGAAAGTATATCTGAATTGTAATCCAGATTTAGGTTAAAGAAGAATGTCATTGACATTGAGGAGGGCCAAGAATACACTCCGGCCAAAATAGGAGACGGAGCCACATCTTTGGGACTGGTAAGCCTGTTCGACTATGAAATTGCAGCAGAGACGGTCCTGCCTAAAGGCCTTTGGGACTTTATAGCCGGAGGTGCAGATGACGAAATAACGCTCCGGCGCAACCGAGAGGCCTTCGATCGGATCCCTATAGAGCCAAGGTTCTTGATTGATGTGAGCGATCGTGATCTATCAACCTCTGTGCTTGGAATGGACATCGATGTCCCGGTAATGATCGCGCCTGCAGGTGCACAGCGACATGTTAGGCCAGAGGGTGACCTCGCCACTGCTCGCGCGGCTGCTAGAACAGGCACGATAATGATAGTGGCAACAACTGCTGGATACACTATTGAAGAAATAGGCGCAGCTACGAACGGGCCGCTGTGGTACCAGCTTTATCATTATGATGATGGAATAACTGCAGAAATGATTGCGCGAGCCCAATCCTCAGGATTCCTGGCAATATGTATTACGGTTGACGGAATTGCGGCGCGGGGCAAACATCGTGATATCAGGAATGGATTCGTTCTAGATCCTTCTCTTGGGCTAGCGAATGTCCGGCACCGAGAAGATATAGCGATGGCACTAAGGGAGGCAGCGCTTAGTCAGCGCCCCACGGCAGGTCTCCGAGAAAAGAATGCCCTCTCGTGGCGAAAGATCGCGTGGTTGAGATCACTAACAGATTTGCCGATAGTTATTAAGGGCATAATGTCGCCGTCAGACGCCATGCTCGCCGTAGAACATGGTGTAGATGGAATAGTAGTTTCGAACCACGGCGGCAGGCTTTGGGATGGTACGCTATCAACTATAGAAGCCTTACCACGAATAGCTGAAATAGTAGAAGGCCGGCTAGAGATTTACCTTGATTCTGGCGTACGGCGCGGTACAGATGTACTCAAGGCCCTAGCTCTTGGGGCTCGGGCTGTCATGGTCGGCAGGCCGGTTTTCTGGGGCCTTGCTATCGATGGAGAAGAAGGCGTTCTTGCCGTGTTGGAGATACTTAAAAATGAATTCAGCCAGGCAATGGCTATTAGTGGAAAGCTAACAACTAAGGAAATAGGCCCCGAAGTGATTTGTAATGATGCTGGATAACCCGATAGTGGAGCAAAGCGATGCGGACGAATAATGTTGTAATGAATGTGCATTCTGGCCGGCAGTCATACGGGTTTACTATGACTTTTCCATCAAGCACTGTATTGGAAATCATGGCCCGAGCAGGATTTGACTTCGTCTCCTTTGATTCTGAGCATGGGCCGTTCACACCGGAGAGTATAGACGACCTTTGTCGTATATCGGATGGAGTTGGAATCACTCCGATGGCCCGTGTTCCCGACATAGAGCCTGCGACCATACTGCGGTTTCTTGATAGAGGAATTATGGGGATTCTGGGGCCCCATATCACCACCAAAGAGAAGGCCGAGCAACTTGCGGATGCCTGCCGGTATGCACCATTAGGAACGAGAAGTTTTGGTTCGGGCCGTGGAGCCTACTATGGAGATCTCTTATCGGGGCCTGAGTATATGCAACACACGAATGCAAATGTCATAGTAATGGCTCAGCTTGAGGATATCGCGGTATTAGATAACCTAGACGAGATTCTTGAAGTTCCGGGCATCGACTTCTACCATTCTGGCCCCCAGGATATCGCGCAGTCGTTGGGTTTGCCGGGCCAGCCAGAGCACCCCGGGGTCAAGGAGTTCGAGGAAACTGTACGGCATGCGGTACATGCTGCCGGGAAAAAGATGGCCGATGAGGTAATGGTGACAGCAATAGCCAAAGACCTGATTCTCGACGCCGCACGCGAGTTCTTAGAAATTCATAAGAACGCTTAGAATAGGAATACTTCTCCTAGTGACCAGCATCTTGACCGAATCACTACCTCTTTTTGAGAAGGCAAGCTGCTCATGCCGGAAACCTAAAACCCAGTATTCGATCCTCGGGCTTCCAGCTCTTGGAGCAACAGGCTGTTGTGGAACAGACTGTTGACGGGTGTGTCAACACCGAGGTCATTACCCAGCCGTACCACTAGGCCTATGGCTGCCTCAAGCTCAGATGGCCTGCCTTCCATAAGGTCTTTCGCCATGGAAGTTGAATGACCCTCCGACATTCTATCGAATAAATCCATCGTGGATTTAACTGGCTCGTCCGGAAGATTTATGCCGGCAGCAATGGCTAAGGCAACGACTTCTCGAACCGCGGCCTCAGATATCTGGCGGGTTTCTGGTAGGCTACGCCACACACCGGTGGTCGTTCTGGTTGTTGCACCCATACCACTCGCAACAGAGAACATCAAGAACTTGCCCCATAGTGCAGCATGTATGTCGTCTGGAATTATCGCAGTTAGACCCGACTGTTCCGAAAGCCTGCGGAGCCTTTCCACCCGGTCGCTGGGCCGGTGGTCCATCTCTCCGAGCTGTAGATTGGGATACGGTGACTGGGTATTTTGTAGGTGGCCAGGGCCTGCGATAAAGCAGCGAATCATGGAAATTCCAACCACCACATGTTTAGCACCAAGCGTTGCTGCCAATTGGTTGGGAGCATCCACGCCATTCTGCAGGGAAACAACGGCGGTTTCAGGCCCGAGCATTGGCCGGATGGCCTCTGCAGCTTCAGGGACCTGCCATGCTTTTACACCCACTATTACGGTATCGACTTCACCTATTTCGGCAGGGTCATCTGTAGCAAGGTCTGGGTATATAACGAAATCGTCATCTGGTGTTTCTACCCTGAGACCTTTTTGCTGAATAGCCTTTAGGTGTTCCCCGCGGGCTACGATTGACAGTTCTTCGCCGACTTGAGCAAGTCGGGCCCCGTGATAGCCGCCGATCCCTCCAGCGCCAAAGACTGCTACGCGCATCTAGGTCTCCATATCTTCATCTTCCGCATCAGGTAAGCCAGCCAGATTATTGTTTCTCTACTACCAGCTATTGATTCGGCTATTTATGTTATCCGAGCATCTATGCTCCCAGATAGAAAAAGGGTACCACATGTTTCACGTTTATCGTATCGGGTAATGATTAGGCACACTAGATATCAAATCCTAGACGGCTATTGCATAAAATCGGGAAATAAAGTTGGTGGTGCCGAAGGAGGGATTTGAACCCACACACCCGTAAGGGTACTACGTCCTGAACGTAGCGCGTCTGCCGTTCCGCCACTTCGGCATGATAGCTCGACAGTCTCGACTTCCCATCAAACCACCCGTATTTTGTGGTGGGCAGTCGAGGATTTGAACCTCGGGCCTCTCGCGTGTGAGGCGAGCGCTCTAACCACTGAGCTAACCGCCCATGCTCGCCGTCCGTATTAAGTCGCGCACCCAGCCACGGGAAGTGGCAACGACAGGGATCGAACCTGTGACCTAGCGCTTATGAAGCGCCCGCTCTAACCGCTGAGCTACGTTGCCCCCTCAGATTACCGCGAGTCATAATATATGATGCCGCAGAAGAGTGTCAATTTGCTCGGGTCACTTATTCTACCCCCTTCGGACCGATACCAAACAACCGTCCATACAGCCTGAGATAGATCAGACAGAAAGATTTATCGAAACGGGA
>CAZSLO010000022.1:0-114779 GCA_964608025.1 uncultured Dehalococcoidia bacterium | reverse complement strand
CTTATGAAGCGCCCGCTCTAACCGCTGAGCTACGTTGCCCTATCGTCGATAGTTCATAATAATTTAGCACCGTGAGCGTGTCAATGCTGGGGCCTACGCCTTCAACTGAAGGCAGGCGTGAATCTTCCCAGGTAAGACCGGTTGTGAGAGGAGCGAGGGCGATAAGCAAGAATGCCTATCTCACATTGCAGCGGGATATAGTAATCGGAAAGAAGCACGTTCATATGCCTCAGCACACCGGCGCTTGCGGCGTTGAGACGATTGTATATGAGATAATAGGATTGCTGGGACGCACTCTCGTCGTAAATGATTGATTGCCTATTGGGCAGTCATGGAGCCTCGATCAAGGAACTAACTTGGCTAACCAAAAAACTGTGGAAATACAACAATCAGCGATGCGGCACCTGTGGATGGCCAATCGGGATTGGACCGAAATGGCGGAGGCAGGTGGCCCAATAGTCGCTGTAGAAGGCAAGGGCCTCCAAGTAAAAGATTCGGATGGCAACACCTGGATAGACGTCAATGGTGGCTATTTTTCCGTAGGAGTGGGACACGGTCGGGATGAAATAGCAGAAGCGGCTTTTGAGCAAGCCAAAAAGCTTAGCTTTATGCCTGCTGGTACCACGACGGAGGCAACAGTTAGGATAGCAGAGAAAATTGCCGAAGTTGCCCCAGGTAGTCTGAACAGAGTGTTTCCTGTCAGCGGAGGATCTGAGGCTACAGAAACCGCTCTCAAGATCGTTCGAGCATACCATAGCCGTCGTGGCCAACCCCAGCGGCACAAGATTATAAGTCGAGAAGGCTCATACCACGGAGCAACTGGGGGAGTGCATTGGCTTGGAACCAGTCCAGCTAATATGAGAGAGGGGTTTGAGCCTACACAAAAAGGAATGCTTTATGCTCCTCAGCCCAATGCATATAGATGCTCACTTGGGGGAACGAATCCCTCTGAGTGTGCCGTACAATGTGCGGAAGCTGTGGATAAATTGATCGTTGAAAATGACCCGGATACAGTTGGAGCGGTATTCGCAGAGCCCGTGGCGGCGCGTGGGTGTGTAGTTCCCGGCGAAGAATATTGGCCTATGCTTCGGGAGATATGTGATCGTCACGGTGTTCTCTTGGTTGCTGATGAGATCGTCACAGGCTTCGGGCAGACAGGGAAAATGTTTGGAGTAGAGCACTGGGGCGTCGTGCCCGATATCATGGCAATTGCAAAGGGAGTGATCAGTACATACTTGCCCTTTGGTGCGACCATTACGACAGATGAAGTGGCAACCGTATTTGCTGGGAACGACAATTATCTGCGGCACGTCTTTACGGCTTCAGGGCATCCGACTTGTTCAGCGGCAGCGTTGAAAAATATAGAAATCATTGAGCAGGAGAAATTGGTCCAGAATGCAGCAGATACGGGGGCTTATTTTAAAGGCCAACTTGAAACATTAAGTGCAGACCACCCAATTGTTGGAGATGTTAGAGGTATAGGATTGATGTTAGGCGTAGAATTGGTAAAGGACCGTAGGACCAAGGAGCATTTTGACGAACATACAGATATTGATTCAAGGGTCCGGGAAAAATTAAAGAAACATGGACTCCTCCTTGGATCCAATAATGGAATTATATCCATTGGCCCGCCATTGGTTATTACGCGTGGACAAGTAGACGAAATTGTTCATGCGATAGACCTAGCTTTGTGGGAAATTGAAGGAGATCTTGGAATAGCAAGTAGTGTGTGAGCTAAAAATGGAAAAATCATGAGAGGCAAAAGGTTTTAATGACAAAAGGAAAAAATCTCGATAATAAAAACACAACGCATCGCGTTGCGATTTTCATAGATGGGAGCAATCTATATCATAGTCTGGAAGAAAACTGCGGTCGTTTTGACATCGACTTTCAGGCTTTCTCGGAAAAGCTGTGCAGAGGAAGACAGCTATATCGGATTTATTACTACAACGTTTTAAGAGAAGCCGGTAGAAACCCACATGCTTACCAAGACCAACAAAAATTTTTAGGAGCATTGCAGGACACTCCATATTTAGAAATTCGACTAGGCGGGGCAAAAATGAGAGGCGACACCCCTGTTGAAAAGGGCGTGGATATCATGGTTGCCACTGATCTTTTGAGACTTGCATGGGAAGACAGATATGATGTTGGGATATTGGTGAGTGGTGACGGTGATTTTGCCTATGCAGTTCAGGCAGTCAAAGATCTTGGCAAACATGTAGAGATTGCAGCGTTCCCATCCAACTTGTCAGGAGAGCTCGCAAACGTCTCCGATAACAAAGAATTGTTCACGACAAAGTATTTCGACGAACTCTGGAACAAGCAGCGTGCCCAAGGTAACGGCAAGGCCAAAAGCCCCTCCAAAGATCCAGGAGAAGGGGATGGCAAACGTAAGCGGAGGCCATGGTTTCGACGGTCTCGAGATAAAGCATCGAGCCAGTGACCAAAGATTGCTTGTATTACCGCAGTATTTTCAGCATTCAGCAACAACATTGGTCTGTGAGGCACATTGGCCCAAAGCTCATGTCCCCACGTATTACGTGAATTACCTAAATGGCTGATGCCTTGTGCTTGATTGGATCCTCGCTCTTATCCGCTCAGCAGACAAGTGGAGGAGGTCCTGTTTGCTTGAGTCGGATTGACGATGCTCTTGCCCCTTGCTAGACTCCGGCGGGCCACATTCCCTTGGCCATAGCCAAACATTTCAGGAGGTCTACTATGTCACCCCGTAAGGATTCCTATGTAGTCGGATTTATATCTTCGCCCCATCCCCACTCACCTTTCCACATGAGGACGCTGGAGGTACTCGACTCAGTCGAAGCTGTACATATATGTGGCCTGGCAGGAGAGGATATGGAATCACTTGCCGGAGGATCTACCAAGGTAGCATCAACGACTGACAACCTAGACGAAATCATGTCTCGTGAAGATGTGGATGCCTTTATAGTCTCTGTCCGCAACGATCTGGGCCCCGATGTTTTAAATGCCTGTGTAGATGCCGGGAAGGGAGTTTTGATAGAAAAACCCGGTGCACTTCGTGCAAAAGACTTACGGATGGTGGCTGAGAAAGCAAGAACTCGTGGCGTGACGGTTGCGACTATGTTCCAAAACCGCTTTCAACCGAAAGTTGCAGACGCCCGGAAGGCAGTTTTAAACGGGGCCCTAGGAAAAATAATGGCAGCAGAAGCACGCATGGTAACTTCACAAGTCAGATATCGTAACCCCGGCCACTGGCTTTTCGGAAAGGGCACTGGTGGAAGTGGTGTCCTCGGATGGCTCGGATGTCATTATATTGATTTAGTTTGTTACATGATGGACGACCGCATAACCGAAGTTGCTGCTATGGTAGGCAATCATAATCCAGAGAAACTAGAGGTTGAGGATACGGCGATGCTAGTGCTCAAGTTTGCGAGTGGAACACTCGGAACGTTGCACGCGGGATATCACTTGGCAGGTAGCGGTTCTGGATATAGTGGGGCATCTTACGATTCCTTTTTGGCATTCCGGGGGACCGAAGGCTTCGCGAGATTGCAGATGGAAGAGAAGGGATACACTCTCTATAGTGAAGCGGAAGGCTGGGAGACTGGGGGTCTACGGAATCTCGCATTCCAGCCGCCTGAATCCCAAGCCTATGGCGGGCTTGGTGGCGAAATTTTCCTCAATAAATTTCTTGAAGCCTCTCGCCAAGGGGAGACTGCGCCGGTTCCAATCGAGGCCGGCGTCCATGTACTTGAGGTGATTGAGGCAGCACTTAAATCTTCCGAGACAGGAAATGCCGTTAAGGTCGGGATATAGATAAAGATCACAGCAATCTAATTAAATAGCCGGGAAAATGGTCTGGGCAGGGATTTTCACCAATTGATTGGGATCCCTTCTTGACGAAGAAAGAGATCTGGAAGAAGACATTTGGATCTATCGATCCTCTGCAGTGAGGCTTCAGAACCTCGCAGTTGTGGATATAGGGCCTGTATCATACTGGGCAGATGTGGACTAGATTGACACATAGTGACAGAAGTCCTGATGCATCGAGCAATTCTCGCTCGACAAAAAGAAGGCCTGCGCGCCTTGTTGGGTACATGCTTATTGGTGTGGGAATTGTCCTTCTGGGAATGTCGGGCTTGTATCATGGCTATAAATTTTGGGCTAGGACAACCATAGATGACTATACTTCAATACAGGAACGTCCTACAGCAAACATACAAGATAATATTAGACCGATTGTCAAACAAGACGTGATTATCCCTATTCCCACGGTAGTCCTTAAGCCGGAATATGAACCTCCCGGACAACAAATAAGGGCCGAGGTGTTTGCAAAAGGACTAAGCGCTGAGCATGGACCCACGCCGGAACCGAGCCCTGTTCCTTTAGAGACCCCAACCCCTTTGACAATAAACACAGTTCTTGCAAAAGAATCAAGTGAGCCATCTTACAAAGAAATCTTGGCACTAGCACTTGTAGAGAGGATCGACAATTCTGCTATAGAGGCTGCGAAGTATATGGCACCGGGGGTCGTGCAAGCCGGGACCAACCAAATGCCAGCAACGAGGATAAGGATTCCAGTAGTGGGCATCGACTCAGAAGTTCTGGAACTAGGCGTCATCGAGATGGATGAGAGTCGGGCTTGGGAAACCCCAAAAAACGTTGTCGGCCATATCCCCACCACTTCTGTACCTGGGGCCCAGGGACAGGGATGGTATTTTGGCCATCTGGAAAGCCCGTTGAGTGGAGAAGGCAACGTGTTCCGTAGTCTGCCGGAATTAGCAGAACTGGTGAAATCCCATGTGGGCAAGCCCTTTTACATATTTATGGAAACACCGGGGTATAAATTCGCATATCAGGTCTACCGTACCGAGATCGTACATGAGGACTCGCTGGCGGTTACTGATTCCGGTCAGGACGACATAGTTCTAGTTACTTGTTACCCTCGTTTCGTCTATGATCACCGAATGCTGATCACGGCTGCACTAGTGGGTGTGATTAAGTCCGAATCTTAAACTAGTCTGAGTGCGGAATTTCTTCATAGTAAACATCTCAACCCCTAGCGCCAAGATTGTCTATGTAGAACAATAGATTAGAGTATGAGCCCAATAGGCAGGATAGTAATATTCTCGTTTCTCAGCATTTCCGTGGTGGGGTATCTTGTTTTAATGGCCTGGGGTCTGGCCGACCGAGTGCCTGTCACAGCACAGAGCGGAGTACATCTGGTCGGACTCCCTGCACCTGGCTTTATAGTCACGCTGTTTGAGGGGGGCGAGTATTCTCTCGCCGATCGGGCCAGCCAACCTGCAGTCATAAATTTCTGGGCGTCGTGGTGCGGGCCATGTAGGGATGAAGCATTACCTCTTGAACGGACGTGGCGAGCCTATAAAGATCGAGGAATTAGTTTTATCGGCATAAACACACAGGATGGAGAACCCGATGCCCGATCTTACTTAAAGGAATTTGGGATCACCTATCCAAATGGTCACGATCGTGATGGCACCATATCGATAGATTATGGGATAGTTGGCATGCCAGCTACCTTCTTCGTGAATCGGGACGGAGTACTGATTGGACGATGGGTTGGGGCTATCCCGGAGGACGAACTAGTAGACCGGGTGGAAGAACTGCTCCAGGATCCCGAGGAAAATTAGGAATTTTAAGAATTCAACGCCAAGTCCACCTCCGAGTTTTACTAGGCACAAGCGATTCAAGGAAGGGATCCTAATTGACCATAGGGATTGCGAAGAAACAGTTGCCCTATCGGAGAATCGCAGGTAATAGAGTATAGATAAACGTAGATTGCCTTGGGCCCAAATGCCGCGACTGTTAAACTGGAACGACTTATCGTGGAGGTCTTAGATGGCCCGAATTCATATTCTAGGAGCCGGTACTCCTACACCAACACCTGACCGCTTTGGTTCTTCATATGTTGTAGAAGTTGGCGGTGAGACAATAATGATCGATTGCGGGCCTGCCACTACGCACAAGATGGTAAAAGCAGGCCTGTGGCCTACTGATGTTGACTATCTTTTTTTCACACACCATCATTTTGATCACGATATTGATTATCCGTGTTTTCTTTTATCACGCTGGGACCAGAGTGTAGGCAAAGAAAATATATTAAGAGTTTTTGGACCAAAGCCCACTGAGAAACTAACCGATGACCTACTCCGCGAGGATGGAGGCCTTTTCGCCCATGATTGGAAGACCCGAGTAAACAACCCGTCTAGCCAACAATTACATGCCAATCGTGGGGGCACGCTTCCACGAAAACCGCCTGAGGTGTTAGCGACAGATGTAAGTCCCGGGAAAGTTTTCTCGGGCATGCACTGGGAGATAACAGCAGCCGAAGCGGAGCATGTTCAGCCCTATTTAGATTCGCTTGCCTACCGCATCGATAGTCCAGAAGGCAGCATGGTTTTTACGGGAGACACTCAGCCCTGCGATTCGGTAGTAGCATTAGCACGTGGCGCCGATATCATGCTATGCATGTGTTGGGATGATCAGGACATAATGGATAATAATGGCGAAGCGCCCCGTCAATGCGGAACTAAAGGTGCTGCGGATATGGCCCAACAAGCTGGAGTCAAAACACTCGGACTTGTCCATATAGGGCCGAGCCTTTCCCAACCAGGCAAAAAGGAAAAGGGAATAGGCGATATTAAGGCTATCTATGAAGGCGACTTGATTTTTGCCGATGAATTGCTAGTGATAAACGTATAGCGAATACCGGAATCCTAAATCACAGCACGTAGAATGGATGCAATTACCATGCCTAGGATCCTAATCGTGTCTAGTGATGGTCTTGGGGGGTTGTTGAAATAAAAGTTATTGATAATACGGCAATATAGTTGTCAGCCGGACTAAGGAGAGCAGTTCAACATGGCACGCGTACATATTTTAGGAGCAGGGACGCCAACACCTACACCAGCACGGTTCGGCTCGTCATTCGTGGCGGAGATAGCGGGCGAGCACATCATGGTCGATTGTGGGCCAGCCGCAACGCATAAGCTTGTAAAGGCCGGCTTATGGCCGACAGATATTGACCACGTTTTTTTTACACATCACCACTTTGATCATGATGTAGACTTCCCGTGTTTTCTCTTGTGTCGTTGGGATCAAAGTATTGGAAAAGAGAATTTGTTAAATGTCTTCGGACCGACGCTGACCGAGCAATTTACGCAAGGCATAATTGGCGAGAACGGGGTGTTTGCACATGATTGGAAGGCGCGCGTGAATCATCCAATCAGCCAGCAAGTCTATATAAATCGGGGAGGTAAACTCCCACGCACCCCCCCAAAGGTAAACGCGAAAGACGTGAAGCCCGGGAAAATCTTTTCAGGCAATGATTGGGAAATGACTGCGGGCCATGCGGAACATGCGCAACCGTGGCTAGACTCTCTTGCTTACCGCATTGACAGCCCGGAAGGGAGTATTGTTTTCACGGGCGATACGGAACCGTGTCCGTCCGTAGTAGATCTGGCCAAGGACGCCGACGTCATGTTTTGTATGTGTTGGGATGAGGAAACCTCGATGGAATCAAACAAAGAATCGAAAGGCGTATGCGGAACTCTTGGTGCAGCGCGCATGGCCCAAGAGGCGGGTGTGAAGAAACTCGTGTTGGCACACTTAGGCCCTAATCTCACACGGCATCCTGTTATGGAAAAGGGCATAGGACAGGTTAAGAGTCATTATGAAGGCGAGCTTATCTTTTCGGATGAGTTGATGGTTGTTGACGTGTAACGATTAAACAGTGGGAATATCACTCCTATGCATAAACGCCAACGGGCAGGCTCGCAGGAAGGTTTGGCATGAGAATCATCCCAGCTTAACTATCATCTGAAGCTGGCTGGAAGGCCGGGTTAATTCTAGAAATGCTTCCTGTATATCATCCAGCTGGATAAAGCTTGATCCAGATACCATAGGTTCAGTCCGTGCCTTTCCGGACCTGAGCAGTTCGAGCGCTATAATCCAATCTTCAGACGTGGTGGAGAACGAGGTTTCTAGGCTGATCTCGCGACCGATCCAATCGACTGGTAGCAGTTCCGTCGGCTCCCACGCCAATGCCACTAGCATAACCTGGCCTTCACGGACGACCATATTCATTGCTTGGTCAAGTGTAGAAGGCGCGCCTGCGCATTCAAATACCACGTTAGGGCCGGATCCGCCTGTAGCAGCAAGAACCGTGTCTAAGGGGACACCGTTGTTAGGGTCCACAACTAGGTCAGCTCCGAGTTCAAGTGCCGCCTTGGCCCTGACCTCTGAGGGCTCTGATACAACTACCAACTTAGCACCAGCGGCCTTAGCTGCCTGTATACAGAATAGGCCAATTGGGCCTGCTCCTAAGATAGCGACCGAATCTCCAAGCTTTAGGGCTGAGCGCCTTACAGCATGTATTGCTACTCCCAGGGGTTCACACAATGCCGCGTCCTCGTCCGACACGCCGTCGGGAATTGAGAGTGGCTCCCATTCTTCCATGGCGATGTACTCAGCATATGCTCGGACCGGCTTGGCGTCGAACCCCATCGTTCTAAAATTGAAACGCGGAGCTTTGAAGCTTGGCAGGCTTCCAAAAGGCGCTGCGCCTCCGCCTCCCACAACGCGATCACCTTCTCTCCAGCGAGTGACTTCCGAGCCAACTTCGACAATGGTGCCACAATACTCGTGTCCCATCACCGTGCCGGGCGGAGGCACATCATAGAGGAATGCATGCACGTCTGTACCACAGATAGCACAGTACTTGACCTTGACGAGCACTTGGTTTGCCTGAGGTAACGGCTTCGGGATCTCTTCGATCTCGAGGCGGTGATTGCCTTTATAAACGGCGGCCTTCATCTTGTATCAAAGGATAAGGGGTAAGGGGATTGTTGGTAAAGTATGCCTTTACCAAGATGTTTAGGAATTCACGACGATTGATTTAGCAAAAGATAGAAATGTGATTTCGGCCACCCCTTAAGTTTTCATAAGCATAAACCAGATTTGAATCGCCTAACACGGCTTCTGTGGGAACAGGAACCAATATTTGGTGCATGCTAACTAGAAGGATCATAAAAAGGGAGATATGGCTATATAGACAGAAATTCTTGGACCAAAATTAACAGACTAGAGACTACTATAAACGCCAGAATTGTTTTGCGAAAGACGGCGTGGTCCATTCTCTTTAGAAAAAGAGACGAGGCTCGGAATCCCAAAATCGCTGGTCCTAGAGCAACCAATATCATCAAAATGCGCTCTGGCGTTAAAAGTCCTGACGCCGTATATCCCACCAGGGAGCTACCCATAACAACAAGAAAGAAAACCGCCAAGGAACATCTTAGATGGTCAACCTCTCTATCCTTCCTAAGCAAATAGAGTGCCATCAGTGGCCCACCTATCCCTGAGGAGGCAATTAGTCCCGCGACCAGGAAGGCTATAGGAGGCCCAGCAATTCTTGGTAGCCAAATAAAAGGAGCTAGATTGGAAGCCACAATAACCGCTATAAGCAGAATAAGTAGCGCCATGGTGATTCTCATCAAGCCCGTATCAATGTTGGTGAGTATATAAACCCCAATCGGGACACCCGCGAGTCCTGCTATAGTGATAGGTACGAGGTTCCTCATGCTAAGGTGCCGTCGTGTTTGATAGAGAATTAACGAAACGACCATGATGCTTACGGCATTGGTTATCACCACGACAGATTGTGGTGCTATCACTAAAAGGAGAACGGGACTGGCAGTAAGGCCGAGCCCGAACCCAAGTGTGCTTAACACAGTGGATGACAGCACCATTGCCATGACGATAACTAGGATTTCTTGAATTTCTAGCATGCATTAAGCCTTTTTGGTACCTAGATGGGTAGTTCGCTGAAACGGGATATTCGTGGTACCGTTCACCAAAAGAGGTTGACATAAGGAATCAACATAATGGTACAAATTCCCTGCGGCAAGGATAGTTTTTAATAGAAGCTAATCGATGGTTCCAGAATAGATCATATCCTGTTTGTTTCCGATAGGAGGTGGCCATGTTTTACGAGCCAAGGGAAGGATGCCCTCTTCCCCACAATCCCCTGAATGCCATTGTTGTGCCCCGCCCAGTTGGATGGATTTCCACACTTAGCGCTGACCAGATATCAAACTTGGCCCCATACTCGTTCTTTAACGCAGTTGCTTATAATCCTCCTCAAGTGATGTTTTCCGCTACTAGCAATCATCGGTTTGGCGGACTTAAAGACGCAGTTGCGGATGCCAAAACAACCGGAGAATTCGTAGTCAATATAGCTACTCGGGCTCTAAGTGAACAGATGAATGCTTCGGCGATCCCGGCCCCCCATGAAATAGATGAGTTTGAATATTGCGGAGTAACGAAGGTAGAAAGCAGGCTGGTTGGGTGCCCCCGGGTAGCGGAGTCGCCAATGCAATTGGAGTGCAGGTACATGAGATCTATCGACTTGCTCTCGGATGACCCGGATAGCCCAAACACGGTGGTGTTCGGCGAGGTAATAGGAGTGCATATAAATGACAATGTTCTACAAGATGGCAAGATAGATTTCTTAAAAGTTCGCCCCATAGGCCGGTTGGGATACCTCGACTTTGTCGAGGTTGATAATGTTTTTTCTATGGACAGGCCTGAATGGGAATCTGGCCAGATGGCTTAGGGAATTGGCTGGCCAGCTAAGACTCCGGTACAGCGAGCCTGATCCACAGCTACTTGGCCATTCACTAGTACGTATGGAATACCGTAAGGATGCTGCTTGGGATTATCGTAAGTCGCGGTGTCGATTATACGGTCACCGTCAAAGACGACCACATCTGCGAAGTAACCTTTATCTATCCGACCCCTCTTAGTGAGCCCAAAGCGCTGGGCTGGATTGCCGGTTACTCGCTGGACAATTTGTTCTAGTGTCAGTATGTTGAATTCCCGGCGGAGCCGGCCAATAAACCTAGGGAAGGTTCCATAGGCACGGGGATGAGGAAACGAACCTACATGTATCGAGTCGCTTCCTACCATGAAGTCGGGCCGGGCAATAAAATCTTGGGAATCCCGACTTACTTGTCGCCAGAGGCCTACACTATCGGGAGGGGTCCCCCAAAAGGCAATTTGTAAATCTTCTTCTATCAATAAATGGCAAAGTGCTTGGCCTAAGCCCATGCCTAGGCTCTCGGCGATATCACTCATTATCATCCCTTCCAAGTGCTGATTGTTTGGAAGATATGAGAGAACAGCTTCCGACAGCGGCCGTTTTATGCTGCATTCAATATGGTTAACGATCGCCTTGAATTCTTTGGGGTCTTTGAGACGCTGGATAATGGCATCAGGGCCGCCACTGTGGGCATAGCTAGGGAGGTTGCTGGCAGGAAAAGTGCTGCCTGTCGGATACGGATAAAGATCCCCAGAGATATCTACTTCGCCGTTAGTCGCATCAATTTCCGAGAAACGTTTCTTAACTTGGCCGGCGTTTTGGGCGTGTGTCCGGTAGTGGGAAAAATGGACCTTTACACCGGACCTACGGCCGATTTCTAGGGCTTCTGGCACACCGCCACCCCCGAATGCTCGGTCTGTGTTAACGTCTCGTAGGTGAGTAACATAAACA
Source organism: uncultured Dehalococcoidia bacterium (assembly GCA_964608025.1). Taxonomy (GTDB): domain Bacteria; phylum Chloroflexota; class Dehalococcoidia; order Lucifugimonadales; family CAJWER01; genus CAZSLO01. The sequence continues at coordinate 103,228 of CAZSLO010000022.1, read as the reverse complement.
CCTCCAGCATCGGCAACAGGTCGGCAAATCTCTATCAGCTCTGTGGTGTCACTCCATGCCTGGGGGTGGTATGACAAGCCGGTGGCTAAGCCTACAGCTCCCTGATCCATTGCATCTCGCACCAACTTCTGGGCATGTTTCAATCGAGGACCCGTCATTGGTACGTCTTCGAACCCGCAGGTCTCCAGGCGTAGTGCACCATGCGCTATCAGGTATGCTGTGTTAACCGCGGTCGTGTTGCGGTATGCTTCGCGGAAACTTGACACACTACTAGTATCCAAGCCTTTAGGAGGGTCACCAAGAATCCCGCGGAGGTAGCGTCCGTATATCTGATAATTCTCTTTAGACAAGGGGCAGTATGACAGGCCGTCTTGGCCTAGAATATCTGTCGTGATGCCTTGGAGGATTCCCTCGGGATGCTGGGGATTTGTGATGAGGGCTGCGTCTGAGTGGACATGGGTATCAATGAATCCGGGCGATACAGTTAGTCCTTTAGCATCAACCACCCTCTTTGCGATGGCACGTGAAAGATCACCAATAGCCTCGATCTTTTCTCCAGTTATGCCAACGTCAGCTCTATATCCAGGACTGCCTGTTCCGTCTACAACGGTTCCACCGATTATCACAACGTCGAACATGCCGTCTCCTCGTAATTGATAGTATTTCTGAGATCTGTGGGTCAGGTAGATTATGGACGTACTTTGTCAGCCGTGCAAATTATTAGCTCAATTGGAAAAACATAGAGCCTACTCTATAGTCTGCCAAAAATTTTGTTGAGCCTTTCCAAATGATGATCTAGTCAAATTGACGTCGGAAGGGCCCTCACATAGAATCAGCTTTTAACAGGTGAAAAAGTGTCCGGAAAAAAAATAGTGATACTCGGTGGTGGGTTCGGTGGAGTTGCCTCAGCTCTCGCAGCCCGAAAACTGCTAGGGCGGGAACATTCGATTACCCTAGTGGATAGATCGAAGCGAACGTATTTATGTGGTTCATTCCCGCTTTTGATAGTTGGTGAACGTAAGCCTGAGAAGATAAGTAGGTCGCTTGGTACTATGATGAATCGAGGGGTCGAATATAGACAGGCCAGAGTCGAAGCAATTGATACAACCAACCGTACAGCGATTACAGATTCTGGGGTACTGGAATACGATTATCTGGTCGTAGCTCTAGGTGCCTCTTATGATTGGGATGATGTGCCTGGATCGGCCTCAGCGTATTCTTTTTATGGTATCTCAGAGGCTCGAAGATTAAGGGATAAACTGCGCTATTTCAAAAAGGGGCGGATTTTGATATCGGTTTCTAGCACTCCCTATAAATGCCCTCCGGCACCGTACGAAGCCGCAATGGTTCTTGACTGGACGTTTAAAGAACGAGGAATTCGAGACGAGATTGATATAAAAGTCTTCACTCCAGAACCTGCTACGATTCCTGTGGCAGGTCCAGAGAGCGGCAAGCGACTCGATACAATTCTTATGAAAAAAGGCATCGAGCTGCATCCTGGGATGTCCGTGACAGAAATCAGCAGTGATGGGCGGGAGGCGGGACTTAGCAACGGCCAGTCAATGGACGCGGAATTGATTGTAACAATACCAACGCACCGAGTCCCTGAGATAGCAGTTAATTCCGGATTAGCTGACAAAAACGGATGGATAGAGGCTTCACCCAATAATTTGGAAACAGCTACGGCGGGTGTTTATGCCATAGGCGATATTAATTCGGTTCCTATGGCAACAGGCAAGCCATTACCCAAGGCAGGAGTGTTTGCATCTGCAGAAGGGCGAACCGTCGGTGCCAACATAGCTGCCAAGATCAATGAAACTGATCCGGTGAATTTTCCCGGGACAGGATACTGCTTTATAGCCTATAGTGGCACTCATGCCGGTATGATCAAGGGTAATTTTCTAGCAAAAAATAAACCTAGTGTTGAGCTTATGCCTGGAACAGCCCGTGGATTCAAGGCCAAGGAACGGTTTGAGCGAGACTGGCGCCGATTTCGGATTTGATGTAGGGGTCTGAATTTGTTTTTCGGGCTCTTTCAACAGATTGATGGTACACGAGCTGGACTAATTGATCTAAATTAAGGGAGAGAAATAAATCTTCAAGTCGATGGGATGCTTCGGGCGCTGTTCTTAAGGCTGTTAGCTATATAGAGAGCAAGGGCCTGTATGGTCGATGTCGGATTTACGGCTGCAGCTGTTACGAATATGCTGCCATCGATTATTAGCAGATTATCAATGTCGTGGCATCTTCCTCGTCTATCGACCACAGAACTTGACGGATCGTTCCCCATCTTGGCAGTACCCATTTGATGCCCGGTTCCATAACGAGCAAGAGGGGTAGTCTTGATGTCTGTTGCTCCAGCGCTCAGCAATGCCTCGGCGGCTCTATCTATGCCATGATCGAGCAGCCTCCTGCCATTGTTGTTTAGTGCATAAAATACTGAGGGTGCGGGAATCCCATCAGAATCTGTGAGGCTTGGATGCAATTCGATGCGATTGGCTTGTTCTGGTATATCTTCTCCCATGATGGCGATGGGGCACTCTCGGCCAGAAATTTGTGCCATAGTTCTATGGTGATCAATGCCCCAAGCGATCTGTCTTTCCCCATAGCCTCCGAGTGACGTGGATACTGGGCCAGAACTTCTTAATACCTGTAGTCCGTAACCCTTGAGAAAACCTCTAGAGGGATCAGTCTCGTAAAATTCGTGGCTATAAATACTACATACGTGGGGTCCCTTGTGTGCCTCCATGTCCTCATCAAATACACCAGCTGTAATAGCAACTATGTGGAGCATAAGATTGCGGCCGACCAGGTTGCTGGAGTTCGCAAGTCCGTGTGGAAACTTACCCGAGGTAGAATTCAGTAGTAATCTCGGGGTACCGATACCGTTACAAGCCAAGACCACGACAGAGGCTCTTTGGTGTTTCAATTGACCTTCGTCATCGTAATACAACACTCCATTTGCACGCCCGCTTTCGCTTAGGGTCACTTCCCTAACACGGGATCGTGTTTTGAGGGTTGCGCCATGAGCTAGTGCCAATGGCCAGTAAGTCACGTCGACGCTCGCTCGTGCTCTGGGAGGACACCCGAGGTCGCAAGGCCCACAGTAATTGCATGGGCGGCGATCATGATACTTTTCACTAATTATAGCGCTGTCTGCCGGCCACCAATGCCATCCTAGTTTATCGAAAGCACCGGCCAGCCTTGTCGCTGGTTTCCCTATTGCTAGTGGAGGAGTTTGGCGGGGTGGTTTAGCTGGATATGCTGGATCCCCGGCCAGACCAGAGATTCCAGTCACACCATCATTCAAATTATAAAAGGGCTCTAGTACTCGATAGCTAATAGGCCAGTCATCACCAATATTGTCTAATGTCCGGGATCGAAAATCGGAAGGATGGAACCTTGGAAAGTGGGCTGTCCAGTGGAGCGTAGTACCTCCGACCCCGTTGTACATTAGTGGGGAAATTGGCGATTTGGCGGTATCAATAGGATAATCTTCCTGAAGGCTGCGTATATTTGGATCGGGGTTAAAGTCAGCGAGACGCCCTAATTCCCAGTCATCATTGTAAGAGGGAGAGTTATCTGGGTTGTGCCATTTACCTTGCTCTAGACACATGACCTTAAAACCTGAGCTGGCCATACTCCATGCGAAAGGAGCCCCCGAAGCTCCTGCCCCGACCACCAAGATATCTACGGGGTCATCGTTTCTGGACATTATCGTGGTTTGATTCTATAGATTTCTACGCCCTCGTTTTCGTAGACCGATTCTACGGAAGGCAGCATGGTGTTCTTAAACTTGGAAAGGCTCTCTTTAGGATAGTAGAGCCTTTCAAGTTGGCCTATGTATATATATTCGACACTGTACTTAAGAAGGAGTTCGATGGCCTCGGTCATTTCGGGAGTTCGATATATGCGGTCAACGTCTCGGGCACGCTCACCGATAGCCCAGCTATAACCACGTCGCTGTTGTTCCTGATGCCATTGCCAACCAATTACAGTGGGTAGGCCAGTATAGACCGATATTCGCCCCCCCCAACGATAGTTAGGTGTTAACCCCTCCAGGACTACTGGCGATCCGGGCACATTCTTTTGCAGCCACTGGATGCCCTCATAATCGGGGGCTAGGGCGATCTTTCCATGGGGGTCGTTATATACCGCGCTACGCATATATGATGTGCCATCAAGGGTCATAGGAAGTATTTCAAAACGTGACTTCAATCGCGCTTGGGTTCCGAATATTGGATATATAGATGTTCCGGCAATGAGTAGGACCAATACCGTCACCCATATGTAGCGCCAGTATTTAGGAATCACTTGGTCAATTCTGCGCATATATATTTGGTGCCAAACCAGATATGCAGACGCAATTCCAAGTAATACCCAGACCTGCAAGTAGAATTTGAAGACAGTGTTCATTCGATCAATGTCGCCTTCCACTCTTACAACATCAACTCCTATTACTATGACCAATGCTGCTCCGACCAGGATGGAGACGAAGACAGTTCCTAGGTCTTTATAGTCATCGGACCAGAGGTGCTGTGATGCACTTACCGCCACCAAGGCCAGAAGTACTATTGCGAAAGGAATGGTGCTGCCAAAGACACCGGAGAGATAGTTAAATGCAAGATATCCAAAAAGAAGCACTACTAGTGCCATGCTGCTGATCTTCTTATAGCTAAGATGATGGCGCGAACTATTATTTGCTAGTGAACTGGATGCAGTTTCTGATTGGAGAATGCCGATAATCTTTCCCCAACAAGACGACCAGTAGTCCCGAAGATAGACTAGGAAAAATGACCCTAGTACGAAAATAAATAAGCCATGAATCAATAGGAAGTGCCATAAAACAGTCTGGTTGGTAGTTGATTCAAGGCTAGAAAAAAATGTTTCGTATGCGAGATGGTAGGGCAGAAATATTAGGAAGCCTGAAGCTGTAACAATGAGGATCTTTAGCCCGGATTTTATAATTACCATTAGGCTAAGACCGCCGTTCCTGTAGTATTCAGCAAGTAGAACAGATAGGCACGCTAATAAAAGGTATACAGGGAAATCCCATGTGTTGATCAAGCGAAGAGAACCAACAACGAGACCAAGAACCACAAGCCTTCCAAGCTCGGCAAAGCCTTGCGCATAGCTTACCGGATTCTTGTACCCGTCCTTGTTTCTCACGCTAACTACTATCGCCAGTGATAATCCGATGGCCAAAATTGTGAATGGGATTGCCATCAAGTGGGCATGGAGGTCGCCGAATAGGAAGGTAAAGAATGGGAATTCAGTGATTTCATGTCCGGGGGGATCTGGGGGCATCACGCGAGTACTCCGCCAAAAATCGAAAGTTTCCATTGGAACACCAAGTATGAACTGGTGCCAAAGATTACCGATAATCTGTACGGCTCCATCAAGGTTTCCAAGAATTGTTACGAAAACCCCACCCATTAGTCCGGCTGATACGGGGGACCGCAGTGCCTGTCCAAGCAACCCGCTTGTTGGTGGCCTGTTATTTAGTTTGTTTCTAATTATGCTCCAGTTTGTGAGGTTATACACTAGGGAGTATGCCGACCCGAAAGTCAGGGCGAAAAAGAGGGGAACCGCCAGGTTGAATGCAACGGCTGGCTCTATACCCGTACCACGTATGAGGGCCGCGACCATGAATTGGCCCCAATAGTAGTAATTAATGTACCCGCCAGCGAACCAAGGATCATATGGTGGCATATAGCTCGACTTCAATACGGCAGTAAGGTACGCCATATCCATGGGTTTTTCCCCGCCTAGGTAGGGATGCCAAAGGTCGGGATTAGCCATTCGGATTACTACGAAAATCAGGAAGGCTGAAATGAAGACGATTTCTGAGAACACGAGCATGCGCCAGTGTTCGAAGATGAAACTGGCGATGCACTTCCGGTTTCGGAAAAGGATTGGAATAGAAATCGCTGCAAGAATAACGGCGGATATCATCAATGAGGCTTGTGAGAAACTTACCAAATGGTAGCTAGCCAATAGCCAGACCAATGTACTGACAAGTAGTATCCCTAGGGTTTTGGCAAACAGGTAGCCTCTGTCAGGTAAATGCCTGAAAAGCATGAAAGCGATAGGCAACACTAATAAGGACATTGCCTCGATGAGTAGGAGCCAAGCCAAAACTGGATAGCGGTATGACCAGGTCTGCGGCTTGATTATTTCGGCCCAGGTCCCGCCATGACGCTGAACCCGGGAATTTTCTTCCGTTAGCATCAGGCCAAGCTCTCGTGAGGTAGATAGTGGGGTCTTCCCAGCCCAGTCTTTCAGAAGGAGCTGCTTGATCCTATCGGAAGAAAACCGTCCTTTATTCTCAAGCACTAGATTCATTGGGTGATCATAGACAGTGAAGCTTTCGTCGGCTGTTCCCATGTTGAACAATAGACCGACTGGAGATTCGGAAGTTGGGAATTCAGGCGTAGAGATTCTAGGGCGTGAAAAAGTATCGTTGGTGAAGGCTAAGCCTAGGAGATGGGGATAGGACGATTCTACATTGACAACTTGGTATCCTAGCTGGCCTGAGAACAGGAGATGGTAATAAGAATTGCTTATTGGGTAGCGCTCCGGAAGCCTTGGAATAGTGCCGTAGAGCCGGTCGCTGTAGAAAACAAGGTAGTCGGCATCTGATAAATCTTTGGCTAGTACCTCAGCTTTCAAATAATTGTCGTCGTTGTAGAGAGGTAATTCACGTATAGCAAAACCATGAAGGCCAGGAATCCCTTCTTCCCAGTGCTCTTTAAGTATTAAAGAGCCTGGCTCTGCGTTTTCGGTTATCCACCTACCAGTACGAATACCGGGATGATCTTGGGTATAAATAGACGTGTACGATATTGCGTAGAATCCGGTTAGGGCAATCAGCAGGAGAAGCCCAGTGTAAAGAAGTGGGCGTAAGCTTGGGAACTTAAGCTTCGAGGTATCCCACAGATCGAGTATCATGCGTGTCCCGAAAAGGACCAGAAATGGAGTCACTGGTAACAGATAGCGGAGAAATTTCACTTGAAATGAGCCCGTGATCAATAGATAGGGCACCACCCAGGATAGTAAAACAACTGTTCCTCGGGATTCGATAGACCTAAGGGGCAGTGTTACCACTAGTCCTAAGAATGCAATGGAAGATGCAATGGCAATCATTGCTACGCTATTGTTGAATATGAGTAATAACATCGGCACAACCCATCCAATGAGCAGGTATGACAATCCGTGGATCAAGCGCATTCCACTCAAGGATGCGTATAGAAGTCCTGCCCAGACTACTATGCCTAAGGGAGCCCCTAGGCCCCATGTAGCCAGATGGCGCACTTGATACCAGTAGGGAACTGTATCAATGTATTGGCGTGTGTAAGGGTAATCCCTGATACGTCTTACCATCTCTGATTGTTCTGTTGTATCTGCTAGGAAACGACTGAAATCTAAGATTGCGTAAGGTTGTGCTAGTGTAAAGGTAATTGCTGAAGTAGAGGCCCCTAGAATAAGGCCGGCTAACGCTTGTCGCAGTCGGCTTGAGTAATCTTGGTGGTCCGCTCCTTCGTTGCCAAATAGCCCTAGTGCGAAGATGAGATGGCCCATTAAAAAAGCCAGATAGATGGGCGAAAGACTGAATTTGGTCGCAATGCCAAGGCCGATGAAAATCCCGGCTCCAATTGAGTCCCGAATCCTTCCGTGCTTGGCCACTTGAACAACGAAAAACAGTGTGGTGACGGAAAATATTACCGCGATCGTGTCGACCGCAAAAAAGTGGCTTAATTGTATGTGGATCACAGAAAGACTGATAAGCGAAGCTGCTATCAACCCCACCCTTGGCTGGTATAACCGGGCGCCTACAAGATACACAAGAGCTACCGTTGCAGTGTCTGCAAGGGCCGAAATAGTTCGGCCCAATACGCGCAAGTCGTGAAAATCTAAGCCGGGCAGTGATGTTAATAAAGAGTGGGAGACTTTAAGGAAATAAAGTGGAAAACTACCGTAGGCAAACCATCTTGGATTCCACGGACTCTCTTCAACATTGAAGAGGCTGTCTAGATCACTTAGAGAAGGAAGAGAAAGCTGATCTACTTTCATTAATATAGCGCGCTCATCTGGATGAGGGGTGAATGGATATCCACTATCCCACTCGATGCCGTAAAGACGAAGCGCCAGGGCTATGGAAAGAACTATTGCAAGTGGAACGGCCAGACGAGGGATTCTTGTTTCCCGTAGAGTGAATCTATTCATGCCACTGGGCCGTGTAAATATGAGATGCCACAGGAACATATTGAGAGATATTGTATTTTTGGCGAATGTTGCTGGGCAATCTTATGATGGGTAGGAAGTTATTATAGCTTAGGTAAGGTTAAGGCATTAAATTAGCGATCTGTTTTTGCCAGCTTAAATTTCCTTGTTATTCTTAGGCCCGCGACAAGCATGACCACAGAGTGCGGACTCTAAGGATGGTTGTGGATATTTGGGTTATCTAAGTGACCTTCGGTCCTGTCCTCCCGTCTTTCCAGAAGAGGCCAGTCTATATTGTTCTGACTTCACTTAGCGTGCTTGATTGCCTGATCCACAATATCTAGCCCAACTGATTCGCTCCAGGCTGCCAGGAGTTGGTTCGTGATAGGCCCAGGAATACCATCGCCGACGGGGCGCTTGTCGACGACTGTCATGGGCAAGACGCAGTAGCTGGTGCTTGCGAAGAAAGCTTCATCTGCAGTGTAGAGATCATACGGTTGCAAATTCTCCTCAACTACTGGGATGTCGAGTTGGTGAGCTAGATCGAAAACCATACCTCTTGACACGCCTTGCAGAATCGCATTGTCTGTCGAGGTGCGAATCACCCCGTCCTTAACGAGAAAGTAGTTATATCCGGTGCCTTCAGACAAGTTACCCTCCATATCTAGGAGAAGGGCCCATGCACCCGGATCTAGATCATTTGCTTCCAGGGCAGCCAGATTAAAATTCATTCTACTGTGGTGCTTGATTTTCGCGTCAAGAGCCTCCGGTGGGTAACTCCTTGTCTTGGAGATTACTCCGTGCTGGCCGTTCTCGTAGGCACGAGCATATCGAGTGAAATCCAAGGGCAATACATTGATACATACGGCAGGAGAACCATCGCCTAGACCTATATTCCCAGCCCCACCGATTCCTCTCGTCACCCACTGGTTGATCCTGTAATCACCAACAGGGCCACGAAGATGTTCGTTGCGGCTGATCGCCTCTTCGCTTAAATCGAGCATTGAATCTGCTGTTATCCCCGGGTCAATCCGGACGTATTTGAGTGACCGATAGAGTCGGTCGATGTGCTGGCGCATCCGAAAGCTCTTTCCGTTGAATGTCCGCTCGACGTCGAATACAACGTCTCCCAACGTGAAGCCCCTATCTTGAGGATGTATCCTTACCTCGTTGTATGGTATCCATTCACCGTTGTAGTATGCGATGTAGTCATCCATGTTGTTCCTCAAGGGAAGGTTGTCGTGAATGGGGATTATAGCCGATTAAAGACAATGATTGTATCCGGGCCTACAATCCTCTGATGGGCAATCACAAATACCGTTTATTTATGGTTGATCTGGACGGCACCTTGATTGGGAAAGACAGCTTGGTATCCGCCCGTGTGGCTATCGCCATCTCTAAAATTGCAAGGAGACTCAAGGTTAGTATTGCCACTGGTCGCGAGGCGGCCGACGTAAAGCTGTTCGCTGGGCAACTTGGGTTGAAAGATCCTCAGATTTCCGAAAATGGTGCGCTCGTGGTCGAACCTGTGACAGGGAGACAGCTCAAAAGCTGGCCGATGGGTCCTGAAAGTACTAGGCATATTCTCTCGGGCCTTAGGGAGTTGGGCTTAGAATATATGGCCACTAGGCCAAACGGAACACTTGCTGAACCAAAATCCACAACAGGCGGTGTTCTGGCTCGGATATCCGCTCTTGATTTGGAGGAGACTAAGGCCGATTTAGTTATGAACTATTTCCAGGCCAGAAAGGACATCAACAGCGTCAAGGTTTTTCTCCCATACAATAATAAGTGGGCAGTTGATTTCACGCGATTGGGAATAAACAAGGCGACCGCTACAGAATGGATAGCATCATTTTTAGGCTTGGGGCTTGATACCATCGTAGCTGCTGGGGACAGCTATAATGACCTTCCGCTTCTTAGATCGGCCGCTCTTGCAATCGTGATGGGAGATGCTCCCAGCGAGCTAAAGTCTGTCGCGGACTACATAGCGCCCCCGGTATGCGAGGATGGGTTGGCTGTCGCAATAGAGGAATTCCTTATTCCGAGACTTGATGGCTTTAGATAAGGACATTTATCAGGTTTCGCAAGCCAAAAAGAACCTGACATTTAACTTTCTGCGCTTTAAAGCACATTGTATAGTTTATAGCTGTTACGACAACGTAAGACAGTACAGCACAACATCCAAACTATTGAAATTTCTACGGGACTTTGACAGAAAAACAACGTGGACATAAACTCGTTGTGAATAAGAGCATGAAGGCCTAGGATCTTCTATTTGTTCTCACGAAAGTCTCAACTATCGCGGACAGCACACTCTCTTGGGGATTCCAATTTCCGACTGCTATGGCTATCTAGCATAACTTCTCTAGCGACGAGATCGATGGAGTCTACACTGCTGGTATGGCTTGTACTAGATCTCACGGACTCGCCATTTCGGGTGTCCCTTGTGGGCGTATTTGCTTGGTTACCGCTATTGACGCTAGGGATTGTGGGAGGAGCCCTAGCCGACTCGGTTGATAGGAAGCGACTATTTTTCTGGACTCTCGGGATCAATCTTGTAACTGTTTTTGCGATGGCCATAATGCTAGCGTTTGGGTGGATACGGGTTTGGTATGCATACACCTCCATTTTAATAACCGGGACATGTTATGCCCTAGGTAATGCCTCACGCCGCTCTCTGATACATGACATCGTCGGTCCTAAACGACTTACAAATGCGTTAGCTTTAGACAATTTTGGCGGGAACGGAAGTGCCATGATAGGGCACGCTTTGGCCGGAATCCTAATCACTATTGGAGGAGTTGCTGCGGGCTACGTTGTTCTAACTACCTTGATGTGCGCATCGCTTCTGTTTTTATGGAAGCTAGAAGCACCGTACCGCAAGCAACGCAGTATTTCAGAAGCCCAAATTGGATCGACGTTATTAACAGGGCTCCGATACGTCCGGACACAAAATGCCCTACTTGCAACGATAATCATTGCTTTCGTGATCAATTTAACGGTTACACCCTACGTTAACATGACACCAGTTATTGCCAGAGATTTTCTCCATGTGTCGCCGAGTCTCATGGGTATCTTGTTGAGTGGACACGGCCTCGGAGCTCTCGTCGGTTCGCTCTTGGTTGCGTCTGCAGCGACTATTCGATATCACGGCAGGATATACATGATGGGTTCCTTGTTGCTTCTGGTGGCAGTTCTCTTTTTCTCGATGTCGAGGTCTTATGCCTTATCCCTTGGGATAGTCATTTTCGCCGGGCTTGGGAACTCCGGATTCAACACTATGCAAATGTCGCTAACGATGTTGCTACCTAGATTTGAGATGAGAGGAGCGGCCTTAGGTGCTATGACATTGGGGATTGGTGCTGGCCCACTTGGGATGCTGATCACGGGAGGCGTGGCTAATTTAATAGGCGCTCCTCAAGCCGTGACTATCAACGCTCTTTTGGGAATCGCGTGCCTTGCCTTGATCGCATTACTCGCGCCCACTCTACGCCACCAAACCATTTCCGATACTTCCATCAATCATTCCAAAGGGTAGACCGATAACTAGTTTTTGGGTTCAACCTGGTGGCCAGTCCAAATTGCCATAGCGAGAAGAATATCCTAGGGATTGGCACCAGTGGGTTATGTTCTCGACGTGTCCTGTATGGGCGAGTTGTTCAGTGCTGTAGATATATTGGCTCCGTATGATTCCTCGAACTTAAGAATATGTTCGATCACTTGCCGAACTGACCACTCACCGCTGTCTAACTCACGGTCGAGATCGTCGTCCGTCAGGCCAACCAACATCCCTTCGAGCTCGCCTCGGGCAGCCTGGAGATTCTTCAGTATAAGCTGTGCTTCTCCTTGGACTACCCCGATCGCCTGCAGGGTCTTCGCCATCTGTACAGTGTGCTCGATTTCATGGGCAATGAGGCGATAGAACAAGAATCTCACATTCACGTCTCGTTCCCCGTATGTGGTTGGTTCGAGCATCTGTTTTTCATCTACACCTTTCAACCGTTCCTGAGTCAGCTTTCGCTGCTCTCGCATCCGGGCTAGTATATGATCTACCGATGTCATAGGTGTGCTCCTCTGCTTGTTTGCTGTTTGATAGGGCCGTGACGTTCGGTCGTGCTGAGGCCTCGTACGTACAAAGCTGATCGAGAATGTGCCAACACTGAGTTATATGTGCAAGACTTTATAATTCGGCAGAATGTTCTGATGGACCGGGGCGCCATCTCAAGTTTGGTTGACGTGCGGCTGAGGCCTCGTCTAACCGGGTATTTGGAGTGTCATGTGGGGCATTGTGAAGAAGAGCAGGATTATCCTTGGCTTCTTGGGCGATGTTACGCATAATTTTGATGAAGGCGTCTAGGGTTTCTTTCGATTCAGTTTCAGTGGGTTCCACCATCAAGGCTTCTTCCACGACTAGCGGGAAGTACATGGTTGGTGGGTGTATCCCGTAGTCGATCAGGCGTTTGGATACATCCAAAGCTGAAACGCCGTGATCTCGCTTGAGGCTACGGGCTGAAAATACCACCTCATGCATACAGATCCTCTCATATGGAAGGTCATAGGAATTTTTTAGCTGGCTAAGAATGTAATTCGCATTAATAACCGCATCTTTACTAACTGCGTCAATGCCTTGGTCTCCCAATGCCCGAATGTACGAATAAGCTCGAACAAGAGCACCGAAATTACCATGGAATGCGCCCATCTTACCTATAGTTTGGGGAGGTGTAGAGAGTGTGTAAGTATCTTTGTTCTGGTCGTCGAGACGGCACTCAATCACAGGGGATGGCAAGTATGGCAGCAGTCTCTCGCTAACCATCACGGCACCGGCCCCAGGCCCGCCGCCGCCATGTGGCTGCGTGAAGGTCTTGTGTAAATTCGAGTGGACTACATCGAACCCTAAGTCACCAGGCTTAACTCGACCCAGTAATGCATTGAGGTTAGCACCGTCGCCGTATAGGATCCCCCCAGCCTCCCTTACGATTCGGATCACCTCGTTGATATTTGTGTCGAAGAGCCCCAAGGTGCTTGGCTGGGTCAACATTAGGCCGGCTATGTCGTCGTTGATGGCAGCTTTGAGTGCATCTAGATCGGTGTTGCCGTTAGTATCTGTGGGTAATGTGATTACCCCGAAGCCCGCCATAGCTGCTGAGGCTGGGTTCGTCCCGTGTGCACTGTCTGGAACCAATACGGATGTGCGGTTCGTGTCTCCTCGGGCAAGATGGTAGGCACGTGTCATAAGCATCCCTGTTAACTCACCCTCGGCGCCTGCCATGGGGGCAAGGCTCGTGCCAGCCATTCCAGTGATTTCCGCCAATATTTTCTGGAGGTCAAACATCAGCTTGAGGGCTCCCTGTACTGTATCAGCTGGCTGATGGGGATGGATCTCAGACATACCAGACAGGCTGGCCATTTCATCATTTAACTTGGGGTTGTACTTCATCGTACAGCTTCCAAGTGGGTAGAAATTGTGATCGATGGAAAAATTGAACTGGCTGATTTGGGAAAAATATCGGACGATCTCGCTTTCGCTCACCTCGGGCATATCCAATTTCTCTCGCAGCAAATATTCGGGTGGCAATTTTTGTTCAGGCACGTCCAGAGGCGGAAGTGTGGTTCCTAGCCTTCCGGATACGCTGCGGTCCATAAGTAACTTTCTGGGATTGTTGCCGAAATTACGAATATTCAAGCTGATCCGCCTATCTCCGCAAGGGCGGCTGCCAACGACTCGATTTCTTCCCGAGAATTGACTTCAGTGCAGCAGATCAGCATCGCATTGGGGATTTGATCGCTTATGTCCAATCCGCCAATAATGCCATTACCAATGAGTTGTTTATTTATGTCGGCCGGGGCCTTTGGGCACTTGACAACAAATTCTCGAAAAAAAGTCCCAGGTATCGGAATCGAATACCCTGGGAGGGAATCGATCAGGGTTGCTGCGTAATGGGCTTTGTGATAGCAAAGTTCGGCCACATGGCGAAGTCCCTGTTTGCCTTGAGAAGCCATGTATACCGTAGACATCAAGGCGATCAAGCCTACTGACGTGCAAATATTTGAAGTAGCTTTCTCTCGCCTGATGTGCTGCTCGCGTGTTTGAAGAGTTAAAACATAGCCTTCACGGCCTTGGGTGTCCCGTGTCTTCCCAACGATACGACCTGGCATCTGGCGCATGTAAGTCTCCTTACATGCGAAAAAACCTACATACGGGCCACCGTATGTAGGTGCAACTCCAAGAGCCTGTCCTTCTGCTACAACAATATCAGCGTCATAATCTGACGGGGGCTTGAACATCGCTAAGGAGAGTGGGTCACAGGAGACAACCAAGAGGGCATCATTTGAGTGGGCTAGATCGGATAGTTCCTGCATCTCTTCTATGTAGCCGAAAAAATTGGGTTGCTGGACGATCAGGCAAGCGGTGCCTTTTTCAACAGAGCCAGCATCCTTTGAAATTGTGTCGATTGACAGGCCTGGGGCCGCTGCATAGGTTTCGAGAACAGACTTTTGGTAAGGAGATACAGTGTCCAGGATAGCGATCCGGTCGCCCTTGGTTATTCTTGCAGCCATAAGGGCCGCTTCAGCCAATGAAGTTGACCCATCGTACATTCCCGCATTTGCTACTTCCATACCGGTGAGTTGGCAGATCAGGGATTGGAATTCATAGTGAGCCTGAAGAGTTCCTTGAGCAACCTCAGGTTGATAAGGTGTATAGGCGGTCATGAATTCACTACGACTTGCGATTTGCCGAACTATAGCTGGGATGAAGTGTCGGTAGGATCCCGCACCTAGAAAACAAGCATAGTCTCCCGGTGTCAGATTCTGGTTAGCAAGAGCCTCTATTTCGCGGCGCAGTTCAAGCTCAGAGGCAGGAGGTGGAAGGTCAAGGCCGGGGTTACGGTATTCTTCAGGAATATCGGAGAAGAGCTCGTCAACTGATGCTGCGCCGATCGCATCGAGCATTTGGCGTCGATCGTCGTCGGTATTAGGCGTGTAAGGTGAATGGAAGCTCGTGTTTTCCATCGAAAGCTACTAGACCTCGTTTGCAAGAAAAGATTCATACTCATCTGCGGTCATAAGGCCTTCGATTTCAGAAGCATCAGACATCTTTACCTTGAGAAGCCAGCCATCCTCGTAGGGGGAGGTGTTAACGAGCTCTGGGGTGTCAACGACCGCATCGTTCCGATCTGTGACTGTTCCGCTAACAGGGGCGATAAGCTCCGAGACCGCCTTAACCGATTCAATTTCCCCGAAGGAAGTTGATTGGGAGATTTCTGAGCCAGAATTTGGAAGTTCGACGAATACTACATCTCCGAGGCTATCTTGGGCGTAGTCAGTGATTCCAAAAATAGCTAAGCCGTCAGGTCCTATCTTTACCCAATCGTGATCCTTGATATATTTGCGATCGTCGGGGTTTTTCATTCGCTTTTTCTCCGAGAATAAAAGGGGAGCTTGGTTACTTCAGCCTCCACCAACCGCCCTCTGATGTCGATGTAAAGCTGGGTACTAGCGCTTGACAGATCTGACCGAACATAGCCCATGCCAATAGCCCTGTCAAGTGTTGGAGATATGGTTCCGCTCGTGACAATCCCTACGCGGGTTTCTCCCGACATAATTACCTGGTCCTGTCGAGCTATCCCCCTCCCGACCATATTGAATCCGACCAGTTTTCGCCTTGACTTGCCTCTATGGATATCAACTAGGGCTTCTCTTGCCACATAGTCTTTGCGGTCAGGGTCGACAAATTTTCCTAAACCAGCCTCGTATGGGTTAGTGTCGGCATTGATATCATTCCCGTGGAGTGGTAGGCCAGCTTCAAGCCTGAGAACGTCTCTGGATCCTAGGCCACAAGGCACAGCGCCTATTTCGGCCAAGCGTTGCCATACCATCGGTGAGTCTAGGGCTGGGACCATAAGCTCGAAACCATCCTCGCCTGAATAGCCGGTTCGAGCGATGATCGCAGGAGATTCTGAGACCATAGTCTCTATGGCCCGAAAAGGCCTGATGGAATTTAAAGGATAACTTGTCAGACGGGATAATATCTTTGAGGAGCTTGGCCCCTGAAGCGCGATCATCGCGAACTGAGATGTCACGATTTCAAGATTGACCTGGTCTGAGGCTTTACTCCAGCAGTTTATCCAATCAGAAACGGAGTCCGAGTTTCCGGCATTCGGCACTAATAAGAATCGCTCCTCCCCCAACCGGTAGAGGATTGCGTCATCAATTATGCCACCCTCCTTGTTGCATATTAACCCGTAGCGCGCACGACCAATTTGCAGCTTCTGGACGTCAGAACTGAAGATTCGATTCAAAAGAGTAGCTGCGTCGGCTCCCTTTAACTCGAATCGTCCCATATGGGAGACATCGAAAAGGCCTGCATTCGATCTAACTGCACGTGCCTCGTCTAAAATACTTGAATATTGAACTGGCATATCCCAGCCAGCGAAGGGAACCATGCGGCCAGAAAGAGATTGGTGGACACTATGCAAGGGAGTCTTTTTTAGGTCTGGTGTAATGATTGAAACTCCATATGATGGGTTGAAAACCTAGTTAGATATTTTCTGATGCGGTTTTGAATCTGCGGATCGCTTCAATATGGTCCTTTGGAGATTTTAGGCCAGCATTCATCGTGTTTATTGAAATATGAGTTGCGCCTATTTTGGCCCACGCCCGTGCTTCAACAACAGCTTGCTCTGGTGACATATTTCTTAGGGATACCCATGCCTCGATGCCGATTTCGTCGGGATTTCTCCCGGATTCGCTAGCATAATTCAAGATGTCGTTTATGATTTGTCTGGCCTCATCATCAGGGCTTCGGAGATTCGATATCCAGCCATCACCCATGCTTCCTATACGGCGAAGGACACGGCTGTCTTTGCCTCCGAACCATATCGGTATTGGGCGTTGTATTGGCATTGGGTTGATCCCGGCGTCGGTAATCCGGTGCCAGCGCCCCTTATAGGTAACAAGTTCTTTACACCAAAGTTCTCGCATCAACTCGATTTGTTCCTCGGAACGCCGTCCACGATTTACAAAATCTTCTCCCAGTGCTTCGTATTCGACTTGATTCCAGCCGATACCAATTCCTAGACGTAACCTGCCGCCGCTTAGCACATCAACGCCGGCGGCCTGTTTTGCGACGAGTACCGTCTGGCGTTGGGGCAATATAATGATGCCTGTGGCAAGGCCTATTGTGTCGGTGATAGCTGCCAGATAGCCAAATAGAACCAGTGGCTCATGGAACGAATCACTATGGCTGTATACGCCCCTCCAGCCTGCCCTGCTATCGGGATTGGCCCCAACAACATGGTCGAATGCCAGGATGAAGTCGTAGCCAAGTTCTTCTGCTGCTTGAGCATAGTCTCTTATAGCTAGCCTGTCGGAGCCTATTTCCGTTTGTGGGAAAATAGCACCTAATTTCGTTTTGTTTTTCACCCGATGACCACCTGCAGGATCGGACGAAATCCATTATACGTCACTTCGAGCCAACGCAAGATTCTGGATGAGGTCGATTATTGCCGACAATTTCTTATAGACAGCTATTATTTTAAGCACTTTCTTCCGGATAGCTCAGTATTGCAAAGCGAATCTATTTGTCTCGATAGGATCTCTATTTTTTAGTCGATGGTCTTCCATAGCGAGCCACTCTTGGTATGGGCGAGGCATCGAATCAGGTGAGCCTAGCCCATTTGCCCCGCGCCACCGTAGTAGAGGATGGTCCCGTCTTGACTGAGGCAATTTGACAGTCTGGCTGTAAACAGTTGACTCAAATATCCCCATAATAATCTCTAGGGCGTGTATTGCCTCGCTCCCGCTGCATTCATGATCACGTTTATCATCCAGGGCTTGGACGTATTCTTCTACGAACCAATAATCGTTTACGTCTGATCGACCATTTTCGTTGTAATGGGCTGGAAATACAGGTTCAAGAGATTCCCAGGAGTCTTGTTTCCCGCCAGGGCGAGTATGTGGATTTGGTAGTAGCCATGCAGCCTCATGGCCTTGGTAAAAGATACGGCCCTCAGTTCCATAAATCTCAAAAGTGTGCCCAGTCGGGGCGATCTCATTAAATCTATGTTGCAATAGGGTGGCGGTAACGTTGTTTTCTAGCATAAGGCTGGCGGATATATATTCACCGGCGATAGTCCCCATTCCGCTTGGTGAAGCAACAACATCCTCTGGTGTAATGGGGTGTCCGTTTGTTGAAGAGACGGCTGTAACCGCACGGCAATGTCCTCCAAACTTCATGATGTTGTTTAATATATGTGTGCCGATGTTCATAAGGCCGTAGCCTCCATAGTAACCCTTGCCGCTTCCAACCATATACCTTACTTCGCCAATTCGGCCTTGTGAGTAGGCGCATTCTATTGCCTTTGCTGAAGAGCCAAGGCGGCCTTGATGATGTACGGCGACTGTAACGCCATGGTCGTTAGCTTTTGCGATAATTGAGTCAGCTTCGCTTAGGTTGACCGCTATAGGTTTTTCGACCTCGATGTTTACTCCATGTTCTAAGACGCGCATACACAAGTCGTGGTGGAGCTCGGTCCCGGTGGGTATTGCGACAATATCAGGCTGGGTGTCAAGGATCATTTTATCGAGATCTTCGTATCTAGCTGAAACACCGATGTTATCGCCAAGATTGTCTCGTAGCGTGGATACCAGGTCACATAAAGCGACCACCTCCGTGCGAGGATGCTCTTGGTAGGCAAGGGCAGCCTGAGTTCCTCTATGTCCACACCCAATAATTGCTACTCGGTAAGTCTTCATTGATCCTGTCTCCAGAGTGTTGAATATGAGCATAGCACCTAGTTCAACGAGTTCTACGATGGTAACAAAACTACCTAGCTAGGTTCACCTATAGTATTGCCGCGGGAATATTATTGGTAAATGACATTGTGCTTGACAGGAAGGGAGGGATAGAATTCTGGAGATAGGAGAGGTCAAGATGGCGGGCATGATGAGGCAGTCTATAAACATCCGGATGGATGTTAAAATTCCTATGAGGGACGGGGTGCTCCTGTCAGCCGATATTTATTGGCCGCCTACTGGTGGCCCGTTTCCTGTGCTCTTGGTCCGGACGATATACGATAAACAAGCTGAGCGATATGTTGAATGGACCAAGCGTTTCGTTGATGCCGGGTATACCTGCGTGATGCAGGATTGCCGGGGCCGAAATGATTCAGATGGGGCTTGGGAACCCTACATTCATGAGGAAGATGATGGCCATGACACGATTGAATGGATAGGGTCTCAGCCTTGGTGTGATGGCAATGTTGGCATGTACGGAGTTTCATATTTGGGCTTCACGCAGCACCAATCGGCCATCCAAAGAAGCGAGTATCTTAAGGCAATCGCCCCCATCGCATCTCAGCAGGACAATTTTGGGCATCAGCGAGTCAATGGTGTTTTACAGCAACACGTAGCTCAATTCTTTATCAATATGGCTGGCAGGACTAATAAACGTGCGGCTACTGCCCTAATGAATTGGGATGAGATTTATAATAGGCTGCCACTTGTTTCTGCAATGGACGATATCGTGGATCTAGAGTTCTACCGGGAAGTGGTTCGCCACCACGCCTTCGATGAATTTTGGAAATCCTACTCGATGCGGTACAAATATTCTGAGATCGAAACCCCAGCTTATTTCATCACTGGTTGGTATGACAACTTGGTTCAGGAGACTTGCAAACTCTTTCAAGGCTGGATCAATGAAGCTAGAACGGAGGATGCACGTCGGCTAACCAAGCTAATGATAGGTCCCTGGAGCCATCGAAACATGGGCGACAGTCAGCGTTTTGGTGCAATTGATTTCGGCGGCAATGCTTTTGTAGATATCGTAAATGAACAAATTAGATGGAATGATAAACGGCTTAGAGGGATAGAGAACGGGATTGACGAAGAGCCGCGAGTAAACGTTTTTGTTATGGGTGCGAATCGTTGGAGAACTGGCGACACCTGGCCTCTTCAACAAGCTAATTATCGGCACCTCTACCTTGATTCAGATCGCGGCGCTAACACCTTGCATGGCGATGGATTACTGTCTTTTGAACTTCCCATTAATCAAGCGCATGATCATTTTACCTATGACCCCAGAGATCCGGTTCCTACACTGGGTGGACAATTCATGATGATGGAGCAGGGAGGGCCGGCGGATCGCAGGGCATTACAGTTAAGGGACGATGTTTTGGTGTATGAGACGGGCCTTCTCGATGAAGACCTCGAAGTTGTTGGGCCTGTCACGCTGACCATTCATGCTTCTTCGAGTGCCCGGGACACGGACTTTACGGGGGTTTTATCGGATGTCTATCCAGATGGCAAATCAGTTATGTTGACTGAAGGGATAGCACGGACCAGATTTCGGGAATCGATTGAGCGACCCAGCTTAATCGAGCCAGAAGAAATCTATGAGATATCAATTGATATGTGGAGCACGGCGAACTTGTTTAAGTCAGGGCATCGCATACGCCTCGAGGTTTCCAGCTCCAACTTCCCGCGTTATGAGAGAAACCAAAATACTGGAACACAACCAGGATTAGATGCAGAAATGAACATAGCGAGCCAAACCATATATCATGGCCCGCAACTGCCGTCTCGGCTTATCTTGCCTGTGTTAAAAGATTCATAAATCATATTTCTATTTGTGTCACTAAGACAGCCTATGGTCCACTGTTGATTATAGACAACTAGAAGTAAACATTGAGTGATTAGGAGTGTTGGCGGATGGAAAAACCTTTTCAAATAGCTGCTATTGTCACGTCATACCCACCAAGAAGCCATGCCGCTGTAATTGTGACGAAGTTTTTGCGGGGATTTCCCACAGATGAAGGACTTATCTCACCTCGCACGCGCATAGTCTCAATGTACATAGATCAGATACATGAACAAGACATTGGTCGTCAGATTGCCCAAGAACATAGTGTTGTCCTTTATGAAAGTATTCGTGGTGCCCTTACCTTAGGAACCAGCCGACTTGCCGTTGATGCGGTCCTCATTATAGGAGAGCATGGAGACTATCCTCGCAGCCAGCTTGGTCAAGAAATGCTACCCCGACGCTATTTTTTCGAGCAGGTGGCAGGAGTGATTGGCGAAATGGGACGGCCGATACCTATTTTCTCGGACAAGCACTTGGCGTATAGATGGGACGATGCACGTTGGATGTATGAGACTGCTATTGAACAAGGGATTCCCATATGGGCAGCTTCGGCCGTTCCTGTAAGCTGGAGATCCCCCAACTTCGACCACCCTTTGGGAGAAAAACTAGACGAGGCAGTATCTGTGGGATTCCATATGCTTGAACGGTATGGGTTTCATGCGATAGAGGCACTCCAGTGTCAGGTGGAGCGCCGTGTTGGTGGTGAAACAGGTGTTCGGTCGGTGCAATGCCTATCAGGAGCCGAGGTCTGGCGATCTGCAGAGCAAGGCCAATGGTCTAGGGAACTAGCCGAGAAAGCGGTTGGCGCGATCAAGGCTGGACCAGATTCTATAGAACCATCTCAAATCGATGATCCTCACATTTTTCTGATCGATTACCGGGATGGTTTCCGGGCAGCAATTCCGATGCTTGGTGACACGGGATACATTACTAAGTTCGCGTATGCTGGCCGCCGTAGCCAACAAATTGATGTTGTCGAATATCATATCGACTCGGGCCCTGCCCAAGCTGCCTTCGGGTACTTGGGATTGAATATCGAGGAATTTTTCCTGACAGGGAAGCCGCCTACCCCTGTCGAAAGGACCTATCTCACAACAGGTATTCTAGAGGCTGCGATGATTTCCAATGGATCAGGAGGAGCTGTCGTAAAGACTCCCCAACTTGATATTTCCTACCAGGCATCGAATTCTTCTCCGATTCGTCCCGAAGGATCACGTCCTATGGGCACATCGATAGGACCTTGGCCTCTTCCCAAGCCCGGGGCGACAAAAGCCGCGATCCCGGTGCCAATTGGCCGGGACGGGACCATACGTGGAAGTAGTAACTAAGGCATCCTCTTTAGGTACGTTGACAGGTTCATAATGCCATACCTACACTGCCGATGTATCTTCAATAATTGAAATCGCGAAACCATATACCCATAAGCCTTCAATGAATATAAGGGAGTTGCTATGAAAAAAACTTATGAAGTTGAACTGCGTTCGAATGTAAAAACACCTATGCGCGATGGCGTAGAGTTATCTTCCGATTTGTACCTTCCAAAAGCCTCTGGGAAATTTCCCACGGTGCTACACCGAACTCCCTATGGTAACAATACTGATGCTGAGGTGGAAAAAGCGAGAATGTTTGCCAACCAAGGGTATGTGTATGTGACCCAGGACACTCGAGGACGCTGGGATTCCGATGGAAATCACTATCCATTTCATCATGACGGGCCGGACGGATTCGATACACAGGAGTGGATAGGTGGCCAGGAATGGAGTAACGGAAAGATTGGCATGACAGGCAGTTCATATGGTGGTCTTGTACAACTTTTGAGTGCTCCGTATAGAAGCCAATATTTGACTTGTATTGCGCCGCGCGTGATATGTGCTGACTTCTTTGGCGGCCTCGTATATCCAGGGGGCGCCCTCATGTTGAACGTAGCGATGACATGGGGAATGCGTACAAACGGTCGTACTGCCCAGAATATTTCTTACCATAATTGGACCGAGGCATTTCGCGGCTTGCCGATCAGGGAACTCGACGAAGTTGTTGGGCGTAATCTCCCATTCTGGAAGGACTGGATTGATCACTCACAATATGATGAATACTGGAATGAGATTGATGTAGAAGATAAGTGGGGCGAATTCGCCGTGCCCGCCTTGAACATGGGAGGATGGTTTGATCTATACGCTAACGATACATTTACCAACTTCACCGGACAGCTTTCGGAAGGAGGCTCAAAGGAAACTCGCCAGAGCAGGATTATTGTAGGACCTTGGCCCCATAATCTTAGTCAATCTAGGAAGACTGGCGAAATAGATTTTGGGGCCCAGTCCTTGGTTGATTTGGAGGGATTGGAGCTGCGTTGGTTCGACTACTGGCTTAAGGGAATTGATAATGGCATCATGGATGAGCCGCCGGTCCGACTTTTCATCATGGGTATCAATGAGTGGCGTGATGAAAATGAATGGCCGCTCGCTAGAACAGATTGGCAGGAATGGTATTTACATTCGGATGGCAGAGCAAATTCAGTGCGCGGAGACGGGACTTTATCAAAAGAACCGCCTGGAGAAGAGAAGGCCGACCACTTCATTTATGACCCAAATTATCCAGTACAAACTGTCGGTGGAAACAACTGTTGTACACCGGACATTGTTCCTTGGGGGCCATATGACCAACGTGCAGTCGAGATGCGTGGAGATGTCCTTTGCTTCACATCATCTCCTTTTGAACAAGATACCGAGATCACAGGCCCAATTAAGCTGATACTTTATGCCGAGACCGATGGACCGGACACAGACTGGACGGCGAAGGTCGTGGATGTATCGACCTCTGGATATGCAATGAATTTGTGCGATGGGATATTGAGGGCTAGGTTTCGGGAGAGCAGGACAGACCCAAAGCCGTTGATAGCCAATCAGGTGTATGAATACGAGATAGAAGTAGGAGTTACAGGAAACGTGTTTCGGAAGGGCCATTCCCTAAGACTGGAGGTATCGTCGTCCAACTTTCCTAGATTCGACCGGAATCTAAACACTGGAAATATCTATGGCAAGGACACGGAAATGCGCACGGCACGACAGGTCGTCCATCATAATAGGGAATATCCTTCGCGATTGATATTACCTTTGATACCAGCTTCCTAACAAACCATGATCCACCCAAAAATGGTTTTTGCCGCGAACCGCGGTAGTTGGATTGAGGATCAGTTGTTAGTGTCAGGCTTGATGTGAAGAAACAAGCTCGGAGTAGGCTGCCACATTACTTGGAATCGCTTTCCTATAGCGACTTCCGGACCTTGTGGATCGCTAGCCTGTCAGCAGGAGCGGCTGCCTGGGCTCTAATCGTTGCTCGTGGCTGGCTCGTTTACACAATAGCCGACTCATCACTTTGGGTCGGGATCGTAACCTTTGCAGCGATGATTCCCAGAGTCTTGGTGACCCCGTTTACTGGGTATTTGTCAGATCGATTTGACCGCCGCTCAGTTATAGCAGCAATGTTTGCGATAAATACGGCACACAACCTTGTGCTTGGGGCTCTTGTGGTCACCGATACAGTCAATGTTTGGACACTAGTATTACTGGCTTTTGTTAATGGATCTGCTCGGGCTGCTATGATGCCTGCCTCTCAGGCCCTGATACCCAACCTCGTTCCTCGCCGCATTCTTCTCAATGCCATTTCGTTAAATCAAGCAGCTGGCCATGGCTCCCGGCTTCTTGGCCCCGGAGCTATAGCCCCACTACTTTCAACTATCGGTGCTGAAGGGGCGTTTTTCATGTGCTCAGCATTCTATTTGGTTGGTTTCTTACAGGTCATGAGAATCCAGACTTGCTCTACGGGTAGTATTGATCCCAACAGATCCTTTATCTCCAATCTTGGAGCTGGATTGATCTACGTTTATAAGACACCTACCCTGCTTGCCATAGTCCTTTTGGCCCTATTCCATTGTGGTTTGACTATGTCGTTTGAGTCTTTGCTGCCAGTACTATCATCGCAACAACTTGATGCTAAAGGTGCCGGCTTTAGTTTCATGATGATGGCTGTTGGCGCTGGTGCCTTGACCTCTGTGGGTGTGCTAGCTGGGATCAGAAATGAAACCTCCAAGGGGAAAATATTTTTGAGCCTCGGAGTGTTTAGCGGACTTTCGCCAGTTGCGTTGGCCGTGTCTACCACAATGCCTATGGCTCTAATGAGTGCCGCTGCAATGGGAGCAACCCAGGCAGGGTTTATGACACTGACACATACTATGATCCAGTCTATCTTACCCGACGGGATTCGTGGAAGGGTCGGTGCAGTATATTCTGTTCATATTGGTGGAATGATGGCGATTGCAAACCTTTTCAATGGAGTATTAGCTGATCACCTGAGAGCATCATTATTACTGGGCATTGGAGGAATCTTGTTCATAATGGCAATGATCATCAGTTGGCGACTGATGACATTTCGTCGTATATATTCCAGCGGACTGCCTTTGGGCGATGTCCATGTTTTGCCGTAGCAGTGGAACCCGAGGGACTTTCGTGTCAATCCTGCTTTGATGGCAAAGAGGACCGGCTAAGCAATGGAGTTCGCGGTCTATTTCGTGCCTTATAGATCAAGAACAAAGTGTTGTTGCGGTGGGAATATGGTTTAGGAACAATGTTTCCAATCACTGCTCTGTGTTATGGAGTTAATCTATGGATGGCATGATGGTGGACCAAGTCTTTTGCGTGGTCTTATTCGACCACCCTATAATCCGTTAACATGATATACATCTTGAATAGCTGGAGCAGGACGTGGACGGTATAGATCTTCGAAGCGACACAGTAACTAAGCCAACGCCCGAAATGCGCAGGGCTATGTATGAAGCAGAGGTTGGCGATGATGGTCTAGAAGGAGATCCTACCACTCGGCGTTTGGAGGAGCTCGCTGCTGAACATACCGGAACCGAGGCAGGATTATTGGTAGCCAGTGGTTCAATGGGTAATCTCGTGTCGGCCTTGTCCCAGGTGAGCGTTGGAGAAGCCATGCTGATAGGAAAACAATCACATATGGCCTGGAGTGTTGATCAGGCTCATGGCCATCCGACATATGCCCAGATCTCTGTTCGCATTGTGCAGGAACAGAACGGGGAAATGCCATTAGAAGATGTCGAATTGTCATTAAATAACGGACCTGATCAGGGCAATAGGATAACCCTCGTATGTATCGAAAATACCCATAACGGTACCAACGGGATGCCCTTGGATATCCCATATCTTGCTGAAGTTTCCGAGGTGGTTAAGAGAAAAGATGCAAGATTGCATGTAGATGGTGCGCGTCTTTTCAACGCCTCTGTGGCGTTAGGTTTGTCTGCAGCCGAATTGGTCGGAAATGCCGATTCGGTATCTTTCTGTCTTTCAAAGGGACTTGCCTGTCCTATAGGATCGGTGGTTTGTGGTAGCAGAGAGTTTGTTGAAGAAGCGAGAAAACAACGCAAGATTGTCGGAGGTGAGATGCGGCAGACAGGTATTATATCCGCTGCTGGGATAGTGGCCTTGGAAACAATGATAGACCGAATGGTGGACGATCATGCGAATGCAAAAAGACTCTCTGAAGGCCTCGCCGATATAAATGGCATCGTTATAGATCCGGAAAAAATAAATACAAACATAGTCTTTTTTGAGACAACGATTAAGCCGGCTGGGGTTATTGAAGAGGAGCTAAGAGCGGAGAATGTGCATTGTTTTGCGCTGGGTAACAGAATTCGAATGGTGACGCATTACGAAATTTCTAGAGAGGACGTTGAATCTACTCTTATGGCTGTTCAGCGCGTGATGCGGGGAGATTCAGTTAATGGATAAAATTCCGATAGCAATACTCAGTAGTGCCCGGACTCCGATAGGAAAACTTAACGGCACTCTATCCAGTATACCTGCGACAGAACTGGGAGCTGTAGCCATTCGGTCGGCACTCGACAAGGCCAAATTAGAACCCGGGGTAGTCGATTACACGATAATGGGAAATGTACTGTCTGCCGGTATAGGGCAAGCTCCTGCAAGGCAAGCAGCTATCAGAGCTGGTATACCTGATACTCAATCCGCACTTACCATAAACAAGGTATGTGCGTCTGGGATGATGGCAGTTGTGCTTGCCGGCTTGATGGTTAGGGCTGGTGATGCCGATGTCGTTGTTGCAGGAGGGATGGAAAATATGAGCCGCGTGCCTCATGTGTTACCAGATAGTAGGGTTGGACAACGTCTTGGTGACCAGAAACTGATTGACTCTATGGTCCATGATGGCCTCTGGTGTTGTTTCAGCGATAGCCATATGGGAACGCTGGCTGAGAAAACCGCTATAGATTTTGAAGTTACACGTAGTGAACAAGATGAGTTTGCCTTGGGTAGCAATCAGAAAGCATCCAAGGCTATAGAGAACGGTAGCTTCGTCAATGAGATATCTCCAGTTGTTGTGCCTGGGCGTCAAGAATCAACCACGGTTGAAATCGACGAAGGACCTCGTTCGGACACAAATCTTGAGATTCTGTCACGATTATCAACTCCATTCCCCCCTCATAATTCTGTTACATCAGGAAACTCATCTCAAATCTCAGATGGCGCTGCAGCTTTGGTAATTACTTCAGAAAAAAAAGCCAAATCAATGGGACTAGAGCCAACAGCTTTTATAGAAGATCAGGCCTTTGTTGCCAATGAGCCAGCAAGGCTCTTTGAAGCACCATCCCAAGCAATCCGAAATCTATTAAAACAAGCTGGGATGGGCCTTTCTGATGTGGACCTGCTTGATGTCAATGAAGCATTTTCTGCACAGGTTGTTGCCAATGGTAAGGAATTGGACTGGGACTGGGAAAAAATCAACGTGAACGGCGGGGCGGTTGCGTTGGGACATCCTATAGGTGCTAGTGGTGCACGTATCTTAGTTACTCTACTCCATGCTCTTGAACAGCGGGGGCTAGAGAATGGAATTGCGGCTGTGTGTCATGGTGGTGGAGGGGCTGTAGGGATGAGAATATCACGTAGATAAGAGCTAAGATCGCGTTTTCATGGAGAGATGGGTAACATGAAAATATTGATTACAGGTGGCTCAGGTCGAGTAGCGACTTGGACACTTCCATACATGCGCCAAAAGCATGAATTCCGCGTATTGGACATAGTTCCGCCTAAAGTGGAAGGCGTAGAATTTGTAGAAGGATCAATAACAGACCCTGAATCGATAGTTAGGGCACTTGATGGAGTAGACTCTTTTATTAACATGGTGATGATGCATCCAACTGACCCTCATTCGAACCGCGCCTCAGTTGACGATATAGTGGCTAATTACAGTGTCAATACCCTTGGTCTCCACCTGCTACTCTATACAGCCCAGTCAATGGGAATCATGAACGGGGTACATACCAGCACTTTTACCGTACATGCCCGTAACAGGACCCGTTTCTTTGCTGAGGAGGAAGTACCCTTAGATAATCCAGGTGTGTATGGATTAACTAAGGGTTTTGGGGAGCGAATATGCCGGTATTTTTGCAAAGAGTTTGGGATGTCGATAGCAGCTTTACGGATAACTGGACCCCGAGATAGGAAAGGATGGATAGAAGGTAGAAAGGTGCCCAAGAGTGACCCAGGCCATCTTTGGGTCACCGAAGAGCGCGATCTTGCAACAGCATATATAGCCGCAGCCGAGTTTGTACAAGGGCGTGTTGCACGATTTGATCCGTTCTTTATAGCAGGGGACGAAAACGAGGAAGAGGTGAATCTTAGTAAGGCTCGCCAACTTTTGGGATGGAAGCCAACGGCCCATCTCGATGAATGTAACAGGCTCTCCTAGAGTATGGTGCATACTTTTTCGAACATTGACCCGCGGGCTATAATTTTCTAGACTAGCCATAGTTGAATATTCACTTTGGGGGAGCTTGGTATCCAGGCTGAGAGGTCCCGGTCTAGCGGGGCGACCCCGATAACCTGATCTGGATAATGCCAGCGAAGGGAACTGGTTAACGATCTCAGATCAGGCCACCCAATCATCCGGGGTGGTTTTTTTATTTATGAACTTGGGAATATGGAGAGTATGGAGATGATAGATAGCTCGCTGGCAGTTCTTATCGCCTTGAGCACCGCAGGTCTTTTTGTCGTGTCTGGAGTTCTTTTTATTCGTAAAAGAAAGCTAAGTGCGGAGGACTATCTGGTTGCTCGAAATAGTGCAGGCGGAAATCTTGCGACTGCAACCCTCGTAGCGTCAGTTATTGGGGCATGGATACTTTTCAGCCCAGCCGAGGCAGGTACTTGGGCCGGACTTATGGCCTTGATTGGATATGGATTGGGGCAAGCTGCCCCTCTTGTCGCATTTGTGATAGTTGGGCCGCGGATGAGGTCCCTGATGCCAGAGGGACATTCGTTAATCGAATACGTTTGGCACCGATACGGGAAGACTATGTATTTGTTCATTCTGGGAGTCACGGCATTTTATATGTTCGTATTCTTATCTGCTGAACTTACCGGTATAGCAAAGGCTGTCAATCTCCTTTCAGGCGCCAACTTGGGTGTGACAGCCCTTATAGTCGGACTACTCACCGTTACGTATACAGCATACGGTGGTCTCCGAGCATCTATTTTCACGGACGGGATACAGTTTATTCTAATACTGCCGCTTCTCGTCCTCATACTTGTAGTAGCTGCGACAGGTCTTGGAGGTTTAAATGGAGCATTTGGGCCTGTAAGTTCTGATATGCCCCAACTTCTCTCGCTTTCATATCGTCCGGGGTTAGAATTCGGAGCTACTCTGATTATCGCCATTCTTGCTGCGAACATGTTCCACCAGGGTTTTTGGCAACGAATTTATGCCTGTAAAGATGATATTGCGCTGAGGCGTGGATTTGCATTATCCGGGATAGTGGTGGTCCCAGTAATTCTTCTTGCCGGAATATTAGGCATATGGGCCGTGGGTGAGGGAATCGTCGATGATCCTTCTGTCGCGGTTTTTTCTCTGGTTGAAGCAATATTGCCTACATGGGTTGGAGTGGCAGTGCTTATCTTGGCTCTTGTTCTAGTGATGAGTAGCATGGATACTTTGCTCAACGGTATCGCGAGTACTGTAACCAGTGACCTTGCGAGAATAAGAAGCCAGATGAATGGTGATGCCCTGATTCGCTCTTCCAGAGGATTCACGGTGATACTTGTTCTCCCAGCCATATTCATCGCATCGCAGGGATATAGTGTGCTCTATATGTTCCTTATCGCCGATATGGTCTGTGCTGCTGCGGTGGTCCCTGTATTCTGGGGACTCTACTCGCGAAAATTTGATGGCCGGTCAGCTGTTGGAAGCAGCATTATTGGGTTGATATTGGGCACATTGTTTTTCCCTACCCCGGCCGCACCATATTTAACAGGATGGATTATCGACATTAACTGGGCCACACAACTTATCGTAAGCTTCGGGTTAGCATTGGGAGGGTCAACTCTTGCGAGTCTTGTCATGTCTTGGTCCAGACGTGACATTGAAACGGATGAGTTGTATGACTTCTCAATGTTAAAAAAGCAAGTCAGACTAATTTCTGGCTGAAAATAAATACTAGGCCACAACCAGAAATATATGTCATCCATCCAGCAGTTGAAAATGAGCCACAGATATCTTTGGGAAAAGACAGTCACCCATCCCTTTGTGCTAGAAATGGGAGAAGGAACTCTACCTGAACAAAAATTCATTACATATTTTGCCCAAGACTACGTGTTTATCAAAGATTTAGTCACTATGACAGCATTAGGTATTTCAAAAGCCCCTTCTATGGAAGCTGCGTCCATTTTAAGTGATTTTCTTGCTGGCATCATAGATCCTGAGAATGATCTTTTCGTTAGGACTTTCAAAGAACTTGGAGTGAATGAGAATGAATATTCTGCTGTAAGTGCGTCTCCCACTACCCAAGCCTTTGGGGACTTCATAGTCCGTGTAGCCTTGGAAGGCTCCTTCGAGGACGTTGCTACGATACTCTATGTCACCGAGGGCACGTACTTAGACTGGGGCACGAGGTTACTCCAAAACCCTAATAGAAGGGTTATTAATAATGTCTACCAGGAATGGATAAACTTACATGGTCCTAACGTCTTGGGTGATTTTGTAGACTGGCTGGATCGGTATCTTGCCGAGATCGACCTATCGAAAGTAATTGTGCGAACCGAGTATCTGTTCTTGACTGCACTCCGATACGAATACATGTTTTGGCAGGCTGCCTATAAAGGTCAACAGTGGCTGGAAGGAGAATAATTCGTGGGTCGATTTAATGAAGATGAGACCAAGGGTGCTTGTCGAGAACAAAAACAACGAAAAAGACGAGAGATGCGCATCGTAGGCAGGAGTGTTCAACTATTACAGGATATTATCCGGAGACCTGCTAAAGAAAAAAGAGCCAATGATTTGAAAGATCTGGCGTGAATCGACACGATGCCTTGAACCCGGAGGTGACAGGAGCATTCAAATGAATCCCGTCTACCGTGCTATGACTATAGCAGGATCTGACTCAGGTGCAGGAGCAGGAATTCAGGCTGACTTAAAAACCTTTGCAGCTAACGGTGTCTACGGATCTTCTATCATTACAGCAATCACGGCCCAGAATACACAGCACGTCACCGATGTTCTAGAGATGCCTGTTCCACTTATTAAGGCTCAGATAGATGCGGTAATTACCGATATAGGAACAGATTCGGTCAAGATTGGTATGTTGTCCAGTTCTTCCATCATAGAAGTAATCGTAGAACAGATGAAGGAATATGAACTCAATAACATAGTAGTAGATCCAGTCATGGTGGCAAAGGGTGGCGACAGGCTTCTACGCGAAGATGCCGTTGATTCTTTAAGGACACATCTCGTGCCAATTGCTACTCTCGTAACTCCTAATATTCCAGAAGCCCAAGTACTTACGGACAAAGGTATAAAAAATTCGGACGATGCTCGTGATGCTGCTAGCGATATATTTGCCATGGGTCCAAGGGCAGTAGTGGTTAAGGGTGGACATCTGGACGGTCCGGCATCAGATATTTACTTCGACGGAAGAGAATTCAAGATCTTTGAGTCACCTAGGATCAACACCAATAGTACCCATGGGACGGGCTGTACTTTTAGTTCGGCTATAGCTGCCGGACTTGCCAAAGGTGTGCCAATTCAGGAAGCGGTGGCCATTGCCAAGGAGTATGTTACTGGTGCGATCCAGTATGCGGTGCCGATCGGACGCGGACATGGCCCACTGAACCATTTTTACCATCTAGAGACATAATATAGACATCGTGTGATGTATGGGAGGAAATGATTGGTGCTTTTCCTGAAAGAAAATGATGTTGAAGAACTCTTTTCGATGGATATCGCGATCAATGTCTTGGAGAAATCTTTCCGGCATCAGGCATTAGGAAAAGCCTCAAATAGTCCTCGTCGCCGCATCCCCTTGGGACATGGAATGTTCCATTTCATGGCGGCAGCCGATATAAATCTCGGTGTTTTAGGGATGAAGTCGTATAGTACTTTCAAGGATGGGAAAGCCCGATTTTACGTCTATTTAAATGACTCTGCTACAGGAGATTTGATCGCTGTGATCGAGGCGGACCGCATGGGTCAAATACGAACAGGAGCAGCCAGTGGTGTAGCTACCAGATATATGGCGCGAGACGATTCTAAGGACGTAGGAATCATTGGATCTGGTTACCAGGCTGAGACACAGCTCGAGGCAATCTGTAGGGTGAGGGAAATAGAGATAGCTCGTGTTTACAGCCGGACACCCTCTCGATGTCAAGATTTCGCCAAGAGAATGGCATCAAAATTAGATATCAATGTTATTCCTGTAGATTCGGCTGAAAAGTGTGTAGAAAATGCCGATATAGTTTCTGTAATCACTTCCTCTTCATCACCTGTTTTGAAGGGAGAATGGATGATAGACGGAACACATATTAACGCGGCTGGAGGCAATCATTGGCTTCGCAGGGAACTGGATGGAAACACCGTGACTCGGGCAAATGTGGTTGTTACGGATGACGTCGAACAAGCCCGGATAGAGTGTGCAGAACTTATTCACTCCGTTGAACGTGGCACGCTGACTTGGCATCGAGTGCGAGAATTGTGGGAAGTAGCCTCGGGCGCGGTTCTTGGACGCACAGGGCCGAGGGAGATAACGCTTTTCGAATCTCAAGGCATTGCGCTTGAAGACATAGCCGCAGGATTCGAGTTATATACAATGGCTAAGGATCTAGGCGTTGGCACCGAGTTGAATATTTGACGATGGCATATAACCCCAACACATCGTACGAAAACCTGCTAACAAATTATAGGTAAAGTAATGGTTAAGGAACTAACTGGCAAAATCCAGACTGTCCTTGGAACCATTCCGTCTCAGGAACTTGGTATTACACTTACCCATGAACATCTGTTAATCGACTTGGTTTTTGATAGACCCCCGCCCGAAGAGGCATTCCAACGGGATATATACTACAGGCCTATCGATCTGGAGACCATCGGCTATTTAAAGCACTATGGCTACTTGAATTTTGCCGATAGCCAGCTTCGAGATGTCGATGCCGCCATTGACGAGATCCGATTATTTAAACAACACGGCGGAAAGTCGGTAGTCGACGCTACCAGTATTGGTATTGCACGCGCTCCTGTTTCTTTAGCGCGTATAGCGAGAGAGACTGGCCTGAATATAGTTATGGGCTCATCTTATTATGTTGATGAAAGCCACCCTGCTGATATGGATGAACGAACAGAGGAAGACATATTCCAGCAAATTGTGAAAGATATCACTATCGGGGTTGATGATACAGGAATCAAGGCCGGGATTATAGGTGAAGTAGGCTGCAGCCATCCACTAACCCTGAACGAAAAGAAGATTGTTAGGGCATCTGGAAGAGCCCAGCGAGCGACAGGCGCTCCACTGCTTATACACCCGGGACGATATGAAAGATCCCCGTTGGATATCATCCAGATATTGCGCGAAGTAGATGCTAACCTAGAACGTACTATCATGGGCCACATTGATCGAACGGTTTTCTTGAGGGACAACATGAAAGCCATCGCAGAGACGGGATGTTACTTGGAGTGGGATTTGTTTGGTAGTGAACAGTCTTTATACATCCATAATTTATCTGTAGATATGCCTAGTGATTCTAGGCGTATGGATGACATCGCTTGGATGATTGCTGAAGGATTTGGTGAAAAGATAGTTATAGCGCATGACGTGTGTCACAAGAAACAACTACTTCGATACGGTGGTCATGGCTATGCCTATATTCTTGCCAGCATCGTCCCTCGTATGCGCCGTAGGGGCTATAATGAGGAGTCGATTAAGAGGATCTTGATTGATAATCCAGCCCAAGTGCTTAAATTTGAATAAGAATTTTCGCAAATGATTTCTTAAGCCCTTGTGGGGATTATGTGATGGGAGATCATTCGCCATGTACAATTACAACTACGCGACCTCGCTTGTAGCTCATCTGTAGCTGACGGAGATTTAAAATAAATCGACATCCCTTCGATAGAGGCACTCCAGTGTCAGGTGAACCGTCCTCCGGCGAATTGAAATCCGAGGTCTTGGCGCACCGCACCATACTTGCTGTGGTGGTGGTGGTGGGACATGCGATTAAGCATGTATTCAACTCTGGCATGAGGGCGTTGATAATGCCAGAAATCAAGATTGGACTAGGGCTTAGCGGTTCACAATTTGGATCACTGCTCACGGCTAGCCAAATCACATCTTGGGGTACGACTATTGGCGCAGGATATCTTGGAGACCGATTTAGCAATAGATCAGCCCTGATCCTATGTATTTCGTTGTCAATTACCGGGGTTTCTTTCTTTCTCGCGGGGAAGGCGACTAGTTATGTTGTGATGTTCGCGGCTATGCTTCTCGTGGGCTTGGGTCCATCTCTCTATCATCCGCCTGCTTTAGGAGAACTTTCTCGCCAATTTCCTGATCGCCGAGGATTCGCGATCTCTCTCCATGGCATGGGCGGAAATTTCGGAGAGATATTGGGACCAATAATCGTTGCTGGATTGCTAGTTTTAATGACATGGAGGGATGTGCTGCAAGCGAGCCTGATTCCAGCCGTCATAGCAGGACTATGTATATGGGCAGCCATGCGGTCGATCTCAAGCAGTCATCCCCAATCTGCGTCGAGCAGTGCGTATTTTTCTACGATAAAAGAATTGTTAAGAGAGCCTGTCTTGATGTTCATTGTCGTAATCGCTGCTACCCGGAGTGCAGGGGATTCAGCAGTTACAGGATTCCTGCCGGTATATTTGAGAGAAGATTTGGCATTTTCCGCAACCCGGGTGGCAGTCTATCTTTCCCTATCGCAGGTTGCGGGGCTTGTGACTCAACCTGTTTTTGGACACTTTTCTGATTCCTATGGACGAAAGGTAGTACTTTTGCCGGGTGTAGCCATGGTTGCCTTTCTTTCGTTGGCGATTGCTTTTGCTGACACAGGCCCTGTCCTGATGTTATTGGTTGTAATCAAAGGAGCGTTTAGTTTTCCACTACACCACATGTTTATCGCAGCTGCGATGGATGTTGCTCAAGGCCATATCCAATCTACGGTAGTCGCGTTGATTTATGGAGCGGGATTTTTAGGTACATTTTCCCCTTATCTGGCTGGTATTTTTGTTGATCGTTTTGGTATCAATAGTGCGTTTTTATATGGGGGAGCCGTGTCTATACTCGCCACCTTGATGCTTGTGCCATTAAATTTGCCAAGGACAGCAAAACAGATGGAAATTGGGACCGGCTAATAAGGCCACCAGATTGTTTGATTCTGAACGAAGAATTGAATTGCATATAGATTCACAGGCGGATCGGATTTATTTGCAAGCAGGCATTTTGAGGAGCGTGTCACGCGCTTTTTACCTTTCTATAAGAGTCCTTCCGGCCGATCTCCGAGAGCCGATTGGACTAGCCTATTTACTCGCGAGAACCGCCGATACTATTGTGGATAAATTACTACTCACAATCCATGAGCGCCGTAAGGTCTTGTCGCTATTTCAGGAGCAACTCACGGACCGGACTTCAGAAGATGTTTTAAGGGAATTTAGTTATAAATTCGAGAAAGTTATAGTATCTGAGTCCGACCAAAATCTGTTAGAAATGCTGCCGGAAATGTGGGAAATGCTTCAATCCCTTCCGGAATCCGATGCTGACCATGTGCGCCGTGTTGTAATGACATTGACTCAGGGAATGAAGTTCGACTTGGATACATTCCCATCTGAAAACGCAGGCGAAATAACAGCGATCTCTACCACTGAAGAGCTGGACAAGTATATATATTTGGTTGCAGGATGTGTTGGTGAATTCTGGACTGACATTACGATGTTGCATACACCATCTCTGAAAGAATGGGACCGAGAATTAATGACTGAGCGAGGAGTCAGATTTGGGAAGGCACTGCAATTGACTAATATATTGCGGGATCTTCCAAAAGATTTGCTTATAGGACGCTGCTATCTGCCCGTGGATAAGCTTGCAGCCGAGGGTCTAAATCCAGCTGATTTGCTCGACAAAACCAATTCCAGGACTGCCTGGCCAGCACTAGTTGATGGGATCGAGATGGCCCTTGATCATTTCAATGGAGCAGAGGACTATATCCTGGCAATACCAAGGCAGAAATTACGGCTTCGCTTAGCCACGTTATGGCCGATGCTGATTGGTCTTGGCACTCTAGGTGTATTGGCACGCAACCAGGGATGGCTTGACCCTGAACGACCATCGAAAGTCCGCCGGCGTTGGGTCTATTACATGATGGCGGGTTCTGTTATTGGGGCGCAATCAGATTCCATGGTCCGTGCCTGGATAGCTAGGCTCAGGTCCTCAGTCATCTCATATATTAGATCGTCATGACCTTTAAATAAGAAAGGACTACTAGGCAAACTGGTAGTCTCGTAAGGAAACGATTAATTGGAACATTTCTGTTATTCGTTCCCTTGAAGCTTGATTGCTGGATGAACCTTCCCATTGTACAGGACCACTTTCATCAGCATGTGCGATGAGTTCTTTGCGGGTTGAGGCGTTAACTTCCAAAGGACCCATCACGTCGAGGCAGGCATCTACAAAATCTTCAGGTGATAGATCTCCTTGTTGTCTAAGCCATTCGATCATAGCATTCACTCCGGGACGTTTATCATCACCCACCGTGTCGGCGAAGAAATTAGTACGACGCATTAAGGAACCACTGTTGATCCATTCTGTGCCAGTATGCCATCCCTCTACCGAGGGTGGGTTCAAGAATTCTTGGCCCATATATCCCGCCTGGCGGGATATATTTCCAAACCCAGGACCCGGGAAGGCAGGTCCGTCCACCAGCCTTAGGGTACCTATAACAACTTCAGCTGGACTCTTCAGCTTACTAAATCTCGCCTCCTTAAAGAAATCACTGTTGAACAATACACGGAGTACTTGCCTGATATCTAAGTCAGAGTCAGCCATTGCTTCCACCAAGATTTCAATCGCTTTTGGATCTCTAGGTGGTGTGACTGACCACGCAGGTACCTGTGCATCATCGGCAACGAAATAGTTATAGAGATGTCTCGCAAGGAAACGGAGGGTTGCGGGTTGGTCACAGATTATTTGGATCACTTCGAGGCCATTGAGATTATCCTTGTGTCCCAGAAAAGATTTCTCTCCTTCATCGTGGTCGTCTTCACGATACTCAAAAAACCAATCGAACCGGCCCATTGGGAATCTAGGTAGCTTAGGAGCCATTGTCCAACCAGTGAAGGCACGGGAGCATTCACGTACGTCGGTCTCGGTGTAGTTGCTGACCCCCATAGAGAACAACTCTAGAAGCTCTCGACCCCAATTCTCATTGACCCGGCTTGCGTGGTTCTCGTTATTATCCAGCCAGTAGATCATAGCGGGATTCTTCGCGACCTCAACCAACATCTCTTTAAACGAGCCGAGGCCCTTATCACGTAACATATCTACTAAATCAATGATTTCATCCCAATGGTCAACCTTTGATACTCCGGTTGCAAAAATACCATGCCAGAAAAGCGTCATCTTTTCCTGAAGAGGAGCTTTCGTGTTCAACATGCGGTAAGTCCAGCTCGCGTGACCCATGCCGTAGATTGTTCCTGGTTTCCATGCCCATGGTTGGTATCGTAGAAGCTCGTACATGTCAACAGGGAGCTGATCTTCAGGGTACAATAATTCTTCAACAGTGGCTTCGTATCCCTTGCGGGACCTTTCTTTGAGC
Organism: uncultured Dehalococcoidia bacterium; assembly: GCA_964608025.1. Lineage (GTDB taxonomy): Bacteria > Chloroflexota > Dehalococcoidia > Lucifugimonadales > CAJWER01 > CAZSLO01. The sequence continues at coordinate 65,191 of CAZSLO010000022.1, read as the reverse complement.
TCTGTTCGGGAGGCCCCGAAACCTGCTCGGCGCATCAGGTGGGCCAATAACGATAGGTCGGTGCTGGCCATCGTGAAATCTCCTGTAAACGAAATCAGAAATTCAATATAGCCATACCATGGATTTATGTCAAAGAAATTAATACCCGTGGATTTGAGCGGACCCATCCTTTACGATTTTGTTATAGACAAGATTTGAAAATCATTTGCCGGAGGATTGAACGTGAAAACATATAGGGTCGCAATTATCGGATTGGGGCGAATGGGTAGCACTATAGACGAAGAACATCCGGCACTAAGCCCATATTCAATTGCTGCAGCTGTGCGGGCTAGCAGTCGTATGGAGCTCGTGGCCGGCTCGGACCTACTTGTTTCGCAGAGGGATGCGTTCAGGCATAGGTGGGGAGTTAATGTGCTGTATGAAAATTACATGGAAATGATTCGGCAAGAAAGGCCGGATTTGATCGCAGTTTGTACCAGGGCGACAAGTTTGCCAAAACCCCACAACAGGGCACCGTCTCTTGATTTTATCCAGGATGCCCACTCGGAAATTGGAACAGCTGTCGCAGAATCGGGTGTACCAATGTTATACCTAGAAAAAGCCATCGCTAATTCTATTCACGGAGCAGATGTTCTACGTCAGGCCTGCAAGAAAAATAGCACCGTTTTCAATTCAGGGGTACTGCGTCGATTTTGCAACTGGGCAAATGAGACGCGCAAAATAATAGATAGTGGCGAAATAGGTGTCCCACAGACAATAGTCCACCATGGTAGAGGGTCTCTGATGCATGGACATGTACATTCAATTGACACTATTTCCTATCTATTAGGAGATCCTAAAATCTCAAAAGTGAGGGGTGAACTTTTTCCAACAGATTTAAGAATAATGAACAATCGTATAGACGAAGATCCAGTTGCCGATTTTCAAATTGTTTTTGAAAATGGAGTAGAAGCCTGTTCGGTACCTGGGGGTCCAATAGAGACTGAGATTAAGGGATCGAAGGGATCAATCAGGGCTATAAATGCATTAGACCCAAACCAACAAGTAATACAACTAAGATCAAACTTGAATAGTTTGGCAGAATGGAAGTCTGTGGATATGTCTTCTGTTCGTCTTACCACTCCCGTAACTGAATGTCTTCACAATCTTCTAGACTCTTATGAATCAAAAAAGCCTTCAAAATCAAATATTGAATCAAGTCATAGGGTTGCAGAGGCCCTTTTGGCTGTTGCAGAGAGTTACAGGCAGGGTAGAGCGTGGATACAGCTTCCCGTAGCTAATAGAGACCTATATGTTTTTCATGTGTGACCGGAGAAAAATTCACTAGTCTCGGAGGCTAGGGCATCAGTATTTATATGGCTATAAAAAGAAATGTATCCCTATGAGATAAGATTAAAGCTAGAGTGACATAATCTGCAGATGCCCTCTCTATATTCGCCAAAATAATTTCTGTTTCACAATTTTCGGTGTAGAGACAGGACAGTTTTAACTAGAGAAGCTGGCGTGACATTATTCTTCAAAGCGCCTGATAATCAGGCAGGCATTTTGGCCACCAAACCCAAAGCTGTTTGACATGACTGTATCGACCGGTTGCTTGCGTGATTTGTTGGGCACGTAATCAAGATCACATTCAGGATCTGGCGTCTCGTAGTTAATAGTGGGATGGATCTGGTTTTCGAGTATGGTCTTGATTGACGCAACGGCCTCTAGTGCCCCAGCGCCTCCCAGGGCGTGGCCTATCATGGATTTGGTAGAACTTATAGGCACCTTGTAGGCCTGTTCTCCAAATGCCGCCTTAATTCCCAGAGTTTCGGCGAGATCGTTCAAGGGAGTAGCCGTGCCATGGGCATTTATGTAGTCTACTTCGTCGGATGTGATTTCAGCGTCTCTCATTGCCGCCCGGATAGCTCTTGCGGCACCACTTCCATCCTCGTCTGGTTGTACAGCATGAAAGGCGTCTGACGAGACACCTTGGCCAAGTATCTCTGCGATGATATTTGCACCTCGGTCTAGCGCATGTTCCAAGCTCTCAATTACGAGAAGTGCTGATCCTTCCGCAGGCACGAAGCCATCACGATTGGCATCGAAGGGACTGCTTGCTTTCTTAGGGTCGCCCTCGTATCTCGAAAGAGCCTTGATGATATTGAATCCTCCTAAACCAAGCTCGCAAATACCCGCTTCGCATCCACCTCCTAGAACTACATCGGCGGCGCCACGCTTGATTACTTCTGCGGCTTCACCGATTCCCTGAGTGCCAGCAGCACACGCAGTGATGATTGTGGAAGTGTAACCTTTGAGCCCAAAGACACGACTGACATTCGCGGCGGCCATGTTGGGCAGGATCATTGGAATGAAGTGGGGACTCATACGCATCCCGCCCTTCTTTATTAGCAAGCGGGCATTGTCCTCTGTGGCAGGGAATCCCCCATTGCCGTTTCCCATGACAACGCCTAATCGGTCTTGGTCTTCAGATTCTATCTTCAGGCCGGCGTCTTCAATTGCAAGAGCTGCGGCTGCCACGGCGAGTTGTGAAAAACGAGCCATCCGGCGGGCGTCTCGAGTATCCATATAAGTCGTCGGGTCGAAATTTGTTACTTCACCGGCGATCTTACTTGGGAATTGTGTGGTGTCTGCGAGAGTTATATTGGCTATCCCGGATTCTCCAGTTACAAGGGACTCCCAAAACTTGTCGGCCGACTCACCTAGAGGCGTAACGGCCCCTAGGCCGGTAACCACTGCGCGATGATTACGGTTGTTCTTTTTCATAGCGGGATATTCATCAAATTGAAGTTTGTGTAACAGATTGTACGATACTAGGGTACATCTCTGGTTCGATGCCCTCAAGTTCCTCAATCACTTCTGCTGGCACAGATAGTGAGCCGGTAGCTAGTATCAAATCACTTGTAGTGGCTAAATCAAGTGCCCATCTTGTCGCAACTCCGATGTCATTTGATGAGAATCCCATTTTGAGTCCTGCATTTCCCGTGGCATCACTAACTGTCTTGTAGCTTTCGGACTTGGGGTGTCTGGACTGGACTGCAACTACTAGGGGAGACAAGCTGGATAATTCATTTAACATCCCTTCCATGCTGTGGCCGCGGGTCGCTCCAAAGAGGAGGATTAATTTATCGAACTGGAAATATTGGCGTACAGCAATAGCAAGATGCTTGATTGATTCCGGATTGTGGGCCCCATCCAATAATACTCGGGTACTACCCATTCGTAAGAATTGCATCCGGGCTGGCCATTTAACGTTGGCAATCCCATCGACGATGCTTTGTTTAGAGATAGAGTGGTCATTGTTAGCCAAAGTTTCGACGGCGATGACTGCGGTAGCTGCATTATGGAGTTGGTATTCTCCCAGCAGCGGTGTGCATAGGCCATAAGTGTTTTGTAGAGTATCAAGTTCGAATGATTGCCCATCTGTCCCTGCGTACTTGGGCCGAATTATTGTAGTTTCATCTACCTGAATAAGTCGGGACTGGTTTTTTTTGGCGGCATTTATGAATACGGGGATTGCTTCATGGGATTGTGGCGCGACCACTACAGGGATCTTTGGCTTGATAATGCCAGCTTTCTCTCCAGCGATGAGAGGGATTGTATCTCCAAGCACTGAAGTGTGATCGAGCATTATTGGGGTGATTACGCTGACCTCGGGATGCACGATATTCGTTGCGTCAAGTCGTCCACCCAGCCCTACTTCAATGACCTGAAAGTCAACTTTAGCTTGTTTGAAATGGAGAAAAGCCATTGCTGTAATCAATTCGAAAAACATTAGGTTCCCGTATTCACCATGATTATTGATGTGATTTACTTCAGGCCATAGTTGATCAACTAGGCTGGAGAACTCGTTTTTTGTAATGGGCTTAAGCCCCATTCGTATGCGCTCTGTTACCGAATGAAGATGAGGTGAAGTGTATAAACCTGTTTTATATCCTTCCGACTCCAATATTGACGTGATCATCGCGGCTGTGCTTCCCTTACCCTTGGTTCCCGCTACATGGATTGTAGGTATTTGCAGATGGGGATCACCCACGCGTTCCATCAATTGCATAATGCGGTCTAGATGGAAGAACCCATGGCCTGGGCTGTGGGAGCCACGTTCAAAATCGGCTAAACCCATGGCCCTTTCAAGTGCATCTTTGTAAGAAAGAGACGAACTTTTCAAGGGATTAGAATATGCGTGGAAATTAGAGTGACGAGACATTTTGTCAGTGATCTCTGATTTGTGAGGGCATATTGCCCATACTGATTTTTAAAGCGTCAATCAAGGTGATTTCTTTGATGTATCCGATATTATCTTCAAGAGCCATTGGCCGAAATCCGAAATTCGATTCAACGGAGTAGACATCAGCGGTATTGTTGATGTCTAGCATTTTGAGTTGATCTGTTGTTACAGGGGGCTTATTCAAGATAATGTCCATCAAAGAAGCAACAAATGCGAATAGCCGGATAGGTATATGCAATTTAGCGATTTTCAACCCGAGAGTTCTAGCGATCGTATCGATCATCTGGTCATATGTGAAATAGGATGGTCCACCTAATTCAATGGTTTTTCCCAAAACCTCTTCGTTTTTGATAGATGCAGCCAAACATTTCGCAGCATCATCGGCAGCGATAGGCTGGAAGAGAGCCTTGCCGTCCCCTGCGATTGGGACTAAAGGTGATAGCTTGGTTAGCGCGGCCAGTGTATTGAAGAATTCATCACCCTGGCCAAATCCCACAGAGAAGCGCAATATGGTGCCGGGGATTGGGCTGTTGATTACCTCCTGTTCGGCCAGCCACCGGCTGTAAAGATAGGGGATTGACGGATCTGACGATGCCCCTATTGCGCTGGCCATGACAAAGCGCTGGACACCAGCTGCTTTAGCGGTATCCAGAAGATTGATCGTGCCGTCCAGATTCACGCGCTGGAAGGTGAATTCACCGAGTTCACGAATTATGGCTACAAGATGAATAACCGCCTCAATGTCTCTACAGGCTTTTGATAGGGATTCTGGATCTAACACATCTGCCTGGAACACTTCTACTTCGCAATCCCTGAACGATGTGGCCGGACACTCTGATCTAGTCATTGCTCTAACGGAATGGCCGTTGGTAGCGAGTGACATGACTACCCTTCGCCCTATAAAGCCTGAGGCACCAGTAACGAGTACCCGCATGTTTCCGCCTTGAGTATGGGGGTGAAATTATATTTATCGAGCGTAACAAGGGGTTGCAAGAGTGTCAAACATCTAGTTGACACCCCGAAGTGTCCTGATACACTCCCAGCGTTCAAGAGTTTGGGATCATGCTGAGGGGAGCATGAGAGTTTTGGGACCTCAGAATCGAGGGACCTGCAGATAGAGCTACATGGAAATTTTGGAGGGATAGATGTACCCGATAGATCTAGAGGGAAAAACAGGCGTTATTTTCGGGGTTGCCAACCACCGGAGCATTGCTTGGTCGATAGCACAGATTCTACATGACGCAGGGGCAAGACTCGCTATCGCATATCAGAATCAACGTGTTAGAGATACAGTCTCCAAATTAGTGGAGCCTTGGGGAGATGCTGTCTTAGTAGAGTGCGATGTGAGCGAAGATGGGAATGTGGACAAAGCCTATGAACAGATAGGGAACGAGATGGACAGACTCGATCTCATAGTCCACAGTATTGCCTATGCGGACAGGAATGATCTGGGGGGCCCGTTTATGGATACTGGGAGGGAAGGATTCCGGATGGCATTAGATGTAAGCGCTTACTCACTCATTCCCATAGCTCGATATGGAATCCCGTTGATGGGATCAGACGGGGGAAATATTTTGGCGATGACATTTCAGGCCTCTGAGCGTGTTTTTCCTGGGTACAATGTTATGGGAACGGCTAAGGCAGCGCTTGAAAACGAAGTAAAACAACTAGCATCTGATTTGGGAGAGAGAAATGTTAGGGTGAATGCAATTTCAGCTGGTCCTTTAGACACATTATCTTCCCGAGTTATCAGCAACTATCGTGACATGAAGCGTATTCATGCGGAGCGATCACCGATGGGACGCAACATCACTGTAGACGAGGTAGCAAAGACAGCACTATACCTGTCCAGTGACTTGTCTAGTGGCGTTACCGGCCAGATTATTCATGTCGACACTGGCTATAGCATAATGGGGATTTAAGCGTGGCGTCAGTAACGTCGATTTATGTGGAGGTAGAAGAAAATGAAAACTGTGAGTACATGCCTCTGCAAGTTTTCGAAGCACGGGACAAACTGGTTTTAGTCAAGCAGGTTTGGTTATTAGAACCTGGGAGAAAACAGGAAATATTCGATGTCACTGGATGGTCCAGTGATAATGGTGGCATACCTTGCTCCGCGATGTACGCACCTGTTTCAGACTCTGGTCAGGCAGAGGCATATATTATCATTGGAGGAGACTGGGGTGTGCGAATGAGGCCTTCAACTAACAGACAAGACTGGGATCTTGATAACCCAGGCCAGTGGGGTGAGCCGTTCTTGTGGTTAGCTGAGAAGAAAGACGTTATTTTATGTTGATACATCTGTACTACACTTGATGTTCATAGCTGGCTCGGTGATCATAAAAATCTGACTAGATTAAGAACTTTCCGCGGAATCTCCAAGACGAGAGACCGAGTTATTAGTTGACGATAGGATAGATGGATTTCCCAAGATTATTATTCCGATTGGCCATATGTCCGGCTTGGAATGAAAGTTAGTTGGAAAGTGGGATGAAGAAATAACGGAACTTAGATCTTTTGGAACTTTTGCACTCTCTGTGCGTTACCAATTTCAGTCACGTAGATGTTCCCCTCTGAATCCACACATATACCGTGACCATCGGTCATAGTGCCGGTGCCAGGGCCTTGATTACCTTTCCAACGGGTTATCAATTCCCCGTCTAGTGACCACAAGCTTACTGCACAGCCGTCGCCCTGTTCTATAACGTGTACGATGTCTTCTTTGATCCATATGTCGCCTGGCGCGACTAAATCAGTCCATTCGCATAGAAAGTTGCCGATTTCATCAAAGATCTGAATACGGTGGTTTTCGCGGTCACAGATAAGTACCCTGTTGCGGCTGTCGACCCATATGTTGTGAAGCAGCGCAAACTCTCCTGGGCCAGTTCCCTGTCGACCCCAGGAGAGCATCAATTTCCCGTCGGCGCTGAATTTATGGACACGGTGGCCTCCATAGCCGTCGGATACGAATATGTTCCCATCGGGTGCGATCGCTATTCCAGATGGCATATTGAATGGTTGGCCTATAAAGGAAGGCGATGGTGCTAATTTTTCCCCAAGTGTTCTGAGGGCTTGGCCTGATGGTGTGTATTCCGTCGCAATGTGATAATCCCGATCAACCAGCCAGATATTGTCGTTCGGTGCTATATAAATACCATGGGGATTGGCCGAAAATTGACCTTCACCCCAAGAGGATATGAAATTACCGGAGATGTCCCAGATGGTTACTGGGTGAATGCCACGGCTGAATATATGGACTTCGTCCCGCGAATTTACTGCGCCATCTGAAGCCATTCCGAGGGCCCAATATTTCGGCATATTTGGCCAGAACGGAACTGGTTCATAGGTAAAATTGCCGTCGCCCACTGTTGGCATCAGTAAAAATCCTAGTTTAAGAGTTCATCAGATTTTATTGGCAGGATATGTTGGGGTCAAATTCTTCTTGGTTCTTTTATAGGGAGTCGTTCAAGAAATGTCGATTTTATAGGAGATATTTATATACAACGGCTGTGATGATAGGGTAAAGGTGGTTGTTAATCTTGTGCGGAAGGTCTTATCATTTGAGTCATGTCGGGGTGTGGCGCAGTTGGAAGCGCGCGTCGTTTGGGACGACGAGGTCGCTGGTTCAAGTCCAGTCACCCCGACCACTTTACTCTCCCAAGAACCTCCATTCGAACAAGTGGTATAAGATCGCTTGGATTTCTTGATTTGGGCTATTAATGGTGAATACGCGTCAGTATCAATTATGTATCTACGGTATCAAGGGATTGATTCTGGCACGGTGGATGTTAGAGGACAATTAGACTGTATAGGTTAAGAACGCCGAAAATGTTCGGCATCGACTATGGACAGGTTGGCTCTAGGTAGTTCTGTCTCCCTATTAATTTTGCCCCAGGATGTTGATATGGATAGCTTACCAACAAGAGCTTCACTGTGGCTCGACACATAGGTTGATTATTGGATAGTATGTGCACCACATACGGGATGGCCTCCTATCGTGGCTAGGCCGGTAAAATTTGAAATCCCACATATAGTATGAATTATTCGTTGAACGGGACACTGGTCTCTAGGTTTATAGGACTATAACTGATCTGGTTCAACAAGGAGCGTTAAATTGCAGGTCATTGAATTATCTACGGATGACGCAAACCAGATTGTTGAGAATGTTAAGAGAGTAATTATTGGCAAAGAATCGGCTATTGAACTTGCAGTAGTTGCTTTAATCTGCCAGGGACACATATTGATAGAAGATGTACCTGGCGTCGGCAAGACCATGCTTGCACGTAGTTTGGCTAAATCGACTAGTTGTGATTACAGCCGAATTCAATTTACCCCGGATTTACTTCCTAGTGATATTAGTGGGGTTTCTATTTATAACCAGAAGTCCGGGAACTTCGAATTTAAGTCAGGCCCTGTGATGGCTCAAATTGTCTTGGCCGATGAGATAAATAGAGCGACTCCGAAAACCCAATCAGCGCTGCTCGAGGCTATGGATGAGAGACAAGTTACTGTAGAGGGGGTGACTCATTCACTCCCGAGGCCATTTATCGTGATGGCCACACAGAATCCGATAGAGTATGAGGGAACCTTCCCGTTGCCTGAGGCACAACTCGACCGCTTTTTTCTAAAAATCACGCTAGGCTACCCGACTTTGGAGGAAGAACGAGCAATCGTTGATAAACAAGAACTAGCCCACCCGATCGAAGCCTTGGCTGCGGTTGCTACTGGAGCTGAAATCGTCAAGATTCAGGAATCTGTGAAAGGGATATATGTTGATGATCTGATACGCCAGTATATTGTCACGGTCGTCGCGGCTACTCGGGATCATGAAGACATATCTTTAGGCAGTTCACCTCGGGGATCGTTGTCTTTGTTTAGAGGTGCGCAGGCGCTTGCGATGATCCGGGGTAGGGACTATGTACTACCGGACGATGTTAAGGAATTAGCTGTGCCTATGCTGGCTCACAGGATTATCGCCGCCGCACCTGCACGGATGCGAGGTATTACCCCAGAAGAGATCATAGAGAATCTGGTGGATCGATTAGACGTTCCTGGGGCCCAGTCGCGAGGCTGGTTTAGGGGATGATGTGGAATAATTTCAAGGTCCGTCCTAGAGCTAGATTCTATCTAATACTGGCCCTGGCTTTTGTTACCACAGTAACAGGGATGGCCACTGGGTTTGGACTTTTTTACAGGCTGCTATATCTCCTGGTTGGTACTGTACTTTTCGGCTATATCTGGAATTGGCTTTCTATGCGTAATATTGATGCAAGTGCAGAATGCGCTACTGGCCAGGTCGAGGTAGGAGATTCATTCATAGAAGAAATCTTCGTTAAGAATACTAGCCAAATTCCTAAACACTCCCTTGAGGTCAGAGATCTCACTGATATGCCTGGGCACTATGGGGGCACGGTAGTTAGTTTATATGGGAACGCGTCACAGACATGGCCATCAGCTATCAAAGCGAGGAAAAGAGGTTCTTATTCTGTAGGATCTGTAGAAATCGCTAATGGAGACCCGTTCGGACTTTTCAGGCGGGAGAGACGTTTTGGTGACCCGCGGAACGTCATTGTTTTCCCGCGAACTTACAATGTGATGGAATTCGAAATTCCGCCAGCAGATATCAGTGGGGATAGTTCGGTACGTAGGCGGAGCCATACAGTTACACCCCATGCCTCGTCTGTAAGAGACTATTCTTCTGGTGATAGCCTTAGCCGGGTTCACTGGGCTAGTTCAGCCAAAATGGGCAAGCTAATGTCCAAAGAATTTGACCTTGGGCGTGCTGCAGAGGTCTGGGTTCTGGTTGATTTAGAGAAAGATATCCATATAGGTGAATTCGAAGACAGCACTGATGAGTACGCTGTGTCTATTGGAGCATCTCTGGCGAAGAGATATCTCGAGGCTAATCTTCCGGTCGGGCTTATCGCCTACGGTGATAAACGATATTTTCTTTCAGCGGAGACAGGGACCGGCCAACTTGAACGGGTAATGCAGTACCTAGCACTCAGCAAGGCTGAGGGAGGCGTATCGCTGGAGGAAGCCCTTCCAAAAGATGAAACCCTGTGGACCCATCTGAGTACTGTTATCGTCGTTACTTCGTCTCCACGCGTGGATTGGACTACGGCTTTGATAGCACTTGCCAGAAAGGGTGTTAAGTTGGTCGTGGTTTTGGTAGACGCGGCGTCTTTTGGGGCGCCTTTTAACACTTTGGAAGTTCTTGGCCCGCTAGCCGATGGTGGTATTGCAGCCTATGTGGTCAAAAAGGGTGACGATATCTCAACGGCTTTAAGTAGTGATAGGTGGGATAGGATATCGCAACGGTAACGGACGAAAAGGGTCGCCACGGTATTAATATGACAGAAGCATCAGTGCTATCCCGGCGAGATATGAACGATACAACAGAGCGGAGTCCTGTATTTCGATTCTTCGCGAGATACACACCTAGCCAGGGGTGGGATTCGTTTCTGCTGATTCTGGGCGCTGTTGCAATTACAGGATATTCTGTTATTGAGTCGGAGTGGGTAGAAACTCCTGGTCTCATGGTACTGATCCTGTGTTCCAGTTTTACCGGGCTGATTCTGTCTAAGATACGTTTGCCAGCACCCATACTGCATATGATTGGTTTGGCTCTAGGGTTTGCAATGGTTCTATGGTATGCAACCTCTTTGGCTGGAACGACTGGCTTTATTGACGCTGCCTCCGAAACCTGGATGAGATTGAACCTCTGGTATGTAGCTGCGACATCTGGGGGAATTAGTACCGATTTACTTCCTTTTTCCATCACATTGCTCAGTGCAAGCTGGCTTCTCGGATATGTCAGCACTTGGTTTCTTTTCAGATCGAACAATCTATGGGTAGGCTTGGTGTTGAGTGGTGTAGCAATATTGACAAACCTCAGCTTCATGCCCGATGGATATGACACTAGGTTCTTTGCATTTATCTTCTTGGCGATGTTACTCGTGGCACGTATCACGCATGTGCAACGACTTCGTGAATGGGGGACTGGGAAATTCCGAATCACCAATAATGGAAGATGGATTTCTGTGCAGGCCAGCGTAGTTTTGTGCCTACTGATATTGTTGGTGACGTCTCTTTTTCCAGTAAACGTCTTGGTCTGGCGGACGGCTGTAGATGCATGGAACACAGCTAGGTCCCCGATATCCAACATCGAGGATGAATTTGCGCGGCTCTTTTCTCCGATCGCGTCACGTAAAGACGTAGCCGGTCGGTATTTTGGAGATACCTTGCCATTCAAGGGAACCATATCGCTGGGAGGCGAGGTAGTAATGCAGGCACGTTCGAAGCATCCAGCGTATTGGCTCAATAGGACTTATAGCCAATATACGCCTCAAGGATGGATAGCTGGGGATAGTCAAAATTTGGCAGTAGGAATTGATCAACTGCCCCCTCCTCCGCAAGAATCGTTTAGAAGAATTGAGGACACCCATTCGATTGTAGTCCAGTTTGAAACCAATAATCTTTGGGCCGGTGGAAATATAGAATGGATTAGTCGTGGGGCAATTGCAGAAACCCTGAAGCCTAAGACATTTACGATAGAAATTGAGGACCCTCTTAATGACCAAGGGCTCCCAGACGATGTGAAAAATGTTGCCCAAGAACTAAGGTCACTTCTAATACCCTTAAAAACCGTTTTTGTTGAGGCAGAAATCGTACGGAATTTACCAGGAGACCTGTCTTTGATCAGCGTTTCACCGGGAATACAAGATACGGATAGGGACCGGATCGATACCGTTACGATATCTCGAAAAGAACCTACGATCCCAGACGTGGTTGGATGGCGCACCCAAAACCGACTGAAGGAGGGTGATGCCTACGCCACCCGTAGCTATGTTTCTCTTGCAACGGTAGAGGAATTACGCGAATCTTCTTCTAATTATAGTGGTTACCTGAAAGACCACTATCTTCAGCTTCCGGCCGAACTACCTCAACGGGTACGCGACCTTGCTAAAAGAGCTACCGAGGGCACAACTAACCCAATGGATAAGGCCTTGGTAATACAAGATTTTCTAAGAAGCGATGTTTTCGAATACTCACAGGATATAGATGGGCCACCACCAAATTCAGACGGCGTTGATCATTTCCTATTTGCCTCCCGCACTGGATATAGTGATTACTATGCTTCCGCTATGGCAGTGATGATGCGAACCGTTGGGGTGCCTGCTCGACTCGCCGGGGGCTATGCTCCTGGAGAGAAACAGGAGCATAGTGAATTTCGTGCGGTCAGGGATTCGGATAGCCATGTATGGGTTCAAGTTTACTTTCCGGGCCACGGTTGGATAGATTTCGAGCCGACCCCGGCCTGGCCTCTTCAACCTAGAGGGGAGCCCTTGGTTCCAGAAGTAGTAGAACCTAGTACTTCTGAGCAGCCTGATGAGGGCGCAGGAAACCCTGTAGAGGAAGATCCTTGTCTGGGAATTGTTGGTGAGGACGTGGCTTTTATGCAACAAGACGAGGATTGCATTGATGATAGGGATCGGGATAACCGACAGAATGAATTGTCAGCAACTGCACCTGGAATTGAAATTACTTGGTTACTGATGGCCATAATAGGGATTGTTGCGATGATGGTTTTTTCCATCTGGGCGACTTGGGTGTACGCGTTCTCAGGATCCCCATCTCCCGAGATACTATATGTGAAGATGTGTAGGCTTGGAACTTTGACTGGATTACCAATGCGTTCCTTTCAAACTCCTATCGAATACGGGAAAATTATTGGCCGCTACATGCCAGGTATAGCTTCAAGCGCATTAGCAGTGGCTACTGCATTCGCGGCAGGGAGGTACGGCAATCGCCAACCGGATGCCGAATTGGTTGAAGAGCTAAGTCAAGAATGGAAAACGGTACGGGTGGCCTTGGTAGGACGGGCTTTGAGACGTCTGATACCAGTTGGAGTTGCTGGCCAGGCGAAAACGTAGTGAGCGTGTACGATTATGATGTGTTCGAGACTCGGTTTGGATGGATGGGCGTGGTTGCTTCGATCAATGGACTACGTCGTACCACCCTTCCTCAGAATTCCCCTGAAGAATGCCTGATGAGATTAGGTTTTGATACATTTGAATTCACGCATTCTCCGGGCAGGTTCACTGGATTGGTAGACAGTCTGTCGAGATATTTTGACGGAGAGAACGTAGATATAGATTATCAAGATATCGATGTTAGCGATGCCTCTTCGTTCGAACGTATTTCTTGGACTGTTTGCAGGACCATAAGGTATGGAGAGACGAGGACGTATAAATGGCTGGCTATCAAAACTGGTAGGCCTAAAGCACCGCGTGCGGCAGGACAGGCTATGGCCAGAAATCGCCTCCCTATAATTGTTCCGTGCCATAGAGTTTTGGCTAGCGATGGTCAGCTAAGGGGGTTTGGTGGAGGGACTAAGCAGCTTGAACTTAAGAAGCGTTTACTGGACCTAGAAAGTAAAGGCAGTCACTGAGTCTATTTGAAAGGATGTACTAGTTGAGAGCTACAAACCCTGTGGACTAATGACCTATTGAAATCCTTGTCAATACTAAGAAACGACATGTGTATGGTGGGAAATCAAGAGAGCCGCATGTTCTACTAGCCTGTATTAGCGTAGTGTATCGTTGGGTTACTCGTATAGCGGATCCCGGTATATCTCAGTCGGATGGTTTGATTTTGTTGTTGGTGCCGCCCAGTTCATTTTTTGTCGATTCGCATAGTTCCATTGTTTCCTAGGATGACTTGGAGCTGGTGTAGTAAGTCGGCAGTTATGTCTACCTTCAATATTGGCCAATCCAGCATGAATATGCGACCAGATGAAGCAATTTCGAGGCTTATATCGTCTGTTCCTTGGTTCTCTAGTAGAAATTTTTTAACATCTTCTAGCAGGTGGTGATTTTGGTCTGTTTCTTGGCTTTCAGATAGTCGGACAACTAGTTTACGTTTTGGTACAGGAGAAGAGTTATTTTGAGTCTGCGTTGTTATTTTGGACAAACCGTTTGTGGATTTTGTACTGGAAGGTGAAGGAAGCTTTGGGACGACAGGCTTCTCATTTCCCTCCTGTAGGATCCCGGATGGTGGTTTTATGATTCCAGTAGAATTGTCGGGATGATCGGTCTTGCTGGCCAGTTCATCTATAGAATCACGCTGTTCAGGGTTATATTTGGAAGCGCCTTGGCAAGAGATGCTCGTACGATCGTCCCTAAGTCTTACTGTCCCAGTAACCTCTACGAGCATTCCGGGTTCCCAAATAGGCTGGGTGTCAACTATGATGTTTTGCCAGACGAATATATCGATGTCTCCATCCATTAATTTTAGATTGACTATTAAGTAGGGTTGGTCTTTCTTGGTGGTCCTTTCAATGATCGATGATACCTGTCCCAACAATTGGACTTTCTCGCCGTTCATCCCTTGATCGATTTGGCCCCGGGATATTATCGCCTCACCGGGATTGTTGCCGATAAGTTCTTCTAGGTTATTTCCCGAGAAACTGACTCCTAGTAATTCAAATTCCCAATTCTGTTTCTCGGTGTCCGGGGTATTCACGACTGGCAGCTCGATATGTGCAAGGGGAGTTTCCGTGTCTTGTCCCAATATATCGAACATGGATGCTTGGCTTGAATTTTTTAGGGCAGCTTCGCCCTGGGCGAGAGAATGTATACGATCAAGGGTATCTAAAATTGCTCCACGGTCCCCAAATCGATCAAATGCACCGGCCATGGCTAGGCTTTCTAGGGTCTTCTTGGTGATGGAACTCATATCCACGGCACGACACATTTCTTCTATCGTGGTGATAGTGATGTCCACTTCGCTCCGCGAATTTACGAACGGTACGATGCTTCCTGTACCCACGTTCTTGACGTTGGCAAGTCCGAATCGGATAGTGCTATTGCCATTGCTATTTTCTACGTGGAATTCAACTTCGCTATCTAAAATATCGGGAGGTAGAACCCGGATTCCAAGCCGACGACATTCAGAGATGGAACCAGCAAGTTTGTCCGAATTGCCAGAATATGCATTGAGGAGGGAGACCATATATTCTTCTGGGAAATTCGCTTTTAAATATGCAGTCCAATATGAGATGAGACCATAGCTGATAGCGTGTGCCTTCGGGAATCCATAACCTGCGAAAGGTTCTATCAGAGCGAAGACCTGTTCCGCTAGTTCTTTTGTATATCCTTGGCCAAGCGCACCCTCAATGAATTTGCCCTTCTCCTGGGCCATAATCGCAGGAATCTTTTTGCCCATTGCTTTACGAAGCACATCTGCTTCTCCAAGGGAATATCCGGCAAAGGCCTGAGCAATCAAGAATACTTGGTCTTGAAACACTATCACCCCATAGGTTTCTTCTAGTATTGGTTGCAAGATAGGGTGTAAATATTCGACAGCAATTTCTCCGTGCTTGGCCTTGATGAATGTGTCGATGTGTTCCATTGGTCCTGGACGATACAAGGCAATCATAGACGCAACATCGACCATCGAACTCGGTTGTAAGTGCTTGATGTGTCCTGTCATCCCGGAGCCTTCTAGCTGAAATACACCTACAGTGTCACCGTTGCTCAGTGCCTCTAGTGTTTTTGCATCATTTAAGGACACCTGACGTAAGTCTATGCTGATGCTGTGGTTTTCCGATATTAGGTCTCTTGCATTTGCGAGAATCGACAGGTTCGATAGGCCTAAGAAGTCCATTTTAAGTAATCCCAGAGCTGCGACAGGATCCATGGAGTATTGTGTTGTAGAGATGCTGTCGTCATCCCCTTTTGGGGGCCGCTGGAGGGGTACGAGGGTATCTAAGGGTTCCTTGGAGATCACAACCCCGGCCGCGTGGGTACTCGAATGCCTTGTTGTTCCTTCAATCGCGCGAGCGGAGTCTACGAGTCTTTTTATGCCTTGATCTGTCTCATATATTTCGTGCAACTCAGTGCTCTCTTCAAGCGCGCTATCCAGTTTCATATTAAGACGGCTTGGTATTAGGCGTGCGACACGATCGACTTCTTCATATGGCATTGCCAGTGCTCTGCCCACATCACGAATAGATGCCTTGGCTCCGAGCGTTCCGAAAGTGATAATCTGGGCTACATGATCACGTCCATATTTCTCGACGACGTAATTTAGGACCTCCTCGCGGCGGTCATCTTGGAAATCCATATCAATATCGGGCATTTCCTGGCGCTCAACATTGAGAAAACGTTCAAATACGATTCGATATAGGAGAGGATTCACGTCTGTGACACTAAGACTGTAGAGTACTAAGCTACCAGCAGCGCTACCTCGGACAGCAAAAGCGATGTCGTTCTTTCTAACAAATGTAGCTATATCCCATACCACTAGAAAATAGTTGGCGTACTGGGTTTGCTTGATTACCTCTAACTCGTATTGCAGGCGGCTTTTTTCTTCATCTCCGTACTGGCCAATTCGGTGACTTAGTCCATCCCAGCAAAGCTTGGCAAGATATTCGTCAGCGTTCATCCCTTCGGGTACGGTGTATTCAGGTAAATGTAGCTGAGAAAAATCGATCTCCAATTCGCATTCTTCAGCTATTCGCATCGAGTTGGAAATAGCGGCTGGTGTTTCGGGGTAAAGGGAAGCCATTTCGTCAGGACTTTTGATGTAATAAGAATCTTCGTCCATTTTCAATCGCTTGGGGTCGTTGATGTTGGTATTCGTATGTATGCAGATAAGGATGTCTTGGAGAGGAGCATCCTCCTTATTTATGTAATGGCTGTCGTTAGTTGCTACGACGGGAACTTTCAGTTCCCTGTGTAGTTCCATCAAGCCCTGGTTAATTATTGGCAACCCTTCGACTCCACCGTGCTCCATTAGTTCTAGGTGGTAGTCTGGGAACAGATCTCTGTACCATTGAACAGCCGCTGTAGCATCTTCCATGCGCCCTTGGCTAATCAGCTTTGGTACCTCTCCGCTTGGGCAACCAGATAATACGATGAGTCCTTCGCTGTGTTTCTCTAGGAGGGGCTTGTCTATCCTGGGGTAGTAATAGAAGCCCTCAAGATGAGCAGCAGTAACTAGCTTGACAAGATTGCCGTAACCGATTTGGTTCTTGGCTAAGACTGTCATGTGGTAAGGTTTCTTATCATTCGGGTTGCGGTCATATCTGCTACTGGGTGCTACATACATCTCGCACCCAATAATAGGGACTACATCTGCAGCGCGTGCTGCTTGGTAAAAGTCAATTGCGCCATACAGCCCACCGTGGTCTGTAATTGCCAGGTGGCTCATACCAAGATCTTTAGTGCGCTGAATTAGTGGTTCTAGTCTACTTAGGCCGTCTAGAAGACTAAATTCAGTGTGATTATGTAGATGTGTGAACAATTATTTCCTTTGGACATTTCCAGATAAAAGAGCTGGTTGGCCAGTTATCTAGATGAGATGGTGATACTAAATATGGGTTCAACAGAGTTTTGGTTGGTTGGATTTCATCCGCCAATTATAAGGTCTACAAGCCATATGAAATCAAGTCTTTCTGGCAGGGAATTGTTCTTTCGATTAGGCTATTTATTTAGTGCCAAGAATATAATTCATCTCGTAATACACTTCCTGAGTTGACAAGGATTTCGTCGCGTCAAAATATTTACGAGAGTTGTAAATGCTAGCTTGAAGACCAGATGGGGAGGATACCAGAACTTTGGTATTTAAACAGCAAGTTCAACCCGGGTATCCCTCGAGTTCTTGATATAGTCGTGGATCACATTGACCGAGTTGTAAGTTGATAGATATCATCGATGGATGGAAAACCCAAAACAGATAAGCAATGATAAGAGGCCCGTTATAGTTTCACTACGGGCCATCTTGGTGGCATCTCGCCCTAAGCAGTGGACGAAAAACGTTCTTCTGTACTTCGTTCTATTTTTTACCGCTGGTGATGTATGGGTCTTGAATGATACTGCCTCCTTCCTGTCACTGTTTGGGAAGGCCACGACAGGGTTTGTCTTGTTTTCGCTTGTTTCGTCATCGCAGTATTTGATAAACGACATCCTAGATGCTGAAAGAGATCGTAAGCATGCGTATAAGCGTCATCGCCCAGTTGCATCAGGTGATTTGTCCTCGGCCTTTGCGTTGACTGGTGCTGTTGTTCTAGGGACAGCGGGCATAACAGCGGCGTTTATTGTCGAAATAGCGTTTGGATGGGTGGCGACTGTATACCTAGCGATATCCTTGGCCTACTCTCTTGTGTTAAAACAAATCGTACTCATTGATGTCTTTGCAATCAGTGCGGGATTCGTTCTTCGGGCAGTCGCCGGAGCTGCAGTATTGCAAGTACCTGTATCGCCTTGGTTATATATATGTACTGGGCTCGGAGCTCTTTTCCTCGGGCTTTCTAAAAGGAGAAGTGAACTTGTGAATGCTGGCGAAACTGCTGGGAGCCAGAGAGAGGCTTTATACCAGTACTCTGTTCCGCTACTTGATCAGTTGATAGGAGTTGTAGCCACAGCTACACCATTATCGTACATCCTCTATACCTTTACGGCTCCTAATTTGCCTGACAACGATGCGATGATGCTTACCGCACCCTTTGTAGTATACGGTGTATTTCGATACCTCTTTTTGGTTTATGCGAAAAATATTGGCGAAAGCCCAGAAGATGTAGTAATCACCGATGGCCCCTTGATTGTGTCTATAGCACTGTGGTTAGCTACATCAGCGATGGTTCTTCTCTACCAAGCATGAATAGAATAAATCATTCATGTCCTAAACCACTAGACCATAGGTAATATTCCACTTACTCTTACAACATGGTTCCACCTGACGATCTATTTGCCGGAATACCAACTTGGATTGGAGTCTATTGCTTTGCGGCAATCGCATTTGCAATTGCCGCCTCGATTCTCTATGTCCGTGTATTTCGTCTTATATTGCTTGGCAAGTCTTCCAACCGTTCGGACAAGCTATCACAACGTATATTGAACGCGATTCCCATGGTTTTTGGACAGAGTAAGGTCCTCCAGAATTTTTCATTTCGGCATGATCGGTCTGGGCTAGTCCATGTGTTGATTTTCTGGGGATTTCTATCGTTCACGCTGAGCTATATCGTATTCATATTCGGAGACTCTGCATGGCGTCCATTTTCGACTAAACTATTGACTGTTATGGGAGTTCGCATGTTTGCGGTGTACTTGGAGGCGCTGTCAATTATTCTCCTGGTGGCTGTTATATGGGCTGGGGCACGGAGATGGCTTTTTACACCTAGCAGATTAAGATTTGCACTTACACAGAAACCAGAAGCAGTGGTTATACTTGCTCTAATTGGAGCTCTTATGACCCTCCACATTTTTTCGGAGGCTTTCTATGTAGCTGCAGGTGGAAATGGACCTACGGCTTCAGCGCCGATCGGATCATGGATCGGGAGTATATTCAGGAATTGGGGTGTTAGTGAAAATGAGGCAGATGTCCTGCATTCCCTTTCTTGGTGGACTCACCTCGCCCTGATATTGGGATTTGCGGCATATATTCCGCTTTCAAAACATATGCATTTAATCGCAGCCCCACTCGCATTCGTGTTTCGAGATCTGGAAGCAAGTGGAACACTGTCTACCCCGAAGGATTTGGAAACAGCCGAAACGTTTGGGGCTACCCGTGTAGAAGAATTTACCTGGAAACAATTGTTGGATGGGTACGCCTGTGCCGTTTGCGGTCGTTGTACGGATTCATGTCCTGCAGCCATAACAGATAAGGTTCTTTCTCCCATGCATATAGCGGATGGGTTGAAGGAACATTTGATTGAAACAGGAAACTCGGCAGATTCGGAACCAATCATAGGCGGCAAAATTGAAGAAGAAGCCCTTTGGGACTGCTTGACCTGCGGGGCTTGTGAACAAGAGTGCCCTGTAGGCGTTGAACATATTGACATGATAGTCGAAATGCGTCGCAATTTAGTAATGGAGCAGGCTAGCCTGCCAGAATCAGCAGCTTCATCTCTTATGAATATGGAGCAGCGCGGACATCCATGGAGAGGGACACAGTTTACAAGAACAGATTGGGCGGAAGGTTTGAACCTCAAGACATTGTCTGAAAATCCGGGTGCCGATGTATTGTTTTGGGTGGGGTGTACCGCCGCCCTAGAGAAAAGAAGTCAAAGTGTTGCTCGTTCAATGGCATCCGTTCTAAAACGTGCCAACGTAGATTTTGCAATTTTGGGGTCCGAAGAAGGTTGTACGGGGGATCCCGCACGGCGTATGGGTAACGAATACCTGTACCAGGTTATGGCGAAACAGAATATCGATATTTTGAACCAATATAACGTCAAGAAAGTGGTAACGATATGCCCACATTGTTTTAACACCATTAAGAATGAGTACCCGCACCTAGGAGGGAATTACGAGGTTGTACACTACAGTGAATTCGTAACCGAGTTAATTGGGCAAGGCAAGATAAAGCCAGCCGTATTTGTAGATGAGACAGTTGCGTATCACGATTCATGTTATCTCGGACGCCATAACGGCATATATGACGCTCCTCGTGAACTTGCAAATGCAATCCCAGGTCTAAAGCTTGTTGAGATGGAACGAAAACGCGAGAGCGGTTTCTGCTGCGGTGCCGGCGGTGGACATATGTGGATGGATGAGAGTAGAGGACGAAGGATAAACCATGTACGTACCGAGCAAGTACTGGAGACTGGGGCTGATACAGTTGGTGTCTCGTGCCCGTTCTGTTTACAGATGTTTGTCGAGGCCCAAGGTTCAGTAGATGGAGCAGAAACGCTTCGACCACGAGACCTGATTGAGATCCTGGACGAAAGTTTGGGAGACTTGGACAACGACACCTCCTAAGAACTGCGAGATATTTCCTACTGGTTTTTTTTCGAATACTGATGGAAAGACTACTTTTGTCATTCGATGACTAGGCTGGGTTTACTCCGATCCGACCTTTCTTGTTACCATCTCTGATCCTGAGTAATATCCCGTTGGGTACCGATAGTTATATAGATTTATACTCCCCGTTGATGTGATTGCGAGATTTTCTATTCCTAGAAATATTGCATAGGGCCGACAATCATAATTACCGAACTTCTTTCAAGGTGTGTTTTGGGGGATATCTTTTCCATATTTGATATGGATATGTATGCAATGAATATATAATAATATTTTAATTCAAGTTTTGAATTAAAGCCTATGATATATACAATGCATATAATAATTAATTATGAATGAAGTTCAACAACAAATATGGTGGCTGCGTAAGAAAGGTTGGTCGATTACGTCGATCGCTGAGGAGCTAGGTGTAGCGAGGATTACGGTAGCACAGTGGATAGAAGGGAGACGATATCCTGGTACTCCTAAGCTGGTTCTTCTGGCGCTAGCTGCGCTATTCAAACGGAAACGTGTCCCTAGGCGTCGGAAAAGGGCAAGGCCTGGGGATGGAAGAGGGAGGAGGGGATCTTTATCACTCGGCGCCAAACATTCCGACGTATATTTTGCTAGAGGCATTTCATATTCCAGCTCAGGGCAATATGAAAAGGCCATAACCAACTTTGATGAAGCTGTGCGTCACGGTTCAGGCAGAGCTAGGCTCTTTAATAACAGGGGATATGCCTATCATATGTTGGGTCAATATGAAAAAGCGATAGAAGATTTTGACAAGGCGATTAACTTAGAACCAAGATATCCTGCCGCATACAAAAACAGGAGCTGGTCCTACCGCAACCTTGGTTTAACCGCACAAGCAGCGAAAGATTTCCAGAAATACATAGAATATGATAGTTCCCATTCCCTTGAATGAAAAAATTCAGAATTGCAGACCCTTTAAGCACAAGATAACTCGACGAATCCAAAATAGCGTTCTTCCGTGACCAAAAAATCCGATGTTCCAAATACCAGGAATTAGATAACATCAGCTATCGCCAAAAAGTGAAATCAGTCTTTTTATAGGAATGGCTTAAGGGCGTCGGAGATTTCATCCAGTGTGGCGAATCCCTCGAACCGGGCAGCGATGATCCCAGAATTGTTGATCACGAAAGTCCATTCAATACTAGGAAGAGACCATTCAAGGACTGCGGGAGAGATTTGAGCTTTGTTTAAGTCTCCTTGAATTTCCAGGGGATTTTCGTAGAAATCTATGTGTATGAAGTGGGCTTGATTGTTGTAAAGATCCTTAAGTTGTTGAAGAATCTCCACCTGTGGACCACAAACGGCGTTGATGCAGAATGCAGGGCTTGCGAAAACAACAACAGTAGGGGATCCACTATTAATGGCTTGAGCAAGAGATATCTTGTATAGGTCTTCATCTTGCAGCGATCCCGTAGACAGTTCGGATATGCTTTCCACGTCAGACAATGTTCGGGTGAGACTTCCTATAGCCATATCCCCAATCGCTGGTGCAGTGGTTACTGGTTTTACTTCAAATATTAAATCAGCTTTATGAAAAATACCCGTGGATCTAGGTATTGCGATCACCGCTTTCCAAGTCCCTTCCCGGTCGAACTCAAGATTAGTTGTGTACATTCCTCTATTGCCGTAGGGCCATGGTTGATATATTGCCTCGGCCTGTTGCTCAATCTCAGTGGATTTACCTTCATGAGGAATAAAGTATGTGGTAATTCCGACGGTTGACTCGGTAATGAAGCCTCTGGGAGAAGTAATTACGAACGCGAAGCGGTTCATACCGACACCTAGGTCACCTGTACCAAGGATGATCTGTAGTCCCTCAGGAGATCTTGGGCCATTTACCAAAGGAGCCCTGTCTGGGCGTGATATGGTTTCGGTTGATTTAGCGTCGGCCGGGTGGATATATGAGCAGGCGATCAATATCGTTACCATAACAGATTGAATCAGAAGTAGATCGGAAGTTCTCATGGATGTAGCTATTTACGCATGTCCATCAGTTATTTCCCAAAGTATTTACAATCGGTAAAAGATTCTATTTCAATGACCTGTTTCAACCCGAACCAAGGTTAAAATTCTATTATTCTGTTCATTCATTGTCCGGGCTGAGGACTCAAATATGACCCGAAGGTAAACGCATATATTGATAATTGGTTTGAATTAGAGCTTAATTGGAGTTCGTGTTTACTATATTCCGGTAATTGAACAATGTGGTACATGTCAGATGTGCCCACTTCTACAAAACTGTTGCCTTGGTCGTCGAAACTAATATCAGTACCGGCTTCATTTAAAGCCAAAGGCCTTCCGTCGATCAAAACCCTAACATTATATGGTTGGTTCTTGATGCTTAGCACTACGTTGACTTCTATAGCCTTAAAATTGATCGCCAGGTAATCTTCGTAGTTTTCGGTCTTGCGAGAATGAATCAGCTCTTCCGGGCCATTTAGCCATTCCCCCTGGAGATAGATATGGTGATTTTTATGTTCACCAGGATCTTTGTATACAAGGTTTTGGCCTGGTACTGAGTAGAATTCTTTGTTTGAGACATATGGTGGATATCCTGCACGAAGCGCACCTGCGTTACGTAAGAATCCTGCGTAGAGTTCCCGGGTCTGGGCTTCGAATGGATCGGACTGCTTCCATGCCCTATCGTCACGTACTGGTTCAGTATCAGAGCTAATCTCAACAGATTCAAGATCGGAACCTGCCTCAATTAAGAGCCTACGAATTTGATTCTCGGTCTCTATGTAAGCACCTTCTCCAAAATGAGAAAACCGGATCCATCCTGCTTTGTCGATCAGGTATTTCGCAGGCCAGAATTGGTTCTCAAAAGCTTTCCATGTTTGCATGTCGTTGTCTTGAGCTATGGGGTACTTAAGACCATGATCATTGCGCGCCATACTCACGTTCGCTGGGATTTTTTCAAATTCGAATTCGGGCGCGTGAACACCTAGTATGACTAGGCCTTTATCTCCGTACTTGTCGTGCCAATCTTTGATATAGGGCAAGGTTCTTATGCAATTCACGCATGTATAGGTCCAGAAATCGATTAAGACAACCTGCCCTAACTTGTCCTCTAGCTTGAATGGATCTGAATTCAGCCAACCGTCAAGACCTACGAATTCAGGTGCTTTCCTATCGGAGTCTCGACGGCCGGTAAATAAGCTAGCTCTGGTTTTGGTAGGCGTAGGTGAGACAGAAGCATTTGTCTCAGCGGATGAATCCAGTTTTTGTTTGCTTGGTTGGGAGGATGGTTCTTCTGCACCGTTGGATGCGGAACAGGCTAGGACTACCAGCGAGACACCGATGATTGCGACGTATGCGCAGAACCAGAAGGTATTTCTCATCTAGGACCTTCTGAGTAACCGGAACTGGGAGGAATAGGTACCTGTTCGTTGTTGTATACGGCCAGCTTGAAGAGCAGATTTTCCTCTATCATCGGTTGGAGAGTTAGGTGAAAGTTTATGAAAGATCGGACCATTAGGCTGGTATATGCCTGTAAAGAACGGTTGGTAGCAGATCATCAAATTTTCTTTATTGATTATGCTTATACCTATCTCCTCATTGAAGCACCTTTTAGTCTATCCACTATGGTCCAAGCACCAGGAAGAACTAGGGCAGCCGCTATGAGTTTGACAGCATCTCCACCAATAAAAGGGTAAAGCCCACCACGTAGAGTCATGTCTAGGACGTTCGCGCCTCCCTGAGATTGGAAATAGCTATAAAGTGACTCTTTAGTAGCAATGTGGACAGCAAGCCAAGGTAACCCTATCAAGTAAATGACAATATTCCCAATGAGCATTGCAAATGGAATGGTAGCTTTGCGATCCCAGCCCCGCTCCGCTAGCATCCCTACCACGTAAGAAGCTGCAACAAAACCTACGATGTAACCTCCGCTCGTCATACTCCAGACTAACCCATCACTTCCTGACCACGGTAGGATGAAGTGGAGGGCCTGACCATCTCCTAATGGACTTGTACTTGGTGCGAATATGGGTAAAGATGCCATTCCTAGGATCATGTAAACAAACATGCTGAGTCCGCCACGCCTGCTGCCTAGTGCTCCTCCAGTGAGCAGGACCCCGAACGTCTGGCCAGTTATCGGGACAGTTGTTGTTGGTATCTTAATGGCGATTTGGGCACACAGTGCTACCAGTATGGCAAACCCAAAAACCAGAGCGGCATCAACAGCTATCTTACTAACACGAGATTGGCTGCGAATATCCGGGAGTATAACGTCAATCAATACCCGGGGCTTCGCTGTAGCTTCCATGTTGTCTATCTCCTTACAAGGGCAAGATTACAGTTGCATACCAATATAAATTTGGGATGGCTATATCGAGCTTCAGCCAATATTGATTTATGATTCAAAATGGCGGACTGATATCTAGCACTGTCAAATGGCCCACTATTTTAATTCTTTGGAGGACTTAGAGTGCTGAGTTCTTGTCTATAGGTGTGTAGATTGAGCCTTCCGGTACTTTTGGTGCTTCCCGGTATCGTTTGCGTAGGCCCGTTGGCAGATTTCCTGCAAATAGAGAGGCTAAGGTACCACTCACAATTGCCTGTGGAGCTTTAAAAAGAAAATCTCGCCGGGAGTATTTATCTTTCTTAACCATCTTTACTCCTATTTGTTACATGCCGCATTATAGCAGAGACTTTGGAGCTCCTACCTACCGTCCTTACTTCATTAATTTCACTCATCGAGTATCATTGTCGGGCTTTCCTACAATCTGTCAGATTGTCGATGCTATAATCGGAGTTCCATAAACGAATATCGGAGTGCGTAATGAACCTAGAATCCCCATCAATTCTTCCTACGACAGTTATAGGAAGCCATGCTTATCCAAGCTGGCTTTGGACCGCTCTTGAACAGATAGACGATGGCAATTATGGATCCACGGACACTTCTGAAACATTCGACGATGCTGTGATGGTAGCTATCATGGATCAAGAAAGGGCTGGAGTTGATATCATTAGCGACGGTGAAATGCGTCGTTGGTATTTCGTGCAGAGTTTTTACCGACTCATGTCAAACATAGCAGAGGAACCCCCTCTGCGAAAAGTAGGACTGTATGGCTATGATAGCCCGCAGCGATACCATACTACCGGAAAGGTTACGGTTCCCGAAGGACTGGGTATTGTTGGAGAGTATGAATTTGCAAAAAATCGTACTGATAAACCCCTTAAGATGACCTGTCCTGGGCCTCTTACTATCACCATGCACATACGACCCCGAGAAGGATATAAGAACCGGCTTGACCTCGCCTGGGAATTTGCCGATGTTATAAACAAGGAACTCAAGGAACTCGTGGACCAAGGTGCAGACTACATTCAGCTAGACGAACCATCGTTTGCCATAATCCCGGGTGAATTAGAGGAATGGGTGAACCTATACAACACTACAGTAGATGGTGTTAAGGCTAAGATCGCCCTTCATGTATGTTTTGGTAATCTGAGCAGCCGGCCTCGAGGAAAACGAAACTATGATTGGATGTTCCCGGCTCTCTTAGATACCCGATCAGACCAGCTTGTATTTGAGTTCGCTAATCGAGAAATGAAAGAGAGTAGACTTTGGGGAGAGGTAGGAGACGACAGGGAATTTGGAGCTGGGGTTATAGACGTAAAGTCATTCTATGTTGAACAGCCCGAAGATGTAGCAGAGCGTGTACGGGAAATGCTTACGGTGGTTGATCCAAATAAGCTCTATATAAGCCCTGACTGTGGATTTTTCCAACTTCCTAGGTGGATCTCATACCTGAAGCTCGAAGCCATGGTGAAAGGTACGGCTATTGTCAGAAATGAACTTGAGGGATAAGCCGTGACATATGCTACAAGTTGAACATCTGCTTGACTAGTAAGTGACATCCGCATATCTTTTTAGGTAGGTGCGGGTGTAACTCAGGGGTAGAGTGTCTGCTTCCCAAGCAGAATGTCGTGGGTTCGAATCCCATCACCCGCTCCAGCCGTAACCCCCTGGATGGCCCGCTTTAGAGCCATCCTAACTGGTTGTCCCCTTCGAGGTAATTCCACAACTATTTTCCGATCCAAATTTAGTATAGCCACAAAATGAATTGTGGAGTGAAAGCAAATGTAAAGGGCAGTCACGAAGTGCTCGTGACTGCCCTTTTTAGTGGTTAAAGCTGAAGCCCAGGTTACCTTTTTGCCGCTTTCATCTGGCCGTCTGGACGATTCAGGTTATACCTGTACTACCAGCGGCCGCCGCCGCCGCCGCCGCCGCCGCCGCCTCTTCCGCCTCTATCCTCGCGAGGACGAGCCTCGTTCACTGTAAGAGGACGGCCTTGTATTTCTTGGCCGTTGAGTGCCTGGATAGCGGCTTCAGCCGCTCCGTTGTCAGACATCTCGACAAATCCGAAGCCCCGGGACTGGCCCGTAAACCTATCGGTAATTATCCGTGCTGACTGCACTTCACCATGCGCTGCGAACGAACTCTCCAACTCTTCTTCTGTCATCGAAAACGGAAGGTTGCCTACATATATGTTCATGTGGCTCCTCCTTAAATAAGATTCTCCTCATCGGTGGCAAGAGTCGCATGCGAGTTCAATAGCGGGTAGTGAAAGCGCAGAAAGCGGGTACGACATTGGCATCGACTAACCGGAGTCGTCAACTAGCGTAGCATGTCAAGAACAAATAAACAAGCGCAGGTATGAAAATTCGTACTAATAATCAAGATCCAGTTAAATGGAAGAGTGGATTTATAGGTTTGTAATTTTATTACGAAGGTTAGCACCAGTAGGCATCATCTAGATTACGCAACCACCCGAAATTTATAGCTGATCGTATTTAGATCATTTTCTGAAAATCGGGATATGCGAAGGGGAGTGAGATCAACAGTGGTTGCTTTACCATCGAGGATTGTCTCGGCCATGCAGATACCCACAGTTGGAGATAGCTTGAATCCATGGCCACTAAACCCGGTACAGACGTAGAGGCCATCAATGCCCTCTACCCTGTCGATTATGGGGTGCATATCTGGTGTAGATGTGTAAAGACCGGCATAGCCCGTGAAAAACTCACCGTTGGCGATCTGAGGTATACGCTTTGACAGGCGAATCCAGACGTCTTCAACATAACTCATAGTAGGCTTCTGGCTGTAGTTGTTTGGATCTACTTCGTGTTCGGCATTCCCATTTCCGACTAGTGTGAGATCTACACCTTCAGGCCTAAAATAGGTAAGGTTAGCCATGTCAGCACCCCCGGGATGGTCCGGAAGCTGATCGGTATTCCGACGGATATAGAATACCTCATGACGCGTAGCTTCTAGAGGCAAATCTACGCCATGTTTCTGAAGGATATTTTTTGACCAGGGACCAGCTGCAACGATAGCCGTGCGCGTAGCGTATCGTTTTTTAGTTGTGATCACTCCCTCGACACGGCCGTTATTTATAATCAGATCAGTTACAGGTGATTCTAATAACACTTCTGCGCCTAGGTCACGTGATCGTTTGGAGTAAGCCATTGCTGTACCAGAAGGGTCAGCATGGCCGGATTCAGGTTCCCAACAGAAAGCCTCGCTGTCTTCGAACACAAATCCTGGTGCTATCTCTTGGGCTTCCTCGCGGGAAATTATGTCCGTGGGGATTCCTTGGGATTTCTGAATCCCAACATTGTTACGCAGCCCTTCAATTGAGTCTTGTGGCACCGACACCAGGAATCCTGTTTTAACGAAAGCTACATCACCTCCAATCATGTTGTCGAAATTCATGAAGATCGGATAGCTATTCCAAGCAAGTTGTGTGCAGACTTCGGTAGAGTAATGCATCCGGATTATGCCGGAGGATCTGCCCGTTGAACCGGATCCAAGGGAATCTCGCTCTAGCAACACGGGTGCCTTAACACCCCGGGTGACAAGGTTATAAAGGATACTAGTTCCCATAACCCCTCCTCCGATCACTACGGCATCAGTGGTATTCGTCATTTGGATAATTGTCTTAACATGTTTGTTGCAGTTCCGCCCAAGAATGAATCGGATTGGATTTTAACGTACAAAATACATTGTGTTCGTTAGTTCGATGAAACATTGGACTGGCGATAAATATGGTTAACGAGGGTAAATACAATTTCGGGAGAAAAGGGATTCTACTGTATATTAGCCAGACATGAAATGAGCACAGAGTCAAAGCCCTAGGGTAGCATCCTGGATTTGTCGGAGATGGTCTACGAATGTATTGGGAGGAAGCTTTACATCCGCCATTGTGATATTAGTGTCTGCTGCAACTTTCCGAGTCAATGTTGCGCCAGCGGATAACCCTATAGGAAGAAGCTCTTGTTTCCGGGCGGGAGCAGCTTCCATCAGAGAGCCATATGCAAGGCTTCCTCCTTCGCCATCTAGAACCTCTCCCGGTTCCAACTGGCGCTTGGCCCGGCTTACCACCTCTCCTACTATCGCTCTGGGTGCACCTGTAGCCTCACCGTAAAGACATGCCTTGGCAATAGAGATAGGAGCCTCCATTCCTACCAGATGATATGGACGATACATCAGGGCGTACTTCCCAGTAGAGTCCATCGCTAAACCATAATCTTGAAGGCATGTAAGCAGATAGGGATTAGTAGTTGTAATTACTACGTACACTCCCCAACGCATTGGATTTGGCACATCTTCTCCATCCAGACCAATACAGCTCACGACTTCTACCACTCCCTTATTTTTAAGGATTCCCCCATCCTCGATTGGTCTTAGGATCTCGGGAATTTCGTCTATTCCTGCCGGAGGTTGATGCATACCAGGTATGTCAGGCACCAGTCCTGTCATATTTGCAACAGCGCACATCTCTATCGCAGACTTGGTTCCATCTTGGAAAGAGTTGTACATTTGTGGGTTGAGGTCGGAGTCCGCAATTTGTTCTTCTGAGAGTCCGTATCTACCGAGTGCTTCTGCTGGTTTACCTTTACGGAATTCTGGTAGATAACGAGTTCCCTTACCAGCAGCAACAACTTCAAAGCCGGTACTGACAGCCCAATCAAATAACTCGTCTATGTTCCCGGGTTGATCTCCATAAACGAGACTGTAGACCACACCTGCCTTGTCGGCCATGGTTTTTAAGAATAAACCTACGAGCACATCTGTCTCAACAGTTACGTTGATCACGTGCTTACCAGCCATGATGGAATTGAAAATGTGGCGTGCACCGGCTTCCGGATTTCCCGTTGCTTCGATGACAATGTCGACTTTTGATTCAATAGCGACCTCTACATTATCGGTCACAACTAGCTTTCCCTTACTTAAAGCATCGTTCACCTGTCCAATTTTAGATGTCATAACCGGTTGGCTATCGATCTGACCAGCGAGACTGAGCGTCTCAAATGCTCGAGCACTATCCATATCACATAATATTGACAATTCCATGCCAGGTGCATGCATTACTTGGACAGCTACCATAGACCCGAATCGGCCGCACCCAATTATGGCTACCCGTATGGGGGAGTTCTTTTCATCAAGTGATTGTAGACGGCTATACATGGACAAATGGTAAACGGTAAAAGACAAAGGGTAAAGAGGGCGCCTGAACCGAGAATCTGGAAGGGAATTCCAGGGAAGTTGGGACAGATTAACTACTACGGGTTATTAATTTGCCCGTAGATCCCAAATAAACCATCAAGGTAATGAAGAAAGCTGAATTGAGTATACCTGCGGCTCAACCAAGCTGAGCCGCAGGTATGAGTAGTTTTAGTCGACTTGCCCCTAGGAACTAGCTAGTTTCTTTTGGCTTAAGGGTCAGAATACCTAATGTGACCATTGTGAGGTTCAATCCGGCCCAGAGAATTAGTCCAACTGCATCGGGTATCTCAACTGATTCGAGCACACTGATGATAAGCATGAAGGCTCCCCAACATACGAAAAGCCACCCCATAACAATGTGGAGGTTTTTTTGGATAACCATGGCAGTACCTATCAGGATGTTTCCTATACCCCAAAAGACAAACAAGCCGGGGAAGATTCCGTCGCTAATGATCTCTATGATTGCAGCATCTGATACGCTGTTTTTAGCAGTATCTATTGTGCCTAGGCTCAATCCTGATGCTAGTATAGCGATCGCTGATATCGCGGTAAAAACAATTCCTGCAATAGCTGCGTATGGAGCGCCTGGACTAGTTTCTCCTTGCATAGATCGTGAGAAGAGGGTCATGCCAATAAACGGAGAAACAAAAGCGATGGCACCTATGATCCTTAGCAAGGTAGCCATCTGGGCCTTGGCCATCGCCTCACTAACTGCTTCTGCGTTAGTTTCTCCTGGCCCAATCACCGCATCATACAAAATGCCAACTACTAGGAATGTGAGGATTGGTCCAACAATTAATATCCAACCGGTCAAGGTTTTGGAATTCATATCGCCTTCCATCATGGATTTGTCAGCCCGCACAGAAGATGATCGCATGCTGTCTTTTACGATGTCGCCATTATGGAGAAGTCTAGGTGGTTAGTAAACTGTCAGCATCTCGATATTCAATAATCGTTACTGTTTCTGTATAACCAGACTTCTAGACAACTTGCAGTTAAGAATTTGAACAAAATCGCATAGATTGATCGTAATGAGTCTCGAGCCGAAGATCCGTGGCAATAGACTTAACTTCAAAGATGTTGGGGTGTCTTTCTAGCCCTGTCTTATTAATTTGAGGCGACTTGGTTTGTGATTGTCTATGCTTAGATATGCACGAAATTTCCTGAATAGAGTGCCGCATTTTGCTAAAGATCAGAGAAGTCAGCTGATTGAGCTGATCTGGTTACGGAAACTTGATATTGCTTTGAGTATGGATGGAAGAGTCACTTCCCAGTCCTCCGATATCGAAGAAGGATCTAGCCGGATTTGAGTATGGCCTACCTTGACTCCAGGGCCCAAAGACTTTTGTAAAGCGTCCCTGGCACCACCTGTATCATCCCGGAGCTTGAGCAAAATATATTTTTCCGTTCTCGAGATTGATTCGACGCCCGCAGTGATTGAACTAAGCTTTAGGCTCTCAATGTATAGTAGGTTTTCGATCTGCCATGGTAATGTTCCAAAGCGATCTACCATCTCATCATCTATTTCGGAAAGATCTGTTTTTGTTCCAGCAGAACCGATTCGCCGGTACAGATCAAGCCTTGTTTGGAGATCGGTTACATAGGTGGCAGGTATACTAGCGGGTATGCCTAGGTCGATGGCAGGGAATATTTCTGAGCCACTAATTGAAATGTTCCCGTAGGATGGAAGATCTATTTCCGCAGGGTCGGATGCGCCTTCTCCGGTACCCGTCGTTGCTATATGGGCACGAAGAGTTTCTACCGCTTCTGATAATAGCTTGGTGTAAAGATCGAATCCCACCGCCGCGATATGTCCACTTTGCTGGGACCCTAATACGTTACCGGCACCGCGAATCTCCAAATCTTTCATTGCTATCTGAAATCCAGCACCGAGTTCGGTGGCTGCGAGCATCGTTTTTAGTCTCTTTTCTGCAATCTCTTTAATACTGCGGTGGGCTGGAATAAGTAGGTATGCATATGCTCGCCGTTCACTTCTGCCTATACGCCCACGGAGTTGATAGAGTTGTGCTAAGCCGAATGCGTCGGCCCGATTTATTATCAGCGAATTCGCATTTGGGATATCTAGTCCGGATTCTATGATTGTTGTGCAAACTAGAACATCGTACCTACCCTTTGAAAATTCGATCATAGCTCGCTCTAGTTGGTTCTCTGGCATCTGGCCATGCCCAATTCCCACTTTCGCCTCAGGGACGAGACTACGTATGTAATTAGCCATATAGTCTATGTTGTGTACTCGGTTATGGACAAAGAAAACTTGTCCCTGTCGGTCTATCTCTCGCCTAATCGCCTCCCGTATCAAATCGTCACTGAATTCAGAGACGTAGGTTTTGATGGACAGCCTTTCTTCTGGGGGTGTTTCAATCGTACTCATATCCCTAATTCCAGCGAGGGCCAGATGAAGTGTTCGGGGTATAGGAGTAGCTGTCAATGTAAGTACGTCAACCTCGTGTCGCATATCCTTAAGGCGTTCCTTATGGGATACGCCGAAACGCTGTTCCTCATCGATGATCACAAGGCCGAGGTTTTTAAAGCTTACATCCTTCTGGATGAGTCTGTGTGTCCCGATACAAATATCCACCGTACCTGCTGACAGTCCATTTACAATGCGTCGCTGCTCAGATTCAGTTCGGAATCTACTTAGAACTTCTACCGATATCGGGAAGGCCTGCATTCGTTCCTTGAATGTCGAGAAATGCTGTTGGGCGAGCACTGTGGTTGGCACAAGCACTGCCACCTGTTTACCTGCCATCACAGCTTTGAAAGCCGCCCGTAAAGCTATCTCCGTTTTGCCATAACCTACATCACCACAGATAAGCCGATCCATCGGCTTGGTTTGTTCCATATCCAGCTTAACGTCGGCAAGCGTGTCTTGCTGGCCTTGTGTTTCTTGGTATATGAAGGCATCTTCCATTTCGTTTTGCCAAGGAGTATCCGGAGGATATGAATATCCCTTGGCGAGTTCTCGGGAAGCGTACAAGGAGAGAAGTTCAGCCGCCATCTCGCGTGTAGAATGCTCAACCCTTTCTTTGGTCCGAGTCCATTCCTGGGTTCCCAAACGATTTAGGGATGGTGGCTTTTCAAGTGGTGCGACGTAGGGACTGATGCGGTCTATATGTACCATTGGCACATATAGCTCATCTCCTCGTGCATAAGAAAGCACGAGGAACTCCC
Source organism: uncultured Dehalococcoidia bacterium (assembly GCA_964608025.1). Taxonomy (GTDB): domain Bacteria; phylum Chloroflexota; class Dehalococcoidia; order Lucifugimonadales; family CAJWER01; genus CAZSLO01. Next base: position 31,434 of record CAZSLO010000022.1, on the reverse strand, counting down.
TTTCTCCCTCGTCGCGCGCGGTTCTTTTTGTACCTAGGAATCTTCCGACTCCGTGTTCGACGTGTACCACGTAGTCACCCGGATTCAATTCTGATAGCAAGGTTTCGCGCTTAACCATGCGGCGGCGGGTGGTTCTACGGAGCTTTGCTGTACCGAAGATCTCGGAGTCGCTCAAAATTACTAGGTTTTGAACAACATCGGTCAGAACTATTCCGTCATTGAGACCAGATCCCCAAGCTTGAAACAAAACTATGGCTCCAGGGACCGGGATTGCCTCTAAGCGCTCGGACATTTCTATCTCAAGGCCAGTCTGGGTCATGATTTCTTCAAGACGACTAGATGCTGATGAAACGACGATAATCCTGTCTCCGTCCTGTGACATCTGGGCAACAGATTCTACGAAAGATTCAAGTTGCCCTCCGAAATCAGGAGGTGATGAGCACGGGAGTGAATAGTTTTCAGTTTTGAGTAGATCTTCTGAGCCCCACGGGGTGATCTCTAGTCGTCTTTGAATATGGACTCCGCGTTCGGTGGATTCCGATTCCAAGAAATGGGACGAAGGAAATTTGGTTGGGATCTGATAGCTTTGTTCTTTTGTTTTTCTAAGTTGATGGCTTCGTTCGTCAATTTCCAAGGCAGCCTCAGATATTTCAGTGCTATTGAGATTCACTATTAGTGTGTTATCCGCGAGATAATCTAATAAAGACCCCGTGTTGAAAAAGCCAGAATAGAAATCAACATCTTCGATTGTAAATCCTTCCAATAACAGATCGATCTCATCGTTGATACGGTCGCGAGGTTCTTTCGCACATTTGTCCATATCCATACTTTTGCGTAGGTTGTCGAAAGATTCACGATCCACTAAGCCGGGGAGGGTTTCCTGCGCTGGTATGATAGTTATGGACTCTACAAGTGTAGTTGATCGCTGTGTATCTGGATCGAAGTATCTGATGGAGTCGATTTCGTCACCCCAAAGTTCGATTCGTAAAGGGGCGTCCTCAGAGACAGGGAATATGTCGAGAATTCCTCCACGACGACTAACTAGCCCTGGTAAATCCACCAAAGATTCAGTTCGATATCCCATCCGATTCCAGGCATTAATAGTCTGGTCTAAGTCGATCTGTTGCCTGAGATTGAAGGTCTGGACACTGTTTTTCAAGGTGTCTCGGCTTATGGTCTTTTGGGCGATGGCTGACACTGAAGCTATGATGAGTGGTGAGGGCGGGTTGTCTGGGACTAGAGTCCATAGACCACGAATTCGTTCCTGGGCAGTATCGAGATCTTGGACCATACGCTCGAAGGGGAGGGTCTCATTTTCTTGGAAATGTAGAACCGGGGTATCGGTATCTGTCCAGAGTAATACTTGTTCATATAGGCGTTGAGCTTCGGCTGGGCGTGGGACAACAACTAGTATGGGGCAACCCATGGTTTGATGGAGCGACGATAGGACTAAGGGGGTTGCTTCCGATAAAACCTGAAGTTGCGAATTGAATTGGCCGCCTTTTATTGCAGATCTTAATCGATTGAAGTCAGCAGAATTCGTTAGTAGTTCCCCAAGGATGCTTAGATCCATTTCCCTCCCATAATCCCAAATAGTAGAGGGCGAGGCCTCGTGAGATGAGACCTCGCCTACGATGGATCATATTGTAGCATCGGAATGTCAATACGGCAGATAGTGTTCTAGAGGTTTCGTGGGCTAGATTAATCAGCCACAGGGATTAGCACTACAATGTGTCCCTAATAAGATCAAGATAAATATGCTTGGACTTGAGAATTCCTATTTTACGCCTTCTTTCTTAAGTTACATAAAATTCCACGAATGATTTAAAATTTACAGAAATGGTTCAAGACTTCGACATAGTAGTTCGTGGCGGAAAAGTCTTAGACGGGACCGGGGCTGATTCCTTCTCGGCTGATATTGGTATAAGCGGCAATGAGATCACTGCTATGGGCGATCTCACCAACTACAATGCTGGACGTACCATAGATGCTTCGGGACGATACGTCTCACCCGGGTTTATTGATATGCATACCCATGCCGAACGCGGTTTGCCTCATCCCGAACTGGCTCCAAGCGACCACTACTTGTTACAGGGAGTTACCTCAGTAGTAGGAGGTGCCGACGGGTATGGTGGATGGCCGATCCACAGCTCAATGAACGAGCTGGTTGAAAAGCTCAATTCCCAAGGCATAGGTACTAACGCTGGCTTTATGGTCGGATTGGGTCAAGTGCGAAGACAAGTCACAGGACCTTATGAAAACAAGCCAACTTTTAGTGATAGACAGGAGATGATGTCGCGTATTCGGCATGCGATGGGATCCGGTGCCATTGGGATATCTTCCGGGCTTATATTCGCCCCAGATAGATATTTCGATACTGATGGGATCGTGGAGATGGTCAAAGAAGTCGTGCCTTTTGGTGGGATTTATCACACTCATGTTAGGGATGAGTCCGACCGTTTGATTGAGTCCGTGAAAGAGGCTATCGAAATTAGCGATCGTTCTGGCGCGACGACAGTTATAACGCATTTTAAGTCCGTCTATAAGAGAAACTGGGGCAAATTGCGACAGGCGACCGACTTGATAGAGAGTGCGCGGGGACGTGGCCTGAACATCTATGCCGACCAATTTCCCTTTATTGAGGGAGGACCAGTTTCATTAGTCCCAGCCACTATTGGGCTAGCCGGATCGGACGAAATCGATGAAAAGGCTAAACGCATAGACTCGATTCTGAAGAGATTAAACAATCACGAACTATTGCTTTTGAGGACTGAATTAGTTGGTATTCCGCCTGAAAAAAACGAAATCGAATTCTGGAAGAAACGGCCTGAAATCCTACGCCAAACAGTTACAGAATCATTGAGTCACGCAATGCCCTCTAAGGGCGCTGGATTATTCGCGATAGCATGTTGGTATGGAATGCATCAAGGGCCTGATAATCCCGGGACACGTGCAGATTTCTTCGCACGGCTCACTGATCCTAATGAAGCCAGCGAAATCATATCCAAAGTGGCTGCATATATTGATGACCTTGGTGGGCCTGACAACATCATCGTATTTGGCACCTCGCGTACCCAGTTAGAGTTTTCTACCTTGGCAGATGCGGCTGTCAAGTTGGGAGAGACTGAGGTAGGTGCTGCCATAAAATTGACGCTGGAGGGTGTCCGTGGAATCGTCACACTCCATTCTGAAGATGATGTGGAGTACGCTATGCGAAAGAATTTCGTTGCAACCGGCAGTGATGGTGATTACCCGTACTTTGGTACCACAACGGGCAATTTGGGTGCTCCGCAATCGATTCGTGCGTACTCGACTTTCGCAACCAAATTAGGAAAGTATGTGCTGGAAAGAGGAACAATCACTTTGCCCCATGCAGTGCGTGCTGCCACGTCTCTGCCAGCAAAGATACTTGGGTGGTCAAATCGGGGTATTTTGCAGGAAGGCTATAGGGCTGACATAGTAGTCTTCGACCCATCGGCTGTAAAGGCCCGCTCGGATTTAAGCTATCCGCACCAATACAGCAAGGGATTCGAACATGTTCTCGTTAATGGTCAAGTTGCTGTTGAAGGGGGAGTACGTACAAAAGTCTTGGCCGGGGAAGTTATTGGCATAGGTTAGAGCCGCTAAAGACCCAACTGGAAGAACTGTTTTCTTTTAAAGGAAACGTTTTGCAGCTATGCTCTCGGGCACGGGCAACGGTTAAGTATAAGTAACTAGTTAAACCGGTTTAGACTAAATGGTTTGGGATCTACTATTGGAACCTCACCTGTAATTTGTTGGGCGACCAGTTTTCCGGTCACCGGCCCGAGAGTAACTCCAGTCATTGAGTGTCCGGTTGCAACTACCACGTTAGGGTTTTTATCTATTGCGCCGATCATAGGCCTGCCGTCCGGGCTCAGTGGCCTTAAGCCACTCCAGACTTTTCCTTCTAACGGGTTAATTTTTGTAGTGAAATATTCACCAACTGCGCGTAGCATGGCGTCCACCCTTCGTTGGCTGATCTTGTCGTTGATTCCAGAAAGCTCCAGGGTGCCAGCGATTCTCATATAAGATCCCATAGGCGTTAAGCCGCACTTGGCACCGAACATCATTATCGGACGCGTAGGGGAATCATCTGGCAGATTAAATGTCACGCTATATCCCTTTGCGGGTTGTACTGGTACGTTGATATCCAGTAACTTGGCCAAGTCCATGGACCAAGATCCAGCTGCCAACACGACATGTTGGGCTTTGTACACTCCGTTTGAAGTTTTGGCGGATATTGTTCCATCTTTTACAGGAGTGAACCCATTCAACTTCACGTGGGAATGGACTACACCGCCTATTTTCTCGAATCTAGAAGCTAAGCCTAGGACGAAATCATCTGGCTTTAGATTTGCATCCTGTTCAAAGTGGATGCCCCCCATATTGTCAGGTTTTACCACCGGCTCTAGAGTGATTACCTCATTTGGGGTCAACATCTTAGCGGACATACCATGTTGCTTGAGTACAAGTGCTTCTTTCTCGCCTTCCTCATATGCCTGGCGACTTCGAAAAACCCCGAGTAGCCCACGTTGTTGGTATTTACAGTCAATAGATTCCGCGTCAATGAGCTCGTTGTACAAAGCTAGGCTGGCGTTGCCCAGTTCGGACATCACGGAGATGGATTCCTGAAAAGCCCTTGAGTTTGCAGCAGCTCTGAATCTCCAAAGCCACTTAAATAAATCCAGGTCGAGGCGTGGTTTTATGTAAAAAGGACTATCTGGATTGAACATCCATCTAAGTGCTTGCATGACCGCACCAGTATTTGCTAGGGGGAAACTATGACTTGGGACTACCCATCCAGCATTGCCATAAGAGCTACCACTGCAAATATCTCCCTGCTCAATCAGGGTAACCGAACGACCAGTCTTTGCCAGATAGTAAGCAGAACATACTCCTATAACGCCGCCTCCTACCACCAGCACATCTGTGTTGTGGATATTTCCACTATTATCCATTGATATCTCTCTAGTCATGAAACCATGAAATTACCGGGTCCAATTTTTAAATTGTTGCAAGGAAACGTTCTAGGAACATGATTATCCACACTTAGTGTTTATATGGTGCTACTTAAATATCCCTAGATGTTCAAGCTCTAAATGTCGAAGTTATAACTTTCTTGGATCGATAGTACTGGCTTCCGATAGGCTCTTTTCTATAGCTGCACAAATCTGTATTGACCGTAATATATGATCGTAAGGAAGGCTAGGTTTTTCGCGCCGCAGTACTGCGAATATCTGCTGGACTCCGTTTTCATAATGATCTGCTTTCGGCACTCCTTCTGAAGCAATGTTGCTGCCAAGCTTTAGACCTTCTGCCCGGGCTTTGGATGCAGCATCGGAGGCGTAGTTGCGAGCTGTTCCTGGAATCTCCACGATCCCTTCTGAACCTACACCTAGCATATGGAAAAGGTATGAAGTGTCACCGAGAATAGCTAGGTTCACCAGTGTGCCGTCCGAGTAACAGCAGGTGACCGAAACGTTGGATTTAGTACCGTTTGGAGGGTTTTCAACTGCCTTGATTGAAATAACGTCTGGGCCATGAAAGTGGAGCATCAATTCAACTATATGAATTCCGTAGAAGATAATACCGCCATATGGATTTTGCCTTGTTCCTGGTCCCAGGTAGGTGGCGTATTTGATAAGCCCAGCTTCTCCCATTCCATTTTTGAAGATTCGAGCTGCCGATCCATATCGGAGAGTTGAAAAGCTTGTCATCGGAATTCCGGCCTTCTTCACCAGCGATAACAATTCACGGGCTTGATCTGGGGTTTGGGTAAATGGCTTATCAACAAAAAGTGGCTTGCCTGCTTCTATGACTGGACGAGCATGGTCCAGGTGTACGTCGGCTCGGCGAGAGATAGTGAATACAAGATCACACTGTTCTGCGACTTCTTGAGGGGATGATGCGATTACAGGGATTTGTCCAGCAGACGCAGCTTCGCGAGTTCGTGCTTCATCTTCACCCCAGATTGCCCATACGGCCGCGTTACTATTTTTCCAGTAGGATGGATGGTCATCGAGATTCAGGATCTCGGTAAATCTTTCTACATGACTATTGTCAGAGCCGATCAATCCGACTTTTTGCATTTATTGCTCCTTAATTACAAGCTATAAATAATAACAAGCTGTAAATCCTTCATTGCAACTATAAACGATAGGCTCTATTTCAGGAATATGCATTGATGTCACTCAGACCCGATGGTAAAGTTCTTGCTCAAGTCCAGTGAAAAAGAGGAGTAAGCGATATGGTCATGGGAAAGGCGGCTGTTTTTGTTGAACCATACCACTTTGAAATGGTGGAACTGCCCCCGGTCCCAGTGGAGGCAGGAGGGATACGAGTTAAAGTAACAGCCGGGGGCATATGTGGCTCTGATCTTCACTTCTGGCGGGGTGAATTAGAGCCAATCCTCACTGGCAAGCAGGGACCCGTCATCATGGGCCATGAAATGGCAGGCGTAGTGGATACGCTAGGCCCGGACATATCTACAGACTCTATGGGGAGGCCATTGAAGGAAGGCGACAGGGTCGTCTTTACTTATTTTTTCCCTTGTCGTCGTTGTTACAATTGCCTCCGGGGGGAACTAAACCATTGTCCTACGAGATTTCGGTTCAGGGCTTCGATCGAGGAGTTCCCGTATTGCAATGGGGGATTCTCCGAATACTATTACCTATTTCCAGGACATTTCGTTTTTAAGGTTCCAGAAGAATTACCAGATGCGGCCGTTTCAGCAGTCAACTGTGCCGCATCACAGGTCGTATACGGACTGCAAATATCGGATATGAGTATGGGTGATACTGTTGTGATCCAAGGTGCAGGTGGGTTAGGCATAAATGCTGCAGCTGCTGCTAAGGAGATGGGTGCCGGTCAGGTTATTGCGATCGATGGAGTTTCCTCCAGGCTGGCACTTGCAAAGCAATGTGGCGCTGACGAGGTAATCGACATACGTGAATTTGAAACTCCTGAATCTCGGATTGAGAGAGTAAAAGCTCTTACTGAAGGGCGTGGTGGCGATGTTGTAATGGAAGTGGTTGGCTATCCGGGGGTAATACCTGAAGGAATTGAAATGGTACGGAGAGGCGGCGCCTTTGTTGAGATTGGCAACATCTGGCCTGATAGCAATGTCACCCTTGATGCATCCAAGGTATTATGGGGTCAGGTGAGGATCATACCTGCCACTCATTACGATCCATATATTCTTCCTGTCACGCTAGATATGCTCACCCGCACCCGGGATAAATATCCACTTACCAAGGTGATGTCCCACTCCTTCCCACTAGAGAAAATCGGTGATGCTTTCGAGCAGGCGGAATGGGCTGGAAAGGGTGATGATGCCGATATAACCCGGGCTTTCGTAACCCCTTAGGGGATGTAATTCACGGTTCATGCCGTGTGGATCGGAAATTTCGAGAACGCTAATCTTATTTTAGGAATCTATCACGTTACTTAATTTGGACGGGCCTGATACAACTAGAGTGCGCTTTGGAGTTCATGCACGAACGTTTAGTGATGGAGTTTCTTATGCTATAATCCCGGCCAGTTTTTAGGCTCTTTCACAGTAGTGTTAAGGAGTATGTATTGAGGGAGGATTTGCCGTGACTAGTACCACAAAACTTGATGATGAAACATTGGTTGGAATGTACCACACCATGCTTACCATACGGCGATTTGAGGAGCAAGCGAGACGTGAGGCAGATGCTGGAAAGTTGAGAGGTATGCATTCCGCCGTTGGGCAAGAAGCTGTGCCGACTGGTATTTGCGTTCATCTCCGTGACGGGGACTACATTTTTGGTACACATCGGAGCCACCATCACTGTATTGCCAAGGGACTCGATATAAAGCTTATGATGGCTGAATTACTCGGTAAGGCCACGGGTACCAACAAAGGCAAAGGCGGAACTATGCATATTGCGGACATCAACAAGGGTATGCTAGGTGCCAATGGCATTGTTGGGTCCAATATTCCGGTCGCGACAGGCGCGGCACTGACGGCCCAGGTCGAGGGTAGTGACATGGTCAGCGTGGTCTTCTTCGGCGATGGGGCAGCTAACCAGGGTGTGCTGCATGAATCGATGAACCTTGCCGGGATATGGAAATTACCGGTTGTTTTCGTATGTGAAAACAACCGGTACGCTCAGTCAACCCCTTTTGAGTATGCTGTAGCGGGCGAATCCGTGGCAGATCGTGCGGCAGGGTATGACATGCCAGGAATAGCCGTGGATGGCCAGTCAGTGTTAGATATTTATGAAGTTGCCGGGGAGGCGGTAAGTCGGGCTCGTGCAGGAGACGGACCAACCCTGATCGAGGCGAGGACCTATAGGTATATGGGTCATTTTGGAGCTGACAATCCTCTGCTTTACAGGACAGAGAAAGAAGAGACTGAATTCAAGGCCCGAGATTGCAATGAAAGATTGAAAAAATATCTACTCGATAACCAAGTGGCCACGGAGGATGATCTTGAATCGATGGACCGAGAAATAATTGGAGATGTCGCTGAGGCCACCAAGTTTGCGAATGAAAGTCCCTTTCCAGATTCTTCCGAACTAACCACCGATGTTTACGTCTCCTACAATTAGGACAAATACCTTTGCCACATAAGGTGGCTGATGCCATCCAAATGTTCATTTCTCCTGGACCTAAGCCTAACGGCCTTCAGGCAGTTGATGACGGCCTCTTGTACATTGACCAGGGAAATGGCCATGTATATAAGTTGGATTGGAAAACTGGCGAAACTCTTTTCGAAGCACCAACCGAAACGGTCCACTCAAGTGGAATCACCGTGGGAGATGATCTTATTTGGGTTGCCTCTACCTATAGCTGCGAGGTATTTGCCATAGATCCAAAGACTGGCAAAACTGTAGACCGCTATAAATCTCCAGGAGCTGGGATAAACGCAACTAGAGAACATCTAAGTGAATCCACGGGAAGACACTCACAACCGACTGGAGATCATGGCCTTGAATGGCGAGATGGACACATCTATATTGCCTCACCTCCATCACAGTTTGTCCATGTGTTAGAGGCAGCATCCTGGAAGGAGATACACCGGTTTAGAACACCGGGTTTTAGGGTACACGGGATAGCATGGGCTCAAGAGGAAGGCCACATGTGGGTGGCAGATACTTCATTTGGTGTCGTCAGCAGGATCCGAGTCGAAGACGGACGGTGCTATGATGCCTTCCGCGTTTCGGATCCTGTGCAGGTACATGGAATGACTATAAAGGACAATATTCTTTGGTACGCGGATGATCGTGGCCCTATCGGATTTCTGTCAGTTAGCATGGAGCCTGATTTTTAGCCCGACTTCACTCATCCCTCGAATCACTAGAAAAATTGGGGTTGAAGTTTTTCTGGACCAGCTTGAGCTCTCTAGGCACTTGATTTGCATAGTTAGCAAGGGATCATAGGATGAGTGCCGCAGGCCAACACCATTAATTTCAAGCCTAAGGTGCTATCACTGTTGACTGCCTACCGGCATCTCTGGTTCGACGTAATCAACCCTTACCTCGATGTGGTGTAATATCCGGTCGGCTGTCATGTCCTTGAAGTGGTGATTCATTGTTACTTTCAGTTCATTATCTCCCTCACGAACAAGATCCAATGGCAAATTGAAGTCGTACCAGTAGTAGGTGTTGATATTCTCTGGTAGATCCGACCGTTGCGCCAACCAGGAAACAGTTCCTCCATAAACTGTACGGATTTTAGCCTCCTCGACATTCAAAGGCTGGTCGTTGAATTGAAACGTAATATTATCCAGGGGGTTCTTTTGAACGATACGTACCCCAAGATTTATGCTCTCCAGTTCCCGGTCTGCCAGTGCATCGGATAGGCTGTCACCGATGAAGATGGGAATTTGGGCAGTCTCCCCTTCCTCCATAATCATTGGAAGTATTCTTCCTAGTGGTGCCGAGTCTGGCCCCTTAGTGCCAGGAGCAAGCATATAGAGCTTGGATTTACGGGCGTAAATGTCGGGATCTCCAAGTTCCCGCAATGCTTGGTATTCTGATATAGAATGTGGCCAAGTCAAGTGCTCCATGTATACTCCATCGGCGCCTTTTTTGCGTAGGTTAGTAGCGTCTGCTCGTTGCATCTCAATGGTGGCATTGTGATAGCGGTCATCATAGGGCAGCCTGCCTATTCGGGGATACACCCATGTGTCAGACTCAAGCGCGGCTTTGGTTATCCAATCAAAGGAATGCTGTGAGTCTACCAGCATGCTTTGAGTCCCTCCTAAATATGGAAGCACCATATCAACTAGACCTTCTTCCATCCATGTACGGACGTCCATGCCAACTTCCAGATTCCCTTCTTCAAGAGGATGTACCCGTGTAGCCAGTATTAGTCGTCGCCCGCGTTTTTTCCCTATGTCATCCAGCAAGCCCCGGATGTCGCGTATCAAACTGGTGAGAATTGGTGCGCTGGCACGTGCCACTGATGGTTTAAAAAAAGCGCGTACATGGCTGTCTTTCAAGCAGTCGTCGATCTCCAGGCCATCCAGTTCATAATTTCCAAAAATTTCTTCGATAACGCCGAGACGTTCTTGCCTGACTAGTGGATTCCCATAATCAGCACAGGGAGCTACCTTCGGTTCGAACGGATCCTCCTCACTTATCATCACTTCTGGGTGTTCCCACTTGAGCTTGCCCAGCCAATATTTGCCTTCGTCGTCGGGAGAAGTTGGGTCATTCATCTTAAGGCTGCCTATGATCTGAATACCTTTCTCACGCGCCCGTTCCACAACAACTTTTAAGGGGTCCATTCCTGCTTCAAGTGCTTGCCGTACATTCTCGCCGGCGCGCCACCACATCACTCCATTTGTATGGTCCGTGATGTGTTCTCCCCATCTGAACCCGACCTTGGTATCGTGCCAGAAGGTATGTCCAGATCCCAGGCCGAATGAGAGAGTGTCAACACCGGTACCCAGAATTTCATCTACCGGTTGACGTATTTGATGAAGGCTCATTGGAGGATCGAAACGGTAGAGGTTGTAATGTCTGCCATCGTTGTGAAAGATGAATTTTGGTTTCCGCATCTATGCTCCTATCAGTAAAACCAATATGTTTGTCCTCAAGTTTTTACCACTGCTGAGTCGGTACCAGTTGGCACTGCCGAGTAGCTGCCGACTTTGACTTACCACATGTTGCCTACGGCGCTGTTTTCCAGCTAGCCAGAGTTCACAGTCCTATTCTGAGCCTCGCTCCAATCTTTGTAGAGCGCGATTCAATACGAAGCCTCACTCGGTGTCAAGGGATAGCCTTGAAGGCCAAGTGGTACCCGGCCACAAATTTATAGCGCTTCGCAAATTCGGGCGAAAAGGTCCAATCTGCTGCAGCCGCTTCGCGGCATCACTGCAGTCCACTGCCAGGACGCAGAACCAGAGTGACGGGGCTAAAGGCCCCGCTATCGCGATCGACCCAGATGGTTCTCTAGGCGTTAACAGGGTCTTCACACCGAACGTTGCAAAGTTGCCTTGAGTGCCTACAGCTCGATGAATCTCCGCATTTAGACTGTCTCGGCTTGTTCTCGTAAAACACTGGCCTATGTGAAATATGCTTGACCTACGGTTTCTGGTAGTAGTCTTTGATTGATTTCTGTACTATAAGGTACGTAGGATATCCAGAGATGGATGTTGGCGTGATAATAGGCGCAGGGATTTAGGTATTCGATCAATTCGAGATGGCAATTTGCAGGGCAATCTGGAGGAAATAGAATGGTGACGGAAACTGCCACGCGCGAGATTTCATACATACAGGCTTTTAACGAAGCCCTAGCTGAAGAGATGCGACTCGATTCTTCTGTGATAGTTATGGGCGAAGATGTAGCTGGGGCTGGAGGGCGAGAGGGTTTTGAAGATGCCTGGGGTGGGGTAATGAGACTTACCAAGGGCCTTTACCCTGAGTTTGGCCCTAGCCGAGTACGCGACACACCTATTTCAGAAGCGGGTTTTATCGGTGCTGGGGTTGGTGCAGCAGCAACAGGCCTCAGGCCAGTCGTAGAATTAATGTACGTTGGCTTTTATGGGGTGTGTGCTGATCAAATTACTAACAATGCGGCGAAGATGCACTATATGTTTGGTGGAAAGGTAAATATACCGTTAACTATTTTTGCTGGGATGGGTGCTGGAACTAACTCGGCTGCGCAACACTCCGAGACGCTCTACTCACTTTTCGTCCATTTCCCTGGACTGAAATGTGTGGTGCCGTCAGATCCCTATACTGCCAAGGGCCTGCTGATCTCGGCTATACGCGACGACGATCCCGTGATAGTTTTCAATAATCGCCAACTGATGGGCCTCCGTCCCGAAGGGCACGTTCCCGCGGAGCCATATGAGATACCCATTGGCAAGGCCCGCACGGTACGGGAGGGATCCGACGTTACCCTTGTTGGAATAGGCTACACCACACATCTTTGTAGACAGGCAGCGGATGAACTTGAGGCCGAGGGATATTCTGCCGAAGTAATCGATCTCATGTCGCTTTCTCCAATGGACGAGGATGCAATAATTGAATCGGTGGAGAAAACACGGAAAGTCGTGATTGTCGACGAAGACTATCCTAGATGCAGTATGGCGGGTGATATTTCCGCACTTGTAGCTGAACAGGCCTTCGATTACCTGGATGCACCCCCACGGCGGATTACACCTCCCCATACATCAATTCCGTATAGTCGTCCCTTGGAGGCTTTATACGTGCCTACCAAGGATATGGTTATTGAAGCTGTTCACGAGGTAATGGAGTAGAAAATATGGTAGACCAGATTGTAATGCCCAGGCTTGGTGACTTCATGACCGAGGGAACCATTTTGAAATGGAACAAATCACTCGGGGAGAAGGTAGGTCAGGGTGAAGTAATCGTAGAGATAGAATCCGAGAAACTTAACTACGAGCTTGAGGCTGGAAGTGACGGAGTACTCCATACAATTGCAAATGAAGGAGATGTAGTGCCTGTTGATGGTGTCATCGGCTACCTGCTATCAGAAGGTGAAGCTCCCCCTGCGCCACAAGAATCGAGCAGCCTTCCCACTCGACCTGATTCTCGTAGGGCCGTAAGTAAAACTTCTGATAAACGAAGTGGACCAGGTATCCCTTCTACCCCAGGTGCAAGAAAACTCGCTGCCAAGCTTGGGGTGGACATCGAACAGGTCACGGCTACGGGACCAAGGGGCAGGGTCATAGAGGCAGACGTGCGAAGTTTTGCCGAGTCCCAGGATTCTGCCCCGGATTCATCTGTACCTCGAGGTTTACCAGCGGCATCTAGTACGGACGCTATATCGGGAATGAGAAAGTCCATTGCGGATCATATGCGTACTAGCCTATCAAATACTGCCCAGCTTTCCTTTTTTATGGATCTTGATGTAACTGAGGCACAGAAATTACGAAAAACAAATTCTTCAAAAGGTGGAACAACACTCTCGTTGGCCCATGTTCTTACTAAGGCATGTGCCACTGCCCTGAAGCGAAACCCTGCCCTTAACACAATTCTCTTGAATGGGGATATCCTGGGGTTTGACGAGGTTAATGTAGGGATAGCCGTTGCCCTAACGGATGGATTGATAGTGCCAGTAGTTCGTAACGCGGATGATAAGAGTATCGAGGAGATCGCGACGGAGACCAACGATTTAGCAGATCGAGCGAAGGCCGGCACGCTTAATCCTGACGAGGTGTTGGGTGGCACGTTCACTATAAGCGTTCTTGGTGTAGTAGATGGGTTCACGCCGATCCTCAATTCAGGGCAGTCTGCGATTTTGGGAGTGGGACGGTCGATAGAAAAGCCGGTAGTGAGGAACGGCAAAGTCATTGTCAGGGAGATGGCCACGGTAAGTCTTACTGTTGACCATCAAGTCATCGATGGGGCGGTAGCATCCAGTTTTATGAGGCGTTTACAGCAGCTTGTGGAGCACCCGGGATCTTTGTTCAAATAGCCCGGTGAATTCTCAATTGCTTATAGGAATTTCAAAATCATGAAACAGCTTTACCTAGACAATCGACTTGTGGGTATGTGAGATTAGTAAATGAGACAAAGAGTAAACTAAGAAATTGCGACATGTTTGGATCATGGCTCAGGTAGGGACGATTGTCCGTCGAATCAACCTAGGATACTAATTGGGAGGATCTTATGGAAGGCATTTTTTTCGTACTGATCGGTGCGGCTCTATATTCGCAAGCGTGGAGTATTCTCGGACTATATTCCGAGGGCCGCACGATGGGGATATTTACGGCAGGACTCGGCTTGCTGTCGCTTGGGACAATCATGTTTGGAGCCACGATTGAGCCGACCGTGCTTGTTGAAGGTGGAGCGGATAGCTTGACGAATGCATTGACTGCGCTCGTGGTTTTGTGGGCAGTCTATGCCGTCGGCGTCGGAGCCACTGGGATTTGGGAATTTGAAGACCGTGCCATAGGTTTCTACAGTTCATTCTTAGCTGTTGCTTCAGTGATCGTTTTCCTTTACTTTGCAATATCCATGAGCCCGGGCGGTGAATTCTCAGACTATAGTGAGGGTCTGTGGCTTTCTATGTCGGCTGTACCTCTAGTGCTCACGGTCATATCAACTATCACATTCTTCTACCTTGGATTCCAGTTCCAGCTTCTAAGGTTGGTGTCGGGGTGGTTTACACTCCTCGGTAGCATCGTTATCAGTCTCATTGGACTGGGCGTGGTTGCTACGGCGATTGCTTAATCAGAACCGGCACAGTTTTGAAACCACATAATTAGGGCCATAGAATTTTGTCCCCGTTGCCTGGATTCTAAGGGAATAAGTTGGATACAGAAGGAGCGAACTATACGCTCTCACAAGTAGACAAGTGCGATGAGTATGGCTAATAACAAGTCAACAATAGAGTCGATCCTCTCCGAGGCGGAACGCGAAGCCACCAAATATGGTTGGGAGGGAACGTTTGCGGATTACCTGCGGATGGTAACCCAAAACCCTACCAACTCTCGGCTATCCCATGCCCTTGTCTATGATGCAGTTATGGACAAGGGCGCGGACACAACTCCCGATGGGGATAGGATCTACCGGCTTTTCGATGGAGAGATGTTTGGTCTAGAGGGTCCACTAGACCGTATCGTCCAGTACTTTGCTGCTTCTGCACAAAGATTTGAAGTCCGGAAACGAATCCTTCTGTTACTTGGTCCTCCCGCAAGTGGGAAATCCACTGTGGTCGACTTATTTAAGCGTGCTCTTGAAGACTACACTCGTACCAAAGAAGGCGCTGTCTATGCAATTAAGGGATGTCCGATGCAGGAGGAGCCACTCCACCTGATACCTCCTAGGATTCGCAAATCTCTAAATGAACAGTACGGCCTATATATCGAGGGAGATCTCTGCCCTAGATGTAGATACATGGTGAGGAGCGAATACAAGAGCAAAATCGCTGACGTTCCTGTACACCGGGTCGTTTTTTCTGAACAAGAGGCAGTCGGCATTGGTTACTTCATGGCTAATAACCCGAATCCTTCAGATTCTTCTCTATTAGTAGGAAGTGTCGATACGAGCCGGCTTGAAGGGGATCGATTGGAAGTAGCTGGTAAGGCATTTCGACTGGACGGCGAGTTGAACGTAGCCAATAGGGGATTAGTTGAATTCGTTGAGATGTTTAAGGCAGATAGCCATCTTTTGACGACGCTACTTAGTCTAGCGCAAGAGCAGTTGATCAAGATGGAGAAATTCGGTTCTGTCTACGCCGATGAGGCTATTCTTGGGCACTCCAACGAAGGTGACTTTGATGAATTCGCCGGTGATGAACAGTCCGAAGCCCTTAAAGACCGGATAATCTCTATCCAAATTCCTTACAATCTCAAGGTTACGGAAGAAGTCAAGATATACCAGAAAATGTTGCGGAACAGTAGAATGGAGGAGACTGTCCACATTGCTCCCTTGACCATGAAATCTGCTAGTATTTTCGCAATCTTGTCTCGTTTAGAGGAACCTGATCGGCAGGGCCTGAGCCTTTTAGATAAATTACGGCTATATGATGGCCAAATGGTCCCGCACTACTCAAAACAAGATTTGCGTGAGATGCAACGTCATCATGTCAGAGAAGGGATGTCCGGTATATCGCCTCGATATGTGATGAATCGGGTCGGAGCTGTGGCAAGCGAACCTAATATTCGATGCATAACTCCCTTGGGCGCCCTGGGGAGTTTATGGGAAGGTTTAGACGAGAACGTAAGTTATGACCAAGTTGACGTTGCGTCCAAGGTCGGGCTTGTAACTGATACGATCAAAGAATACAACGAGCAGGCTGTACGCGATGTACAAATGGCTTATGAGGAGGCTTTTGAGGATAAGGCCAAGGAACTTCTCACAAGCTATCTTACTAATATAAACACATTTTTAGTTGACTTGGGAGATGATAATTACAAGCGCACTCGTGCTGACTCAGAGAGAGAGCGTGACATGCGGGAAATTGAACGCGTGATAGGAGTAACGGAGCGTAACAAGACTGATTTCAGGAGCGAGATTTCGAACTATGTGGAAGCTTGGAAAAGCAAGGGACATTCTTTTCAATACGATTCTGAAGCAAGGCTTAAAGCTGCTATAGAGGCTCGCCTGTTTACCTCGAGAAACGATTTGAACAAGGGATTAACGCGTCCACGTTTTGCAAGGCAGCGTGTGGAATGGGCTCAACGTCTTCAATCTATTGCGGGTCGGCTTGTCGAATCGTATGGTTATTGCAACGTATGCGCCATTGACATAATTCGATATGTTAATCATGTCCTGAAGTCACGTCCCGTAGTTAAGACTCCTCGTAACGAAGGAATAGAATGGATGTGGGGTCGATTTCCTACAACCAGTAACATTATTTCCCAAGATGAATAGTTGAAGATTCTAGGGCTAGATCGTCCTAGTGTTGTGCAACATTCATCACATAATGGTAGAAACTCCCATAGCTTCGCTTTAGGTTATTGGTCTTCGAATTCTCAAGCTCATTTGCTACTCGATGAAGGATGGTCATTGGTCTCGAAGTTGTGGCCTGATTTATCTGGGAGCAAAGATTTGATATATGTGTTAGCTAGCTCACCAGGATTGTTTCGTTAGCATAATGATATCGGCTTTTCTCTTCTTGCCCAGATAAGGCAGCTATGATGATCATAGGAGGGCCCACCCTGCCTATAAACATACCTATTGTGAGCAATATTTTTCCCATAGCGGATAGATCTCCAGTAATTCCAGTACTGAATCCTACGGTCCCAATTGCCGATACAGCCTCGAATAATAAATCAAGAAATGGATATCCGTGTTCAATAAACGACAGTGAGACCGCAAGTGCAGATATTCCTACCAAGGCAATAATTACCATAGTGAAGGCCCACTGGATTTGGTGGGGTGGAATTCGTCTTTGAAACGCAGTTGTGTCCTGGCTTCCTTTTAACGCTGCAACTATAGAAATGATTATAAGTGCGAAAGTATTAACTTTGATGCCACCTGCAACTGATGCAGATGCTCCTCCAATGAACATCAAGGCTGTGTAGAAAAAATTGGTCTGGTCAGTAGTTTGGCCGAAATCAATTGTCGTAAATCCCGAAGTTCTATTTACAGAGTGAAACACGGAAGCTAAGACTCTATCGACATGAGAGGCGTCTTCCAGTATCGCATCGTTCCGTGATTCCGATAGGTAGAAGAAGGTGGCCCCAATGATAAGCAGGGCTCCCGTGGTTACCAGTACTAACTTACTATTCAAGGTTAACCTAGAGAGTTTTTGCTTGTTTACGATATCAGCGATCACCCAGTAACTCAGGCTGCCTAGTATAATCAGTATTGCAAGGGTCCCTAGCACAAATCCGTCTGAACGAAACGCTGACAGACTCTGGCTTTCCTTGATAGATGTAAAACCTGCGTTGTTAAATCCTGAAACTGCTTGGAATAATGCATGCCAGATTGCCTCTTGAGGAGGGTATAAGAATAGGAATCTTAATAACAATATTATGAATCCAGCCAACTGTAGAGCTACGGCCCATGTAACGATTCGAACAGTAATGGTTGTGATATCAGTGAAAATATCTGTGCCAATAGTCTCTCTCATCACTAATCGTTGGGAAAGAGAGATTCGTTGTCTAGCGAATACCAAAAAAGCAGTCGCGATTGTCATGATGCCAAGGCCTCCCATGAACATCATTACCAAGATAGTCAACTGGCCAGGTAGGCTCCAGAAAGTTGAGGTTTCTACAGTGACCAGTCCTGTCACAGTGGCTGCGGAAGTTGCTGTAAACAATGCATCAACTATGGGCACGAAACCTGTTCCGTGGTGCGAGAATGGGAGAGTGAGCATCACGGTACCCAAACCGATTAGTAATCCAAAGGCGTATATAACTAGTAATTTGGGGTCCATCGCTGGTGACTTGGCACGTTGGTTCGGAAGCTCTATATGGATGGGGTTCATACTATCCATGCGGGGATGCCTGATGACCTTGTCCGCCGGCTTTTTGGACCATTTCGTGGGGGTAATGTTCATGAGAGGATCAATAAGGACATTTCCTATTGTCCAGATGATGTGAGGTTATCTCCTAGTATCATCTTCAGTTCGATTGTCTTTCCTGGTTGTTCTAATCGTCAAGGTTTACTTGGGCCAGCGTTTGGATGTCCCGGAGACGTCTCTTGGATTTAATCGGCGCAGAGCTTGAAATAAATGTTCGATAAGACAGGTTTTATCGAGTGTAACAGTACATGGTTACCAAATAGTGCATATTGTAGGGTCTGCACCCGGAATAGCATATAGGAAAAGAGAAGGGTCAAGATTTCAGCGGACGAAGGTATGCTACAAAAAGGTCAGCCTCGAGGTACCCCAGCGGTCTTGATGGGAATGCTCGAGTGCCACGAAACGTTTTCTATAATCGGGATGCTGGATCGAGTCGGTCGTCATTATAATCGCATCCTCTTGATTATCAGCATAGTAGGCTTTTCGAATACCGCGCCCCGTGAAACCATACTTTTCATATAGATTAATGGCGCCGGTATTTGAAGTTCGCACTTCAAGAGTAGCCTCCGATGCATTTTTGGACATCGCTTGCTTGATGGCGGATAGTAGTAAAAGTTCGCCTATGCCACGCCTGCGTAATGCTGCCCGTACTCCAATGGACATGATGTGTGCCTCATCCACCACGTACCAAATACCAAGAAACCCTGCAACAAGTTCTTTCTCTTTTCGAAACCCCTCCTTTATTTTTCTGGGCAAACTCCGTATTCCAGAGATATTTTTTGTAAAGCTTCCACCAACACCCGTAGGCGCTAGGTGATTTGCTGCCGACTTAATCGAAAATGCTACTAGATAACTCGAGTTGGTTTTCCCAAGCTCAAGCCGAAAGGTCGTAGGAGGGAAAATGGCTGGGAATACCTGTTTCTCGATCTCCACAGCTTGAGGAATGTCGTTAGTGGACATTGACCGAATGGCGAAAGGCATAAATTTGGCAGAGGACATTTCGTAGTTGTGTACCTAACGGATATTATCCTGACGCGTTGTATACTGTAGCATGGACATGCCGACCGGCAATTTGGGACTGAATCCAGCCCTACTAATAAAGGAATCGTTAATGCAGGGCGAAACCAAACACGCCCAAAAAAAATTGGTGGATCACTTTGTTTATAAGGCTCAGGCCGGGGAAGAATACGCTTTTGGCCAGCTATATGAACACTTCTATGACAGGATCTTTCGTTACGTGATGTTCAAGACAGGTGATCGGAATGAAGCCGAGGATATAACGACTGAAGTCTTTCTACGTATGCTGGAATCTATTGGCTCCTTTAAATTTCAGGGCTACCCGTTTTCTTCATGGTTATTCCGGATTGCCCACAACTTGATTGTTGATTACTTTCGAAAGAAGTCTCGTCGTAAAATTGTCCCGCTAGAAGAGGCATCCACTGTCGCTGGGAGTTCGCTTGCGGAAATCGACGACCAGATTGATATCGGTAAGTCCGCTGCAGAAGTTTATAGTGCCATGGGCGGCCTTACTGATCTACAGCAGGAGGTAATGTCTCTGCGTTTTGCTGCTGGACTATCTGTGAAGGAAACCGCTGAAGCTGTAGGTAAGAAAGAAAATGCGGTGAAAGCCTTGCAACATGCCGGGATCAAGAAGCTCAGATCTGTATTAGATATATCTCCTAAAAAGGATGCAGGAACGGTTACACCGAATACTGGATAATGATCAGATGAATCAAGAAGAAAGATTAGCTGAGATAGTAGACCAATGCGTTGAGCGTATAGCTTCTGGCGAAACCGTGATGGCTTGTATTACTGACTATCCTGAGCATCAGGCAGAATTAGAACCTCTTTTGAAGGTTGTTGCTGCTACTATGTATGCCGCATCAGCTCGACCTAATCCCCATGCGAAAATTCATGGATTGCGGCGATTGAATGAAGCGCTATCAGTTCGGAAATCACGCGGATCAGGATTCTTCGGCTGGGTACTCGATGGAATACCATCTATAACACGTCCTCTTGTAGCCGGACTGGCCGTCGCACTAGGTTTATATGGAATCGTACTAGGTGCCGATAGAGCTGCCGCGCACAGTGTCCCGGGTGAACCCCTTTACTGGATTAAAAAGAGTACCGAGAACTTGTCATTGATGGTACCTAAATCTGATAGTAGCAAGGCTCATCAGCATGCACATCTTGCTAAGCTGAGGAGCAATGAAACCTTTCGACTAGTTCGTATGGGCAGGATTCTTGAAGCTGAAAAACACGCAGTAACTATACGCATCCATTTAGGCCAGTCAGCACAGTTGATTGGAATAACGATGTCAACGAACCCGATCGAAATGCCAGTACGCAGGATTAAAGAAATTCCTGATAGCGAAATATCACGACTCAAGAGTCTATTAGCGCGGGATTGGGAATATGCAAACAATGTTTTGAATACACAACTACACCTAATGCCCCTTGATCAGCAAGAGGTATTTAAACACCTGATGCGGCGACAAGAGCTAGGGTACAGGATGTTCATTGCTATGCTGGATAGGACGAGTGTTCCAGCAGGCCCTCCTTTTTGGGTTATCCAACCCCACTAAACTAATATTGGTTCCGGAATTTAAGCATAGTATTTGAATATTGCCATCATTCCCGTGGACTTGCTAGGAGTCAATAAATTCCGATCAAAGCGACTGCGTTAGATGAATACCCACGAAACAATGATTGATAAGATTGATCTTCACCCGGGAGATACAAGAAATTCTGTTAACCGTCCTCCGGGACAAGATCTTAGGCTCACATATCATTCCGATATCGACGATTCTTATCAGCCTTATGCTTTATACATCCCTTCCAAGTACGATAGCAGGCGTAAATGGCCTGTTGTAATTAATCTTCATGGGACCTCAGCTGGTTGGTCAGAGGAATTTACTGGACAAACATCCGAACATTACAGTGCAGAGGAAAATGCATCTCCTCTCTTTGCTGCGGAACAATATGGAGCGATCCTTCTGACGCCATTCGGTCGAGGAGTCACAGAATTCAGAGGTATCGGCGAGAATGATGTGTTCCGGGCCCTTAAGCAACTAAAACACAGCTATAGTATTGATTGGGAAAAGATATCAATTACCGGCTTGTCAATGGGTGGTACAGGGGCGTCTGAGATAGCTCTCCATCGCCCAAATTTGTTCTCTGCGGTAGCTCCTATAGGTGCCGCATACAGTTTTCCATGGCTTGCTGTTAATGGAATGCATTTACCCTTCTGGTGTATTGGTGGTGAAAACGATCTGAATTTTCATGTTGGGGGCAAGCTGGTTGCCGAGGCGATGATAAAACGAAATTACCCTACGCGACTGGATATCAGAGAGGGTAGATACCATTCTGATTTCGTACCTGAGTATTACAAACGGATATTCCCGTGGTTGGTTAAGCACCGACGGGTCGTCCGTCCCGATAAATATGTGTCCTGCGCGCTTTTGCCTACTTACGGACGTTCGTACTGCACTTCGATTGAAGCGATTGAAATACCAGGGAAAGTTGGGACTTTAAGTGTAGATATGAGTAAAAATGGCGTCTATGGATTGACTACCGATAATATCTCTTGTTTCTCTGTTTCCCCGTATGACTTGGTCAAGAAAGGCCACGGTTTTGTCATTGTTGAAATTGATGGTGAGCGTACTTTTGAAGGAGAAGTAAATTCCCATCAGGAGATTTGGCTCGAAAAGGGATTGAATAGTTGGGGCGGGAATCTAGCGCCGCGGCGGGCCCGCTCAATCACTGATTATCGTACGAGACCAATAGGACGTTCTGCTGATCGTCTTGTAATGGAAGGCCTAGACTCACCTATGGCACGGTGGATTTCCGATGCAATGAGGATTGCTACTGGTGCGGATTTAGCGATCTATAACCGGAGACACTACCGAGGATTGCCAATTCCTAAAGGAACTGTTGACGAGGTTGATTTAATCCAGTGTAGCAGGCCATTTGAGGAATACTTGGCCTTAGTGTACTTGTCCGGTAGAGATATAGTGAATATTGTCGAAGATAATTTGCGAGAAGATGCAGGACATGAATATGTCATTCAGCCCTCTGGTTTCACGTATACATTCTCCTGGGACAAACCCTTTGGAACACGCCTAACAAATATAGATATTGATACAGGCCGCACCTACTTAGTGGCTTTGGAAGGCCAAGCATTTAATAGAAGGACGTTATATTTGGCTGGCCGGGAAAGTCGTTTTGATGTGCGTGTGACTAATGTGCCGCTGCGCGGAGCCATGTATGCCCATGTTCTACGAACTGGTGCTATAGCATCCCAAGGCCGGCGTATTTGGGTTGTCTAGATATGATCAATGGAAGATCGAATCAGTTTTCTGAATTTAGAGCGGGATTTTTTTGTGTGGACAGGGAGACATGCCCGAATTTCAACTAACCATTTAGGCAAATATGAAACTGGGTTCGTGTGGCTGATGAAATATCTGACTCGAATATTTAATCGATCTTTTTTGTGTACAAGTCAATCCTTTGTTACCTTATAAACTCATACGTATCTTGAGATATTTCTTCGGATAGGCTTCTGGCACCAATCCGGAAGTGCCTGTAAATCAGATTGGGAATTAGGTTGACATGCAGGTGTTCCACGGCTACAATTAATTCCCCGCCCGAAAAGGGCGCTTGTAGTTTTGCATGCCCACTAATCCGCATGGCTCTTAACTTTAAGGAATAAGATCGTTTTATGCCGACTATAAACCAGTTGATCAGGAAGGGACGCAAGATCAAGCGACGCAAAGACAAGTCGCCTGCTCTTAGGTTCACTTTTAATACCATAAAAAATAAGGGGTCGAGGGATTCTGGGTCTCCGCAGAAACGTGGGGTTTGTATACAGGTTAGGACCCAGACCCCAAGAAAACCTAATTCTGCCTTGCGGAAAGTCGCTCGCGTGAGATTGACTAATGGGATGGAAGTGTCGGCATACATACCTGGTGAAGGCCATAATTTGCAAGAACACTCCGTGGTTTTGATACGTGGAGGACGTGTATCTGACCTGCCTGGTGTTAGGTATCATGTGGTACGCGGCGCCCTTGACACCGAGGGAGTAGAAGACAGGAAAAGGGGTCGCAGTAAATATGGGAGCAAGAAGTCATGATCCAGATTTACGAAATTTCTTCTTGCAGGGCTTGTTAAATGGCTAGGCGTCGACGTGCAAACAAGAAGAGAATGAGCCCGGACCCAAGATTTGGGAGTATCGAAGTGGCTCGGTTCATAAACAAGGTTATGCTGAAGGGTAAGAAAACAACCGCACAGAGAATAGTCTACGGTGCGCTGGATCTGGCCGAACAGGAATCGCGAAGACCAGGTCTGGATATCTTTCAGCAGGCCGTAAGAAATTCAATGCCCCAGGTTCAGGTGAGATCTCGCAGGGTCGGTGGGACGACTTATCAGGTACCCACTGATATTCGTGCAGAGCGTCAGGAAGCATTGGCCATGGTTTGGATCATAGGATCTGCTCGAGAGGGATCCGGTAGTCCAATGGAGAGACGGCTAGCTGATGAGCTTCTGGAGGCCTCTCGAAGTCAAGGTAACGCCGTAAGGAGAAAGGAGGAGATGCACCGGATGGCGGAGGCAAACCGTGCCTTCGCGCATTACCGCTGGTAAACTCCTCGCGATCTACCCTGTAGCGGCGCATACTGACATCTATAATGACTTCAAAATCACGGCTCGGATCCATACGCAACATCGGTTTTATCGCGCATATTGACGCGGGCAAGACCACTGTTACTGAGCGCGTCCTATTTCTTGCCGGACGTACTCACAAGATTGGCGCAGTTGATGACGGTACAACGGCGATGGATTGGATGGCCCAAGAGAGAGAACGCGGTATTACAATTACTTCAGCAGCCACCACTTGCCAATGGCGCGATTACGACGTAAATATTATTGATACTCCGGGTCATGTAGATTTTACTGCAGAAGTTGAGCGTAGTCTCAGGATACTCGATGGCGGGGTGGTTATTTTTGATGCTGTAGCAGGTGTCGAGCCCCAGTCGGAAACCGTGTGGCGTCAGGCCGATAAATATCATGTACCGCGACTATGCTTTGTTAACAAGATGGACAGGACAGGTGCAGATTTCTACAAAACAGTAGATAGCATCACTCGAAGACTTGAAGCACGTCCAGTAGCGATCCAGATGCCTTTAGGTAGCGAAGAGTCCTTCCGAGGAATTGTAGACCTTCTAGAAGGCAAGGCATATCTCACTGACCCAGATGATCCGAAGTCTGTGATTGAAAGCATAGTTCCGGATGAAGACAGAGACCAATTCCAGATGCACCGAGATGCCATGGTAGAGCGTATTGCCGAGACGGATGATGACCTGATTACGAAATATGTTGAGGGCGAAGAAATTTCTATAGAAGAATTAAAACGCGCTTTGCGGAAAGCTACAATAGAATACAGTCTAGTGCCAGTTGTATGTGGTAGTGCGCTGCGTAATCAAGGAGTTCTACCTCTTCTTGATGCTGTGGGTGACTATTTGCCATCACCTATTGATGTAGACCCAGCTCGGGGAGTAGGAATAGATAGTGATGAAGAGGACTACAGAGAGCCAACTGATGATGCCCCGTTTTCTGCCCTCGCATTTAAGGCGGTTGCGGATCCGTTCATCGGAAGACTTGTATATTTCAGGGTTTATTCCGGATCTGTTTCAGCTGGTTCTTCTGTGCTAAACGCAAGGACAGGGCGCCGAGAGCGTTTTGGTCGTATAGTGAAAATGCATGCTCAGCATCGAGAGGACTTAAAGGAAGTCAACGTTGGTGATATTGCGGCAGTGGTTGGGGCGAAAGATACCTCAACTGGAGATACCCTATGTGATCAGGATTCACCTATAGTGCTAGAGACCATATCGTTTCCATCACCGGTTGTCTCGGTTGCGGTCGAGCCAAAGACTCGTGCCGAACAGGATAGGCTTGTCGACGCACTTAACAACCTGTCAGATGAAGACCCGACCCTAATTGTGAATTATGACGAAGAGGTTGGGCAAACAATTATATCTGGTATGGGAGAACTCCATCTTGATATTATTGTTGACCGAATCAGACGAGAATATAAGGTAGATGCTAATATAGGGCGTCCTAGGGTAGCTTATCGTGAAGCAATAGGCCGACTAGGCCGGGGAGAGGGTAGGCTGGTGCGCCAGACAGGCGGCCATGGCCAATTTGCACATGTAATTCTTGAGATAGAGCCGCTCGAGAGAGGTGGCGGCTTCGAGTTTGTGGATAAGGTACGAGGAGGTTCGATACCAAGAGAATTTATCCCTGCTGTGGAAAAAGGTGTTCAGGACGCATTGGAGGTAGGCCCGCTATCTGGATACCCGGTTGTCGATACCAAGGTAACCTTGGTTGATGGCCGATTTCACGAAGTCGACTCTTCTGAGATGGCATTTCGTATCGCCGGATCAATGGCTGCCAAATCAGCTATACATAAGGCTAGACCTATGCGTCTTGAGCCGGTAATGCGTATCGAAATAGTAACGCCAGGAGAATTTCTTGGTGATGTGCTCGGTGATCTGGGCCGACGCAGAGCTGCTATCAAAAATATCGAAGGCCAGGGTGGAATTCAGGTTGTGAAGGCAAGGACTCCTCTTGCTGAGAGTTTTGGGTATGCTGGTGTTTTAAGATCGCTCACACAGGGAAGGGCAAGTTATTCTATGGAGTTCGAAAGATACGAGGAAGTGGCTGAAACTGAGGTAGCAGCGGAAGCTCACGGGGGATAGCCTCAAATGGTGACTCAACAAAAAATACGGATTATTCTGAAGGCCTTTGACCATAGGGTACTGGATTTGTGGGCTACTCAAATCGTTGAGGCGGCGGAACGAACTGGAGCCCAAGTAGCAGGCCCCATACCTATGCCGACTACCATAAAAAGGTTTTGTGTAATACGGTCTCCCCACGTTTTCAAGAAATCTCGAGAACATTTTGAGCTTAGAACCCACAATCGACTTATAGACATACATGAGCCCTCGACAAAGACAATTGACTCCTTGACACGGCTTAATGTGCCGGCAGGGGTACATATCTCAATGAAAATGTGATGGAAGATGAGTATACGAGCCCTATTGGGTAAAAAAATCGGTACGTCTCAATATTTTGATGATGAAGGACGCGCAACCTGTGTTACGGCCATTGAAGTTGGTCCGTGTACTGTGACACAAATAAAAACAGTGGAACAGGATGGATACTCTGGTGTTCAGCTTGGATTTGAGGAAATCAAGAAGCGTAATAAGCCATTAAGTGGACACCTTAAATCGTCAGGCAGGTTATTTCGACATCTCCGCGAAGTGGAACTAGATGATGGTGAAGATGTAGAGGTAGGCCAAATATTCGATGTGGGTATGTTCGAAATTGATGAAAAAATTGATGCGACAGGAACTAGCAAAGGTAGAGGATTTGCGGGAGGTGTAAAGCGATACAACTTCCGAGGTGGTCCCAAAACTCATGGTCAGTCAGATCGCCATCGTGCTCCTGGCTCTATTGGGGCTGGTAGCTCTCCTGGGCGTGTAATAAAGGGATTGAAAATGGCTGGCCATATGGGGAATGAAAGAGTGACTGTTCGTAATCTTCGGGTTGTACAGGCTGAAGTTGACAGAAACCTACTGTTAGTAGAAGGAGCTGTCCCCGGAGCACATAATTCCCTAGTAATGGTCTGCAGGAAAAGATAGTCCATGCGAATTTGGTTGAAAAATACTGATGGATCTTCAATTGGCCGTGTGGATGCACGGGACGATGTGTTTGGCGCGCCGCCCAATAGTGCGCTTGTACATCAGGTAGTGATTGGCCATCTCGCGAACCGCAGGCAAGGCACTGCGCAAACAAAGACTCGGGCGGAAGTGTCGGGTGGAGGTCGTAAACCCAGGCCACAGAAAGGTACAGGCCAAGCTAGGGCGGGTAGTACGCGATCCCCGGTTTGGGTTGGGGGTGGAACAACTTTTGGGCCTCGGACCAGAAGTTATCGGCAAAGAACACCGAAGAGAATGCGTAGACTGGCCATAGTCACGGTACTTTCTGAGAAAGTTAGGAATGGTGACTTGGTAATAGTAGAAAATTTGGAATTAGGAGAGAACAAGACAAAGCACCTCGCAGAGGTTCTTCGGAACCTTGAAGTAGAGGCGCCAGCGCTTATAGTTCTGGACGAAATGAATTCAAGTGTGATTAAGGCAGCAAGAAATATTGAGCGAATAAGAACCCTGCCTATATCACTTTTAAATACGCTAGACTTGGTAAATTGCGGCAAGATAATCATGACAGTAGATGCCGTACGGAAAGCGGAAGAAATTTGGGGAGGAGCCCGCAGCAAGAGCCGCCGAACTTCAAGTTCAGTCGCTGCATAGCAAGACTAAAATGGTTACTCAAGACATACTCAGAAAACCCATTGTTACAGAGAAATCTACCCTTCTTCAGGATAGAAGGACATATGTCTTTGAAGTATCGCCTTTGGCTACCAAGCCTGAGATTAAAGAAGCTATAGAGTTGGCCTTCGATGTGAATGTGTTAAGTGTTAATACAATGCATGTCAAGGGCAAAATTAAGAGATTCGGACCGAGACAGAGTCAGAAGAGGTCTTGGAAGAAGGCTATTGTGACTCTTGGTCATGGTGAATCTATTACGATCTTCGAGGGGGTTTAAATGCCACTTAAGAGTGCAAAACCTACTACACCAGGGCGCCGAGGGGCAGTTTTTCAAACTACGGACGACATAACCACTGATAAACCTAAGAAGTCGCTATTACTTCCTCTCAAGAAGCGTGCCGGACGGGATAGAAGTGGAAAGATATCTGTAAGGCATCGTGGTGGAGGACACAAGCGAAGACTGCGGGTTATTGATTTCAAAAGAAACAAATTTGATGTTCCTGGGGAAGTTGCCTCGATCGAATATGATCCGAATCGTTCGGCACGGATAGCTTTGATCAAATATAGAGATGGAGATTGGCGTTATATATTATCTCCAAATGGCCTAAATGTTGGAGATACTATAATTGCAGCTGATAATGCAGATGTCCGATTGGGTAATGCTCTGCCTCTACGATCTATACCTACAGGTACTATGGTCCATAATGTCGAGATGAAGGTAGGCAAAGGCGGCCAGTTGGTTAGGAGTGCAGGAGGCGCAGCTCAGGTTTTAGCAAAAGAAGGTACATATACCTTGCTCAGGTTGCCCTCAGGTGAAGTGCGGCAAGTACTCAGCGAGTGTGTGGCCACAGTCGGACAAGTAAGTGCCTTGGATCACAAGAATGTAAAGTTTGGTAAAGCAGGACGTAGGCGTCATCTTGGTCGTCGCCCAGAAGTAAGGGGCGTAGTAATGTCTCCGGCTGATCATCCTCATGGTGGTGGTGAAGGGAAATCTCCTATTGGTATGCCGAGCCCGAAAACTCCTTGGGGTAAGCCGGCCTTGGGATACCGCACAAGAAAGAACAAGAAATCAGACAAAATGATTTTCTCGCGTAGAAACCGGCGCTAACAAGGTACGAAAAATGTCTAGATCAATCAAAAAAGGTCCGTATATTGATTCTAAGCTTGCTAAAAAAGTAGAAGCTGCTGGTAGAAGTAATAGCAAGGTGATTATCAAGACTTGGTCCAGGGCTTCGATGATTATGCCGGACATGATTGGATTAACGATCGCTGTCCATGATGGGAGGCGGCACGTGCCAGTTTTCATAGCAGAGAATATGGTAGGTCATAGATTGGGAGAATTCGCTCCGACCAGGACCTTCCGGGGCCATTCCACCAGATCCGAACGCATGACGACTCCAGATTAGGTAAACAAATGCCAGTAAAAGCAAAAACAACGAACACCGGCATATCTGTTAGGAAGGTAAAGCCTGTATTGGACTTGGTTCGTGGTATGAATGTGGAAGAGGCTCTAGATATGCTTAAGTTCATGACAACGCCAGTGGCGGCACGGGTAGCAAAAGTTCTTAAGTCTGCTTCCGCTAATGCTGAAAATGAACTTTTAGCACAGCCCTCGAATTTGAAAATCATAGAAACTTTTGCGAATGAAGCTCCTACTACCAAAAGGTTTAGGGCTAGGGCGAGAGGTAGGTCTACTCGGATATTAAGAAGAAACAGCGATATAACAGTGATTGTTGGCGAGGAGTCTGATCTTGGGGAATAAGACGCACCCAATAGGGTTTCGCTTAGGTATAAATAAGGACTGGCAGGCTAGGTGGTTTGCCGCAAATCGGAAAGAATATAGTGCCCAAGTGGCTGAAGATATGTCTTTGCGCAACATGGTACTGGGTTCTTCTCCGGATGCGGGGATATCTAAGATTGAAATAGAGCGTGGTTCCAATGAAGTTGTAGTAACTATACATACAGCCAGGCCAGGAATTGTCATTGGACGGGGTGGGACGAACGTTGAGGAACTTCGAAAATCACTTGAATCCGAGTCCGAGAATCGTGTACGACTTAATGTACAAGAGATTCGGCAGCCAGAATTGGATGCTTTTCTTGTGGCTCGAAGTGTGGCAGACCAACTTGAGAGAAGGATTGCGTTTAGGCGTGCGATCAGGCAGGCAATAGGCAGGACAATGCAGGCTGGGGCCCAAGGTGTGAAAATCATCTGCGGCGGTCGTCTTGGTGGTGCCGAAATTGCTAGAAGAGAAAAATCTTTTGAGGGACGCGTCCCATTGCATACCCTGAGAGCGAACATCGATTTTGGTATTGCAGAAGCAGCCACAGATTTTGGACGAATTGGTGTTAAGGCGTGGATTTATAAGGGTGATATTCTTCCAGCTCCCAAGGAGCAGGAAATTGATATGGAACCAATAGAAGTAACAGTTACGGCTGAACGAGAGGCAACAGATGCTACAACCCCGCAGGGTGAAGTATCGGAATAAACATAGAGGCCGCCGGAAGGGAATCGCAGTATCCGGTAGCAAGGTAGATTTTGGCGAAGTTGCCTTGAAGGCAACTGAGCCGGGTTGGATCACGTCTAGACAAATTGAAGCGGCTAGACGTGTAATCACGCGCTATGTTCGAAGAGGAGGCAAGCTCTGGATACGTGTTTTTCCAGATAAATCTGTTACTGCTAGGGCCGCCGAGACAAGGATGGGTAGCGGTAAAGGTCCGGTTGATCATTGGGTGGCAGTAGTCAAGCCTGGCAGGATACTTTTTGAAATGGCGGGTATTCCTGAGGATGAGGCAAAAGAAGCCTTGTCATTGGCCTCGGCCAAACTCCCAATGGGTACTAAGTTAGTATCTCGGCACGAAATATAGATAGATCTCGACAAATATAGGATAGGTAGGCGGATTAGTATGGAGATAGACGATTTAAGAGCGCTCGCGGATCCCGATTTAAATGAAGAGATGGATGAAGCTCACCGGGAGCTTATGAACTTGAGATTTCGGGCGGCAACGATGCAATTGCAAAACGTCAAAGAGATCAGAAAAGTGCGCACCCGTATCGCACGTATAAATACGATTGTGAGAGAAAGAGAATTATCTGAGGCAGGGGAATGAGTTTCGAGCGTCGCAAAATAAAATTAGGGAGAGTCGTCAGCGACAAGATGGATCGGACCGTAGTGGTGCATGTCGAATGGAGGACTCGTCACCGTCTGTATAAAAAATCAATGCGTCGAAAAGCCAGGCTGAAAGTACATGATCCGCTTAACCTATGTGGGGTAGGGGATCTGGTTCAAGTGATTGAATCTCGACCTCGTTCTAAGACAAAAAAATGGCGGTTGGAAAAAATACTGCAGAAAAGTGATTTAGTTGACCTGCGACCAGAGGAAGTTGGTGTTTCTGAATTGGCTGAACTACACCAATCCTCAACGGAAGTAGCAGTATCGGACATTTCTCCATCACCTGACTTAAATGTTGATCCATCGACATCAATCGGGGAAGAACCTGCACAGGAAGAGGCCGGGGAAGAGCCTGCACAGGAAGAGGCCTCGGAATAAAAGACAGAGGAAGAGGACTCGTATAAGAAAGCTCAGGACGAAGAATAGTTAAAGAAATC
>CAZSLO010000021.1:0-76098 GCA_964608025.1 uncultured Dehalococcoidia bacterium | reverse complement strand
GTCTCAGTGGTTTTGAGCTTGCCTACACTGGGGCCTGTATTGCTCGATGCCATAGTTAACCTGGATACTATGACGGCTGGATTTATCGTACTGATGTTGGGAATGCTTACGGTTGTTGGGACCCTCATATCCGACTTGTTGTTGGCCGTGGTAGACCCGCGGATAAAATACACTCAGTAATCAAGTGGGTTATTGCTTTAAGGTCTTAGGATTCGCCTGTTCGGTGTTAATTCCCAAAAAATTCTTTGTTGTCGGCCTGGGTAAATTTCATCTTGCTAATACAGTACTAGGTACAAATATATGACTAGGATCACTACAATCATTGGTAATTGGAAGATGAATGCCACTGTCAGTGATGCAGCCCAGATGGCTATGCAAATAAAAACAGGCATAAAAGATTTACATGATGTAGAAGTGACTATTTGTCCATCTTTCACGGCTCTGTCGACCGTACGGGAGATACTTGCAGGTTCCGGTATTTCAGTAGGTGCTCAAGATATGTATCACGAAACCAGTGGAGCTTTCACTGGAGCAGTATCCCCGGAAATGGTCGCCGAATTTTGTAATTACGTCATACTTGGGCACTCTGAGCGTAGGACACTGTTTGGTGATACGGATGACTCGATTCGACTAAAAGTAGCCGCTGGGATAAGTGCGGGGCTTAATGTGGTCATGTGCGTTGGTGAAGGATTAGAAGACCGAGAATCTGGAAATGCTAAGGCAGTAGTAGAACGTCAAGTAACCAGTGGATTAAAAGGCGTGATTGCCGTGGACCAAATCTCAATAGCATATGAGCCAGTATGGGCGATAGGGACTGGTAAAGCTTCCACGACGGATGATGCCCAGGATATGATGGCGCACATTAGATCAATCTTGGTCTATCAGTTCGGGAATGTAGCAAATGGATTACGTCTTCTATACGGCGGGAGCGTAACTGATGAAAACATATCAGATTACATAAATGAGCCTGACATAGATGGTGCATTGGTAGGCGGGGCAAGCTTGAAGCCAGAGATATTTATAAAATTGGTTGGCAACGCTGCTAATTCTAGCTCCCAGTGAATATTTAATCTTTTCGTCTTGATTATTTGGAGCTATGAAATTAGAGATCTGGTTTCGATTTGAAAGCGATTGGCTAACTAAATATGAAACCATTTGTGGCTTAGGTTTATTTAACAAGCGATTACATGTCATATGTACATAACCTAGTAATAGCTATCGTTGGACCTACGGCTGTAGGTAAATCAAATCTTGCTGTAGACCTAGCTCTTGAACATCAAGGTGAGATAATTAGTGCTGATAGCAGGCAGATCTATCGGGGCTTGGACATAGGTACGGCAAAACCGGCTAAACACCATTTGGATGCAGTTCGGCATCACCTAATAGATTTGGTAGATCCTGATGAACCTTACAGCCTTGCCTTGTATCTTCTACATGCGAGACGGGCTATTTCGGATGTTCTTCAACGACACAAGCTACCGATTTTGGTAGGTGGTTCAGGCCAATATATTTGGGGTTTACTAGAAGGTTGGCAAGTACCAGAGGTACCGCCTTCTCCAGAGATACGAGACTGTCTTGAAACACGAGCAAAACGCGAAGGTCGGGAAGTACTTTATAGGGAGCTTTTTGGAGTTGACCCGGTTTCTGCTAAACGTATAGATCCAAGGAATCTGAGACGGGTGATTCGGGCCCTAGAACTACACTATACCTTTGGTGATATTCCGTCCTCTAGTCGCAAGGAGATTCCTCCATTTAAAACTACAATAATTGGACTCCATTTGGAGCGCCAAGATTTATATCAGGCCATTGATACAAGAGTCGATACAATGATCGCCTCGGGTTGGGTTAATGAGGTAAAGGATTTAATGGATGAGGGTTATTCCTTAGATTTACCTTCAATGTCTAGCCTAGGGTACCAAGAACTTGGTAGTTACCTGAATGGGATAACTGAGTTGCCTGAAGCAATAAGAGTGATCAAAAATAAAACTCATCGGTTTGCACGCCAGCAATATGCATGGTTCAAGAGGGACGATAGTAGGATTCGGTGGTTTAATGCTTCGGCATTGGAAGAAACCCGGGAATTTGTAACACAAATAGTCGGGTAGGGTATTCTAGCTATGCTACAATCCGTAGCTATAGCCTAGTATCATTATAGGACTGATTAATGTTCTTCCAACTCGTTTATAGGTTATATGATTAGGGGTATTTATGAGATTCACCAAAATGCATGGGGCGGGTAATGACTATGTATATGTAGATGCTCGTGGACAGGAACAGGATTGGTCGACCATAGCAGTTGCAATAAGCGACAGACATAAAGGAGTGGGTTCTGATGGTCTAATTTTGGCCAATGAATCTGACCACGCTGATCTGAAGATGTCTATGTTCAATTCCGATGGATCAGAAGGGATGATGTGTGGCAATGGCATACGTTGTCTGGTGGGATTTGCTATAGATATTGGGATTGTTTCGCAAGATAAAAACCCAGTGATTGTTGAAACTGCATCTGGAGACAAGAGTGTCATTCCGATTTGGGAAAATAAAAAAGTAATAGGTGCAACGGTTAACATGGGAGAACCAAGTGTGGCTGTTGAAGATATCCCGGTTATTGCGCCGGGAACTGCTATGTTGATGGATCATAATATAACGATCGATGACCAATCCATGTCCATAAGTTGTGTATCTATGGGAAACCCACATGCAGTAACATTTATCGAAACTCCTGTAGACGAATATCCACTTCATGATATTGGACCCAAAGTAGAACATCATCCAATGTTTCCTGAGAGAGTTAACTTTGAGATAGTTAACATTATTGACCAGAATCATGTTAAGGCACGGGTATGGGAAAGAGGGTCAGGACTAACCGAGGCATGTGGTACCGGGGCTTGCGCAATTGTCACGGTAGGACGTCTAAGACGGCTTACGAAAGGAGATGTCAAAGTATCGTTGCCAGGTGGAGATCTTAATATCAATTGGCCTGGAGACGGTGATGTGATTATGGAAGGCCCTATTGAGAAAGTCTTTGAGGGAAATTGGCCCAATTAATCAACTGGATATCGGGTTGGATCATTTCATCGATTTTTCCCAGATATGTATTTGACCTAACCGAAACACAAAATCTGGAGTAATATATTGAAGATTGCCAAAAGAGTTACCGCCGTACCGCCATACCTTTTTGTCCAAATTAGCCGCACGATTGCTGAGAAAAAGGCACAGGGAATAGAAGTCATTAGCTTTGGGATCGGTGACCCTGATATTGCCACACCACAGCATATTTTGGATGGATTAACTGGCGCCTCATTGGATGCGCCTAATCATCGCTATCCAGAGTCCGAAGGATTACCAGAATTTCGAGAATCTGTTGCGGATTGGTACCTACGGAGATTTGGAGTATCGCTAGATCCTGAAAAAGAAATCATATCGCTAATCGGTGCAAAGGAAGGTATTGGGCATGCGTCTTTGGCTTTCGTGGAACCTGGAGATGTTGCATTAATACCTGATCCTGGTTATCCAGTCTATTCGGTGGGCACGTTGTTTGCAGGAGGGGAAACCCATGTGCTTCCTCTTACGGAACAGAACGATTGGCTCCCTGATATTGACGCGATCCCAGAGGATGTTGCTTATAATGCCACTGTCTTATGGCTGAATTACCCAAATAATCCCACATCAGCGATCGCAGATGTAGGCTATTTTAATCGTATAGTCGCCTTTGCAAAGCGTTATGATATCGCAATTATGCACGATGCATGCTATACCGACGTTGCGTATGATGAGTACAAGCCCCCAAGCTTCCTAGAGGTCGAAGGGGCTAAAGAAATCTGTATCGAATTCCACTCTTTGTCTAAGACTTTCAACATGACCGGGTGGAGACTTGGGATGGCTGTTGGAAACTCGGACCTAGTCGACAAGTTACTGACGGTCAAGTCAAATTTGGATTCAGGAGTACCTCAGGCCATCCAGAAAATGGGTATCGCAGCTTTAGAAGCACCTTTGGACTCAGTTGAAGAGCGCAACGCGATATATCAAGGACGTCGTGACAAGGTAGTAGAAGTACTGAAGTCCATGGGTCTTCGAGTTCAAACTCCTAAGGCCAGTCTCTATGTTTGGGCATCCGTGCCAGATGGATACACGTCTGCTGAGTTTTCCGAATGCGTATTGGAAGAGAAAGATATTTTTGTAACTCCCGGTACGGGATATGGAGAGTATGGAGAAGGTTACATCAGGCTTTCTCTCACAGTCCCTGATGATCAACTAGATAAAGCTGTTGATCGCTTGGCGACATGGAATATACCAGAGCCCCAATCATCCTGAATTTTGCTCAATGATTGCCATGTCAAGCTTGTTTATCGACCACGATGAACGCTTTTGGTTTTCACGCCTCTTTTCTGTCTAGTAGCTTGCTATCTCGAGGATATAAATATGGGTTAGGAGTACAGAACTAGTGGCCCGGAAGCTGTTTTCCACCTCTATCAAGCCAGAGAGAGCATTTCTTGTTGGTACTGAGGTAAAAGGTAAGCGAGGATTATGGAGCTTGAAAGATTCGCTTGCCGAATTGGGAGAACTGAGTAAAAGCGCTGGTGCGGTCGTTGTTGGATCAATTGGACAACGATTAAAAAAGCCGTCTCAAGCTTATCTTGGAAAAGGGAAGTTACATGAACTTCGTCAAATGGCTCAGGATGGGCACTTCGATGTTGTAATCTGCGATGATGAATTGACCCCTTCCCAGCAACGTAATTTTGAAGAAGTGTTGGGACGGGCTCGAGTAATAGATCGGACCGCTTTGATACTCGACGTATTTGCAAGGCGTGCCCAGACACATGAAGGAAGACTACAAGTCGAGCTTGCCCAATATGAATATCTATTACCAAGAATCGCGGGTCAATGGAAACATTTGGAGCGTCAGCGGGGTGGTGTACGAGGTGGGATTGGTACAAGAGGACCTGGCGAGACACAGATAGAGACAGACCGCCGCCTTATACGTAATAGGTTAGTAAAGATTAATAAGGATTTAGATGGAGTAAGGAGACATCGGTCCCAGTATAGGACCCATCGTAAGAATAGCGGAATCCCGGTAATTAGTCTTCTAGGCTATACTAATGCAGGTAAGAGTAGCTTGCTGAATATGCTCACCAAATCACAAGTCACTGCTGAGAATAAGCTATTTTCCACTTTAGACCCGGTTACTCGTAAGATCCGATTGCCTTCTGGTGAGACAGCCTTGGTGACAGACACAGTTGGATTTATACAAAAATTGCCCCCATCTGTTGTATCGGCATTTCGAGCCACTCTTGAAGAAGCCCATGAATCTTCTGTGATCCTCCAAGTTGTAGATATCACAAATCCGAACGCAGCAGCACAGACAGAAGTTGTAGAGAACATACTTGGTGATCTAGATCTACTCAATAAGCCTAGAATCCTGGTGCTCAATAAGGCCGATCTTCTTAGCTCAGAACAACTTCCTCCTAATGAGATGGGAACGATTCTAACATCGGCATTGTCTGGATATGGTCTTGACGATTTGCTTAAGGAAATACAGTCCTGTATTAATTCTTTTTGAGAAAAAGTTTTGTGTTGACTCAATAGTTCCCAAATTGAACCTCTTAGTTTTAGATGAGACTAGGGAATATTTTGAGATGTAACTACTGACACAGGCTTTAGTCTATTCTGCTCTGGAAATCTCCTTTGGGGCGGGGACACAGATTAAGATAGCCGGTTTCAAACATTTTGGGCTTTATTTTAAGACCACTAAACAAAAAACCCACAATCAACAAAAAAATGGCCCTGAGGATTACATATTAGGCATTTAGTCTGATTTAGGATCCTGTTAAATAGAGATTATAGCAAGAGGGAGGGAGGAATCCGAAGAATCATTGAGATCAAAGTACCGCAAACCTAAGTTCGCACTATATATGTTATGTAAAGTTATTACTATGTGAAGAAATGAAGTTTGTTTCCTGGAGAAAAATTCAAGCATGGATTTCGATGATATCCATGGAATGAAGACTCTGTAGGAGAGCTAAGCCGAGTTCTTCCATTGAAGTACCGGTGAATTCCACTGTGGGGATAGTATCTTCTTGAAACAGACGGTCTAAGCCTCTCTCTCTTAATAAGAGGATTCGGTTACCGTACAAAGCTGATACGGCCCCAACCAGATTTATCATAGATTCTCGAGACTTGTTAAAACCATTACTGTTTTCAAAAGAAAATTTATCGTTTTTTGCATAAACTATTACTGCAGAATTGCAAGCAGCAACTTCGATTGAAGCAATTTCCGTTAACGGAAAAGCGACCCCGAATTCAAAAGAATGGAAACTAATGCCGAAAGAAGATAAAAACGGTTCTATGTACCGTATGATATCGGGACAACCTAAATGTCCAACAAAAATAGAGTTGGACTGAACTTTTCTTTCAGTAACCAGGTCTATAGGGTCTTTTTCCGGGAAAAGTTCGGCAGGCTTGGCACTACTATGTGCTCCACTAGTGCTAACGTAAACATCTCTCCCTACTTCCCCAAGCAACCCCACAAAATAACCGTTAGACTTGATTACGTCGAGGCATTCTTGAATAAGACTAGAACCTATACCGAAGTCCCGTTGCAATAAATTTGTTGCCATCTCGTCGGTTGGCAACTTTTGTCCATCATATGCATCGTAGAATTTATAAAAGAGGCTTGGTTCCAGGGCTGCTTCTATTAAAGCTCGCCTCTGTTCTTCAGGCCTGCTAGGAGCTACAGCGGAACGTCCCCGGTCAGTTAATATTATGTTTTCAGAACGCGAATTGCCTTCTGTCAACCCATATTTACGGGCAGAGGTTAAACGCATGACGTAGGCGCTACTGTCAGGTGTTGTTCTAAGGATTCCGGACAGACGGACCGTGTTGATCGAACCCGAAATGCCTTCTTTGTGAATTGCGGAGGCAACTTCCAAAGAATTCTGGAGCTCGTGTATG
Source organism: uncultured Dehalococcoidia bacterium (assembly GCA_964608025.1). GTDB lineage: Bacteria > Chloroflexota > Dehalococcoidia > Lucifugimonadales > CAJWER01 > CAZSLO01. The sequence goes on along the minus strand of CAZSLO010000021.1, from coordinate 69,147 downwards.
GGATATGACCTTGCCCGCCGCCGCCGCCGCCGCTTTTCATGGTTCAATATAGTCATTTCTCCATATTTTCAGAATAATTGATAGCTGAATGTCCTGAATATATCTCAATTACGCTTATATGGTCAATATTCGACAACCAAATCCGAAGCTACTGCAAAGGTGCATGCAAACAATTGAATACAATGAAAACGCCTGAATAGATAATTCAGTAATTGAATAAGAGGAGTCTTGGGCGACGTGTATGTCTGTTAATGAAACTGGATTTGATATATTGGCCGAAAGGAAATGATTGGTGGGAAATCATATAGTTAAGCGGGGCTATCGATCAGACAATCCGAAAAAATCAACAACCACAGGTGGTAGAATTAATATTCCTCCCGATTAAGATTAGAAGGAGAGATTCTTGAATAAAGCGTTCACACAGGCTGTTTTTCTATTTATTCAATTGGCCTTTGTACTCGGAGTTAGTGTTGGCTGCTCTACGGGTGATGAATCTGTAGTCAACTCTGACAATGGATCTCCTTTAGTTGCCGGTGAAAAACAACAATCATCAGAAGCACCTGGTTTTCCCAAAATAGTTCCCTCTGATAACCCTGTTGTTCGTCCTGACGCTGTACCTTCAGATCTGGGAGTCGTATGGGAAGCCTGGTCTCATCTAATGCGGGATTATGTAAATCCGTCAGAACTTGACGGTGATCAATTCTCAGAACGGGCAATTCGGGGAATGTTAACCACACTAGGAGACCCCCAAACCTCCTATTTGAGTCCTTCAGTGCTACAGGGAAGTTTTCAGGACGTGTTTCGTGGGAATTTTGAGGGAATTGGAGCCCATGTAAATATGAACCGTCAGGGAAAACTTGTAATCATATCCCCTATCCCTGGTGGCCCTGCTGAAGCAGCTGGGATCAAGGCCGGTGATATCGTACTGGAAGCTGATGGCGAAAAACTCGAAGGACTGAGTTTACTTGAGGCAGTGTCGAAAATTCGTGGACCAAGAGGCACCACCGTAGAATTGCTTGTCAAACATCTAGGAGCTCTAGATCCGGTACTCATCGCGATAGTTAGAGATAAAATCCCATTGATCAGTGTGCATTTGAGAAGCGATCCGGGAGCAAGATTTGCACATGTGAGGATTAGTCAATTTTATCCAAATACACCAGATGCCCTTCGTGAAACTATACTTAAGGTGGTTGCCGAAGGTGCAGAAGGTATTATCCTGGATGTACGGGACAATGATGGTGGCACGCTTGATTCGGTAGTAAGTATTGCAAGCCTATTTTTGAGTCCAGAAGATGAATTGGTTCTCTACGTTGAAAAAGGCGACGGTACAAGGACGAACTGGCAAGTTCGTCCTGAAATGCAAATCGCAGAAGAAATCCCCATGGTGTTATTGATCAACGCGCGGAGTGCAAGTTCCAGCGAAGTTCTAGCTGGCGCTCTTCAAGATCATGGACGAGCAACAATAATCGGAGAGACCTCTTTCGGAAAAGGTAGTGTAAACATAATGAGACCTCTTAGTAACGGTGGAGGACTCTACATCACAATTGCGCATTGGCATACCCCGACTGGCCGGATTATACATGGCGAAGGGATAGCTCCTGACATAGAAATAACCCATAGAGATAGCCGTGAGCAAGATGTGATGCAACTACGTCGCGCCATAGAAGAGCTTGAGAAAATTGTAGACGAGTTTTAGAACCCCTAAAGCTTCCGGAGTGCTTCCCCATGGCTGGGATCAAAATATTAGCTCAGAATCGAAGAGCACGCTACGACTACGATATTCTTGAGAGTATAGAGGCAGGTGTAGCCTTATTGGGTACAGAAATCAAGTCAATTCGTGAGGGCCGTGGCAATATCAGTGAAGCTTTTGCGCGATTTGATAATGGCGAATTGTGGCTAATGAATTCTCATATTGCGCAATATTCAGCTGGTGGACTCAATAACCATGATCCTATCCGCACACGCAAGCTTTTATTGCATAAAAACCAATTGAATAGACTTGCGAGGCAGATTGACCAGAGAGGTTTAACATTAGTTCCTCTCCGCCTCTATATTAAGAGGCATCGGGCTAAGGTAGAATTGGGATTGTCCAGAGGGCGAAGGCAATACGACAAGCGGCGATCGATCATAGATCGTGAAAGAGAATCAGAAGCTCGTGCGGAGATGGGTAGACAGCGCTATAAAACAAATTAACTAAATCGGCCGATATTTTGAGGTTTCTATCTCAGGCAAAATTAGGGCCGGGGCTTTAATTCGTCTGGGGTGGTGACGAAGAGCCCCGGCCTTGTGCTTTGGGTGGCTGAGTTGGTTAGCTGGCTCTCTTGACTTCTATTGTTTCACCTGGGGCCAACGCTACACGCTGTACGTTGATGCCAAGCTTTAAAAGCCAGTAGCCGAGAGTTGCCTTACTTACACCAAGGGCTTCGGCTGTTGCAGAGAGCCCATTTTCAGTTACCAGAGGCGGCAACATATCCTCGAGATCCTGGTCAAACCGAGCCTCAACGGCAATCATTTTCTTCGTCTTTCGCCTGTTCATATTGTCCCTCCTTGAGTGAGACTGAAATTATCCTAACCCTGGTCTTAACCAATAGTCAACCATGTTTTCAATCAGTTTCTCAGAACTTTTCAAATAATTTCATGGAATGAATATACCCAAAAGATAGGAAAGGTTCGAGGATGGGTCAATGTCTATATAGGGAAATAGGAAAGGTTCGAGGATGGGTCAATGTCTGTACAGGCAAATGGGAATGTCCTAGGGCTTTTTGAAAAACAGGAACTCGTGGTAATCTCTGGCAAACCATCATAAATATCTCCAGATTGGGATTTACGGTGCTCTACGGCCAAATCAGATATAGTTTGCTCTCCCCTACCCTACTGGAAGCAATCCACTATCATTTTTCCAAATCAAAAAATATGATGATAAAATTAGATGGGAAAAGCATGGACAAAATTCTAAATATCCGATTTTTGATATTGTTCATTATTTCAATTTCTCTTCTTGCATGTTCAAACACCAATAAACCGACATTCGGTGGTATTTCCGATTCTAAGGAGTTTCCTCAACTTAACAAAAATCAATTGGAGAAGTTGGCAGAATCCGGAAAAGAGCTCACTTTTAGCTCCATCCCGGGAATCGATCTTGCCGGGGCACAATTATCATCAATAAACTTGGACAATTCTGTTCTTACCGGCAGTAATCTTCAAAAAGTCAATTTCGCAAATTCCAGCCTAGTAAATGTTGATTTAGAAGGAGCCAATCTTAGAAATGCGAATTTGCAAGGGGCAAATTTTGAAAATGCAAACTTGCGAAGTGTCGATATGCGTGGTGCCGATATGCGCGGTGCAAATTTTCAAGATGCCAACCTGTTCTTAGCAAAATTGGATGGTGCAATACTTACCGGCGTCAATTTTTCTGGTGCCGATCTTTGTGGACTTGATCTTTCCGGATTCGATCTGAGCGGGATAAATATGGCTAAGGCCAAAATGTCAGATTCGGTTCTCGCAGGAGCCGATTTGACCGGAGCCATTCTACGTGATGCGGTTCTTGCTCAAGCTGACCTTAAAGGAGCAATTCTTCGCAAGGCAGATTTGTCGTTAGCGGTAATGAGGGATGCGGACTTGGAAAATGCGGACTTAAAAAATGCTGACTTGACCAGGGCTAATCTCAGAAATGCATATCTCAAAAATGCTTATCTAGAAGGTGCGCAACTAGCAGGTACCATTTTAGATAACGCTGTTTTAACCGGGACTGTTTTAGTTAACTAAAGACCCTATCAGGTTGTATGAGTAAACCAAACACACACACTTTCTCCAACCAAAAAAAATACCGATAGTCGGAGAAATGAAGGTCATTTTGTAGCTGCCTCTAAGAGTAACAATGAATCTTATGATCACATAATGCGGATGGTAGCAGTAGTGACGGATAGTGCTGCTTCTTTACCAACTGATAGCCCATCCGGACTCCATATAGTGCCGATGCAATTATTGTTGGACGGTGAGGTTTTTGAGGATGGTATAGGTCTATCTGTTACCGAATTTTACAGACGACTTCGATCCAGAGATTCGGTTTTCAACACCAGTTCTCCTTCACCCAGCAGATTTCTTGATGCATTCAAAATGGCGTCGAAAGAAGCAGACTCGATATTGTGTATCACCGTTTCACATACATTTAGTGCGACATACGACTCGGCGAAAACAGCCATTCGGTCAGCCAAGACTGCTCTTCCTAATGTGGAAATAGAATTGGTAGATTCCAAGAGTGCAGCAGGAGGCCAAGGATTGGTTGTTACTGCCGCTCTACGAATCGCAAAAGCTGGTGGTTCTTTAAGAGAAGTTCGTGATTCTGCGGAAAATGTAGCCGACAGGGTCTCCTTATTTGCTTTTCTTGATACTTTGTATTACGTATGGAGAGGAGGTCGTGTTCCGAAGCTGGCATATGCAGGCGCGGCCATTTTGGATCTAAAGCCAGTTCTATATATGAAACATGGCAACGTTCAGAATGTTTCACGCCCGAGAACAAGGCGACGAGCTAAGCATCGGATGCTGGAATTAATAGAAAAGAGGGTCGGAAACTCACCGGTTCACATCAATGTCATGCATGGAGATTCTGCAGATGATGCGGAAGAAATACGCGTTGCCGTAGACAACAATTTTGATTGTAAGGAACTATTTGTTAGTGAATTTTCTGCAGTGATGGGTGTACATACGGGACCTGGGTTGGTGGGAGTAGCGTTTTGGTAGGATGACCTAGTTCCGTCTTTCCTGTCCTTGTGCTTCAACAATCAGGGAAATAATGTGATTATGGAGCTATCGCTATTTCTGAAAGCATCTTATTGGTAGAGATTATGTGCTTGTTCATTCGCATGGCCTTAGGATCTATTCCTAAGGCGAGGCCCAGTAGTTGCGGTAAGTGTATGATTGGAAGATCTATAGATTCCTTTGCCACTTCTGACGCTTTTGGTTGATAGCCATCAAGGTTAAGGTGACACAGAGGGCATGGGGTGACCATTGCTTGCGCACCACTCTGTTTGGCATCAAGTGTGTGGTTTGCGACCATTTTCACAGAGTTAGTTTCGTTGATTGTTAGTATAGGAAAGCCGCAGCATAGGGTTTTACCCGGAAAATCCACGACTTCAGCGCCGACAGCTTCTATGACACGTTCAAGGGCATCTTTACGTTCTGGATGTCTATCGAATCCAAGCGCAGATGTTGGTCGGACAATATAACAACCATAAAATGGAGCTACCTTGAATCCTTTTAAGGGCAGAGTTACCTGAGACCTGAGTTTATCAAGGCCTACGTCTTCGACAATTATCCACATTAGATGCCTAGGCTCCACTGTACCTTTGTATTCTAGACCTTCTTCCGCAAGATCTTCGTTAATAGATGCTAGGTAGTCGGGGTCGGAGGTCAATCGTTGGTTTGCTTGTGACATTACACCTTGGCAGGTGCTGCAAATATTCAACAGAGGCAGGCCTGTCTTTTCTGCAAGGGCGAAAGTGCGCGCATTCAGGGTGTCACCCAGTCGCAGATTCTTCTCTTGAAGGATGCCAGAGCCTGTGCAGGATGCAGAACGCATTGGATCGAATTCCAATTCAATGCCCAGCTTTGCGCATACAGATATAGTTGCTGCAAATAGCTCTGGAGCTGCGCCTCTTGAGACACAACCAGGGTAGAACGCATATTTCATCTGTCTTTCTCCACCCTTTCGAATATACGACGAACGTTTTCTTGGTCCGGATTTTTTTTGTGGAATATCGGTGGTCTTTTCCCATTGAGCTGGGCACGTAGACCAATTGGGAGAAGTTTCAGCATCTCTGGGACATTGAATATACCTTTGGTCTTTAAGGGCAGACGAAGTTCATCGACTCGTCCACTGTGTTCTACCATGTCTGCGAAAATCTCTGCGTGGCGTGCACCGTATGAGTCTGTGTGGCCAGCTTCCATGGCTCGATCTCTTATTGCCATGATGCGGCTCATTGGATCGACTTCTTTAGGACATACTTCTACGCACTGCATGCAGCGGGTGCAATCCCAGACTCCACCTTCATCAACTAGTTTATTTAGTCGTGATTCGTCGGATTCGTCACGAGGATCTCCAATAAATCTATAAGCTTTAGCTAGGGCAGCAGGGCCAAGAAAATTCTCGTCGATTTCAAGCACAGTACAGTCTGAAACGCAAGCACCGCACATAACACATGCCATAACTCCTGAGAGATGTAACATATCCTTATTTTGGGCCACATATTCGTTGTCTGGGCCTGGTTCTGGACCAGCTGGCTGCAACCAGGGTTCTATTTCTCTTATCTTTTCCCAGAAGGGCTGGAAATCTACAACTAAATCCTTGATCACCTGCATATTTCCAGGCGGCTCTACCACAACTGGATCACCATTACTGGAAATGTCTGAGATCTTTGTGTTACAAGCCAACATCGCTTGTCCATTGATGCGCATTGCGCATGATCCGCATATTGCTGATCTACAAGAGCATCTTAGAGCCAGGGTTCCATCGATTTGTTCCCGAATCTTGATAAGCCCGTCAAGGACGACTGAACCTTCATCCAAGTTAATGTTGTAGTCCTGGAAATAGGGATCAGGATTGTCTGAATCCGGATCGAACCGTCTTATTTTAAATGTAACTTCCATGGTCATGCCTTGATCTGACTGATTTTTCCTGGTCGTTGTCGCGGTGTGTATAGGGCTATCAGCTTACTATCATAAAATAAAAGTTGCTATGACTAACAGGCCGTCGCTTCTATTTTGCAGGCCATGATTAATTTAAAGTAACTCTTATAGTTTTCCATCAATAAGTTCGTGCTTCAGGTTGCCATTGTGTGATCTTTACAGGTTGATATTCTATTTCAGGACCATCCTGACCTTTAGATAGAACTATATGTTTGAGCCAATTTTCGTCATCCCTGTCCGGCATGTCTGTTCGGTAATGTGCCCCTCTACTCTCTTTGCGTTCAAGGGCCCCAAACGCAATTGTTTCGGCACAATCCAGCATAAAGCCGAGTTCCAAGGTGAATATCAGGTTTGTGTTAAACGTCTTACTTTTATCTGAAACAATCACCTTAGAGTAACGTTCACGGAGTTCTAAGAGTTGAGATATTGCTTGCTCTATACCGTCATGGTCACGGAAAACAGCAAGCTTGTCATTCATGATGATTCCCATGTCAAGCCGGATCTGTCCAAAAGACTCTATTCCATCTTTCCTATCAAGCATATCTTGTAGCAAAGACTTGTCAGGGTTGGCAGCAGAATCTCCAATTGATTTATAGGAAATAGTCTTGGAGAGATTTGCCGCATGTTCTCCAGAACGCCGGCCAAAAACTAGAGTGTCTAATAATGAATTTGCCCCTAGTCTGTTACCTCCATGAACACTTACACAAGCTGTTTCCCCGGCAGCGTATAATCCGGGAACATTTGTACTGCCATCAATGTCTGTCTTGATTCCGCCCATCTGGTAATGCATACCAGGTCGAATAGGTACTGGATCAGTAGCCATATCTACATTAGCAAAGTCTCGACCTAGGTCACGTATTTGTAGGAGTTTTTCATTTATTATTTTTTCTCCTAAATGCCGGCAGTCGAGGAATACACATCCATTATCTCCGCGACCCTCATTAATTTCGGTCTGTTCTGATCGAGAAACTACATCTCTTGATGCGAGTTCCATCATATTCGGGGCGTAATTTTCCATAAACCGGTCGCCCTTAGCATTTATAAGATAGGCACCTTCACCACGGGCTCCTTCTGACATCAATGCTCCATTACTTTTGAGCGTGGTTGGATGATATTGGACCATTTCCATGTCCATAAGTGGCGCACCTACTTGATATGCTAACCCCATGCCGTCCCCAGTGCATATTAAAGCGTTGGTGCTTGGTTCGAAAACTCTTCCCAGGCCACCGGCAGCAATAATCACGGACTTAGACCGAATAACGTGTACGTCCCCAGATAGCATTTCCATGACTACAGCACCACAACATTCTTCATCCTCGATGATAAGAGAGAGAACAAACCACTCTTCGTAGATTCGAACATTAGCCCTTACTACCTGTTCGTAGAGTACGTGTAATAGGGCCTGTCCGGTGAAATCTGCGACGAAAAACGTTCTGGCTTGACGTTGGCCTCCGAATGCCCTGGTACCAAGGAGACCGGCATCATCTCGGCTGAAGATCACACCCATATGTTCCATGGATATTACTTCACGGCCTGCTTCCCTACACATGACCTCAATGGCATCTTGGTCACCAAGGTAGTCGCTACCTTTAACAGTGTCAAAGGCGTGGTCTTCCCAAGGATCTCCTCTTTCGGTAAGGGCAGCGTTAATACCACCCTGCGCTGCGTTGGAATGACTCCTTACTGGATGGACTTTAGATATGACAGCTACATCAACACCTTCTTTTTGTGCAGCAAGGGCAGCACGCATGCCTGCCAAGCCTGCACCTATTACCAATACATCATGATTGAACATCGGCGTTCTCTACTGTGGGTTTTTGCCTGTCGGACTATAGCAAATGCATTGTTACTAGGACAAGGAAAAAGTTGACATTGTTTAGGTTTAATGGTCTGGATAATTGTATTCGGTTAGTCTAGTAGAATCACTTCCCAATTTATATAATCTTTGAAGGGATATAAATTACATACTGGAAACTATGGCTGTCAAAATAGCTAACCGAAACGCAAAACCATAGCTGGTGCATTAAGATTAGACAAATTTTAGCCATCGGATTCACCAAATGAACTTAGGTACAATTAAAATGGAACTTTATTGACTAGGAGAATTTAACAATAAATGCCGAATCGTCTCGCTGAAGAAACAAGCCCATATCTTATCCAACACGCTTTCAATCCGGTGGATTGGTTTCCATGGGGTCCGGAGGCATTTTCTAGGGCCAAATTGGAAGATAAGCCTATTTTGTTGAGTGTTGGGTATTCAGCATGCCACTGGTGTCACGTGATGGAACGGGAATCCTTCGAGGATCCAGCGATTGCAAATCTCATGAATGATAATTTTGTTTGCATCAAAGTTGACAGGGAAGAGCGACCTGATGTCGACTCGATATATATGAGTGCTGTGCAAGCTATCACAGGTCAAGGGGGATGGCCGATGACGGTTTTCCTTACCCCAAACGGCGAACCTTTTTATGGAGGCACCTACTTTCCACCAGAGGATAGAGGTGGGTTGCCTGCGTTCCCTCGTGTCCTTGAAGCCTTATCACAAACTTACCGGGAAAAAAGAGAGGAGATTTCCCTTACCACGGACAAACTTCTTGAACAGATGAGACGTGTGACTGATATCAATGGGGAATTTTCAACGATTAATCTTGACGTAATGGACCGGGCAGTTAACCTAATTGGTACCCAGTTTGATGAGAAATTTGGTGGATTTGGTCTACAACCGAAGTTTCCTCAGCCAATGGTATATGAATTTCTTCTGCGCCACTATCTTAGGACCGGGGATAATAAAACTCTGGAGATAGTCGAAACTACTCTAGATCATATGGCTATGGGTGGGATATATGATCAACTAGGCGGTGGATTCCATCGTTATTCGACAGACACTTTTTGGCTAGTACCACACTTTGAAAAAATGCTGTATGACAATGCGCTGCTCGCCAGATTATATATACACGCGTACCAGGTTACGGAGAAGCCCTTATATAGACAAATTGCCGAGGAAACACTCGATTATGTTTTGGCAGAAATGACTGATCCTTCAGGGGGATTTTATTCTACACAAGATGCTGATAGTGAAGGTGAGGAGGGGAAATTCTTCGTTTGGCGTCCTGAAAAAATATTGGAGGTTCTCGGGAAACACGATGGTGAGATCGCCAACCGATATTTTGGTGTGACGATTGAAGGTAACTTTGATGGCATGAGCATACTTAATGTAAAAGTACCTCTTGCAGAATTCGCGGCAAAAGAAGGAATAACAGAAGATGATCTGATCGAGTTACTAAATCGTGTGAAATCTAGATTGCGAAATGTACGGGAACAACGTATAAGGCCGGGTCTTGATGACAAGGTGCTGACATCTTGGAACGCACTTATGATGGGGGCGTTTGCAGAAGCAGGCCGAGTTCTAGATCGTACGGACTATATAGAAGCCGCGGAAAATTGCGGCGATCTGTTACTTAGCAAATTGAGGACGGATGACGGCCGGCTTCTAAGAACATACAAAAATGGTGAATCTAAACTTAAAGGATATCTGGAAGATTATGCATTTTTAGTAAACGCATTATTACTACTACATGAAGCTACATTTGAGAGCCGATGGTTATGTGAAGCTATCGAACTAGGCAACGATTTGGTGGACCTATTCTGGGATGACAATGACGGACAGTTTTACGATACTGGAATCGATCATGAAGAGCTGGTTTTGAGGCCGAGAGACATTCAGGATAACGCTATTCCATCAGGAAACTCAATGGCAACGGAAGTTCTCCTTAAGCTTGCTATAGTTACTGGTGATGCCGAACTTGAGAGACGGTCAATAACAGCTATCAGATCAACTATACCTATGATTTCTCAATTCCCGATAAGCTTTGGGCATTGGCTCTGTTCTCTAGATTTTTGTCTCGCCTCGGTCAAAGAGATTGCGGTCATAGGTGATGCTAGGAGTATTGATACCAAAACCCTCACTGCTGAAGTGTTCAGGAACTATTTGCCTAACAAGGTACTAGTTAGCCGGAACGTCGATGATGAAGCTATCAGAGGGTTGCCTTTATTATCAGAAAGGGTCCAAGTTGGGAACAGGCCGACAGCATACGTTTGTCATAACTATGCGTGTGAAATCCCAGTAAACCAACCTGATGAATTAGCCAGACAGCTTATTGATTGAAACTTCTAATAATTTTGTAGAAATATGATCTTGCCTCAGGGTTGGATGAGCTAGTTTAAACCAAAGGCATCGTTGATTTCTTGTTGGTATTCATTAGTGCGATCAGCGACTACATCGGAAAAATATACAGGGGCATGTTTGCGCCCTGATTCCAAAAACGCATAGGTTAAAGCGACAGCGTCAAGTCCAACTTGCCCCGTTACTTCTGGTTCTCCCCCAGTACGAATAGCATCGGCGAAATCCTCTAGTTCAATAGCGATAATTTTTGCGTCTATAGTGGCGAAATCCAAGTTGTAAGACGCCATACGGCTTAATCCATCGAAAGCTTTCTTGGTAATCTCATCCAGCTGAAACCCTGGTACTAGATCTAGTAAGCAGTCCTCTGGAATAGACTCTTCTTTCTCGATCCTAGTGATTGTAGATGGTCGGCCTGATCGACTTCCCCCGAGATTGATAGATCCGTCATCACAGTAAATTATGCTGTTGTTGGTGTCTGCACCGGGTGCAGCGATGGTACTTAGGAAGTTTGCCATTGCACCTGATTTAAACCGGATTACACCTGACGCCATGTCTTCGGATGTACATTCTACGGTTCCCGGTTTCTCGATCTCAAGCGGCTCTCGGTGTTGATAAAATGGTTTCATAGCTAAGCCTTCGGGTCCATTTACATGGCGAATCTTTTCCCAGAGTTGAGTTTCGGCATAGACACGGTCTACTTCTCCCATAAAATATAAAAGCAAATCGGCGTTGTGCACGGCGTAGTCAAGCATGTATCCGCCAGCGGTTTTTATATGACGCCATGCTGTACCGTGGGGCATGTTTCGTGTACCACGGGCAGCCATATCGAGGAACAGACGTTGGTTTCCAAGGACTTTGTCATCCAAGATAGCCTTGTTAAGTCGGTTTAGAGGATCTCGCCGGTAATTTTCCGAGACTGATAAGACTATATCGTTATTGTTGGCTGCCTCGATCATTCGAATGCATGCCCTAACCGTTATTCCCATAGGTTTTTCGGTTGCGACATTAACTCCAGCTGCAGCCGCCTTGAGGGCGATACTATGGTGTTGTCCGGCTGCAGTTACGATATCAACCGCATCGAGGTTTTTTTCGTTTGCAAGCAGGTCGTCAAAGCTAGTATAGACTTTTGGTTTTTTGCCGAGGAGGCGGTTCGCCTCCATGGATACATGCTGTCCGGCTGCTTCACTCACGTCACAGACTGCCACGTAGTCGAACGTGTTATACAGACGTTGGGATTCAGCTTGGCCATAGAGATGTCGGAGTCCCATACCTCCACATCCCACTTGAGCTATTCGAATGTCTGGCACTGGAATTCCTCCTGGATTAATTCATTGTAGTTGTGGTTTATAGAGTTGATTCATCATAGGTATGCGTTGTAATCCAAGAGTCCAAGAGATTGAAGTAACTTCTTCATAAGCTAATGATTTTCATATAGTGTTCAATTTTGCAGGATTCTTAGCTAGGCAATCGTAGTTGTGCCACCAAGAGTAGTCAAATTGGCCAAATGCAGTAAAAAATATCAGACGGGAGTAACTTTGATTAGAGGAAACCGACGGAACCGTCTGGGCGCAAGGCCGTGCCTAAACTTCTTGGTTCGTATTGGTGACTGAGCGCGGCTTCAGGATTGAAATTGACACCGATCCCTGGCCTCTCTTGTACTGTGATATAGCCATCTTTTACCTCAAGTGGGTTGGTTACGATGTTGTCCCGCACATCGTAACGATACTCAAGGACCAAGAAATTAGGTATCGCTGCTGCTAGTTGCATATGTATCGCGGTCAATATAGGGCCCCACGCATTATGGGGAGATATGGTGGCATGGTAAGCCTCAGCTAGTCCGGCCGTCTTTTTACATTGAGTGAGGCCCCCATGCAGTCCCGCGTCTAGCTTCAGATCCCGTGCTGCTCCACGACTCAAGACTTCACGAAATTCATAGAGAGTGTGAAGGCGTTCGCCAGTTGCTATTGGTATCGTCGTTTGATGTGCAACTTCGGCCATTGAATCAACACTGTCTGGAGTTATAGGGTCTTCGATCAGCAACAAGTCAAACTGTGTCAGTTTTTGGGATAGAGCTATCGCTTCGGCTGGACCGAGTTTACGATGAACCTCTACAATTATGTCGACGTCTTTGCCAATAGCTTCGCGTACGGCACCAACCCAGTCGACTACTTCTGATACTAATCTTGGGTGACTCCATTTTGTATAGTCAGTGGGAAATGGATCTATCTTAACCGCAGTGTGGCCTTCTTTGGTGGCCTTTGAAGCTAGAGAAACGGTTGTATCTCGATCATTGGCCATACAAAGGGCGCACATGCGGACCTTTTGGCGGTGCTGGCCCCCGAGCAAGCTATAAACCGGGGCATTGTAGTGTTTTCCAGCGATATCCCAAAGGGCGTTGTCAATAGCACTTAGTGCCGAGTAGATAGAGGATGCCCGGAAACTGGAGGAGCGGTTCAGGTATTGGTAGTGATAGTCAATGGTTAGAGGATCTTTCCCTATAAGGTAATCTTTGAAACTAAGGACTGCCTGTTCTGTTGCGGTGGGCTGCCCCCAGAATGTCCCCTGCCCTACACCGACTTGACCCATATCCGTAGATATTTCAACGATTAGCCAATCTTGAACCAGATATGTTTTGATATCTTCGATCCTCATAATGTCTCCGAAGGCAATATCCCAAGCCTAGCATTCTGTGGGTACATAATTGGCCGTATGGCAGTGCCTCGCGGTACTATCCACCTACCTCACGAGACTGGTCGCGGTCGTATGTTGGCTTTATTATGAGTTCAGGCACGGCGCTCTTTTGAGGGAGACTAGCTATAAGCGTGATTGCTTCGGCAACGTTTTCGGCTTCAACCATTGTTGCTCTTGCAGCCGTGTCAGGTACTACGGGTCGCTTATCGATGATAGGGGTGTCAACCTCTCCTGGTATGACAACGCTAGCTCGTATCCCGGTAGCCTTAAATTCATCATTGAGGAATTCCGTGAAATTGATCACAGCCGCTTTCACGGCGCTGTATATCATGCCTCCGAGTAGACCGGGCTTTACTCCTGCCAATGAGGAGACGTTTATGATAGTGCCGCTGTCTAGTTCCAGCATCGATGGCATGACTGCCTGGGTACAATAAATTGTTCCTACAAGATTCGAATCCACGACAGAGGTGATATCTTCGCGGGTAGTCGTCAATAGTGTTCGATTCGGGGAACTATGGCCAGCGTTATTCACCATAATATCGATGTGGCCGGCATCATGCAGAATTTCTTCGACCGCATCGAAGACTGCAGAATGGTTTGCGACATCTATACCATAATATGTTGCAGAGCCCCCATCATCTTTAATCTTATCTGCAACCGATGCGATTTTTGATACTGTTCGACCGAACAGCACTATATTTGCCCCTTCGCTTGCCATCTTGATTGCAGTAGCTTTTCCTATACCGCTGCCACCACCTGTGATTATGCAGACCCGATTTTGAAGGGACAAGCGAATACCTCCTGCAAAGTAATCCGAGCCCGAAGTATAGCATGGGACACTATCTCACAAAATTCTGTAGGATCTAACTAAACAAATGTCATTTAGAGTATCCATCAGGCAGAAAGGATTAGGAAGGTAGATTAAAGGCCAAAGAATGGTTTAGTTAAAAGCGTTTTTTTCTTAATAGTAAGTCTCGTGGAAATCAAGGCTGACAATATAGAGAAATCATTCCCTGCCCATTTGTTTTTGGTTCTGTATATTTGGCACAACTCCAAATAAATTCGCCGACAGTAGATATCGAAATGTAAGTTATTATCTCTAAGTTTCGTTTGCAGACCAGATGCTGCCTGCTATGTAGCGTATACCGTCTTCTCCGTGAAAATAGTAGGTCGAAAGAATACGGTTATCCAGAAGTTGGATTGAAGCAGGGTATCCAAGATCAACATGCATTCCGTCTTTACGTATGTTGATCTCGTTTTCAACGTCCCATGTGGTTCCACCATCGTAAGAAAAGCAAGCTTTGATACCAAAAGGAGGATGCCGGTATCCGTAGGTACATAAGATTCGATTGTCTTGTAGTTCGAGTAGATGGCTAGGAACTCCGATAACTGGTGTTCTTTGTAGTCCTTGCCACGTCCAGCCGTCGTCATCAGAGTATGCCTGATAAAAATGATCGTCGGCACCACTGGTGCGAGTAATAATCAGCAATCTTCCGTTTTTTAATCTAATCATTGGAGGTTCGTGGAAAGCTACGAGCCCGTTTGGGTCGTGTAGAACCACCGATGGGTTGCCCCATGATTTTCCTTGATCAGTAGACCGGGCAATGAAGATACGGTCATTGTTGTCATTGGGGATGTCCCCTGGCCCATGGCCGTGGAACGGCAATAGCCAGGTCCCATCGGGTAATTCAACAACTCCGGTTTGGCCTGTATGAGTCCAGAAATCCATGGTTGCTATACCAAATGGAGTTGACTTGGTCCATGTCATGCCATTATCGATAGACCGGGTCATATACAGACTATCGTAGGCCATGCTGTCGAATGTCCTAGCTGGACGGTCTGGCATTATTTGCCGCTTCCCTGACAAAGTTGATTTTCGTTGTTGATCAACATATGCAAAAAGTCGCAAGTTATTGACTATCAATTCTCCAGATGAAACCTGCGAAATCATCGCTAGATTGAGGTCTTGGGTGCCGTCAGATTCATCGATGATTATTTTGGAATCCGAGTCCCAGTTGAGGCCGCCGTCAGTAGAACGAACCAATACGATTCGCGAGTTAGGATCCTGGTGGAAGTGTGTAACTTTCGCGTTACGCTCACCGTGAACGCCTGGTCCTGGTCTTACAGGTGCCTGACGAAATATTGTTACTAGATCCTCGTTTTGGAGCCTAATAATTTCTGGAAATGCAGAATGCCATTCCATTTCTTTGTGGATAACAATGTGTTCGAAGTCCATTCCTGTCCTTTCTAGGCTTTACTGGTTTTGTCTAACAATGTCTGGTTAACAGAGATGTTGTTATCCAGACATTGCTGCACTTTTATGAGCACGCTGTAGTGTATGGCCAGCATTAGGATCAGTATTTAGGGGTTTAACCGGCTTCTTCCTCCGACCATATGGTCCCACCTATATAACGAATACCATCTTCGTCATGGAAATAGTAGATTGTGAGGATATTTCCGTCATCCAGCTGGATTGATGCCGGATAGCCAAGGTCACGATGTTGTCCATCATTACGGATAATGACCTCGTGGTTGATATCCCAAGTCTCACCCCCATCATTGCTAAATGTAGCTCGAACACCGTAGGGTTCTCTGCGATACCCGTAGACGCATAGGATGCGGCCGCTTTGTAATTCGATGCAATGCGCAGGGAATCCCCAAATAGGGGATCGCTTCAAGTCTTGCCATGTCCATCCGTCGTCGGTGGAATACGCTTGGTAAAGGTAATCATTAGTTCGCATCATCACTAGGAGTCGGCCGGTCGATTGACGTAGAAGAGAAGGTTCTCCGAAACTGATTTTCCCGTCTGGATCGTATGCAACCATTGATGGGTTGTTCCAGGTAAAACCGTTGTCATAGGAGCGTACGACGAACATGGGACCCGGCTGGTCCTGGTTTGTTCGACCACTTAATGGAAGTAATAGCGAATCGTCTGGCATACAGATTGCACCATCTTTCCCAGTATGAGTAAAAAATTTGTACGGCCCTATGCTAAATGGCTCTCGCTTACTCCAGGTTCTACCATCGTCCTTAGACCGGAGAAGATAGGCGCTGTCGTAATAGATTTCTCCAAACCACTTTCTCGAATAGGGTGAAGTTTCAGGACGAGGTAGATGGGAACGGCTGCCGGCGAGTTCAGCTCCTTGATTCTCTGAAAGACCGGTGTACCAGTTGTGGTTGTTTACAAGTAATTCGCCGGAAGATAGTTGACTAATCATGCCCATGTTCAGGTCCTGATTGCCATCCGATTCATCTACTATGACAAGGCTTCCCGGGTCCCAACTGATGCCTCCATCCGTAGACCTGACTAGAGCGATACGTGATTCTGGATCGAGATGATAATGAGCAAGCGGTGAATCATGAGCTTCAGCCCCTACATATCCTTTCCTCAGTATTGCTTGGCGAAAGATGCATACCAGCTCGTTGTTTTGTAGACGTATGATATGTGGAAAGGCGCTATGGTACTCGGAATTCTTGTGAAGGACGATATGTTCCATGAGGCTATCCCCTATTTCTAGAGTGGCATTTGATTATTAGATATATCAGATAGATTTGTGCCCCACAAATTTAGACGTGGAAAACGTATAAGTCCCGATTTTCCATTGGGAGGTCGATCCATAGTCCACCTTGTCGGTGACTTTCAGCAACTGCCAAACACGCTTCTGTCAAGTTGTGGGTAACTTCTATAGGACCGCCTCTAGGGGTATTGTTGGTTTCATGGGCATGTAGCAGGTCTTCAAGACAGGTTAAAGTTGCTTCCTGTTTCGGGTATTCAGGGATGAGAGTTTCAAACCAGTGGGGATCCCGTGGCTCAAGTTGCTCGGGTGCCCTCGATATTGCACCAGTACCCTGGTTCAACGATCGGATTGAACCCTCCGTACCGATGATCTCAAAGTCACGGGGACCGGCAGGTATTGCCCATGCCTCTACTCCGTTTCCGAAACGGATATGGTAGTTCGAGCGTGGGTCTTCATCTAACCGATTGTCTTGAAGTTTTATGTCTCGAGGAAGCAATTCACCTCTAACTGAGACAATGCCTGGATCCCCTAGAAGATACGAAAGTGTATCCATGGAGTGGATATGCATGTGCATGAGCGTATTTGATCTTGTGTAGGCTATCGCATGGGTAGGTTCGCCTATGTCACCTCTTGCGATAGCATCTTTGACTAGATTGAATCGGTCATCAAATCGCATCAGGGTACCTGTATTCACCAGCGTGCCATTTTTGTTACATGCATCCCGAATTCCATCTGCAGCGTTAGCTGAACAGGCGATGGCTTTCTCTACATAGAGCATCGGGACTCCTGCGTTTGAAGCATGTATGGTCACTTCGGAATGGGAGTCGTCTCTGAAATCACGGGTGGGGGCCATGTTTCCAGGCTTGGGTAAACCCGTTGCAGTAGTGCATACGGCCAAAAGATCCGGGCTTTCTTTTGCGATCATTTGTCCGTAATCTTCGTAAATAGCATCGATTCCCCATGTAGTCTTAAATGCCTCTCTTCGTTCGGGAAGTATGTCTGCACCGGCGACGAGTTCGAGCCGGTCTGAGGCTTTACAGGCATTGGCTATGGACATGTCTAAAGTACTTCCTATGCGCCCAAGACCCACGATTGCTACTCGGTATTTCTTCACTAGTTTTTCTCCTGGAAATATCTACGTATAGTTTCGGAACCGGGAACTATTTCGCGGCCAATTTGTCTAGAATTATCTTAGTTGAATAGGGTTCCTAGGGTATTCATAGAGCTCTAATTAACTATTTTGATAAAGGGAACTTCCTATTCATCACAGCATCAATAGGCGATTTTTGTGTATGTAACGATTCTGGCTGGGTAATTTGTACCAGTACTACCATCTTGGGCGCAATAGATGGAACGAATCTTCTGAATTTACCTGTGTAGCGGTGAAAGTAGAGTCTATTTTACCAAGCGGGTGGTCAATTGGAATTGACTTGAAGGAACATCTTTAGCCAACCGGATTTATAAAGCTATCTATGTTCCCACCCACTTCGCCAAGAACCAGACCTTTTGTAAGATTTGCTGCGGATACGATCGGAAGGTGTGATCAGATATCGTCTCCACAAAAAAATACTTCCTGCCACCGTGGCAAACAATCCGGCAATGGCCCAAAGATTGATTCCTAGGGACACTTCTGGACGTCCATTGTAGGATAGAAATAGGCCCAGATTTCCGACTGCAAATGCAGCCGTCTCGTCTATTACCTGGATCTTGTTAATATTTTGGGAAGTGCCAACATCCTCTGTGAACCAGATACGACCACCATTATTAGTAGTTAAAATTGTTCCGTCATGCCCAACCACCCAGGCTCTTTTAGAGTTTGCGAAGCCTATTCCCTTCAATGTTTGCCTGGCTGAATTCCTTTGATCATTCCAAGATCGTCCCCCGTCATTTGTAAATAATATGGTACCGTTAGCACCAACGGCCCATCCATCATTTGAGTTAATGAATCCGGCATCGTAAAGGTTGTGAGTAGTTCCGCTGGCAGCTTTCATCCAAGCATCACCGCCACTGGTTGTTAAGAATATGGTCCCTTGTGAACCGACTAGCCAACCAGTTTTTGCATCCAAGAATTCTGTGTCAAAGATAGTTCCTGCAACTACCATATTTTGCGAGTCGTCTTGGAGTTTGGTAGACCAGTCAGTTCCGCCGTTAGTTGTTTGAAGGATGATTCCAGATTCGCCAGCAGCCCAACCGTTAGCTGTATCGACGAATTCTATTGTTTTGATTACTTCGCTTGTGCCACTAGGTTGAACAATCCAGGTATCCCCACCATCATCTGTACGTAGTATCTTGCCTTCCGTACCAACGACCCAACCTGTTTGCGCGTCAAGGAACTTGACTCCATAAAGGTGAGTTTCTACATCAGGATGTAATCGTTCATATGAATTACCTCCATCTCTTGTTCGAATAACAAGTCCGAATGTTCCGACAGCCCAACCGTTTAAAGCGTCAATAAAATGAAGATCGTATAGGGATGTGGTATCCCGTGTTTTATGCCAAATCTCACCACCATCGTCGGTCGTGATAATTACTCCGTTTGTGCCAACGGCGATTGCTCGTTTTTCATCTATAGAATCTATCGCTATCAAAGAAGTAGTTAGTCCACTGGATTGGGGTACCCAGGTTGTGCCACCATTCGTAGTGTTTAGAATAACCCCTTCTCCCCCTACTGCCCACCCGGTTGTTCTGTCTATGAAATCGACGCCGAGGAGATATTTATTTGTGTTAATTGATTGAATATTCCAAGTTATTCCTCCATCTACCGTGCTGAAAATAGATCCGTTGCTTCCAACACTCCATCCCGTTTCCATATCGTAGAAACTTGTGTCGAATATCATGTTGCGACCGAATGAACTGGTTATCCAAGTCGATCCGCCGTCTGTGGTTTTGGCGATAGTACCTCGGTCTCCGGTCGCCCATCCGTTTAGGTCATCTACGAATTCCACGGATTCCAAGGAAGAAGCATTTGTTAAGGCTGTTGACCAAGTGGAACCGCTATTAGTGGTAGTGATCACACGTCCTTGAAAATCTACTATCCAACCAGCTTTCTCATCGATAAATGTGACGTCCCTTAATGACGAACTGGTTCCTAGGGGGATAAAATCCCAAGTATTTCCTCCGTCTGACGTCTTTAGAGCGGTGCCCTTGTCTCCTACTATCCAACCTGAACTAGCGTTGATGAGATCAATAGAGTGTAGGGTATTCGTGGTCCCGCTATCTTGACTGGACCAAGACTGTCCCCCGTTAATTGATTTAAGGATCGCGCCGTTTGTTCCTACCGCCCAGCCTATCATGTCATCCAAAAACGTCACATCTAGAAGTGTGGTAGAGAGCCCCGGGTTAGTAGACCATCCTTCGACCATCACTTCCTGTATTTCTGATGGTTCGAAAAGCCGATGATAGTAAACACCTGCAATCCCAATAATTGCTAAAAACAGGGTGACGAGTATCCAACGATTCATATTGGTAGGAAACCTATGGACAAGTAAAAACAACTGATGGTATAGAGATTCTTCAGGAAATCGATAACTATATTGATGTATATCTAATAATGTAACACGCCGTGCTTTCTATTCCTTAAGACAGATTTTGTTCGATGGAGTTATCGCATGTGTACATTTCTGCATTATAGAGAGTGCAAATTGAGGATAAGGATAAATATCAATGAAAATGCTTAAACCCAGGCAACTAAGTTATGGATACTGTTTATATATGGACCCATTTATTATTATTGCTATTGCTGTCTAATATTGCATTAATCAAAGTCATCGTAGTGACCCCATCATGAACATTTGGATAATCCCCAGATATATTTTGATTATTGTCCATGATATAACTGCATATATCAGATGCGAAGGCGCTATATATATTAGCGAAACCTTCCAAGTACCCTTCCGGATGTCCTGCGGGAATACGTGTATGCAGAAACGGTTCGTTTCCCAAAAAGTCTGTTGCCGTCCTCTTAATTTCCGTGGGCTTATCAGGCCAACGGACTAACAATGTATTGGGTTCTTCCTGATTCCATTCTAAAGAACCTTTTTCCCCAAATATGCGTATATTAAGACTGTTTTCATGTCCGATAGCGACTTGGCTTGCCCACAAAATTCCCTTGGCCGAATCTCCAAGTCGTAATAGAACGCTTCCATCGTCGTCTAGTGAACCTCCATCGATAAAAATAGAGAGATCTGCAGATACGGCCGTGATCCTTAGACCCGTAATGTATTCCACTAGATTTCCACAATGAGTTCCCAAATCACCCATACAACCTGCAGCTCCTGCAATTTCAGGATTGGTCCTCCAGATAATCTGTTTATCATCTCGATGTTCAAGAGTTTTGGATAACCAGCCTTGGGGATATTCCACAACAATTCGTCTTAACTTGCCAAGTTGGTCTTCCAAGACTAACCGTCTAGCTTCTTTCACCATTGGATAACCGGTGTAATTATGTGTTAGGCAAAACAGTTTTTTTGACTCGGATACTTTTTGCTCAAGATCTTTGGCTTCTTTAAGGGTGGTTGTCATTGGTTTTTCGCACAGTACATGAAAGCCATGGTCTAGGGCTGACATAGCTACGGGATGATGCAGGTTATTTGGTGTGATAATAGAAACAAAATCTATTCTTTGGTCTAGAGGTAATTTGGATTCCTTGTGGAACATTTCTTCATAGTTAAAGTAAACGCGTTCATGGGGTATCAGGAGGGCTCTACCAGTAAGTTTTGATTTTTCTGGAGAACTGCTGAAAACCCCGCAGGCCAATTCAATCTTGTTGTCCATCTGGGCTGCTATTCTATGCACAGGGCCAGTGAAGGAACCGGTTCCTCCCCCGACCATGCCCATACGTAATTTCCTATTCATCTAATTCTCCATATGCAAAGGTGTTTTCTCTAACCATAAATTTACGGGATACACCATTCTTTGTTTGTTAAGACCTGAATAACCTGGAGGAAATTGATCTTAATCATACTAAGGAGGGTCAGATCGGGAATTTATGGAGTTAGTGGTTCAAGAGGTTGAGTTCTGTTAATTGCCATAAATGTAGTTCTTTCGGATTGTTGATCCACTTCGGCAATCGGTGCTGCCCACAGTATTGAATTCCTAATCACCTGTAATACTTCAGATTGGTGGTATATCGGATAAATTTCATCGCCCGGACGGAAGTAAAATATTTTCCCCAATCCCCGGGAATAGCAACAACCGCTTCGGAACACTTCTCCCCCAGGAAACCAACTGACAAAAACTAGTGTCTCAGGCTCAGGAATATCGAAGGGTTCCCCGTACATTTCTGCATTTGGGATTACAAAGGAGTGTCCTAATCCTGAAGCGATAGGGTGCCCGGGATTGACTATCCATACACGCTCATGACCTCCATCTTTACGCCAGTAAAGTCCGCAACTAGTACCCATCAATTTTGAAAAAATTTTGGAAAAATGGCCTGAATGCAAAACTATTAGACCCATTCCATCGAGAACTCGTTGATACACTCGATCAACTATCTTGTCGTCAACTTCCTGGTGAGCTGCATGACCCCACCAGGTGAGTACGTCTGTATGTGCCAAAATTTCTTCAGTTAGACCATGCTCTGGTTGATCCAATGTCGCTAACTTGACACTGAATCCTTCATTTTTAAGGTACTTGATTATAGGTGCATGCATTCCTTTCGGATAAATTTTTGCTACTTTATCATCGGTTTTTTCGTGTCGGAATTCGTTCCAGACGGTTACTCTAGGCTTCTTGATCACGTTTTCTCCTATTTGTCATGTCTAAAATTCTAGGGTTGTATTCGTATTGGGCTACCGTCTTTGATTGCGGATTTCTTTATCGCATCCCAAAGTTTAGCCATACGTAGTCCCAGTTCAGGTGGGGAAGGATTAGTAATTGAACCATCTCGTACGGATAGAAACTGATCCCATACTCCTTTGGTAGCAGGTACGTCTACTGGTTCCCAGCCAGTATCCCTGTTACTACCTGTCAACCACCAGCGGGTAGGATCTGGAGTATCTGTTTGTTTTCTAAGTATTTCTAACGATTCTCCCCAAGCACCGGTTCTCAATGCTCCCTTAGTACAAAATACTCTTATGTCCGATGCACAAGAAGGCACAGTGTCGCCACAGGCATTGATAGTAACTAGCGCTCCCGACTCTAGACGACCCATAATCACTGCTACAACTTCTACTGGCCCACCATGATTGGAGAAAAGAGCCCAAACGTCTGTAAATAATTCGCCTGCTAGGTCAGAGATGGTATTTAACATATGGGCGCCTGTATCAAAAAGAAATCCTCCACCGGAAATGTCGGGTTCTTTACGCCAGGTTCCTTCCGTTCGGAGTGCCCAGTCTTGCCATATGACTCCAGAGATATTTCTAATGGGTCCTAAATCTTTGGAACGAATAATTTCGACTGCTTTTCGGATATGTGGAGATAAACTGCCTTGAAACCCGACCACTAGTAACCTTTCAGTTCGGTCCCGGGTTTCAATTAGTTCCGAAGCTTCGTATTCAGTCGTCACCATTGGTTTTTCAACTAGTACGTCGAGGCCTGATTCTAAACAAGCTTTGGCTTGACTAAAATGTAGCGAGTGTGGGGTAACTATATATGCTACGTCTAACTCGTTGCTGTACTTATCAAGTAGATGATCTAGGTCTGGGATGTTTGGAGGTATATCACGATTCTTGGACTCAAATATCCTTGATGTAGCACGGTATGCTTCATCTGAGGGTTCAGATACAACTCTGATTTCGGTGTTGTGAAAATCAGATAATATCTGTTTTATCCTACCTTGACCCAGACCGCCACAACCTATAATAGTCGCCTTTAAGTTTGGATCGCGATCCATAAGATTGCCTCTATTAATAGAAAGGATTTATGGGGATAAAATACAAATTAGTTTTGTCTAGACTAGATCAGGGGTGAAGCAATTTGTATTATTAAATTCACAACCAATTCGGATGCAATACTAGTTGTATCGGCAACTCTAATGTAGGTCTAACTATAGTATCTGCATAAAAATATTTAAGACCATTGTATCCGGTCAATATACGAACCTATTTTATTAATTCAAGACTCATGTCAAGAGCCTTTACAGAGTGTGTAAGTCGACCTATAGATATCATATCTACACCGGTTGCAGCTATTTCCCTAACGTTGTCGAGTGAAACGTTGCCAGATGCCTCTGTGATTGCGCGCCCATCGATTAAGTTAACTGCTTTTTGCATTGTTGATATAGACATGTTATCTAGCAACAAGATGTCGGCCTGCGCACAGAGGGCTTCCGATACTTGGTCTATGGTCTCTACTTCTACTTCGATTTTTAATGTATGAGGAGTGTTGGAACGCGCGCGCCGAACAATTTCCACTAGACCAATACCCTCATTGCTTAATGCTGCAAGATGGTTGTCTTTGATTAGGACACCGTCTCCGAGGTTTTGTCTATGATTGCTACCGCCCCCAATACGTACTGCGTACTTCTGAATTGATCTAAGACCTGGTGCAGTCTTACGTGTATCGACTATTCGTACATCGTGTCCCTTTACGGCATCTACGAATTTACGGGTCTCGGTTGCAATTCCACTCATGTGCTGAAGGATATTGATCGCAGTACGTTCCCCTTTAAGGAGGGTAGATACTTCACCCTCGATTTCAGCGATAACGCTGCCATTATTGTGTGATGACGAATCGACAGGGCGTAGTGATGAGCCATCTCGGAGTGCAGAGATGACACTGATGTTAGGGTCGAGTCGTGACCATACGGAGATTGCGATCTGGACACCTGCCAGAATGCCTTCCGATTTAGCGATTATCACCACCCTGCCAATTTGGTCTGGTGGTATGAGTGCTTCCGTTGTTCGATCACCCGATGCCAGATCTTCTGCTAGCGCTCTTTCTATAAAATCATCAACTTGAAAAGATTCTATTTCCTGTGATTTTATCAACACCGTAGCCTCATGATAAATATAGCCGAATCTGACTGGATGCAGATTTTATCATCCGGTTAGATCTAATCTTTGAATGTGTTGCGATTCAGGTGAGAGTCTCATATATATGAGTTTTCTATTAGAACAACTGTATCAACCAAGAACCTCGATTACGTAAAGAAATATTTTGTGGTGACAACAGCGGCATGGACTCTGAAGTGGATAATGAGTTCTACCTGTGAAGGCATACACCAGGTTCTTTAACAATAATCAGAAGACGCTGTGCTTAGAAAGATCAAATGACTGAGAGCATTCGGTCTAGGGCTATACGGGCTTCTTTAGCAGTCTGGTCATCAACACTAATTTCGTTCACAACTATATTTTCATTCAATCCATCTAGAATCCACAAGAGGTAGGCTGGGTGAATTCGGTACATAGTGGAACAAGGACAAACGACCGAGTCTAGGCAAAAAACGGTTTTATCGGGATTCTCTTGGGCGATACGATTTACAAGGCTAATCTCGGTACCAACCGCCCAGGAACTGCCAGAAGGTGCATTGGCTATAGTCTTGGAAATAAACTCGGTAGAGCCATTTAAGTCGGCCGATTGTACAACTTCCATAAAACATTCTGGATGCACGATTACGTTGACGTCTGGATACTGTTTCCTCGCTGTTTCAATCTGGGCAACGGAGAACCTGGTGTGGACTGAACAATGGCCTTGCCAAAGAATCATCTTGGATTTGATTAGTTCATCTTTTGTAAGTCCGCCTAGAGGCTTGAACGGGTTCCAGACCACCATCTCATCTAGATTTATACCAAGCTGAAAGGCGGTATTTCTGCCTAGGTGTTGATCAGGCAAAAATAGTACTCGTTCTGATTTGCGGAAAGCCCACTCGAAGGATGCCTTGGCGTTGGAGGAAGTACAAACAATACCGTTGTTTCGTCCACACAGGGCTTTAATGGCAGCCGTGGAGTTCATGTAAGTAATTGGTGTGACACTATCTGCACCGAGAAGTTCAGTGAGTTCATCCCAGCAGTCCAAGACATCATCAATATTGGCCATATCTGCCATAGAGCATCCTGCTGTCAGATTTGGGAGAATTACTTTTTGGTGGCTACTACTTAGAATGTCAGCTGTTTCAGCCATAAAATGAACACCACAGAAAATTATGTACTCCGATTGCGCTTGAGTAGCAGCGAACTGTGAAAGCTTAAATGAGTCTCCCCTGTAATCGGCGAATTTTATTATCTCGTTGCGTTGGTAGTGGTGCCCTAGTATCACTAGGCGATCCCCAAGCTTATCTTTGGCCTTCAAGATTTGCTGGTCCAGTTCTTCCGGTGTCTTTTTTAGATAGTTAATTGGGAGTTTCTGCCATCGTACCCCTGAGTTAAATTCTTCTTCCAAAGACTTGGCTTTCAAGGTATCGTCTGTCTGGCAGAACGCGGATTGTTCAATCTCGGTGATTGGGATAGATGATTCTTTTAATTGGACTATCATTTTATTTTCCTATGCGGCTGATAGGGCAGTCCCTCGGAGGGACCATGGGGTAGTTTTTTCTATCTTGACGGAGACTATTTCTCCTATTCGGTCAACTTTGTTAGATATATATACAAGTTTGTCGTTCCGGTTTCTACCGTAAGGAGTTCCGTCCTTAAATCCTTCAATTAGTACTTCTACGGTTTGGTCCAATAATTTGTGATTCATTTCCGTCTGAATGTCAGCTTGTAGTTCATCGATGGCTCTTAGTCGAGCTTTCTTTTCTTCTAGAGGTATGTTGTCCTCTTGGTTGCGGTTGGCTATGGTACCTTCCCGAGTAGAGTATGCAGCGGAGTGTATCTTGTCGAACTTGATATCTTTGATCATGTCTAAAGTTTGCTGAAATTGCACATCAGTTTCACCACAGAATCCGACGATGAGATCGGTGCTCATAGAAACACTTGGAATTCTGTCTCTGATCTTGTAAACGAGTTTTCTGTACTCGGAATTTGTGTAGCCACGCCTCATGTCGGAGAGCACTTTGTCATCCCCGGCCTGGAACGGTAAATTAATGTGTTCGCAGACTTTGTCGAGTTTAGCAACTGCATCAATAATATTGCCACTCATGTCGTTCGGGTGAGATGTTAAGAATCGAACCCTTTTAAGGTCTTCAACTTCACTAACGGCTGCTAGTAGTAAACCAAGATCTTGGTTTCCTGACAAATCGTGGCCATAAGAATCAACATTTTGGCCCAACAATGTTACTTCTCTCACACCACGCGTGGTTAGAATTTCGACTTCTCGTACTATTTCATCCACAGGCCGACTAACTTCACGTCCGCGTCTGTACGGTATTATACAAAATGAACAGAATTTATCGCAGCCATGAATAATTGGCACGTATGCAGCAACCGTGGGCCTGGCAGTTAACTGTCCCAGGCATCCATCTGCGTCAATCCCTAATCTATCAGCCAACAGATTTATAAGAGGATCAAATTGTTGGGGTCGCATAAATAAATCAACTTGAGGGAATCGGTTCGCCAATGAATCGGTCTTTGGGCCTACCATGCATCCCATCAATGCGATGATTTTGTCTGGTTTTTCTAGTTTTTGGGGTTTCAGCGTACCGAGCATGCCATTAACTCGGTCTTCAGCACTTTGCCTTACTACACAACTATTTAGAACTACTACATCCGCTCCATCGGTTGATTCCGAGGCAGAGAGGCCCATTTGGCCAAGAGCACTTTCAAGCCTCTCCGAATCGGCCTTGTTCATCTGGCATCCTATGGTCCAGATATGATAGGTCTGCATTTTATATATTCGTTGTCAATGTTTTCTGGCGGAGGGAATGGGATTCGAACCCATGAGAGAGCTTTCACCCCCTAAGCGCTTAGCAGGCGCCCGCACTAGACCACTATGCGATCCCTCCTTCATGGCCCGCCAATATATCAGAGACAAACGCAAGCTGCAATGAAGTTGTTTGTGAAATCCGACACTATCATGGGTAACGATAATGGAACCTATCAATATATATCGGATTAATTACGGTAATCGTTACCTCGCACCTATCTTGGATCGATGACATAGGTATTCGATAAAAAATTCACAATATAGCGTAATTTTTGCTTGACACCGTGTTCTCGCCAAGTATGATTCGGCAAAACTTATTAAGCAATTTAGGAAAAGGTCATAATGGGAGCAATTCTCCGTGCTGGGATAATTGGTGATACTGGTCGTGGAGACTATGGTCATAGCCTCGACATCGCGTACAAAAATTCTCCAGATGTAGAAGTAGTATCAATAGCTGATCCAGATAACAATGGAAGAAAGGCCGCAGCTCAACGGAGTGGGGCTTCCCGTGAATATGATGACTATCGGGAGATGCTTGATAAAGAAAACCTGGATCTTGTTAACGTATGCCCGAGATGGTTGGGCAACCATGAAGAGATGGTTATCGCCAGTGCGACTGCTGAAGTGAAGGGTATTTTATGCGAGAAACCGTTCGCGCCTTCACTTTCTGAAGCTGACTCCATGCTTGAATCCTGTGCACGAAATGGTGTACGGGTAGTTGTGGCACATCGGCGTGTAAATGCTTATGAGATTCATGGCAAGAAACTGCTAGATGATGGCCTTATAGGGGATTTACGGACAATCAAATCTCGGGGCAAGGAAGATCGGCGGGCAGGTTCTATGGATCTTATGGTTCTCGGTACCCATATGATGGATAGCCTAAGATATTTTGCGGGAGATGAAGTTGAATGGGTCCATGGTAGTGTTACGCAGAATAATCATGCTGTGACCGTCGATGATATATATGAAGGAAATGAGGAGATTGGGCTAATAGCTGGAAATGGAGTGGATGCACATTTTAAGTTCCAGAATGGTATCTCGGCCTACTTCGAATCTCATCCTTCTGATCCGGGATCGGACCGACATTCCCGGTCTTTTGGTTTTGAAATACACGGTACAACAGGCGTGATCTCAATACGGAATTCTCCAAGTGGTGAGATGTATATTTACCCACACGGCCAGTGGATCCCTAGTGAATCAGATGGGAAATGGGAGCGTATATATATAGAAAACTGGGAACGGATGCCGGATGGTACTGTGCGTAATTCTAATGAACGTACGCATTTGAGTAACCACATGATGGTAACGGAATTGATAAACGCCATACGGGAGGACCGAGAAGTGGAAGGAGTTTCCAGTGGGGAGGATGGACGTAAAGCATTGGAGATGATTATGGCAGTACATGAATCCGAGCGGCTAAAAACTCGGGTGTATCTTCCTATGGTGAATCGAGATAACCCCTACTCTACTTGGCGTCAGGACGAATATGGATTCTGAAAGATCAAATAAATCATCTGGTCCTGATTCCAGTTCAGCCATCGACCGTGAAATTATAGAATCTACTCTCGTAACCTTGCTCCGAATGAAGGACGATTTCGCTTTCACGGTATTGTCGATTCTCTCTGATGTTGTCAAGGATCCCGAATCGTCATGGGGTCAATTTATTGCAAAAGATGGAAATATTTCCATCTTATTGAGTTATTTATACTCACGGTGGGATGAGGATCAATTAGCCATATCTCAAGAGTTATCGTATATAAAAACTCTTGTAGGAAATGATGGTGATTATTCCAAAATCCTTCAATATTTGGATAAGCCGTTAATCCATAAATGTTCTCGAATAGCCAAGATTTTACTATTGGCTGAAGACCTCGGTTTGGATTTGAACATAGACGCTGCTGAGAAGTTTACAAACAATCATAGTGATGCGGAATTGGAAATAAGATTCCGGAAAATCCGTGAGTGGCTGACCTCTGTTAATATGCAAAATGGGGACGGAGTGACGCTAACTCCTTTACTTATTGATTACTTATTCAAAAATGAAGAAATCAATAAGCTTTTGGAAGAGATTGACCTTCGTCGCAAAGCTACACTCTGTGGGAAATTCGATCTTACAGATTCGATCCAGAGGGATTTGGAATTCAACCGTTTTTGGTATGAGTACCATTATTTAGACAATGCGCCCCCCAATAAACTAGACCTGTACCCGGCATTCCTGTCTCTAAA
This sequence comes from uncultured Dehalococcoidia bacterium, assembly GCA_964608025.1. Taxonomy (GTDB): domain Bacteria; phylum Chloroflexota; class Dehalococcoidia; order Lucifugimonadales; family CAJWER01; genus CAZSLO01. Next base: position 39,105 of record CAZSLO010000021.1, on the reverse strand, counting down.
GACTTTCCCAAAGAAATTACCGGCCTACGAATTTAAGTTGAGTAATGAACAACAGAGACAGTCTAGAAGAGCGGGTTTCGAAGCGGCATGTTTTCTCCAGTTTGTAATTAAACTTAGGGCTAATAGCAGTCGAAGTATTGTTGTCGTAGGGAACGATAGATATGGTCGGCAGTGGGTAGTTGAACCCAATTCTGATCGTCTTAAAGCTGAGGGTATCTCTGTCAGGTATGATCGCGTACAGTCTCACAAATCGTATCGTTTTTCTGTGCCACATAGGACTGATAGACATACCAGAGAAGGGTTTCCTTTAGAGTTCGTCCAAGAACTAAGTACTAATATGCCACATGTGATAATTGTTGATGCACGATCTCCTCACAGAGGCAAAGGGATGATGCGAATCTCCAGAGCCAGCCGCGATTATGTGAACTGGTTCGCAGTTTTCAACGACATCCGAGCAAGTGGTGACGATTCGAAGTACAAGACACAAAGTTCATTGCCGGATCACTTGGGTGAGTTTAAGAAATGGCATAGATTCCAATCAGTTAGAGCTCAAATCGAATCGGTAGTAGATCCCGGAGAAACATACTCCGTAACCCACTGGGCTCCTATACTGAGAGAAAATGTACTCCTCGGTGATTTCGTTGTTCCGTTCAGAGATCCGTTTCAGCACCCAGAATCCCCGAAAGTTATAGTCGCAAATACATCACTGTATGATGACGGCGATTTTTTATTGCCTGAATTTTTGGACGATACGGAACCATACTATTTCAGCGATCCTGAGAAACACGTGAAGGATGAATTTGAGTTAGGATTTGGGACTCATGGAATAGAGACAAGGCTGGTTGGACCAACCATGGATATGTTTATCAGGACTGCACAGTTGGCGATAGCATCGGAAATTGAAATATTGTTGCAAGGGAAAGTTTTACCACAAGACGGTGTCGTTTTCAGGGATTTGGAAACTTGACTTCCTTATTACGGAAGTCAGTGTTGGTGGTAGAGGATGAGGAGAATATCCTAGCTGCTATTGAATACAACCTTAAGCGTGATGGCTATCGTACCCTTGCGGCAACTGATGGTGAGACTGGGTTGCGTAAGGCTCGCGAGGAGAGACCTGATTTACTAGTGTTGGATGTAATGCTACCAGGACTGGATGGGTTTGAGGTTTGTAGAATCCTGCGACAGGTTAGTGATGTACCTATATTGTTCCTTACTGCCAAAGACCAGGAGATGGACCGGGTAGTAGGATTGGAGCTAGGGGCTGATGATTATGTTGTAAAACCCTTCAGCATGAGAGAGCTTCTTGCTCGGGTAAAGGCAATGTTACGACGACCTCGATCCAAGTTATCCGGGAACCCGCACTCTGAAAGGATTACATCCGGTAACCTGTCGATAAATACGGCAAGCCACACACTTGTTCTCGATAACGAACCTGTAACAATGAAACCGAAAGCTTTTGCGGTATTGGCTTTACTTATGGCACATAGAGGCCGGGTATTCACCCGCGACCAGATTCTTGAGAAACTTTGGGAATTGGATTTCGGTGGTGGTACAAGGACTATTGATGTCCATGTTCGATGGATCAGAGAGAAAATCGAAAACGATCCTAGTAATCCGAAGAGGATCGTGACTATAAGGGGTGTAGGATACCGGTTTGAAGGATGAAGTTATTTAAGTCACTAGCCTGGCGGGTCTCTCTTTCCCATTCTGTAGTTGTAGCTTTATGTGTCTTTTCTATATTAATTGTAGGTCTTATTGTAGAACCAGATGGCATCGGTGAAATTGGTCTAACAATTGGTTTAGTGGGTGTCTTAGCGATAACCCTATCAACTGTATTGGGACATCTTCTTGTTCGTCGTACTGTTGTATCTATTAAGGAGATAGCGGATACGGCAAAGAATTTTTCATCAGGGGATTTTTCCCAGACAAGCACGTCCCTTGTCACCGATGATACCCACGATCTGTTAATAGCGATCAATCTTATGGCACAGGCGACCCAGACGGTAGTTAATGACATGTCTGGTGAACGTAATAAGCTAAGTGCCGTACTAAATACGATGGCTGATGGTGTTGTTGTTATCAATAAGGATGGCCGGATTTCATTGATGAACCAGGCAGCGCAGCTGATGCTGGATATCCGTAGAACCGATGTTATAGGCACTGCACTCGTTGAAATCGCAAGAAACCATGAGCTTCAATCATTGGTTTTAGATTCGATTAAGACGAAAGAATTACGCCAGTTGCAGATTGATCTATTACATCAGCGTCGTTTGGTCAGTGCGATTGCTACACCACTAGATGACGGGTTGCTTCTAACTCTTCACGATCTTACACAGTTTCGTCAGTTAGAGACTACACGTCGTGAGTTCGTCAGTAATGTATCGCATGAATTGCGGAGTCCTATCACATCAATTAAATCTCTGGTGGAAACACTTAGTGATGGGGCTTTAGAAGACCGAAATGTGGCCTATGATTTCTTATCTAGAATCGAACGTGATGTTGTACGAATGGAATCCTTGGTCTCTGAACTGTTGGAGCTGTCTATTCTTGAAAGCGGACGGGCTATTCTGGATTTACAGCCAGTTAGCATTGCGACAATTGCAACAGAAATATTGGATGGATTTAAGGACACCGGTATTAGCCAGAATATTAGCCTATCTGTCACAATCGGGGACGAAATTCCAATAGTGTCATGTGAGTCCAGCAAGATTGGCCAAGTTTTCACTAATCTAATTGATAACGCAATAAGATCCACACCTTCTCAGGGTCAAATATCGATATATGCTGAGTTTGATGAAAGATATGTGACTATCCGCATTTCGAACACTGGGGATGGGATCTCCCCGGAACATTTGCCCCATTTATTCGAACGTTTTTACAAAGTAGATCGGTCTAGGCATGACCAAGGAATTGGCTTAGGACTTTCCATAGTCAAGCACATTGTTCTTGCTCATGGAGGACAGGTCTATGTAGATAGTGAACTTGGGGAGGGCTCCACTTTTTCATTCACGTTGCCACGTGCTTCCTAAAACACACTCTTTTTGTCACCATTTTAGCTAGTTCCCCGACATATCTGACAATTGAATAATGAGAGTCCTATCCGAACCCGCTGAGGAATAATCGCGGTGATGTCTTGGGTTAAATCCGTGATTTCCAAGTCGATATATCAAGTTGGCATAATTAGACGTATGTGATCACTCTGCACTTCCTTGACTCTTTGATTATATTGAGAATCCAAGGATACTTGGATTAAAGCATACCTATATCTGCCAATTAGCCTGCATTCTGAATTCGGAATAGATGGCCTACTGGTAAACAAGATCGTTAACAAGATGTTATTGCTCGTTAACTCAGCGTTAACGAAGTTTTAACTATTAATTAACTCAACCAGATTAAGGTTGCGATGGATCAGGTTTACAGAGAAGTGACAATTCAAATACAGGAGTTTGTCAGACAATTTATGGTACAGCAAGAATTGACATATTCGGTAAAAGACAGTTTTAGTCTAAAGAAGATCCCGTTGTTTTTTATTTGCATGGTTTCATCGTTGACAATTTTAGCCTGTTCCAATGATTTAGATTCTTCATCGGATAAAACGGGATATTTATCAGGAGAAGTTCTCGCCGGTACTATCGAAATAGATGGATCGAGTACCGTATATCCAGTTTCTGAGGCGATGGCTGAAGATTTCCACAAGCTAAATCCGAGAGTCAACGTGAATGTAGGTGTTTCTGGGACTGGAGGTGGCTTCAAGCGGTTTACTGTTGGAGAGACCGATATATCAGATGCTTCGAGGCCTATCAAGAATACGGAAGCGGCTGCAGCGACCGATAATGGAGTCGATTACCTTGAACTGAAAGTTGGCACCGATGGATTGTCAGTTATGGTGAATCCGAAAAACGATTTTGTGGAATGTCTCACAGTTGGTGAATTGAAGAAAATTTGGGAGCCTGGCTCACAAGTCAATAATTGGAACGAGGTGCGGTCAGGATTTCCGGATCGGCCTTTGAGACTGTACGGTGCCGACACCGACTCAGGAACTTTTGACTATTTCACGGAAGAGATTGTTGGTGAATCTCAGGCTTCCCGAGCTGATTACACCGCATCTACTGACGACAATGTACTGATTCAGGGCATCGCTGGTGATCGGAATGCACTTGGATACTTTGGATACGCTTACTACGCTGAGAGTCCAGACAAATTAAAGCTGGTCGCGATTGATTCTGGTTCTGGCTGCGTAATGCCTACAGCTTCCACTATCGAGGATGGACAATACCAGCCTCTCTCTAGGCCAATGTTTATTTATGTCAATAAAAAAAGCCTTAAGAGACCCGAAGTCATGGCATTTGTCGAGTTCTACATGGTCAACGGCCGATCATTGGTTAGTGAGGTTGGTTACGTGCCATTACAAGAATCGGTCTATCAGGATGCATTGACGAAGATTAGGGATTCAAATACCGATTGATGATGAAATATCCAGTCGTGTACCGTCGATGAATAACACCAATAAACTCTGGGACGTAAAACAAGGTCGGTACTATTAATTATACGAAGCCAAGAGGACGGGCCAGCGGCGTAATAATCAAAAATATATTGTTTGGTTGCGCACTTGTGTCGGTTCTTACGACCATTGGAATAGTCGTAAGTCTCTTCGTACAAGCCTGGGGTTTCTTTACAGAGATTTCACCTATAGAGTTCTTGACTGGTACTAGGTGGACTCCGATTCTGAAGCCACGTGCGTACGGGGTTTTACCCTTGGTATCTGGTACCTTGCTTGTTACTGGAATCGCGGCCCTAGTAGCTATCCCAATTGGGTTAGCTACGGCTACTTTTCTATCTGAATATGCACCTGACAGGGTGAGGAGAATACTTAAGCCAATCCTTGAAATCTTGGCAGGAGTACCAACAGTAGTATATGGCTATTTCGCATTGACTTTTATAACACCTGCTATACAAGATTGGATGTTCCCAGACATGTTGGTATTTAATGCATTGTCAGCTGGTTTGGTGATGGGTTTAATGATCGTACCTATGATTTCTTCGTTAAGCGAAGATGCCATGTTGGCTGTCCCAAGATCTCTCAGGGAGGCAGCTTATGCTCTAGGTGCGACACGTGTCGAAGTATCTCTTCGGATAGTTATTCCAGCCGCACTGTCAGGGATTGTAGCTGCATTTATATTGGGGATTTCAAGGGCTATAGGTGAAACAATGCTGGTAACGATTGCAGCGGGAGCGACTCCCAAGATGACTTTGAATCCCTTAGAGAGTATCCAGACAATGACGGCATTTATCGTTCAACTTAGTCTCGGAGAGACACCCCATGGTTCACTGGAATTCAACACAATCTTTGCTGTTGGACTGCTTCTATTTTTCATGACACTTTTCATGAACGTTTGTGGGCATTTAGTCGTGAAACGCTGGGGTTTGGGATATTGATTTCAAGACAGAACAGGATATTTAAACGTCGACGGGATATTCGAAATATCCAGGGATTTATAATCTATGGATTGCTACTAGGTGCTGTGGTCATAAGCGTTCTTGGATTGCTAGTACTTTTGATTGAGATATTTACTGATGGATTACCTTGGTTAAGTTCAAACCTTATTTTGAATTACCCGTCTCGACATACAGAACAGGCTGGTCTAAGGTCGGCATTAGTTGGCACCCTTTGGTTGATGGGTTTGACGGCTGCTTTTACTGTCCCGATTGGAGTAGGTACGGCTATATATTTAGAAGAATATGCTAAAAAGAATAAGATAACATCACTTATCGAGATTAATATTTCTAACTTGGCGGGTGTGCCATCGATTGTGTACGGCTTGCTGGGTTTAGCCCTGTTCGTACAATGGTTGTCATTGGGAAGGAGTGTATTAGCGGGAGCCCTGACTATGTCTCTTTTGATACTCCCTATTGTGATACTTGCCTCTAGAGAGGCGATTCGCGTTGTCCCGAAGACTTATCGGGATGCTGCATTTGCACTAGGGGCCACGGAATGGCAGGTCATAAGCGGCGTTGTATTTCCATTGGCAGTTCCTGGCATACTTACAGGAGTAATACTGGGTTTATCTAGGGCTATTGGTGAAACTGCACCAGTGATAGCTATCAGCGCACTTGTTTATTTAACTTTTGTACCTAATAGTCCTCTCGACCGTTTTACAGTATTGCCCATTCAGATATTTAACTGGATGTCTAGGCCACAGGATGAATTCCGGGGCTTGGCTGCCGCCGGTATCATAGTGCTCCTTTTGGTATTGTTAACAATGAATACAGTAGCCGTATATATACGAAATAGGTACCAAGTGAAATCTGATGAGTAATACAGATAGGATCTATGTGCTAGAAGCAAAAAACCTGCATGTTTGGTATGGGGATTTTCTTGCTATTCGGGATGTTAATTTAAAAGTCGAAAGAAAAAACGTAACTGCCTTAATTGGCCCATCAGGATGTGGGAAGAGTACCTTGCTTCGGTGTTTCAATCGTATGAACGACCTCATACTAGGAGCTCGTATTGAGGGACAGATAAGTTTCAACAATATCAATTTGAATTCCGAACACATCGATCCTACCGAGATAAGGTCAAGGATTGGGATGGTGTTTCAAAAACCCAATCCTTTCCCGAAATCCATTCATGATAATGTGGCCTTTGGACTGAAAATTAATGGATATGCTGGCAATATTGATGAGGCCGTTGAAAGATCCTTGAAGCGAGCTGCATTGTGGGATGAAGTGAAAGATCGTTTGAACAAGAGTGCCTTGACGCTTTCTGGGGGACAACAACAACGTCTTTGTATAGCTAGAGCGCTTGCTGTAGAGCCAGAAGTTATTCTTATGGATGAGCCGGCTTCTGCCCTAGACCCAATTGCTACCTTGGCTATTGAAGAATTGATACGCGATCTCTCCAATCAAATATCCATCGTTATCGTAACTCACAATATGCAACAAGCAGCCAGAGTTTCGGACGAGACAGCATTTCTGATGGTAGATCAAGCGCGATCCGGATATCTTGTAGAACACGGACAGACAAATCAGATATTCACTGAGCCTAAGGATGAGCGGACAGAAGCCTATATTACAGGTCGATTTAGCTAACGAAAGGACGGAAGATAATGCCACGAGCGGATTTCGACCGAGACCTGCGAATGCTACAGGACGATATTCTGATGCTTGGGAGCATGGTTGAGAAAGCTATAATGACATCACTAGATGCACTTCAGCGTAGAGATCTAGATCTATCGAAGGAGATCATCGCGGGAGATGATCATATAGACAACAAAAGATTTGAGATCGAGGATAAGTGCATCAATTTAATAGCCACTCAGCAACCGTTAGCAACAGATCTGAGAGTTATCATATCTATGTTGCACATATCCCAAGAATTGGAGCGAATGGGAGATTATGCTGAAGGTATTGCCAAGATAAGCCTTGCCATGGGAGACGAACCTCCACTAAAGAAGTTGATTGATATTCCTAGGATGGGTCAGAAATCCTCTAACATGGTTAGACTGAGCCTGGACTCACTTGTGAACCGTGATTTAGTCACAGCACAGGTTGTGTTGAAAGATGATGACGAGATCGATGCATTATATGAGCAAGTTTACAGAGAACTCCTTACTTTCATGATCGAGGATCCTAAATCAATAAGGCGTGGTACTTACCTGATCTGGGTTGCTCATGACCTTGAGCGTATAGCGGACCGTGCTACCAATATCGCAGAGCGTGTAATCTTCCTCGTCACTGGTCGACTAGCGGATAGTCTGGTAAAAGAGACCAGCTCTATGAATAACGAAGAATAATCTTAAGTGACAACAAATAAAAGAAATAGGTTTGGTATTTTGTTTGGGAACTCAACTGTCTGCAACTTTTTAGCGCATACCAACCACGTTGATTTGGGTCGATGGTGGTATAAAATTACCGCAGATATCTTTTAGAGATATAATTATCTAATGCAGCAACTATCAATACCACGTTTGGTAGCGAAACGCCTTCTTGAGGACTGGCAACTATTGGCAGGAACGCTGATAGGTATGATAGTTGCTACTACCTTAGCTTCCATCGCCCCTTTATATATTGACTCGTTAGAGCAACTTTCTTTTAACAATGCCATCGATCGTATATCAAAGAATGGTCTGAGGGTTGATGTATTTGGTCCACCGCTGAGACTGTCGAGTGAATCAGTGGATGGAGCAGAAAACTCGGTAGATGAGGCATTTCAGGTAGAAGCTGGGGATTCGTATATTGGTTATGAGACCTACATAAGAAGTGCTAACTATCTGGTTGGCTTGCCTTCACAGGCATTGCCTGCAATACCTGGAACCGGAGAAATGGTTTCCAGGGGTTTCATTCACCATCTATCCAACTTGGAGGATCATGCGACATTTGTTTCGGGCCGTATGTCTAATACACGGCCTCTCGGAGGTGGTAATTCAGGTTCTCTAGGAATTTTAAGTTGGTTTATTGGAGATATCGAGGCTGTGATAAGTGTGGCCACGGCTGAGCGCTTCGGGTTAGGTCCCGGGGACCAAGTAGTACTCACGCCTGATCTGGTGATGCAGAATCGGTTTGCTGTCACAATAACAGGGATAATTGAACCTGATGTACCTGACAGTGATTACTGGAGTTTCGGTGGGATAATATTAGATCCTTCGCCTTTGGAAGAACTTCCACCGGAGGGCGCAACTCTCGCTAATCCTGATGAGGAAGAACCTCCGGTTGCTCTTCTAGTTACTAGATCAGCCATTGTAGATGTTCTGGGAGACAAATATACGTCTAGTGTTGTAAGACCTACCTGGTTTGGGATTATAGATAGTGGCCGGCTTACCCAATGGTCCATAAAAGAAGTACTCAGACGCTTCGAGAATCTTGAAGAACTAATCGCTGAGACTGTACCTGGGTCTCTGGTAACCACTAGGTCTGTACTAACGCCGATCAGGGATATCCAACGGCGGGCATTTTTTACACGTGTACCTCTTCTTTTGCTGATAGCACTGATGGCTGTAACTGTTCTATTTTTCCTGGCCACCTTAGTTTTATATCTAGTACGGAGCCGAGAGAGAGACACGGCTGTCCTACGATCTCGGGGAGTGGGCCTGTTTGAACTTTCGCGAATCTATCTTTTAGAGGGCCTGACGATGACTGTTGTCGCGGTTATCCTGGGCCCGATTTTAGCTATTGCCTCCGTGTCTGCCGCAGGATTATTGCCATATTTTCGAGACATAACCGATAGTGGAATGCTACCTCTTGTTTTGAATATCATGCCGTTTGTCCTACCGGTTGTGACGGGTATTTTTTGCCTTTTTATATTTGTGATAGCAGCGGTTCTTGGTACTAAGGGTGGGATCATAGTTGAACGGCTTCAATCTTCTCGGCCTGCTGCCCTTCCTTTTTTCCATAGATATTATATTGACGCGGTGGTTCTTTTATTTGGAGGGATAATATTCTGGGAACTTCAATCGAGAGGACAATTGGTTTCCGGAGGATTGTTTGAAGATCTAGAAGTTAATGAAACTCTCTTGCTAGCTCCCGTATTGTTTCTTGTTGTTGTAGGACTGATTTTCATGAGATTTTTCCCGATGGTCGTAAGATTTGTAGCAGGAGAATCAGATAGGATTGTACATCTCGGAACGTCGGTATTTTTATTGTTCATCATAGGAACATCTGTTTGGACAGAAAGACTAGGTTTACTGACTGTAGAGCATGGATGGCCGGTTCTTGCAGCGCTTTTGTTTGGACTCGTATATGTGGTGGCGCATAGGCCGAGGAGAACTTGGATTCGTCTGGTCGGGTTTATTCTCCAGGTGGTCGTGGTTATTGGTATCTTCTTTGGAAAGTCTTTATCTGCAAGCGATTTAATGTTCTCTCCATTTGTTTCGTTGGTTATTATCGTTGTGGCTCAGGTTGCGTTCTTGATATTTACAAGGTTGGCCCGGGCAACTCCGGTTTGGATGTCTGTAGCATTGTCCCACATGGCACGTAGCCCTATGCAATACACATGGGTTGTACTTCTTCTAGTACTTGCTACGGGATTGGCCCTCTTATCTACAACGGTAGGTGGTACGTTGGAACGCAGCCAGCGAGAACGTGTTCTATATGATTTAGCATCTGACATACATGTGGCTGATATTCGGTCCAGTAGGATAGGCGGCTTAGACGGTTTACAGGCAGATATTGAAGATCTTCCCGGTGTAGGTATGGTCACTAGGGCTTATCGCTCCGCTGGGAGTATCGGACCAATTCAATTCGAACTCCTCGGACTCGAGCCTGGAGAATTCCCACGACTATCCTGGTATAGATCAGACTTTTCATCACGACCAATGGCTGATGTTATGGGAGATCTAATCAGTTCTGAAAACACCGAGCCGATGATCCTTCCTACTGGTTCAAAGACTATCGATATTTGGGTGAAATCCGAACAGGATTTCCGTAGTCTTTCACTATGGGCGCATGTTAAGGATCCTACTGGATGGATGACGGGTCTTCGCCTAGGAAAATATATAAAGGAACAAGATTGGACTTTAATGTCTGCCGATATTCCTGACCGGTTAAACCAGCCGCTTGAATTAGTAGCGATTCACCTTTCGGAACCAGGCCAAGGGAATATAAATACACCCGGAGAAATATGGATAGACGATATACAGGTAACAGTGGAGGAAGGACAGTCACCGATTGTATTAGAAGGATTTGAAGAAATAATCGCATGGTTACCAATATCAGGATCCTTGTTGTCTGGTGATGCGATACAGCCAGATCTTGAACAGGCCCATACTGGATTATGGTCCGTGAAATACACGTTTGGAAAAGAATCGGTTAGAAATATTCGTGGGATATATCGATTGCCGACGGCAGGTGCTGTCGAAGCAGTGATTAGTCGATCAATAGAAGAATCTGCCGAAATCAGTATTGGGGATATCGTAATGGTCCAGGTATCTGGGCTTCTCGTTCCAGTCCAGGTCAACGGTGTGATCGAGAATTTCCCAACCATAAATCCTGACCGTCTAGGATTCATGTTGGTAGACATAGAGGACATACTGGGGCACTTAAACATTCTCGGTTCATCTTACAGTGTAAGTCCCAACGAATTCTTCGTCAGCAAAACGGACGGACAAGAGGATCCCCTGGAAGATATAACGGAACTGGTGCGATTTGGCGGTAGAGTCTATGGCGTTGACAAAGAGATGGAGGATATATTGGGTGATCCATTGTCCGGTGCTGGTTGGAAGGCAATGGTGTTACTGTCACTTGTTGTAGTCCTGATTGCGTCCGCTTTTACTTATGCTGCTTACTTACTATTGTTCAGCCGTCGTAGCAAAGGAGAGATTGGGTTCTTGGAGTCCATGGGATTATCATCACTTCAGCTTCGTGCGATGCTAGCATTTGAACATTTGACCGTAGTAGCCATAGGTATTGGCTTAGGTACATGGGCTGGATTTCAGATGAGCCAGCTTATGGTAGGGTCGCTCGCAGTAACAGAAGATGGCATGGAAGTTATGCCACCTTTTATTTTGATGACTGATTGGACTCTTATGATGCCTACTTATGTGTTGATGGGGACGGTTTTTCTAGTATGCTTACTAACTTTAGCTAGATCGGCTGGTAAACTCGATCTCCAAGCTTTAGCTCGGTTGGGTGAGACATGAATCTGGTAAGAAGATTCGGTTCCTAAGTTACCCTCTCATAAATGAATAAAGAACCGGCAGTGATAAAAAATTTGAAATCTTCGTTGGTGATAATAATGTTTCGGGGATATCATAGTCTCAAGGCCATATCGAGATTTATGGAGATAGCTTGACATGAACGGGTTTATACTAAAAATAGCCTCGGCTTGGCAGCTTGTATTTAAGCGAAGCCTGTCAAGTTGGCGTCTCCTATCGTCAGTAATCCTAGGTGTGCTACTGGCATCTTCAATAATGGCTGGCACCGTTGTGTATTTTGATGCTTTGCGGGAAGTAGCCTTGAGGATGACACTTGCCAAGCTAACCACACGCCAGATTGATATTCTTATGCAGGGCGATAAAGGCCCGACAGATCGGCAGGAACAAGCCCGAATTGGAGACCTCGTAAATGCAGTAGTAGCCGATCGTGTGGAATGGCTAGTTAAGGAGAGGCATACGGCTATTAAGTCCCCAACATTTTTCCTTGCCGAGATTGGCAATGAAATGGGGGCAGGCGATGATGATGCTCGAGGGTATTTCGCCCACCTCCCCTTACTTGATAGTCACATTTCCATCACTGATGGACGTAAGCCAAGAAGCAACCCGATTAATAACCCGGGACAAACCTTAGAGATTGAAGCTATGGTTCCGGTAGAGGCGGCTCAGTTATTTGGAATGGGGGTAGCTGATCGGATTGCTGCAATACCTCACTGGGACGATATGACTCCTAGTGTGATTGTGGTTATTTCGGGCCTTTTTGAACGCAATGAGCCCGGAGGTGAATACTGGTATCTTGAAGATGCTGTGTTGAACGCGGCTACCGGGCCTAGTTTTCGTACCATGCCGTTCCATGTAGCAGAATCTGCATATTTTGATGTCCTAGGTTCTGCTTTTGTAAGAATGGATACGACATATGCATGGCTCTTGTCGATTGATGATGATCGTATAAACGCTTCGAATGCAGCTGAGACCCTATTTGATATTAAGGCTTTGAACAGTGTGTTGGTGTCAACTGTGCCAACATATCGACAGGAAACCAACCTACACACTTCCTTGTCAAACTATGACCGGCGGCTCTTTTTTAGCAAGCTGCCGATGTTTGTCGTCCTTATACTCATAGCTTTTGTTATTCTCTACTACGTTGCTACCCTAGCTTCCCTGACCGTAGATGAACGTAGAGGGGAAGTTGCATTGCTTCGAAGCCGAGGAGCGAATTCCCCTCAGGTACTGACGGTTTTTGTTCTGGAAGGCCTGACAATATCGGCTATTGCCATTGTAGTAGGACCTATTCTTGCCTCGGTAAGCATCAGCATGCTTGGATACACTCCGGCTTTTTCAGACCTGACAGGTGGATCAAGGCTAATCACGACTTTGTCACCGCTTACTTACGGGATGAGTGTAGCCGGTGGGGTACTTAGTTTCATTGCACTCATAATACCGGCTGTGCAAGCGTCTAGGATAAGTGTAACCAAGCAACGTCAACAGTCTGCGCGCCCCTCAGATCAGCCGGCTTTCCAGAGATATTACCTGGATGTTGTTTTACTTTTGGTCAGCCTCTTTTTATTTCAACAACTCACAGAGCAAGGTTCCGTAGTTGCCACTGAATTATTTGGAGACATGGCGGTAAACCAGTTGTTATTGGCATTACCGGGTATGATGTTAATCGCTTCGGCAATGGTTCTTTTAAGACTCTTCCCTCTAGGCATGAGGCTTGGAAGCCGCTTGTTTTCATCTTGGCTTCCGGCTGGATTAGTTCTGGGTGTATGGCAGATGGCTAGGAATCCTGCCCATTATGCCAGGCTATCACTATTACTAATACTTACTGCAGGACTCGGCATATTCGCATCTAGCTTTGGAGCAACACTTGAAAGATCATTTGAGGAAAGGGTTCTATATTCAACCGGAAGTGAAATTCGAATTGAAGGAATCCGGGAGCAACTTGTTACTCGTCGAAGTCGTTGGAGGTGGGGACGGACTCCCACACCTACCCCGACGCCAATGGTTTCGCCTACTCCAAGGCCTACTATAGAAGAAGCATATGGTGAACTAGAGGGGGTAGAGATTGCCAGCCCTGTTTTCAGACACAATGGTCAGGATCTCTCAAAATTGTTTGGAGCGAACTTCACGATGCTTGGTATGGATCCGAATTCTTTTCACAAGGTAGCGTGGTTCCGAGAAGATTTCTCCCAGGAACCTATGGTAAATCTACTTAGCAATCTAAAGCCTGAGAAGCCTCTGGAGGGGATCACCCTACCAACGGATTCTTCCACATTAAAAGTGAGATTGAAGGCTGATCGTCCTCACCCGTCAGTTAGAGTTACGCTAAGAATGAAGAACAACAGAGATCGTTATTCTTCTTACACACTTGGCCAACTTGATTCCACGGATTGGATTGAATTTGATACTGATCTCAGGACCGGAGGCCGATCTTATGTTGCAGCAAGCCTGCCGCTCACACTCGTTTCTTTGAAATTAGAAGAAACAAACCCTGAACGCAGGCTTCAGTCTGGTTCGATTATTATCGACGATATCTCCGTTACTACTTGGGCTGGACAGACGATTGTTGTGGAAGATTTCGAGGATTCATCTGACTGGAGTGTGCTTAAAGTCAGCTCAGATTCTGTCGCAGATATCCTCCAAGAATCGGGAGTGAGATTCGAGGAAGACTCTGGGTCGGCGCTTTTCTCTTGGGGAGCTGGAAGGGCACTTTCACCGAGAGGGATATTTTATGGTGACAAACGGTATCCACTTCCTGCTATAGCGAGCGAATCCTTCACTCGCTATTCAGGTCATATGGAGGGCGATGAATTTGATGTTAATGTGGGAGGCTACAGGGTACCAGTGCGTATTGCGGATACTATAGAGTTGTTCCCAACTATTACCACCCCGGACGAACGCTTTTTGATAGTAGATCTTGCCAGCCTCCGAAATCATGCAAACATGGGTGCGACCGTTCGATCACTGGATGCAAATGAGGTATGGATTTCTACATCAGGGAAACAAGAATCTTCGCAAACTGTCATCGACGAGATCGATGCAGTTCGAGGATTCACCAAATCAGCGATATTAGATAGAGCATTGAGCCTTTCTGAATCGCAGGTAGACCCTCTTGTAAAGGCGGGTTGGAGAGCTCTCCTTTTTATTGCATTTGGTGCGGTATTGATACTTAGTTGTATAGGATTCCTAGTTCATGCTTACGTTTCGTTTAGAAATAGACAACTCCAGTTTGCATTGCTTAGAACGGTGGGGTTTTCTTCGAGTCAGTTAATTACTATGGTGTGGCTCGAACAGGCACTCGTGATTGCGGTTGGCATGGCAATGGGAACTTGGATGGGCGGCAGACTCGGGGCTATAATAATGCCATTCTTGGGACACGATGATTGGGGCGGACAGGTCCTTCCGCCGTTTGTTCTTGAAGTGAACTGGAGTGCACTACTTATTACCTACGGCTTTATGTTGGCGGTTTTTGCCATGATCACTTTCGGGATCATATGGTTGATCCACCGGATTTCAGTCCATAGGATACTAAGATTAGGAGAACTCTAGAAACAACTTCGGGTATTGTGTTACAGACCCAGTGTTTGAATTACACTTGTAAATAAATGACTGGGATTCAATAATTCTAAGATTTGGGGTATGTCTGATACTTATATATAGAAATCAACCCCAGCGGTCTACGTAAGTAACTTCTGAAGCAGCCCTACGTCTGCCAGGGCCGAATGCTTTATCTGACTCTGGATAGCCCATAGGAACGAGTGCGGCAGTTGCCACGTTTTCGGGGATACCGACCAGTTCCTTGATTTCCTTTTCCCGTCCCAGGTGTATGGTTGTAATCACTGTGCCTAATCCTAAAGCACGTGCAGACAGCATAAGATTTTGAACAGCCGGATATATAGATGCGCCGGTTGTGAAAGAAGGCCCCCGCCTTCCGGTTTCTACACATGGGATAATCAAAACAGGAGCCTCGCCCATTCGTTCAGCCAGATATTGAGCTGATTGATATACCCGAGCTATATCTGGATTGGTGTCATGCGTGAATCTTGATATATCGCCTGCGTCCCATGCAGCCTTGTACAGTTGTCCTATTTGACTCCGAAGCGTAGGATTTTGGATAACAACAAAGCTCCAATGCTGGCGATTTCCACCACTCGGTGCTCTTATAGCAGAGTCTATAACCTGAGTGATTGCATCTTGGGGAACTGGGTCAGGTTTGAATCGTCTAACCGCTCGCTGAGTGTGTATGGCTTCTAATATATCCATGATCATCCCCCGCGCACAAATTTTTGAATGCGCATTCCCTCTAATACTTCACCGACATATACGTCACCTTTTGAGTCCACTGCCACACAGTGCGGGGCGACAAACTTACCTGGATCCCGACTTTCTTCACCTCCCCAACGAGATATGATGTTCCCGTTGTAGTCAATGATAGATAACCTGGATTGAAGTTCTGCCACATAAATCCGTTCTTCATAGTCAAATGCAACGGAGGTTGGTTGCCTGAACCCGGTCCAGATGGCAATATGATTTCCTTCTTGGCTTATGACCTGTATTCGATGGTTTTCCCTGTCGCATATGAGCACACGGCCTAGTGGGTCTATCCCTATGCCGTGTGGAAGGTGGTACTCTCCAGGCTTGTCGGTTCCGGGTACTCCCCAGGACTCAAGGAGTTGTCCTTCTGAGTTAAATTTATGGACCCTACAATTCCCATATCCGTCTGAAACAAATATGTCACCGTTAACAGAAGTAGCTACCCCCGTGGGCATGTTATGGGGTTCACCGGGCCTTTCTACAAGCCAACCGTCACGAACATCGCCGGTATCTGATGGGGTGTTCTTGTTCCCTAGAGTAAGCAGGAGTTCTTCGTCTGGGCTGAATTTTTCTACAAGATGTGTATCCCGGTCTACGAGGTACACGTTTCCGTCATTGTCGACGTGGGTACCGTGGGGTTGAGCGAATTTCCGGTCCCAGACCTTTACGAGGTGACCTTCCTTATCGAAAACCATCAACATGTGCTCACTTCGGTTGAAGACGTATACGTTGTCTGAGGAATCGACAGCGACCCCAGCGACTTGCCGGAATTCGTAACCTTTTGGAAGTTGACCCCACTCCGGGTCCAGGGCATATCTCTCGTTTCCTATCGAGTAGTTCATTTTGTTATTCCATGCTCCTTTATCTTTTAATCGAAACAGGTGTAGATGCCCTTGAGTTTTTAATGTGCATTAGGATTATCGATACTTATGTGAGTTCAAAATCTTGATAATCTGGTGAGAATGCACAACTCAGCATAATAGCTGATCTGCCAAATCTTGGAAGTCAGTTGCATACACATCGAAGTCTTTAATAGGAGGGTCTTTTGGAGGATTATCTGAGCCAAATTCCAGGGGCCTAGAAACGTATGATGCCCGCATCCCTACTGCCTCAGCCGCTTTTAAATCGAACGGATGTGCAGCGACCATCATTACACGTTCGGTAGGCAATCCGAGGAGATCCGCGGCTGTTTGATAAACTTCTGGATCAGGTTTGTAGTGCCTGGATAATTCGGCGGACAGGATACAATCCCACGGCAGTCTAGAATATTTAGCCATGTTTGTAAGGAGGGACATATTTCCGTTGGATAACGGAGCTATAATGAACTTGGAACGTAGTCGCCTTAGTCCTGTGAC
The DNA here is from genome assembly GCA_964608025.1 of uncultured Dehalococcoidia bacterium. Taxonomy (GTDB): domain Bacteria; phylum Chloroflexota; class Dehalococcoidia; order Lucifugimonadales; family CAJWER01; genus CAZSLO01. The sequence goes on along the minus strand of CAZSLO010000021.1, from coordinate 21,791 downwards.
CGCATCGGGCCATGGGGTTAACCGGTGCCATGCCCGGTTAAAATCTTTCTTTTCATCCTCCGTCAGTCCGACGATGTTGAATTGTTCCAAAAGTGGATCCAATATTATCCGGTGCAAGTTATCGATAGTAGTCCATGGAAGTTCACCTTTACGCACTCGATCCATTGCGGGAGTATATCCTCTTCTCCAAGCATCAGAAAACGCGAACCAGTCCACACCTTTTATTCCTTTTTTGAACGCGAGTTGTTCTCCTTCCGAAGCTATGCTTGTTCTCCAATCAACAACGGTACCGAAAACGTCGAAAGTTAGTGCATCTATTTCTTGTAAGTTAGTGATTAGAGAACCTCTCAATTAATTGTATATATGAGGTATCTACTATCAAGTCCAAGTATTCGCAGTTTTGTTGTAGAAGCCAATTCAGATGCAATACTGACATTGGTTCTGGTAGTGTATCAAAGAGCTTCGTTGACAGGTCACTAAACCACATTTAAACTCCCGCAATCAATGATAGGAGATTATTTATATGCAGTTCTACAGAGGGGATGGATTCTACGAACGTCTTGGTGTGAAGCCCATAATCAATGCTAGGTCATGGGTTACCGTGGCTGGCGGTAGCATAATTCCTGAACCTGCAAAAAGGGCTATGGAGGAAGCATCCCGGCATTTTGTGGATATGCACGAATTGAATTCTAAAGCTGGGGAAGTGATTGCTCGTATCACGGGAGCTGAAGCAGGGCTAGTGACTGCAGGTTCAGGTGCAGGAATGTTGCTTCAGGCCGCAGCCTGCATAACTGGTCGAGATCCAGCAAAAGTCTGGAAGCTTCCAAATACCAAAGGAATGTCAAACCAGATAGTTATCCACAGGATGCAACGGGTGAGTTACGACCGTAACTTCCGGGCTGCCGGAGCCAAGATAGTAGAGATTGGGAATACAGGTAATACGGAACCATGGGAACTTGAGGATGCTATAAATCAGAAAACCGCGGCAGTTGCCTATATAGTTGGGCCTGTTAAATCTGGAACTTTATCATTGGAAAAAGTTGTTGAGATAGCTCATTCACATGAGGTACCAGTAATCGTAGACGCTGCAGCTATGTTGCCGCCAGTGGAAAATCTTACCAAGTATATAAATGCTGGAGCAGATATGGTTAGTTTTAGCGGCGGCAAAGGAATAATGGGACCACAGTCCACAGGTGTTTTGTGTGGAAGAAAGGACCTTATAGAGGCTGCTGTTATGAACGCGGCACCAAATAGCCAGGGTATTGGGAGACCTGCAAAGGTTTCTAAAGAGAATATAGCAGGATTGATTACCGCATTAGAACTATTTGTTGACACGGATTATTCTGCTGTTCAAGCTGGTTGGCGTCAAATGTGCGTATATGTTGTGGACAAATTACAAGGTATTGACCATGTGCGAGCCGAATTGTCTGAAGCAAGACCAGAGCTTGAAAATTCCACCTCAGGGCACACCAGGGCCTTAATCTTTATAGATAAAGATCATCCAAACCTGTCAGAGGTAGAGGTGATAGAAAAATTGATGGACGGCGATCCGCCAATTTCAGTGGGTGTTGCTGGTCCTCAGGGTGGGATCGCAGTGGTCCCGGTGAACCTGCACGATGGTGAAGAAGAGATTATCGGGAATCGTCTTAGGGAGATCCTGTCTTCGGAATAATATTTATATTCCAATTTATTTCTTAGTTGTCAGATTGTGAGTCAAGGAGTGATTTCATGGCTGAGCTTATTATCAAGAATGGACTAGTTATAGATGGGACAGGAAGCCCCGGTTTCAAAGCATCGGTAATCGTAGATAATGGCAGCATTGCGATTCTACGCGGTGAGATTGTGGGGATAGATGCGGCTCGTACAATAGATGCATCAGGCCTAGTGGTTTGTCCAGGGTTTATTGATGTTCACTCGCATGCAGGCCTCACAATCCTAGGTGCCCCACATCATGATCCGAAGGTCAGGCAAGGGGTCACTACTGAATTAGTTGGGATTGACGGAATTTCGCATGCTCCATTCAAGAACCAATCGGAGTTACATCGCTATATCTGGCTGGATTCTGGCCTAAATGGATATCCCCCTATGCCAGCTGATTGGCTCACTGTTGCAGAATACCTTGGGAAATATGACAACAGTGTAGCCATAAACATTGCCTATATCCTAGGCAACAATCCAGTGAGGATTTGGAGTGTTGGATGGAACGATACACCTGCGACACCTTCGGAAATTGAGGATATGAAAGCGATTGTTCGGGAGTCGATGGAAGAGGGCGCATGGGGACTGTCCACTGGCTTGGACTATGAACCTGGTGCATATGCGGACACTGACGAACTGGTAGCCCTTAGTGAAACAGCTGCCAAATTGGGTGGTTTTTACCATACTCATACTCGTTCTGACCTCCGTGCGATCAGTAACCTCGCTCCGTTCGAGGAAGCAGTGGAAATTGGAAGACAGAGTGGATGCCCAGTCCATTTGACTCACTATAGACAGAGTGCCCAGGGTAAAGGTAGCCATCTGGATTACATATCACTGGTTGAAGATGCACGTGATGAGGGCCTTGACGTTACTTTTGACTGTTACACCTACCCGTATTCCGGAACCCATCTGGTGATCAATTTTCCGAAATGGAGCAAGGATGGCGGTCCTGAACGTCTAATGGCCGCATTGAAGGATAGCGATGATCGTATTCGTCTAAAGAAAGAGATACCCCTCGAGACGCTTTATGATAGCTGGCTCACCAATTTTACCCAAGCCCAGAATAAGAAATATGAAGGACGTCTGCTGACCGACATTGCAGATGATCGTAATCAAGATCCCTGGGAAACCATGTTTGACTTGATGATTGAGGAAAACCTGGGTGTTTCAATGGTTGGCCTTGGGACAAATGCACATACACTCTCTGCGTTCGTGTCTCATCCTTACGGTATGATCGCCAGTGACGCTATATTGTTTGGGGAATATCCAAATCCTAGGACGTATGGATGTTTTCCGCTTGTTTTAGCTGAGTTCGTGAGGGCTGAGAAACACCTTCGCCTACCCGAGGCAATTAGAAAGATGACATCTTTTCCAGCACAAAGGCTCGGGATTCCTGATAGAGGTCTGCTGAGGGATGGTTTCAAGGCAGACATAGTTATTTTCAATCCAGATACGGTTAAAACAGACGCAAAACTCGGAGATCCTAATCACTACCCAGTTGGAATTGATTATGTAATCGTAAATGGACAGGTCGTTGTTGACCAAGGTGAAAATACAGGTGCCCTACCCGGCCGAGCCCTTCGACGTGGACGTCCGTCTACGTAAACTCAAGACCTGAATGTTTATGAGACAGCGATAACAGGATCAAATAGCATGACCACTCACCAGACACGGACTTCCATTATAAAATCCGAAGCTCATTCCGAAGGAGCTATGGTAGCTACCAAAGATCGCCATGCTACTGAAGCTGGACTCGATATTTTAAGTGCTGGAGGAAATGCTATTGATGCTGCAGTGGCAGCATGTTTTGCTATTGGTGTTGTTGAGCCGGCGTCGAGTGGGATTGGAGGTGGAGGTTACCTAGTATTCGAAGTAGGCGGATCTGGTGGAGTAGTCGGATTTCCAATGCGAGGCCCTCTTAATGCTTCCTCAGAGATGTATAAGCTATCTGGTGAGCCTGTTGGTGGAGGTTTTGGTTGGGCCGAGGTCCTTGGTGATGAGAACCTTGAAGGGCCAAAATCGATTTGTACCCCTGGTGCAGTAGCTGGGCTTTTTGCAGCGCACCGACTTCATGGGCGCTTGCCTATGCCAGAATTAATGGCACCAGCTATAAATCTCGCGCGTGCTGGATTCACACCGGGTTGGCATAATTCATATGCTTTGAATAGTGCGGCTAGTAGATTCTACAAATTTCCTGAGTTGAAGCGGATATTCATGCCCGATGGTTCTCTGCCTTCTGGGTTTGGTTCAGAACCAGGCAGTCTCAAACAACCTGATCTCGCAGACACACTTGAGGCTATATCCCGTGAGGGCCCTGGGATTTTCTACAAAGGAGAAATAGCTCACGCTATGGTAAATGCCGTGCAGCAAGGTGGAGGGGTTTTGAGCTTGGAAGATTTATCACGATACCAGCCATTCGTATGGGACGGGGGACTTGAATTCAATTATCGAGGCCATAATGTCAGGGTGCCTCCCTATGCATGCGCAGGCACGACGAGTGCCATGACCCTAAAACTGATGAATAGATTCGATCTAAAAGCACTTGGTAATAATTCTGTTGAGATGCTCCATGCGTATATTTCGGCAGCCCGACTTGCATACACTGATCGGTTTCAATACATGGCTGATCCGGAGATGTGCGATGCACCTTGGCAAGGCCTGGTTTCAGACGAATATATTGCCCAGAGGGTGGCTGATATTCCTCGTGAAATAACCGGTAAATTTTTACCGGGAGACCCCTGGAAATATGAGGACCATCAGCCTGAAATTAGGAAAGAAGCTAGCCTACCAGGCTGGGATTACGGCACCACCCACCTTTGTGTTATCGATAGAGAAGGTAACGCTGTTTCACTTACCAACACCTTGGGAGGAAGTTTCGGATCCGGATTTGTGGCTGAGGGTACCGGGGTGGCTCTAAACAATGGAATGATGTGGTTTGACACGCTACCCAACCGGATTAACTCTATTGAACCTGGGAAATTGCCTCTCAATAATATGTCCCCGGCCCTCGTATTTGATTCTTCCGGTGTACGAATAGCTGTTGGGGCATCGGGCGGTCGTCGAATAACCAATTGTGTGACTCAACTCGCAATAAAGATCATCGACTTTGGTATGGGGCCCCAAGAAGCGATTGATTCTCCTCGTGTCGATTGCAGCATGCCGTATACCAGCATAGACCCTAGGCTTGATAAATCTGTAGTTTCAGAACTCAATAGGCGTGGGCATAATATCGAGCCAATAGGAGATGGTGGTCTGAATATAGGGTTTCCGAGCTTCGCTAGCCCGGTGGCTATAGTCAGAGACGGAGACAAAGATCTGAGGGCCGGTGTTGATGTGTTCCAATCGGCGTACGCCGCCGGGATATAACAGGTGTAATTGGTCCGATGAGTCTCGCAATTATCTAGTAAACATGGGGATTTCCACGAAATAGGTAATGTGGGTTCTTCCCAGACGAGTTATTTGGAATTAGGTACACTGGCCATTGTGTCTTCTTGGTGAGCCACTTTCTTGCCTTTATCAACATCCACCCAGCGCAGCAGTGACGTGCCTGAGACGATAATCACTAGTATGGCAAGGATGGCGATCCTAGTATCATAGAAACCCGTTAAAACTAGGTAGATCATTGGTCCAAATACAGCAGATGCGCGACCGATGAAACCAAAGAAACCGAAGAATTCTGCACTGCGACTTTCTGGTGTCATATGGGCAAACAGGCTTCTTGCGAGTGCCTGGCTTCCGCCCAGGACTAACCCAACCAAGAGACCTAACATTAGCCACTGGAGATCGACTGAAAGTCCAAGGGGTTCCCAGAGGTGTTTGCGCATCATTCGCGGCCACCAGTCAATAGGACCTTCACCCAGTATTGATAGATGCTTAGTGCCAATCGCTGAGGTTCCGTTTAGGGATCCCCCTGAAACAGAGATGCTGAACTGGCAGAACGTCGATGTTTTAACAGCTCCTACCAACTCCCGGACCTGGGATCTCGTTAGGATGTCATTTTCAAATAGTCGACCGTAAGCTTCTTTCCACTGACGGTCTAGTTCCCCATCGTCTGATAAGTCTGGACTATTACTAACCAGGTAGTCTCCAGAACTAGTATGTTCTAGTTGGTAATCGAAGTCCTTGTGGTCGGATGGTATTAGTGGAGTGAAGCCGACAGCCAACCCTATGACTATGCACCATCCTGCTAGGGTTAGTGCCAATGTGCGCTTGGTTCCGATTGAGTCGGCTATCCAACCGCATAGGAATGCGCCCACAGCAGCTATGAATTGAACAATTACTATCGTTCCCATGTTGGATACAAGGGATATGCCTAAAGTATCAGGCCCGAATGCACCAGCTACCGCCAGTACAGTCTGGATACCATCGTTGAACAAAAGATAGGCGGCAAGATATATAACCAGCATTCGGAAGCGTGCTAGCTCCTTGAACGTCCGGCTCAAGGTAGCAAAAGCAACATTGGCTGCAATGCCTAGGCTCAATTCAGATATGGGGTTGGTTATCTTTGGTTCTGGGACGGTTTTAAATGTCCACAGAGCCCACCCAAACCACCAGAGACTCACGGAGGCTATAGCAAGACGCGTGACAAGATCCAGGTGGTCACTGTCGGTGAATGCGAGGATAGCAGCAAGGTGTATGACTAACAGGATGCCTCCACCGATATACCCATATGCAAAACCTCGGCTGCTAATTCTGTCAATCTCGTCAGAATAGCCAAGATACGGGAGGAATGAGTTATAGAAAACAATACCTCCCAGGAATCCTACATTTGCTATCAAATAACATCCCAGGGTCCATGCCCAGGGAGCGGCCGTATATGCAGAGAAGAAACTAAGCGCAATGAACAATGCACCAACAACGGTATATATCCAGAGCAGGAGTTTCTTTATTTCTGAACGGTCTGAGATGACGCCAAGAATCGGGCTACTAAAAGCTACTAGCGCAGTGGATATGGCTATACCGAGGCTCCAGGTGGAACTAGCGGTAAAAGTGAATCCCAAGAATGATGTTTCTGGTCCAAAGGCATCTTTAAATAACGCGACAAAATAGACTGGCATGATTGCTGTAGCAACACTGGTCGCAAAAGCGGAGTTGGCCCAGTCATACATACACCAGCCATGGATTACTCTCTTGCGGGATGGATCGTTTTCACCAGCCGGAGCGTTTTGAAGATGGTTAACTGTTTGCATTTAAATCTCCACCCCATATGCTACAGCAAATCACGATAGTAAATGTATCGCTAATTTCAGTACTTGAGTATGGATAACTGGCTAATCAAGAAACACCAGCTGATCCTTCATCGGATTGATCGCCAGCAATTTCTGAATTGTTATACTCAAGGAGGTTAAAGTCATGGATCTAGGGTGTCCATTTACCTTTTAAATTCTAGCTTGATAATAAAAACAATAACTAACTGTTGAGTCTAATTGAAATCCAGGTCTTTGTAGTTCATTGCTGTCCTTGCCATGTGGGTGATACCCTTCTCATGATCGTTTTGATTGCTATATGACTCATACTTAAAGTACTGGAGGAACCACAAAATGAATGGTGGTGATGTTGTAGCCGAAATACTAAAGCGAGAAGGCACAGAGTTCTTGTCGGTATTCCCGGCCCAGAACCTGATTGATCCTGCGGCGAAAGTTGGGATACCACCTATTATTTGTCGGCAAGAGCGCGTAGGAATGGCGATCGCAGATGGTTTTAGCCGCACTACGAACGGGAAAAGACTTGGGGTATTTGCTATGCAACGGGGGCCTGGTTCTGAAAACGCATTCCCAGGTGCCGCCCAGGCTTTTTCAGACAATGTGCCATTACTACTGATAGCGGATGGGAACGAGACGACCCGCGCCCATATTTCGCCCAATTTTAGTTCTGTTGTGAACTACCGAAATGTAACAAAATGGGTAGCTGAGGCCAATTATGTAGAACGTATCCCAGAGCTTATGCGGCGAGCTTTCTATCAACTCAGGACTGGTAAAGGAGGCCCCGTTCTGATCGAAGTGCCTTCGGATATGTGGACGGCCGAGTTTCCTGGTGAGCTTGATTATGAGCCTGTAAATGGCAATCGTTTTGGACCTGATCCTGATGAAGTCAGAAAGATATCAGAGGTCTTGTTGGGAGCCGAAAACCCAGTGATTTATGCCGGACAGGGTTGTCTGTATGCCGAAGCTTGGAATGAACTCCAAGAGATCGCCGAGCTTCTACAGGCTCCAGTGATGACTACCTTGCCTGGCAAGAGCGCTTTTCCAGAGGACCATCCACTTGCCCTGGGTTCATCGGCAGTTTCTACAACTGGGATGATTTATCATTTTCTAAATAGAGCTGATGTTGTATTTGGAATTGGTACTAGCTTGACTCGTACCACTTATGGAAGATCGGTACCTTCAGGAAAAGTAATTGTCCATTCTACGAATGACCCGGCAGATGTGAATAAGGATCACCGGACAGATCATTCCCTGATAGGAGATGCCAAGCTAGTACTGGAAAGCCTAATTGCAGAAATCAAGGAAACAACCAATGGTGACGGCCACCGGAAATCACGAGATATAGGACCTGAAGTTAGTGCTGTGAAGAAGGAGTGGTTGGATCAATGGATGCCACAGTTGACCTCGGATGAAGAACCGATCAACCAATACCGGATTATCTGGGACCTAATGCATCACGTCGATAGGCCTAACACAATCGTGACACATGATGCTGGTAGCCCGCGTGACCAGATCGTCCCATTTTGGGAACCTGTAGCCCCGAGAACATATATGGGTTGGGGTAAATCAACCCAACTCGGGTACGGGCTTGGATTAATAATGGGCGCCAAACTGGCTGAACCTGAAAAGTTATGCGTGAATATGATGGGAGATGCGGCAATTGGCATGGTAGGCATGGATATTGAAACGGCGGTCAGGCATAAAATCGGGATCTTGACCATAGTTTTCAACAACGGAGTCATGGCGATAGAACGTAGTCATATGCCATATGCTACCGAGAAGTACGATTCCCTGGACCAAGGAGGTAATTATGCCAAGGTTGCTGAAGGTTTGGGGGCGTGGAGTAAGCGTGTTGAGAGGGTGAAAGACTTGATTCCCTCTATTGATGAGGCGATAGAGGTTACCAAATCCGGCCAACCTGCCCTACTCGACTGTATTGTTAAGGAAGGATACGACTTCTCATATAAAGGTCTATAAAAAGCATTGTCGGCTAGTAATGTGAATTAAGATTGGTATTGGCCCAATTCATATAGTCCAATGGCTGTATCGTATGTATTGTTCTATTACTATGATGCCACTTAAGAACTTAGAAAGGCTCAATTAGCCCACTATGCTCACGTCTTTTAGGATTCCATGCTTATTTTCGATGGCAATCCTACTGCTCGTAGGCGCAGGCGCATGTTCCGAAAGCCTGGCTGAACCCACACCTTTAGGTCAGGGTTTCGGACAGAATGAAAAATCAACGGGATCAAAGAGTGTATCCGAAGCCATGGTGGCACTGGCATTCCAGAAAGAACAAGAAGATCTCGAGAGAGATTTACTTCCAGATGATCGTCTTCGGGAGCAGGTCAGGGAGCAGCTGAACAAAGATCGTAACCAGTATGTAACTTCAGATGATCTCCTCACTATGACTGAGCTCACCTTATTTAATAGTGCGGTAACTGATATATCGACCCTATTGGGATTTACTAACGTAGAGAAGTTAAATCTATTTAACAATCAAATCAGTGACCTGACGGGTATTAACAAACTGGAAAACCTGGTCGAACTTAACCTCTATAACAACGAAATTAGCGATTTAACACCCTTACTTGGTATATCTAGCCTAAAAAGCCTGGATCTTTCATTAAACGAGATAAACGATTTAACTGGGATATCAGGGAACACCAATCTCACGGTTTTACTGCTACCCGGGAATATGATTAAAGACATCACACCTGTATCAGGATTGACCAATCTTGAGATATTGGATCTCAGGGAAAATCAAGTCAGCGATATCAAGCCATTAGCCGGTCTTACTAGCCTAGTAAGTTTAGATTTGGGAAACTGCGATATCGATGACATTTCAGCGCTATCAGAGTTGGTTGATCTTAAGATTCTTGAGCTGGATGCAAACCAGGTAAGTGATATTTCACCTTTGAAAGCCCTAGTAAATCTCACCAAATTGATTTTATATGCCAACAAAATAGAAGACATAACTGTACTAGCAGGTTTGACTAAACTAGAAGTACTAGATCTTTTTGCGAATAAGATTAAAGATGTTTCGCCCCTTTCCCTGTTATCGAAATTGAAATATCTAGATGTGGGTCACAACGAGATCACAGACCCCTCTGTCTTGTCACAGTTGGATATAGCGGTAATGAGAAAATAGTTAATCCTATAAACGATAACATCAGATTAGGACACACCGGAGGATTTCATGGCTTTCGATACACTAATAAAACACGGAACAATAATCGACGGAACAGGAAAACTTCGCTATGACGCTGATTTAGGGATCACCGGCGGTAGAATTGCCGCAATAAGCAAGTTGGAAAAAGTCGAAGCTGGCCAGGTTATTGATGCATCCGGCCTTGTGGTGTCGCCTGGATTTATCGATATGCATTCCCACTCGGATGTGACACTGCTAGATGATCCTTGTGGGGATAGTAAGGCCCACCAGGGTGTTACAACTGAGGTATCGGGCAATTGTGGGTATTCCCCTTTCCCTATCGGAAAGGCAGGTTCAGAAGGCGCAACTGACCCGGACATGGCATCAAGGTACCCGTGGGTCTGGAGCGATCTGGACGGCTGGGCCAAAACCATGGAATCTAAGGGTATTGGTCTCAATGTTGCACCACAGGTGGGTCATTCTGCGGTAAGGGCTGCAGTTGGTCTCAGGGAAGACCGCCGGCCTACAGAAGATGAAATTAAGGAAATGCGGAGACTGGTTACCGAATCGGTTGAACAGGGCGCTTTTAGCCTTTCAACTGGATTGACGGTTGCCCCGTCCATGTATGGCGATACTGATGAAATTGTAGCGCTGGCAGAGGCTCTGGCTCCATTTGAGGGGGCTTTCTATGTCACACACGCCCGGTTATGGGCCGGTAACCACGTTGGGGCTGTAGAAGAGGCCATGGAGATTGGTCGTAGAGCCGGCGTCCCTGTCCAATACTCACACATGGCTATCATAGATTCGAGGTATTACGGTACCGGTGAGGAGTTGGTAGCACCTATTGAACAGGCCCGCTCAGAAGGTATGGATGCGTCATACGATGTCTATCCTTACACAGCTGCTGGTACCCATCTAGCCCAGATGGTTCCTACCTGGCTCCAGGAAGGGGGCGAGCGAGCTATGCTCAAGAGACTTCGTGACCCAGTGGAACGAAAGAAAGCTCTCGCTGATATAAAACTAGGACACTTTGGGGGACTTACCTGGGAGTTTGATACTTTCGTGATCAGTTACGTAAAGACCGAAGCCAACCAGGACATCGTCGGCAAGTCCGTGGAAGAGATATCTTCAGAGCGCAAGCAGGACCCCCACGAAACATTCCTATCCCTCATAGAGGAAGAAGATAATCATGTTGGTGCTGTTGTACATAACAGGATTGAGGATGACGTTAGGTACTTTCTTTCTAATCCCTTGGCCATGATCGGCTCGGATGGTAACGCAATATCACCTACAGGAGTCCATTCCAACGAACGACCGCATCCCCGTTTCTACGGAACCTACCCACGAATTCTAGGTCGTTATGTCCGGGAACAATCCTTAATGTCGCTAGAGGATGCGATTAGAAAGATGACTGGTATGCCCGCTGAGAGACTTCATCTCAAGGACCGGGGCCTGGTAAAAGAAGGAATGGTTGCTGATCTGGCTTTGTTTAATCCAGATGAAATTATAGACCGCTCTACGTTTGACGATCCGCACCAGCTTTCTCATGGAGTGATTCACGTTTTTGTAAATGGGGAAGCTATCGTATCCAATGGAGTCACAACGGGGGCTTTGCCTGGGCGAGTCATTCGACGTAGTTCCTAGTTTAATATTCGATTTATATTTATACACGCAGACACTTTTTTACTTACATGTTGGTGTTGTGAGGACGACAGGCGATACCCATGTTTGTGAGAACTAGATAGGTAATTGGAGGAATAACCCGGTATGAGTAAGATGAAACAGCTTCAGAAATTGGCTGGGGTAGGCAATGTACAGATGGTAGAGACCGATGTTCCTAAACCAGGTGATGATGAGGTTTTGGTTAAGGTCAAGCGGAGTCTTATCAGTAGAGGATCGGAGTTATTTGGGAGATACGTGGTTGAGCAGGAGCGTCCGCCAAATGTAATGGGCTACTCCGATGCTGGTGATGTAGTAGAGATCGGTGCCGATGTCACAGGAATTACGATCGGATCACCGATGTTGATGTCGTCTCCCCACGCAGAGTATGTTTCCGGAAGCCTGGGTGAGAATGGTGCCGCCTACCCCATGCCGGATGGTATGAGCTATGAATTAGCTTCGTTCTTACCCCTTGCATCCGGGGCAGCTGCCTGGACGTTAATCCCACCGGTTGAACCTGGGGATACCGTGGTTGTGACTGGCCAAGGCTTGGTCGGAAATTTGTGTGGACAGGCTGTAAGACAAAGGAATCCCGGCCGTGTAATCACAGTTGATGCTATAGACCTACGGTGCCGCATATCCAAAGAGTGCGGTGCAGATGACGTAATCAATGTTACAGAGACTGATTCTGTACAGGCTGTTCTAGATCTTACAGGCGGAAAAGGTGCCGATGTCGTTTTCGAGTGTGTGGGTGCAGCTGGTGGTGGCAAGAGTTTTGAGCAGGCGATGCAAATGGTTAGACGTGATGGTGTTGTTCACCTAATTGGTCTCAACCAGGGAGGCTCCTACAAGCTTGATAGTAGCGCTGCTATGAACAGGATGGTGATTGGAGGGTACTTTAGGTCCATTGGCAGGATGGCTCGTTTGGATCTTGCCGCCGAAATGCTCATGGACGGGCGTATAAAAACCGAGCCGTTGGTAACCCACAGGCTTTCTGGACAAAATGCCGATGAGGCTTACCACTTACTTCATGATAGTCCGGAGAAAGCTCTTGGAGTGGTTCTTGATTGGGAGGATTGATGCGGCGAACTGACCGTATCAGAAAAAAGCGGCCTGCGCTTTTTCGGCATAGCATATTCTAAGATTTAGGCAACATAACTGTTAGATTTTGTGGAACAGTCCCTGGGGTGCCTCGACAATATCCGGCTGATCATTATGTGGATGGTTTAGGCATCTTGGTTTAGTTGAAAGTCTCTATGTTCGTAGTGTCACCTAGTTAATATATCGGGATCTTGATTGTAAGATTGGCAAGGTGGTGTTACCAATCCCAAAAGAAAAGGGCCTCGCTCAGCGAGGCCCTTTTCTTTTGCTGTTTCTAGATCTTAGCTACTAGTCGTCGATGTTGTCTTCACCGTCAACGAAGTAGTAGAGCTCTCCGTAGAATCCTACGGGGTCAGCTGTATGCGTGTGCGGGATGTTGATGAAGTTGTTCTGATGCATCATCGGGCTTCTGAACACGCCTGTGTGGGCTACTACACCAAGGTAGTACTTCTCCATCGCATGTGTTCCGAAGATATCCTTACCCATCGAGAGTCTCTCGGGAGAGTAATTCGAATATGCACGACCTTCGTGGAAGGTCTTGTTTAGCTTCAGCAAGTTACCCGAAACGTCCGCAGGATATGTATTGTCTGGTGCCTTTGGCTCCCAAACTGGGCTCATGGTGTCACCACTGCGAGGCTGGTATCCACCTTCTGTTGGTACTGCACCGTTAGGCCCGATCTTCATGCTGCGGTCTAGGTCGCCGATGTCCGGCGCGAATACGTGTCCACCACCCGTCGGGCAGCAGCGGCTCCAACCTGAGAACCACGGGTTTGCGCCGTAGAGGCCAAATGCCCTCATGATCGTTAGCGGAACCTTACCAGGGTATCCAAGAGTCCAAGGTGCGTTCATCGACTTGTCCTTGAGCTCTAGACCAATGTCTGCATAGTAGTCTGTTAGTAGGACTGCAACGTCGGTTGTCCATCCGAGGCTAGATACCGATTCAAAGGAGAGACGCTTTCCAGATCCGTCTGTACGGAGTCTGTAGCCTTCTGCGTCCTTTGCTGTCAGGCCGAGGCCATCAAGTATCTCATTTGCCTTGTCAGAATCGTACTCAACATCCTGGAATGCTACCGCGTCGCCAGGATAGTAAGGGGTGCTTGGATGGGGAGACCAGTTCTTTGGTGTACCAAAACCGAGGTACAGGGTCTCATTGATAGAGTCTCTATCCATTGCATACGAGATTGCTGTTCTGAAGTCCCGAGTCCTTAGCCATTTGCCGACTTCGGGATCCTGGTTACAGGTCTGGCATACTGCGTAACCAACGTCCTGTGGGCCAGTAATCGGCCAGATTTTGACGCTGAAATTACCCTTTTCTTCATTTGAACGATAGAGAGGGATTTCCTGGATCTGGAAGATAGCTGCGTATGCGTCAGTCTCGCCAGCCATGCTTCGGAAAACGCCGACTTCCCTGCTCTCTACCTTGATGGTCATCCAACCATCAACATAAGGGAGCTGGTTGCCTTCAGGGTCAACTGCGAAGTAGTAAGGGTTGGCTCTCCAGGTGGAAAGCGTGTCGGACTGGGAAGTCAGAATTGCTTCTGCCATCCTGACCTTTTCTATAAACGTACCGTTATTGTTCTTGATTCCCCAGAAACGGGCCCAATCCCCTGCTTCCTCGTCTTCAATCAACTTCTTAAGAGCGGCAGCGTCGGCGTGGTCCTCGTGGAACTGCTTCATTTGGTGTGCTGCGGTGTAGAAGCAGTAGTAGAAGGATGTACACCTATCGCCTGCCCTGACTTCACCTTCCATCATCGAATAGTCAGGTGAGTCGTAAGTAAGTGTCCAGTTATAATCGTCGATAGCTGCCCAACGGATAATGTTTCCTGTTACAGCATCTAGCCACTGACCCTGCGGGGTCTCATGGAGAGTTGTGTTGAAGTTGACATCTTCCCATGCGAACCGGATATCTTCCATCGTCATCGGAGTACCGTCACTCCACTTGATACCTTTACGGTTCTTGTAAGTGTAGGTTCGGCCATCTTCGCTAATGGAGTAGAATCCAACGTGAGGTATGTGTTGCGATACCTCGTCGGAGTTTTTCTTGTCCCAGTAGCCAGCTTTTCTTGGGCCACCACCTGTGGCTGTTATGCGCCATGTGCCGCCATAAGTACCTATCCCATGTGGGGGCTGCATGACAAGGATCTCTTCAGGTAAGCGCTGCTCCACGGGAGGGAGCTTACCTGCTTTCACCATTGCTGCGAACTTCGGGTTCTCAGAAAATTGGGAAGGCTTCGGACCCGTGTAGTTGTAGTCCCAGAAAACTCCAGGAACTTCCTGGGTCGGTGGGACGTACTTATAGCCCTCTTGTGCGGCACCCATAGGTGCATCACGAGCCATAGATTTTGCGGGTGCCTTCGGCTGGGCTCCGGATTGAATTGCCAACTGTGAACCAACGGCAGGTGCTGCTGGTGCAGGTGCGGCCGGTGCCTTAACCTGTGCATCTGATACAGGGGCGGCTTTAGCAGCGGCTGCTGCTGCGGCTGGTGCCTGTGGTGCGGCAGGAGCTGCAGCGGGTGCTGCTTCATCGGCTGCGCAACCTACAGCAAGTGCAAGCAGTGCTGCCATGACCCCTGACAATACGATCGCCAGTTTGATCTTCGACCTATACATAGAAACCTCCAGTTAATCTGCCTATGTACCCTCAGGTCTGGACTATTTGCTGCCCAAGGTCACAAGGCGCTGTAAACGCCTTTTTAGGCGAATACGTATAGATACGAGCGCATTTGATCACACACTGTCCATGAGTGTCAACCCCGATTCTAGGAAAATAAAAAACAAACAAATCCATAGACAGGTCTTAAAATCGGGTTAAAATGGCCAGAATACGAAGTAGCCAAAAGGCCAGAGGTTCTTGTTGATTGATGCCAAGAACTTTTGGGATAGAAATGTCGTCATCAATCCATACAAAATGCTAGGATGGAACCCAATTAAACTGGGATTCACAATATGTGGCAGATTGTGACAATATCAATTCATAAGAAACGTCTTGTAGGCATAGCACTCTTTCTTGTAATTCTCGCGTTATTCTTTTCATTAAACCGGTTCCCCAAGCTAGATGCGGTTGGAACTGATGTTGGATTGGTCACGGGTCCGACAGTGCAGTGCTTCCAAGGATTCTGTATTGATAGGGACGAAGGGACATCGTTCGTTTCAAAGTGGATGGTATTTTCGGTCTCCTACCTCCGTTTAGTTGCTGTTGGTATGACTTTTGCCTTTGTGGTTGCGGGCATCACGGAGGCATTTATTTTCCCGGGAGGCTCTGGGAGAAATTTCGAGTCTGGCAGTCTGTTTAAACGGACTGTCAAGGGAATTGCTGCTGGCCCTGTGATGAATCTATGTTCTGCTTGTATTGTGCCTGTTTCCTCGGCTTTTCTAAGGCGAGGTGGAGGTATAGCAGGGGCTATATCGATGGTCCAGAGTTCAGCGACCATGAATATTCCTGCCCTCGCTATGGTGTTCTTTGTATTTAGTCCAGTCTTGGGAACTAGCCGTCTAGTCATGGCAATCGCGGGTTCATTTGTGATAGGGCCATTGGTGGTTATGGGATTGCGTCGCAATAAACAATCCAGTGAAGAAGTACCATCTGCTTGGACATATGATCCTGAGTATGAACCAAAGTCCTGGAGCGTTGCTATGAGTGAGGCTTTCAGGGACTGGGCAAGTAGTAGTCTGGGTTACTTAATTCGGATGGGTCCCATCATGGTAGTTGCGGGCTTTGGTAGCGGATTGGTAATCCAGTGGGTGAGTCCACAGACTGTATCTTCGTATCTTGGCAATGATGTGGCAGGTGTTTTGATAGCTGCAACATTTGGGATACTTATTAACGTCCCGCTACTGTTCGAAATACCGCTTGTGGCCCTTCTACTGATTATGGGGATGGGGACAGCGCCAGCCGCAACTCTACTATTTACTGCCGCTGCTGGCGGTCCAGTAACGTTCTGGGGTTTGGCTAAGTTGATTCCCATGCGGGGAATCGCTGCTTTTGCTGCTACAACCTGGCTAGTTGGTGTGATTGGAGGAATTGCGGTTCTTGGTATAGGCATATTTATTTGGAAGGACGTAGAAGCATCGGGGACTGTGAAGGCCAATACCGCTAGTTCGGTAGTTTCGAATCCCGCTATAGAGTCACGGTCGACAGGAGGTCGTTCACAGGAACGAAATCTTTTCATAGATGTGACTGGAACTACAGGGGCAGAAGTTCGGCACCGAAAGGTCGATGATGAAGTTCTACCAATGGGTGGCGGAGTAGTTGTGTTCGACTATAACGGTGATGGCCGAGACGATATATACGTAACTAATTCCTACGGCCCGAATGCCTTGTTAAAAAATACCGGGGAAGGTGGGTTTGTTGATGTCGCAGAGGCTGCGGGTGTAGCTGATGCATCAGGACGTGCAAATGGAGGCTGTGCAGCAGACTATAACAATGACGGCGCTCGCGACTTATATGTTACTAACTACGGAAATAGTAAGCTGTTCAGGAACAATGGAGATGGAACCTTTACTAACGTAACGAAACAAGCTGGGCTAGATGAAACAGGAGAGAATTATAGGTCCACAGGATGTGCCTGGGCTGACTACGACAATGACGGATTTTTGGACTTCGTGGTTCTACGCTACCTCTATGAGATAAGTGCCCAGATGCTGATCGATGCGGATTTCACATTGGCTGTAGAGCTCTTGGCACTTAACCACAACAACGGGGATGGAACCTTCAGTAATGTTACGGATATTCTTGGAGATACTAAGCCGCCCGATCCAGAGGTGTACAAAAATCCCCAGGTGGATATGACTGGACAGCTTGTAGCACCACTGGGAAATGTTTGGGGCGCAGGTTTCCAGGCTGGGTGGCTGGATTTCGATAACGATGGTGATCTGGATCTCTATGTGGTCAATGACTGGGGCGCGAATGCCCAGCCGAATGTTTTGTGGCGGAACGACGGTCCTGATGGAGATGGCTCCTGGAAGTTCACCGATATATCTGTAGACTCTGGCACAAATTTCGCTATGCATGGTATGGGACTAGCCGTCGGTGACTACGATCGGGATGGCTTCCTTGATATGTATATAACGAACATCGGAAACAACGTTCTTTTGAGGAATAATGGTGATGGTCAGACGTTCACCGACAAGGCTGTAGATGCAGGTGCGAGTATAGGGATACTAGGCAACAGTGAGAGGGTGACCTGGGGCACATCTTTCTTCGATTTTGACAATGATGGCTACGAGGACCTGTACGTTGTCAGTGGGTACTTGTCTTTGCCTATCACAGAGGCTTTCGAGATATATAAAAGGGAACAGGGTAACGTTTTGCTTCGGAACCAAGGCGATGGTACTTTCTCAGACTTATCTGAGGTCAGTGGTGCTTCTGACTTTGGGGTTGGAAGAGGTAGTGCTTTTATAGATTATGATGGAGATGGATGCTTGGATCTCTTCTTGGTAAACCTAGATCAGCCGGCGAGGCTGTTTAGGAATGTGTGTAACGACGGTAATAACTGGATACAGATTACAACTATCGGATCTTTAAGTAATCGAGATGGAATTGGAGCCCGTATTTCCATTGATGCTGGTGGTAAGAAACAGATTCGTGAGATCCGGGCTGGATCGAGCCAGATGGGACAGGATATGGCAGGCGCTCACTTTGGGCTTGGTAGTGCTGAAAGTGTAGACTCCATGACTATCACCTGGCCAAGTGGCAAGATTCAGGTTCTGACAGACGTTTCGGCAAACCAGCGGCTTACAATCTCAGAGCCCGAATAGATAGGGCGATATGCTAATACCCCACTGACTTATGTCTGGGGTGTTGTCAAATCCAACTGAGAGATTCGGGTGGTGGCCAAACTGGGGGGGTTGTTGGCATCGGCATAGGAGAATTTCTTGGATTGCCGGCACTCCAGGGAGGGATGGGTTTTACACCTTCTCGATTAGGAGTTCCGGGGGCTGACATGGCACATCGGAAACCGACGTGACGTCGGGCCATTTGTCCGTACCGGTCAAATCGGGATGTACAACGACACCGGTCGGCATTGTTGTACCATGATCCTCCCCGTAACATGAATTGACCTTCCCAGATATCATTGCCTGGTCGACGTGACAAAGGATTTTCTCTTGGGCTTTCAGAATAGAAGCCATCGTCGACCCTGTCGAGACACCATTCCCATACATTTCCGACCATATCGCAGATTCCATATGGACTTACGTTGCCAGCTTCATCGAAGGCACCGACGGGTGTGGGTTGTCCCCTACCCGTCTCGGCGGAATTTAGCTTTTCGGGATGCCATTCATTGCCCCAGGGCCACCGTCTTTGGTCGTCCCCTCGGGCCGCCTTTTCCCATTCCGCCTCGGTTGGTAGGCGTAGGCCGGCCCATTCAGCGTATGCGATTGCTTCTCCGTACTCAACTCCTACTACCGGCTGGCTAGGGATGGTGAATCTTGGATCGTCGGAACATGTAGGTGAATTTGCACCGGTTTCTTCAACAAATCTGGAGTATTGGGACACAGTCACGGGGTATTTTGACAGATAGAAGGAATCAAGGTAGACGGTGTGTTGTGGACTTTCGGTAGCCACGCGATCAGGACGCCAGCCGTACTGTTCGACAAGTCTTCCTGCCTCCTCTTCTGTAATCCCCATTTGGAATTCTCCGGCAGGGACAAGCATCAGGGTTGATCCATCCTTGTTTTCTATCTCTGGGACCATTTCGTTGTTGTCGGAATTCATCCTTGTTATCCCTTATTAGCCGCGTAGTGAATTGCTACTTTCCTCATGGCGGTAGCGATGTCGTTGGCATCCTCTTCAGTGTAAGTATTCCGGAACAAGACGGTTCCTGTAGTTGAGAGGTATCGTTCTATATTTGGGAGGTGGAGATTCTTGTAGTCGACGCGGCGGACACCATGTTCATCCACAAATGGATATGCGGAGTCACCGTAGGTATGCTCTTCGGCGAATAGAGGGTATTTGTACAATGGTATTCCGTGAATATATGCACCATGACAATCAGGGATACCCTCCGCCTGGACCGCTTTTGCAAATTCTTCTGTAGATACACCAGCCTCTTCTTCATCTACACGGTAGCCGTAAACGTAATAGGCGGACTTATTTCCTGGGCGTATCGTTTGCAAATGGATGCCGGGCAGCTCATATAGCGCTTCATCAAGGATCGCAGCAGCCTTCCGCCTTGTTTCCGTGGCCTCGTCCCATCTAGCTATTTGGGCGAGCCCGACAGCAGCCTCGAGGTCTGTCATGGGTGAGTGAGTACCGAGAAAAGCGTAGCCACGGGCGGAACCCCATCGATAAGAAGTGGGTCCGAGCATTTCGGTCAACGTATCGTCCATCTCGCTTCCTTTACGGGTAAAGCCTACGGACCTGGCAGCTAGGTCACGGTTATTTGTGATAACCATGCCACCCTGGTCAGTAGTTAGTGTCTTACCTCCGAGGGAATACGCTGCGATGTCCCCGATTGTGCCCACCAATTTACCCTTGTATTCCGCTAGATGTGCCTGTGACGAATCCTCGATTACTGGGATTCCATGTCTTCGCGAAATGTCCATAATCTCGTCCATGTCACAGGGGTTTCCAAAAAGGTGGACTATAAGTATTGCGCATGTGCGGTCTGTAATTTTACGCTCGATGTCTTCCGGGGAGATGTTGAAAGTATCGGGATCCATGTCGGCGAAGATAGGGATAGCGTTTTGAGCAATAATCCCGAGTACGGTGCCAACGTCACTTATTGGGGTAGTGATAATTTCGTCACCCGGGGATGGATTTATGGTAGCCACGGCCGTATGTACAGCACCGTTTCCTGAATCTGTTGGTATGGCATATTCAATATCGTGTCGTTCCGCGAATGCGTTTGCGAATTCGTTGACCTTGTATCTTTGACGCCACTCTTGGGGAGCACGGTCCATTACTTCCATCAACTGCTTTCGTTCTTCGTCTCCAAATATCCACATTGGTTCAAATGGTTTCGTACGGACTGGTGTACCACCGTCTATGGCGAGTTTTTCTGAGGTCATTGTTCTCCTAGTTATCCTTATATTTTTGTATAATTGCCAATGATTGTTACCTGTTCTACGGGTTCCAGCGGGTTGATGCTATGTGGGTGATCTTGTCTGACGGAGTTATGTAATAGACAGTCAGGATACTACCATCTGAAAGCTGGGTTGAATGTGGATAGCCCACGTCAGATCTGGGACTACCACCTGGTCGCAACTCTCCTAGATATCCGCCATCGTCTCTTAGGATCACGGTGTTATCCACATCCCAGGTTTGGCCCCCATCTTCGCTAAGAACGGCTCTAATACCCATTGGTTGTTCCCTGTAACCGTGGCTTAACAGTATCCTACCGTCCTTCAACTTGATCAGGTGTGGAGGTGAGCTTGGGGTATAAACGTTTGTGTTTGTTTCATGGGACCAGGTTGCGCCGGCATCATCTGACCAGCGTTGGATTAGGTATCCACCAGACTCCTGGCCGGCGGTCCTTGCAAGACAGAGGACTTGGCCGGGTTCTGTCTCTATAAATGCAGCCTCGTCACCCATTGAACCCACCGGGTAAAGTCGCCAGGTACGACCGTTATCCGTACCTCTCCAGACGTATACCCAGCGTCCACCATCGAAACCAACACCGTAAACGGGCTCAAGCACGGTTCCGTCTGCCAATACTGTTGGACGGGAAAATCCTGTACCACTGAAACCTGGGACATCCCATTCATTTCGACTCCAAGTTTTACCTTGGTCAGAGGAGCGTTGTACGAATACAGTGGGTCTATTGACGATCATCCTTCCACTTTCCTCGTGATCTCTGATCTTTAATCCACGCTCCTCAGCCTCGGTTTTTCGGGATTCGTCCCATCCCTCTATACCCACGGCCCCAGCACATACGTAGGTGCCGTCTGCCATTACACCTGCGAACCGGTCGCTTTGTTCTCTAGGATTCGAGGCTGGCCATGTTGCCGGAATAGTCGGATCGTCGGTCTTTGTCCAG
>CAZSLO010000020.1:0-33443 GCA_964608025.1 uncultured Dehalococcoidia bacterium | reverse complement strand
GCTCGACAACCAGGACATCCAATAAGGTGCCATTAACGATATCTATGGCAGGGAGCTACTCGTACTGTTTTCTATGGGTGTTGGTAACTATACAGAGGATGATATTAAGGATGCATCCCGGGCCTTCACGGGATGGACCATTGGCAACGCAGAATACATGTCTATGCGAGCCATGAAAGACTCTATATGGCCCTACGGCAGAATAACCTGGCACTACGGATATAGGCCTGAAGATCACGATAACGATAACAAGACCTTCCTGAACCAGTCCGGGGACTTCAACGGAGAACAGGTGATAGAGCTGATTGGTGACAACCCTGCGACCGCCAACTTTGTCGCACGACATATGTACGACTTCTTTGTTGCAGACGAGGTTCCCGTACCACAATGGCCTTATACGCCACCGAGAGATCCAGAAGCTATCAAGATAATGACCGATGCATACTTTGAAAACGACCACGAAATCAAGGCCATGCTGCGGACAGTATTCAAGTCCGATTTCTTCAAGTCAGAATCAGTACGGTATGGACGAGTAAAGGGCCCAGCTGAACTCATCGTATCTGCGATAAGAACCAGCGGGGACTTCCAAGAACCAAGTCTCGACATAATCAAGATTTGCAATGTCTCGGATTTCATGGGACAGAGTCTGCTCTCACCCCCAAGTGTCGAGGGGTGGCATGAAGGTACAGAGTGGATAAACAGCGGCTCTCTGGTAGAACGAGTCAATTTTATCGCCAATCAACTAGGAGATGTCAGTAAGCCAGGGATTAGGGACATAATCACCAGGCTGGCAGGAGAAGATGGCGGACACTTGAAACCCGAACAGCTGGTAGATGGATGCCTAGACCTTTTAGGCCCACTCGACGTGTCAGATGAAACCCGACAAAGCCTAATATCTTACGTTGCACGTGACGGATCCCTTTCTTTGAAAAACCACGTGGAAGGTGATGAAGCAGAATCCCGGGTTGGGGGTCTGCTTAGCATAATTGGGGCAACAAGAGAATACCAACTAAACTAGGGCTTTCTGAAAATAAAAGCCTGGTACCAGGAGAAGCGTATGACCACAGATATAGGAAAGATTACGGTGGACTACGTCAAGACAATTGGCATGACCAGCAATTCGCCAACCGGTCGGGGCTTTGCGAACCCCGTGGACCTGGCAATCACAAGTGATGGCCGTATACTTGTCATCAACAGGGGAGCCTACGAATTTTCCCGTATCACGGTATGCAATCTTGAAGAAGATTTCCTTGGCGAAATTGGATCTAACGGGGCTGGAGACGGCCAGTTCACCTTACCTACATCTATAACAGTAGACAGCAAAGACAATATTTACGTAGCCGACGAGTATCTCAACCGGGTTACCGTGTTCGATACAACAGGAAATTTTCTGACCAAGTGGGGAACCCGTGGGATCGAAGCCGGGGACTTGAGTGGACCTTCTGGGTTGGCAATCGATGGCGAAGATAACTTATACCTTGTTGACCAGCGCAACAACCGCGTTCAAAAATTTACGACAGATGGGAATCTACTATGCAACTGGGGAGAATCTGGAAACGGGCCCGGACAGCTGGATCAACCATGGGGAATTTGTATTGATTCATCAGGGGACGTTTTGGTGGCCGATTGGCGCAATGATCGTATCCAGAAATTCTCCCCGGACGGTAAACCAATAATGCAATTCGGTGAATCTGGAAGTCTCGCTGGGCAGTTGAGACGTCCATCGGACGTCGCGGTTACAGACGACCAGTACATTATAGTCTCGGACTGGGGCAATGAAAGAGTACAGGTCTTTGATCCCGACGGGCAGTTTGAATTACTTCTACAGGGCCAAGCCACACTTTCAAAATGGGCAGATGATTTCTTTGCAGCTAACCCTGATGAAGCGAAGGTTCGTGCTATTGCTAACCTAGAGCCGGATCTACCGGATCATCTACAAACCCCCTACCATATCGCTGCCCAGACCGAGCCATATTTCTGGGGTCCGACCTCAGTAAACATCGATTCCGACCGGCACCTGTACGTGACAGAATCCGCAAGGCACAGGTTCCAGGTTTACTCCTTTTAGTCCCAGATAACCTAGAGAAATGAACTACGAATAAGAAGCAGGGCCTCCAAACCCTGATTCTTGCCTATGTGTACTTGATCCTAGGATCAATAATCACAAGCAGGATGTCAGATATCAAGGTGCCCACTACTGTGAGTACACCTAGTACGAAAATAATAAATCCAGCAAGGTAAACGTCTTCTTGTCGAATTGCAGCTAGTAGAACGGGTCCCATCGTCGGCAAGCTAAGTACTACAGAGACGATTACACTACCACTAAACAGGGATGGAAGCAGGTAACCGGCAGTACTAACTAAAGGGTTTACGGCTACTCTCGTGGGATACTTGATTATAAGCCAAATTGGATTCACTCCCTTCGCACGAGCCGTAATAACGTAGGGTTTAGCGAGTTCGTCCAACAGGTTGTTACGCATGATACGAATAAGGCTGGCAGTACCAGATGTCCCTAGAACTACCGCAGGTATCCATAGATGGCTAATCAGGTCTCTCACCTTGGCAATACTCCAGGGAGCATTAACATAATCTGCCGAGAAGAGTCCTCCAACACTTTGGTCGAAATACGCGAAGGCAAAGTACATGAGTACTAGTCCAAGAAGAAAGTCGGGTACGGCAAGGCCACTAAATCCCAGGAAGGTAAACATGTAATCTCCGACAGAGTGCTGCCTGACCGCCGAGTATATTCCAACCGGCACAGCAAAAGTCCACGTGACCGCAACGGTAAAACCAGTTAGAACAATAGTCAGCCATATTCTTTCCTGAACTATCTCTTTTACCGATTTCTCGGCGAACGAACCACAACCCTGGATACACTTTTGGAACGAGAGACCAAAATCTCCTCGCAACATGTTCCACATCCAGGAAAGGTATCTTTCGTGCATTGGCTTGTCGAGTCCGACATAACTGCGCAATCGATCAGCAATCAATACGGCAGGCTGGTCACCGGCAGCCATCAGTTCGTCTATATATCTACTTACGGAATCACCTGGAGGGGCCTGGATTACTATGAATGTCAATACAGTGATCATCCATGTCGTAAAAATGCCAAGCAAGATCCGACGTACTATATAGACCAACATAGCTAGATATCGCCTCCGAGCATTCCAAGATGCCAGGGCCAGTTTATTCCTAGTTTAATACCGGGTCAAAATATCGATAACTTCCGCAGTCTTGATCCAGTTAATAAAGATAATCCTAGATAAGCACTACAATAGCATTAATGTTTCGTGTTACCCGTGATTTCTTACCAACTAGAAACGAAACGATCCCTGTTGGGAACGGGCAATTGCACGGCGATACCACCGTTTAGATGGGATTCGTACAACCCGAATCCAATCTCGGTACCTATCATTGTTGCCCTCAGGTTACTCACCCCGGACTTACCAGTTCGGATTGCCTGGGCAAGTTCTCGAATCTTACGTACCGTACCGCTCCAGTGGTCTACTTCGGGTACATCAATGGTGCCAAAAAATGATCGTTCTATACGTTTTCTTACCTCCAGGGTTTCTCCGTCTCGAAGCGTTCGAATTATCCCGTTTTCACAAAATATTTCGAACTCCATTCCAATGCCAGTCCCTGCAATATGAATAGTCTTGCCGTCAGCGAAATCAATCAGGGCTGACCTTATAGGGGTGTCCTTTTCAAATCTCATACCCGATGTATCTCCATCGGGTGGATGGACTTCTTCTAGGGTCCCCCGAATCGATACAGGATCCGGATCTCCAATCAAGTACAGTAACGTATCTAGATAGTGTCCCCCAATACTATTTCCAGCATATCCAACTATAGATTTAACATCTCCCAACTCACCACTATCGGCTATCTCCCGGGCCTGCCTGTATACAGCCCAGTTGCGGCGCATAGGACCAAATTCCAGAAACACTCCGTTCTGTTCAAAAGCATCCTTGATAGCATCTGCCTCGTTCAGGGTGCAGCAAAGCGGCTTCTCAGCGTACATTCCCTTTACACCATTCTCCGCTCCGTAGATCATTGGCTCAGCATGCTGTTCCGGCCGTGTTCCAATGCTTAGAATATCTGGCTTCTCTACATCTATCATCTCCCTGAAATCAGTGTACCCCCTCGGGACATCCCACCGCTCCTGGAATTCTTTCAACTTATCTTCTACCACGTCACAGGCAGCAACCATTTCGACTTCCTCAACTGCCTTGTAGCCCGATGCGTGGCTATGCGGTAGCCTGATACCTCCCAGGCGTTTTCCTTTTACTTCATCTTCTATGGTACTGGTCATCCGGCCGCAACCCACAACACCTACCTTTAACTTGTCCATTTATTCCTCCGCTGTTGCTAGTTAAATACTCAAAATAACTACTGTTTTCAATACCCTACCATTTTGAACTGGGCGATTAGAAGTTGCCTGTAAAAAGGAGGCTGTTTATGGAACCACACCTACTTCATCAAGACGGCGCTTCGCCTCCAGATAAACCTCCGTAGAAAGGGGTCCTTTTTGTGCAGCATTAACGTTTTCTACAAGATGAGCAGGGTTCTTGGTGCCAACGATAGTTGTGTGCAGGTCCGGATGAGAAAGAGTGAAACGCAGCATGAACGCGGTGCGGCTCTCCATCTCCTCGCGCAGTTCGTCCAATCCGGCTTCTTCAAATTTTGACCATGAATCCGGTCGAGAAACGCCGGATTCTCCAGGCTCTCCTTTCGCCACGCCGCCTCGGATTATAGTACCGATACCAGACTTGGCAGCATTGGTAATCCAATTTTCGTGTTCGCGATTTAATCCGGAGTAAGGTATCTGGAAGACGTCGAATACGCCCATCCCTATATGGTCTGCGAGATTTGGCAAGGTCGATGAAGATCCAAGTAACCTGATTTTGCCTTGCTCTTTAAGATCTAGCAGCGCCTGGATTGAATCTTCCTGTTCAAGAAGTGACTTGGAAGGTGAAGAATGGAATTGGACGGCATCAAGATAATCCGTCTTCATCCGTACCAGGCTCTGGTTAACACCTGCAATAATGTTTTCGCGTGTAAAAACATGCTCCGTTGAACCCCGGGGTTGATTTACAGGACATCCGCACTTGGAAGCCAGGAAGAATTCAGAACGACGCACTGAGATAGACTTTCCGATATATTCTTCACTATGGCCATAATCAATAGACGTATCTATAAAATTTATGCCGGAGTCCAAAACCGCATTCAAAATCTGGCCAGCCTCGACCTCATCAATAGGACGGCCTCCCTCGCCACCCCTGACTTCCATCGCACCATAACCAAGACGTGTAACTTCCAGGCCGGAGTTACCAAGCAGATTTCTGTCCAATTTTTTGCCCATCACATCCCCCTGTTTTAACTTAAAACCAATCCTACATCAAGGCAGAGAAGAAGAGAGTGATTTCAGAACCGAGTCATAATCACCCGGGAGCTCCACCGGCTTGTTGGCCAAGCCAGATGACACATCCTTTATCCTCTCCTGATGATAATCAACCTTGAAATCTACGAACTTCAAACCGTTCGCCGTTGATACTACGATTACACGATCATTACTTTCAATCTCTTTTCTATCCACCAGCTTCATCATAGCTGCCAAGGCCACTCCTGTCTGGGGACAACTAAACAAACCGGTGCCATCTGCCAGAGCAGCTGCATATGTGAGTTCATCTTCCGTAGCCTGTTCAACAACACCGTTGAACTCCTGTAAGATCGGGACAGCCCGACTCATACTAACCGGATTGCCAATTTGGATCGCACTTGCAACCGTTGTTCTGGCCTGTACCGGTTCATACTCTTTGAAGCCTGTCAGATAGCTCTTGTATAGGGGATTAGCCGAAGCGGATTGAGCACATACCAGCCGTGGGAGCTGCTGGATAATACCAAGATCACGCATCATCAAGAATCCCAGACCAATCGCTGTTATATTTCCAAGGTTCCCACCCGGCACAATAACCCAGTCAGGTACCTCCCAGTCAAACTGCTGGGCAATTTCAATGCTTATTGTTTTTTGACCCTCAATCCTTAGAGGATTTAGAGAGTTGGCCAAGTAGAAACGTCTATCTTCGCTAAGGCGCTTTACAATCGCCATGCAGCCATCGAAATCTGTGTCCAGTGCAAGTGTTATCGAACCATTGGATAACGGCTGGATCAACTGTGCTATAGATACTTTATCTTTCGGCAACAACACGGCAGACGGTATTCCTGCCGCGGCACAATAGGCGGCTACGGACGCGGATGTGTCCCCGGTAGAGGCGCATATCACGGCATCTATCTTTGTCCCACGACTCATCGTTTCCTTCACCGCGGATACAAGTACCGTTATACCAAGATCCTTGAAGGAACCAGTATGGCTATTCCCACTCTGTTTTATCCAGAGATCCTCCAACCCAATCAGATTCCCGAATCGATCCGCACGGAACAAGTTTGTCCCACCCTCGTACATTGACACGATGTTTTCGTTTTCAATTCTCGGGTAGACCCATTCTTTCTTGCCCCATACACCGCTACCATAGGGTACTTCTGTACGCATGTAACGTTGGTCGAACAAGGACATCCAGGCTGCTGGACTACGTTTCTTAAGAGCCTCGATGTCATGGGTTACCTCTAGAAGGCCATTACACTGTGGACACTGATACAGAACATCCGTTAACTCATACCGTCCGGTGCAACCCTCGCTGCATCTAAACCATGAGTCGTACTGCATACTTACACTCCTTACCGCCAGGGTGAAGAACCGTGCCTCTCAATAATTCTCCTCCAAAGCCCCGTGCCATGGGACCCGAATGGATATACGAAATCAACCCGTGTGAATTCTACGACCTACTTCTCAAAGACGCCACTAGTTGAATCCGCCTGGTTAACTGTCCTTGACGACACCACACACATCGTGTTGAATCACAACAAAGCTGAACAGGGAGTTCAAAATAATATGACAGACTACGAGCCGCTCGATATCTCGACATGGTGTAACTCTCCTCTAAGAATTCTCGAATCGGAGGTGGAACCCCTCGCAGGGCTCCAGACTTTCCGTGGCCTACCCTTCCTGATAGGAACAGCTGACCAAAATTCCTCCAGCCAGGAACTCATTGAACTTAATGGTGCTGACAGTCCTATTACAATCCCAATAGACAAATCTGCGCAAAACGTAATAATCGCTCATACCCAATTGGAAACCACCGTACAAACGGACGGACGTTGGGGAAGGCATGTCGCTGACTATCGATTGAATATGAGCAGTGGAAGCAAACATACCCAGCCGATAAGGGAACGATTCGAGATTGGGGTTATACCCGGGACCGGGACTATACCAGGAGGAATAAGCTCACAGTTCCGAGCCGTGACTGACGAACAACACGAACTTCAGCCTCGGTATGAAGGAGAACTAGGCAGGGCAGGCTGGCGCCTCATGGACAGCCAGGGTGGGGGAACCCGATGGTACTACCTGTGGGCCTGGAAAATTCCCGACCCCAATGATGAGATCAAATCAATCGAGCTTGTCCCCAGGGGACCAAGATTCATTGTTGCATCAATTACCCTCGGACATGTCGACGAATACCCGTTCGCGAGAGAAGGCAGGATCCCTGCACGAATAGAGCTCAAGGATCCCAAGCAAGCGGCTCTACCATTCGACTTGGAAGTAGAAATCGACCGGGGGGTAGCTACCTATACATACCCCCTACCCGATCAGCCTGCGGAAGATTTCCTATTGAATCCCTACAAGGGTTGGGGACAGCGTAAGAACGAGGCCTCGAGCCCGGCATATGTAGAGATGACCGGTACGCCGTCAGCAACTGTAAAAATCAGTCAAAACGGGGAAGATCTAGGATCTGTAAACTGGGGAGATGTCCAGAGGGACGGCGCAGCTGAGACGCCAAAAGCACGTCTTGAGATTGTCGAACCTGGCAGGAACTGGGTCAACATCTCGGTTGTGGACGATGAGACTAGTCAACCAGTTCCGTGTCGAGTCCACTTTCGGTCCCCCCAGGGTATTCCCTATCAACCATACGGTCACCACAACCAGATCAACTCGGGTCTGGACACCTTTAATTACGATATCGGGGGTGACCTGCGCATGGGGCAGGTCACCTATGCCTACACGGACGGCACATGTCAGGGATGGCTTCCAAGGGGAAAAGTAATAGTAGATATTGCCAGGGGGTTCGAATACGAGCCAATTCGCAAGACTATAGAGATTGACCCGGGCCAACGTGACCTGACGCTTCGCCTGAAGCGTTGGACTAATATGAACCGTCGTGGCTGGTACAGCGGCGACTCACACGTTCACTTTCTATCTGCCCAGGGTGCGCTCTTTGAAGCACAGGCTGAAGACCTGAACGTCGTCAACTTACTTCAATGCCAGTGGGGTAGCCTGTTTACAAGTACAGAAGAATTCACTGGTGAGCCCCATCTTTCTCAAAATGGCAACTCGATCGTGTACGTTTCCCAAGAGAATCGACAACACGTTATGGGCCACATGATCCTAATGGGTTTAAAGCGTCACGTGATGCCCTGGTGCACAGATGGCCCTGGGGAAGCAGAAATCGGTGGCACCATGGAATCCACCCTTAGCGCGTGGGCAGACGAATGCCACGAGCAAGGAGGTACCGTCGCGGCCGCCCATTTCTGGGGCCTGAACCGTGAAGCAGCAGCCCTGGTGGCAACAGGCAGGCTAGATGCGATAGAGTTCAAGGGCCACCAGAACAGGTTCCCCCATGACGAGTACTACCGCGTACTAAACTGCGGTTACAAGATTCCACTCGTAGGTGGAACAGACAAGATGAGCAGCGATGTTGCAGTGGGACACTGGAGAACATATGCCCACCTGCAAGATGACGAGGAGTTTACATATGAGAACTGGTGTCGCGCAGTCGAAAAAGGTCGTACATTCATGACCTCGGGCCCTATAATAGATTTAAGCATAGATGGGAAAGAAGTCGGTGACACCCTATCAATCTCCGGGCCTGGAATCGTTGAAGTTCACGCCAATGCAGAGAGTATATTTCCCATACATCGGCTAGAAATCGTGTTGAACGGCCGGGTTGTAGCATCAACCGACTCGGCAGAAGGTGTACGCCGGCTTGAGATAAGGGAGAGAATCCGTGTCGATAACCATTCATGGATTGCCGCAAGATGTGGAAGTCCTGACTACTTTAACGATCCTGGATATGACGACATGAGACGAGGGATTTACGCGCACACTTCACCTATCTACATTGCATGTGGAGAAGAATGGTGGATGTTTAACAGCGACACCGCCGAACATATGTTAACAGTGGTAAACGGCGACATCGACTATATCAGGGAGACCTCGGCCCAATACCTCCATGAAAATGTTACTCACCACCACGGTGAAGACGATCATATCTCCTGGCTTCAACGCCCATTTCATGAAGCGAGAGAAGCCCTTGAAGCAAGACTACGAGCTCAGCGGTGACCATGAATTAAGGAGAACATCTGATGATTACATCCGAAGAGAAATTCATGTTCGATTTACATGGATACCTCGTAATCAAAAATGTCCTGTCAGATAAAGAACTAACAGAACTTAACACGATAGCTAGCGGCAAGTTCGATTACTCGGATCCAAATAGAGCTATCCGCGAGGACAAGATTAGCCTATGGGGAGATCCCTTCGTAACCCTTATTGACCATCCCAGGATTATTCCCTACCTAACAGAGCTAATCGATCCGAAGTACCGGATAGACCATGATTACTGTCTTTTCATGAGCAAAGGCGACGCCCGGGGAGGGCTGCATGGTGGTCCTAGCCTGGTGGGGGACCATTGGTATTCCTACAGGGATGGGGAAATGAGAAATGGCCTTTGCGTAGTTACTTTCTTTCTAACAGATGCACCTCAAGGTGCAGGTGGATTTGCATGTATACCCGGTAGCCACAAGAGTAATTTCTCCAAGACCTTATCCGAAGATGTAAAGCAATTCGAGCGGTCAACAGATTATGTCGTACAACCTAGTGTAAAGGCCGGAGATGCCCTGTTCTTTACAGAGGCCCTTATACATGGAACTATGCCATGGAAAGCAGACCATGAACGAAGAGCTCTCCTCTACAAGTACAGCCCAGGGAATTCTACATGGGCAAAAGAATATTACGATCTCAGGGCGTATCCCACGTTGACTACCCGGCAAAAGCGTATCATGTCTCCTCCATCAAGCTGGACCACCAGGGAAACCGTGGTAGATCAATAGCTGCTGACTGATGTTACCTGCAACAAGCCAATCAGATCTTGAGGAATTCTTCACCTGTTAGGGTGGCTCCAACTTTACTAACGACGATATGGATCACACAGCTAACAACATCCTGAGATTCATCGACCTAGTAACTGGCAAGAGTTTTGCCGTTCGCATCCAGCCCGAAGAGAACATATTACCAATCGGCGTCCTAATGGATTTATACCTTAAGAACCCTGACCTGGAAATTCTCCTTCATGAAAGACGACTAACCAGGGAATCAGTGGATATCCTCAGGTCGATCCAAGATTATGTATATACCTGTTCTGACCAAGGATTTCTTGGCGGTGTATATGAAGGACTCATACTTTTACAGGGAACAAGTAGGCTGGACTACGATAGTGTGCCGACAACATCCAAGCTTGTTGCAGAAGGTAAAAATTTCAACCTCATCGAAATAGAGATAGAGCGCACCAGTGTTGGGTATGAAAGAAACTGGACTGGTTTCCATCGTAGACGTTGGGAAATACACCCAGAAAAATACCTAGTTTTCGTCCAAGAGTCCATCGAACATTTCCATGGCCCTGGTGAGGCTGAAAGGGTTCTACAACTTGAATCACCAGCTCAAAAGATCAAGCTTGTAGACTCTGTTGCAAAACGCATCTGGCAGGGTGATTTTGAAAACTACTCTCGTTTCATTGGTAAAAAGTTCATATATAAGACCGGGAATGAGACAGTGGACAATATCATAGATGGATCAGGTGGAATATGTTCTGAAAAGGTGCAGGCTCTAAAGTTTCTCACAGATCACTTTGGTATCAACTCCGAGTATTTACTGGCAGGGCCTGGTGTTCCAGATCCT
The DNA here is from genome assembly GCA_964608025.1 of uncultured Dehalococcoidia bacterium. GTDB lineage: Bacteria > Chloroflexota > Dehalococcoidia > Lucifugimonadales > CAJWER01 > CAZSLO01. Next base: position 22,375 of record CAZSLO010000020.1, on the reverse strand, counting down.
GTACCAGAAGCACGACTCAGGGAAATGCTAACCACTTTTGATTTCAGGTTCTCGAAACGGCATATGCGTTACTGGCAACACACATCATTGCTATACAACATCGATGACAAAAAAGTGGTAGTAGACGCAACAAACGGCAATATTCCTTACCTATTCAAGCAGGGCAAGGCAGCAGATCAATTACTTGGATACAACTCCAAGCCAAGTATCCAGGTTAGGATGGCGATTCGACCAGAAGATTTCTACTATCACAGGGTTTCACAGGACATACCCAAAAATTTGTATTTCGCCATGGAAGGCTGGATAGAGGATGTCGATCTGATACAGGTTTTTGACAACGAACTAGGTCTATATATCGCCAAAGATTTCCTGTTAGCACCCGTGGTATATAGGAACCAGCGTATATATGAACGTCTTAGACGAGAGTACCTAACTGCAACTCAACAAGCTGGATTAGGATGTTATATCCATCCGGACTGGAATCTCGATAGCGAGGCAGGGCAGCGATTCGTATCGCAACACGAAAATGCCGCGATCAAGATACTCGACTCCAGAGATCACCTGTTAACAAGATACGACGAGTGTCATGGTCCCGGGCACGAGGCAGGATTGGTAATAATTGAACTTGGAATACGTAAAGAAGTTGGAGCCTAGATCTTCTATCCTTGTTCGCTAGGGAATGCTTGGTCTTTGGTAATAGTCATAACACCTTAGCGGCAAGAAATATATGGTCATCATTCCTTCGATTCACCACGAGCAATTGATAAGACCATCGCCATAAAAGCAAATCCAGATGCCATCAGGTATGCCCTGTGAAGACCCGAGACGAATGCCTCCTCCAAACCTGGCGTTCCATCCCCTGGCGCGGCTGACAGGCTCGGTTCGAATCCCATTGAAGCCATCATATATGAAACAATCGTCGTGGCAACTGCAATCCCGGTCACGTTACCGGATGTCCGGGTCACGCTCATAAGTGCAGAAGCTATCCCATAGCGCTCACGCCCGATAACACTGGTAATCGCGCTCGTGTTGGTTGAAGAGAACATTCCCATACCAGTTCCAGATAGAACCATTCCTATCACGACGTGGAATCCCGATGACCCTACTTCAAGCCTTGAGAATACCAGCATGGCAATCGTGGAGACTCCCATACCAATTACAGACAACCACCTCGTACCTATGCGGTCTGACCACCTGCCACTTATAGGCCCCATGGTAGCCATCAAGATGGAACCAGGGACCAGGATGAGGCCAGCATCTCTTGCCGAGTAGTCAACAATATGTATCAGGTAAAAGGGCATCAGGAAAAAGACCGAAGAACTCGCGAGGAAAGAAATGAATCGTGCCCCAACACCGAATGAAACAAGAATGTTGCTGAACAACCCCATGTCGAGCATAGGCTCTTTCACATGGCGTTCCCAGTGAATGAAAGCTGCAGCCAGTATTAGAGTCGTTATAATTCCAGCCCCGATAAAAGGCGATGCCCAGCCAATCTTGTATGCATTGGTCATCGTCAAAAGGAAAATTATCAGGGCTCCAGAAGATAGGAAGGCCCCTATCCAATCAAAGGATATCCACCTACTATCTATATCTTTCAGTAAGCTATCACGTCCCAGGATTAACACTGCTGCCAATACTGCCAGCAGTCCTACTGGAATCCCAGCGAAGAAGACTGCCCTCCATCCAAAACTGCTGACAAGCAGGCCCCCTACAATAGGTCCGGTAATTGAACCGGTGCCAATGATGGTCATGTACAACCCCAGGGCCTTACCGCGTTCTTTCTTCGGAAAAACATCAATCACCATAGCCATGGCGTTAGCCTGAATCGCAGCAGCCGCAATCCCCTGTAAAACTTTAGAAATTATAAGGACATAGAAACTTTGAGCCATGCCCCCAAGAGCTGCTAGTACCATAAAACCCAGCAGTCCGATAATGTAAACTTTTTCCCGACCAACAATGTCAGATACCCGACCCATCGGTAAGAGGAATGCACTCGTGCTCAATATGTACCCAAGAACGATCCACTGTGCCGTGGGAATATCCAGAATGAAACTATCTGCAATACGGGGGACAGCGAGGTTTACTCCCGACTGGTCCATCACAGTGAGAAAAAGACCAGTGGCTATCGCTCCATATGCCCACCACTTGTAATTAGCGCTAGAGGTTATATGTCTCAATGGCTGTGTAAAGGTAGGCATTGCACCGTGGGTAAACCCGGTTCCAAGAATATGTCAGATGGATAAATTACTAAGCACTATCACGCATGATGTTATAGATGTGCATATACAGCTTTAATGCCTGGGCCAGGTAATCGATAGGGCTGATACCCTCGGAATCTCCAATATGAACCTGTATCTGTCTTTGAAAGAACGAGAACTCGGTATGGTAAACCTGTCCTTCCTCAAGTGCCGCTGCTAAGCGACGCGATTCCTCTGATGGCACCAGTCGGTCGGCGGTATCGTGCATAATGAGCATCCGAGCCTGAAGCTTATCTATATTGGTACTGGGAGAGATCGCACGGAAAAACTCTTTAGTGGCTGGAGACAACATTGCGACTACCGCATCGATTTCTTCGTAAGCGACCCCCTTCAATAGCCTATATGCGGCGTAAGCATCTTTCTCAAAGGTATCTATATCATTTTCAGTCTCTCTGTAACCATCCACGAAAATGCGTTCTAGCAAAGCCCGATCATCGGGTGATTCTACTCCCTCGATAATATGGTTTCTAAAAATGCGGAGGGTTAACCCGTCAGGTTTCCAGGAAGAGGCATAATCATCGCCAAATCTACTCCTGCTACCAATTGCCTTGGCGAAATCCGACGCATCGTAGTACCCCGCAAAGAAATTAATGAACCTGACATTGTCACGGATACGATCATCCTGGGCAGCCACGGTAGTAAGTGATGCCCCCACACATATCCCACCCATCCCAACGCGGTTGGGATCGACGAAGTCTAGCCCACGAAGATGCTGAAAGGCACGAACCAAGTTGTCAACATCTTTAGTCGCAATACGGTTCGTGGTCTGTGTATCTGACCAAGGGATCATAACTACCATACCTGCCCTGGCTAATCCCTCACCAAGAGCAACTATCCGGGGATCAAATCTTCCCCCGGGACTAACTCCCTGGAAAAAGAGCACTGCACTATGCTTGCCAGCACCGCCAGGTCTATAGATATCGGCAACTCCGATTCCCGAAGCAGTTTCGTAACTAGTTTCCTCTAAGACAGAGGTACGAGTGAACCATTTCTGTGGTTTTATCGGAAGGTCCGGAAGTACTTGCGGTATAAATAAGGCGGCGTTTACAGCTGCCCGACCCTGGGGTGTCAAGGTCCCCAGTGCAGCCAACACCAACACCAGTAAAAAACCGGCTATCAACAAGTACTTTGCGAACTTAAGCATTCTCCCACCAATAGTCCAGGTATCAATCAAGTCTGGCTCGGTTCTGAGCCAGACTTGATTGATATCCATACAACATAACCAATCGCAATAATACTAGTCGTTTGAAACACTGTGTACTGCACGGGAACTAGTTCCCGTATTTTTCAGATTGAATTCCACCCGTAGAAACCCACATCTTAATTCAGTCGATCATCAAGAAAATGTGAAATGTCCTTACGACTGATACTAGCACATACAAAACTTACCAGTTTAGCCATTGGAAATAGATACGAGTTGGTATGTACATAATCAATAATCATACCTTCATTATTTTCTCGGTCGGTAGTGACCAACCTTGCCAATCTTCACCACATTCAGGACAACGATTTGTCTCTGCAATCACTTTTTCCCCACAGCCACACCACAGTAGCCAACCCCGCTGATCTTGTGGAGCTTTCGGCACCACGAACCCCGCTGCATCCATAATCGCGTGAGTTAATTTCATAATCTCCACTGCATCGTTTCCGGAATTCAGCGGCACCCTGTCATCTTTGCAACAGTCACGAAAATGCTGGATTTGAGCCGTAACCGTGTCGATATCCGAAAGTTCCTCTACTATTTTTCCACCACGAAGAATCCTGCCTCGACCGGTGCCAGTCTGGTCTATAAATACAGAAAATCCGTCTCCATATGCAGTAAATCGCTCACTTTTACCACCGCTACCATGACTTGCTGTCATCTGTCCCAGTGATCCATTCTCAAATCGAATACTCGCTGCTAGGTTTCCTTCCTGTATGTCGTCATACATGGATCCATGGGCAACTACCACATCCGCCAGTCCACCCATAAAATAAAGGGGATTCACTATGTGCGTTCGGACAAGCGAAAGATAAGCTGGATTCGGACGCACGTAATCAGCCAACAAAACCTCCGGACCATCTTTACCAAACACCTCCCTTGCACGTAGAAGACCAAATGTCCGGTTCCATGCCACCATCAGATGCTTACCGGCCTTTTCTGATGCGACTGACATCGCCTCTGTATCCTCTACGGAATATGCAGGTGGTTTCTCTACCAACACATGACATCCAGCTTCTAAGGCAGCAATAGCCTGATCCTTGTGAGCAAGATCCGGGGTCAGTACGAATATCGCGTCCAGCTCAACGCTTTCCAGCATGTGACTGAGTAATTCATACGTGTTCTTGACACCAAGTTCCCGAGCAACATTTTCTCTACGCCCAGAGTCTAGGTCAGCTATTGCTAAGATGGATATATCATCGAGTGCAGATGCAGCCCGGGCAAGCTGTAATCCTCGATGTCCGACTCCAGTCACCCCGATTTTTAAGCTCATATCCTATCCCCTCATTGCCAGAATAATACATACAGCCTCATGAATCATAAATAACCATAGGTCGGATCGGGCTAGCTATGTCTGTATTCATTATTGTACCCCGCCCTGAAGAATTTTAAGGATATGTACCATTAAATCTGGGATCGTTTGTACCAGAAACAGAAAAAATTATAACTACGGGATATTCATATATATTCGATTCCAGTATCGATTTTTGGTCGTAGGAGCGCCGCTAAGATCATTGATAGAACCAAAATTACCATCGTATGATGACAATCAGCCAAAGTCAGACATAGTAAACAAGCTGCCTTAGAAGAGATATCGACATAAGATTCTCCTATGAATTTAACTCTCTCCGAAACTCCCAATTTGAATCTTGATTACAGGTTTCTTGAATTTACAATAGGCGTCCGTTGTCCGGTCTTTCAATTTTTTGACAGTTTGATTGGTAAACCCACCAGGTTTTAGAAATAGTGAACTGCCCAAAATGTAACAATACCAACGACCCCGACCTACGTTTCTGCGTAAAATGCGGCTCTCCCTTAATTGGTCCTGCTACCTCGACCCAATCAGATTCGCACGAAGACCAGTCAGCGGACTCGGCAGGGTATGTCCAACAGCAACTCCTCGATCTGTCTCAAGTTGTCATTCGGTTGTCCGAACGAGTTGCTGTATTGGAACAAGGCGGCAAAGATGGTCCTAGTACATCCCGCCCGGATATAGTGCAGTCCCGCACATTGGAACCACCAAATAGCCCATCTAGCAAAAAGTCATCCATCGACTGGGAGTGGATCCTTGGAGTGAACTGGATAGCTATCGTCGGAGCAGTAGTACTGGCGATCGGTGTCGGGTTGTTCCTAACACTCAACGTAGAGAAAGAATGGCTCGGCAACAACGAACAAGTGATCCTGGGCATTCTTATAGGCCTTGCAATGCTTACAATCGGCGAATATTCACACAGGCGCGTTCCGAGATGGGCCCAATCGGTGACAGGTGGCGGACTTTCGATTCTATATCTTTCAATCTACGCTGCTTTTGAGTTCTTCGACATCGTGCCCTTGACTCTTTCCGTGATATTTCTCGGCCTAGTGGTGGCTACCGGTGGTATGCTCGCTATTAGGTACGAATCGCTTGTAATTGCCATCCTGGGACTAATCGGGGCCTTTATTCTCCCGGTTCTCCTTGGTGACGACGCTGGTACGAAAGAGCTTTACGTCTTACTTGCATATCTACTCGTAGTAGATGCCGGGATCCTCGGTGTATCAATGTTCCGCAACTGGCGATGGTTTACTCTAGTAGGGTTATTATCGTCCTACATCCTGTTCCTCTTTTTCACCGGTGATATCCCCACTGACGACGTATTGATTGCCCAGGCAGGTTTGTCTGGGATATTTATAATATTCGCGGGTTCTACAACCCTATTTCATATCGTGTGGCGCATCACTCCTAAACCCCAAGATCTTGCCTTGATAACCCTTAATGCGGGTGCCTTCTTTATTGTTACTGCCAATCTTCTTTGGGAGAAATACGAGGGTTGGTTTGGCCTAATTGCCCTCATGCTGGCTCTCTTCTACAGCATCCTGGGATATATTTCTACCAGGCGATCGAGAGCGCCTGTGGAAGTCACCATCTGGTTGCTGGCAGCGGCCCTAGTTTTCCTTAGCATAGTAATGCCACTACAGTTGGACGGTTCCTGGATTACAGTTGCCTGGGTCACGGAGGCGACCGTCTTGACATGGCTAGGCTTTACCCTTGCGAATTGGCAAATGCGTGCCTTCGCCCTTGCCGTTTTCACCTTGGGAATCTTAAACCTATTGAATATGCCAATCTCGAAAGATTACCAGTCCTTTAGCCTAATCCTCAATGCTCGATTTCTAGCATTCACAGTATCGATCATCGCGGTATACATATCATCATATTTTTACTGGTTAAACACTACCCGTTTACTGCCTAGGGAGAAATTTGTTGGATGGATTCTTGTCGGGATCGCGAATCTTTTGACGGTATGGGCCCTTAGTACTGAGATAATACGTTTCTTTGACACCGAAGCAGCCACTAGTAAATCTATAGTAGAAACAGGTCAACAAGATCTTGAGAACCTCAAGAATCTCTCCCTCACTGTTCTATGGGCCATATACGCAACTGGAGTGATAGCAGTTGGAATATGGCGGGATAATAGCTATGTACGACTAGCTGGCGTGCTTTTCACGGCAATTTCGGTAGCAAAGTTGTTTACATACGACCTAGCCACCCTAGATCTCGAATTCAAAATAGCGGCATTCGTTATCCTGGGATTGCTCTTGCTGGGAACTGGTCTTGTCTACCAACGATATAGCACTGCCGTGAAGGGATTCTTATTTGGCACGCAAATTTAAGAACAATAGCAAGCTGGCTGTGATCATAATTGCAATCGGTATGGCGCTAATGGTCACATTGGCCAGGGCAGATTTCTTGGAAGATTCTTGGCGATACCTGAAGCCCATCCAGATTCCCACTGGCACGGAGTCCGTGGTTGAAATTGTACCTGATAATGAAGTCTTCTCTAACTCAGAGGCCGGGCTGATAGACCTAAGGATTATAGAAACTACTAGCAGCCGAGAAATACCCTACAAGTTACTGGTAGACCGTGGCGCGAAAAAAAATACTCCCATTTCTAGCACTGTGCGCGATCTCTACCATCTCGAAGATCGCTACACTAGTTTCGTCGTAGATACGGGATCAGTGAACCTACTACACAACGAGGTAGAAGTAAAAACCAGGTCCACTAACTTTCAGCGTAGAGTATTAATTGAAGGCAGTAATGATATCGAAGAGTGGGCCACGCTGGTTGAAGGACCCAAGATTTTCGATTTCAGCATAGGGGAAGGCAAGTTCACCACACGTGATACGAGAATTAGATACCCTATATCTAGTTCACGCTACATACGAGTCCGCATTTTTGACAACGACGGTATCCCCTTGGATATTTCAGGCGCGGAAGTTTTCTCAACCGTTGGACCAATATCCAAAGAATTGGAACATCCAGTAACTATCAAGGAAAATACCGAGAACACGAGTAAGAAACGCTCGCAGCTCACGCTGGACCTCGGATACCCCGGCATTCCTGTTTACCGATTATCAATAGTCACTAAGCAAGAGAATTTCCACAGACAGGTTTTCTTGGAAGGTAGCGACGATTCGAAGAGTTGGGGAGAAATTCGACTTCTAGACAATCCAAAGGTCAACGTTGGCAAAGTAATATCCAATCAAGGAACACTGTTTTCATATGATACGGCGAGATTCACTGGCCAAAAGATTGATTTCTCATTCACCGAAAGTACATTCCGGTACTATCGTTTAACGGTGATGAACGAAGACAACCCAGCGTTAGCAATTGACGATATCAATGCCCATGGATTCTTGCGGAGACTCATATTCCCCGTAACTCCTGGGGAAAATTACTCCCTGTACTATGGAAATGAAAGATCTACGGTAGCTTCATACGACCTGTTCCCCTACCGCGTTGCAGATAGCTTACCTCGGGCCGAATTAGGAGCACATCTTCCGAATCCGAACTTCAAGGACTCTCATGGTCCTATCATCGAGCGATACCCATGGATCCTGCCTTCCATAATTGCCTTGGCAATCCTACTAATCGTAGCCTTTCTCGGTTATGTATTTCACCAAGTTAGGGATAGGCTACCCCCTCCGACTGGCACAAGAATGCCTTGAACCGATCTTTACAGATCTTGCCCTACTTTCCAGGTACATACTCATACTCTAGTAGACCGAAAAGTGCCACATAAGGCGTACACCTTGAGCATAGCGATCCTTTCAATTGGTTCCTCCGCTACAGTAAATGAATAAATAATTCTTGTTTTAATCAAGATTCAAGATTTATGGATGTGGCAGTCGAGTCAGCTGGGGTCTAGAATGAGACCCATAACAAAAGTCTAGTTCGGAGGTATACGATCAATGTCAGAACCCCTGAATATTCTCAATATTGGAGGACACCCCAAGGATGCCATCCTCTATGCTGGTGGAACTATGGCAAAACACGCGGCCAGAGGAGACAAAGTAACTATCATGGTGCCGACTACCGGCCTTTCACATCATCTCACAGCCATCAACGACTACCGAGACAGCGGCGAGATGCCTGATATGGATGCCCTGATACAGGAACGAAAACAGGAATTGATTGATGCGGCCTTGGAGCTAGGTGTTACTGACGTCCGCTTCCTCGGATACAACGACGAGATCGTTCTTCCTAGGGAAGACGTCGTCAGCGATATAGCCGACATCATCGGGGAAATACGTCCCAACGTAATAGTGACTCATTGGCCATACGATACAGTCCCGGCCCATGCAGTTACGACCCAGATGACATTACTCGCCATCGATGCTGCGTCAGGGATCCGTCCAGGCAAACCATACGCACCTACCGGTGGAGATACCGGTGGGGAGTCCGCCCAGATTTTCTATCATACGCACCTGGGCCGCACTAACGTTCTCGAGAATCTCACTATGAGAATCCCAACTACCGTGATAGATATTACAGATGCTATTCACCAAAAAGCTGCCGCAATGAATAAGTTCGTATCCCAGCATTTCGGGGAAGACAGTCCTTTACAAAAAAAGACCAGCGAGGGCATGGACGGAACCGGGGCGGCTACCCATCTACGTGTATCTTACGCAGAATCGTTTGTTGCTCATAACCCGGAAGTATACGAGTATCTACCCGTGAGCGAGTACCGGCGCAAGCTGGGTAAACGCCCACCAGAAGAAGTATTCCAAGCGTTGACTCGCATGGATCTATAGAGACTTCTTAACTTATTAACAAGCGACACTGGGCAAGACGGTGGGGTAGCAGGCAACTTGATCGGCTAACAATCCTAAGCAGGATCAATAAGTCTTGCAGGGATGAAATTGTTATGAACACTAGGGACACCTCGGTCTAGTCTCACAATCAACTCTGCAATAGTTGTCTTTCCCCAGTATCCGAAGCACGCTGAATCGCGTCAAGAAGTTGGTGCCTCACTACGGCCGTTTCGAAATCCGGTTCGACACGGCTTATCGAGTGAATTCCTTTTGCAAACCGTTGCCACATTTGTGCTACGTTTGTTGGAGGTCCTGCAGGCACGGTACCAACCTCGCTCATCAACCGGCTCGGAATAGGTAAGTCTTCTAACTGCTGATCTGTACCTTGGGCACCACGGAGTTGCATTTCACCCAGATGTGGGTAGTCATTCCTCTCAAGTAACAAGGTCCCATCACGTCCATAAATTAGAAGCCTGTAACCACTACTGTGCCAGGGTACAGCACTCACATGTACTGATACGAGGCCACCGCTCTGAAGTGTCCCATTTACCAAGATATTATCAGGGGATGTCACATCAACCATTCGTCCGGTATCACTATCAATCCATTGAGGAACCCGGGTTTTAACCGCTGCACTCACTTCTGAGAATTCACCAAGGCACATGCACAAGGCATCTATAACATGACCGAACGCGATTGTGAGAGTATTGGCACCGAGTTCAACGTCCTTTTGCCATATTCTGTCCGAAGTCCGACTCAGCACACCATCGGTGAATGAAGTCATGTTCACCGTCAGTACTTCACCTACATATCCCTCATCGATTAACTCTTTTAGTCTCAATAACTCAGCCGCACAGCGACCCTGGAGTCCTACCATGGTAAGAAGTTCTTTTTCCTGAGCCAAACCAGCCATTTGTTCCGCTTCAGCCAGATTAGCTCCCAATGGCCATTCTGTATACACGTGTTTACCTGCCTCTAGAACATCCAAGGTCAGGCCAAGGTGTTTGGGGACACGTACTGAAACTCCAATAGCATCAATCTCTTCCCTTTGCAGCATTTCGTGATGATTACTAAAGGCTAAGGGAACTCCAAATTCCTCTGCCGATTCCCTTGCTGTTTCAGGATGAGCAGTACACACTGCAACCAAATCAACACTTTTCAAACCAAGCAAAGCAGGAATGTGGGCTCGGGGAGACCAACCATTATTTACATTCGCACCGATCAACCCAACTTTCAGCTTTTTATCCACAGGTTTCCTCCAAGTTTCTTAAATAATTGAATATCCAAAGTTGGGACACATCAGACTTGTTTTCAAGATCGTTGTCAATTTCAGTAAGAAGGTTTCCAAAGTTGTTGGTCTAAAAACAAAATTGTATATATCATATATCTTGGTAATGGGATCTGGTCTTATATTTTTATTCCCATTGCCACTCTAACTATCTTGAGTTGTTTTACCATTTCAAATATTATTAAACTTCCACTATAAGTTGCTATTAATACCATAATAAACTTGATAGTTGCAGGGACCGCCAAAGGGAATATTAAACTAGAAAAGAAAAACTGTATGGGCATGTGTACTATATATACTGGGTACACAGCAGAGCTTAAATATCCGATAATTCTCGTGGATTTATTCAAGTATGTTGATCCAAATCCGAAAGCCGTCAATATCCAACAAACACTCTCTAATGACGTTAATGGGTTCCGGATTAGTTGGATATCTATCAACTCCATTATACGTACAGAGAACAATGATATTGCCAATATAAGAGCGATGTTTTTCGACTGGTCCACTGCTGACCAGAAAGTTGTTTTCAAAGAAACGAAGATAAAACCAAGAAAGAAGCAGATCATCCCGAGGAGCAATCCATGAAAGGGCGTAGACGACCACATATGGAAAGCCGGGTAATCATCAGGATTGACTAACAAGGCCTCGATGGCCATTGGAATTGCAAATATCACTACTACACCTAGGGGCTTGGAGATCACAGTCGAAATCATATTGAGAGCTTTGTTCTGTGGATTTTCTTTAATATAGATGAATATAGGGAGCATAATTATGATATAAATACAGATATTAAATAGGAACCATAAATGTCCCGGATTAGGAATATATATTAGTGGCTTATCATAAAACGCATTGAATAGCACCATATAGATTGGTACTATAAAGAAAGTTCCGAAAACTAATGGCACAACAATACGAAGAGATCTATCCCCAATTAATTCTCCCCAAGTCCTTCTCTGCATCGCAAAATAAACACCCATTCCAGAAACGACAAACAGTATAGGTATTCTCCATATATTGATCAGTTTCATTAACGACCATAACCACTCTAAACTCTCCTTGTTTGTAATGAATCCTATGTAAGTTCCCCAAGGCTGAAAACCTACTGAAATATGGTATAAAATCAACAATATTAATGCGATGGAACGAATCGCATCTATATCGTGTCTCCTAGGGCTAGGTTTTTCAGCAGGTACGCTCAGTGAATTGCCACAGGAAACACAGTACCGCAAGCCTGCATCATTATTTTCCAGGCACTTGGTACACGTTAACTTTACCCCCATTTGTGTCCTCATTTAACATTTCATGGGTTAAGACATACATACGCCAGTACGATGATTAAACTCGGAGTCGATGCTCTTAGAATCAGTAAAGACCTGGGTCATGCGTCAGTAGCGTTTACCCTTAACAAATACGGCCATCTTTTCCCAGAAGACTTGCACGTTGGAGCTGACCTTCTGGATAAACATTTAGAAGGAATTATTTAAATCTTGGTTTTTTATTGTTAGCCAAGGTATTTCTTATTCGACCGTCCCCCCGATCTCAAGTATCTATATCCCACTTCGTGTTTCTAACCTGGAATCATTCCATCAAACTATTTGTTCCAGGCTGGATTACTTTATGCAGTGGTATACAAACCCGGGTAGAACATTGCCCCATATGATTCTACTTTTATGGACCTGGTCAAATTTCTCGGTCAACAGCTTGTTGAATCTTATTCCAGGAGGGAATATCAATCCGGTTATATGTGCTATCGTCAGAAAGCTGCCTCCCTTTTCCAACGAAGAGTAAATAGACTCCAGTAGTTCTTCTTGTAATTTGTGATCAAGAAGTGCCCATGGCAGGCCCGATATTATGCAGTCGCTCATGACCCGATCATGTTTTCTTAAATATTTATCTATATCTAGTGCTGAAGCATGGTACACAGTCGCATCTGGACAGTTAAATTTCGTCTCAGCAACAAACTGTTCATTGATCTCCAGGCAAAAGAACACTGATTCAGCAGGTAGCTGGGATAAAATCTCTTTAGTAAAGGCCCCGGTCCCAGGTCCCAATTCAACGATACATTGTCTTCCCGATAATTCCGCACTGTCGGCGATCAACCGCGATAAATTTTTCGATGACGCCACGACAGCCGCGGTATCAACAGGATTTTTAATGAATTGTCTGAGGAATTTCATCCTATCCCGGTTAAGCCTGTGTGATATAGAAGCGTTCTAGTAACTTAGTCCTCGCTTCACTTTAGTTTCCCAAGAGATCTATGATGTTACCGAAACCACTCCCATCCATCTTGTATAGTTCAGTGTAGCCACATTTGTTGCACGACACGGTAGAATATTTCTGGTTCTGCAGGTTAAAAATCCTAGATATACCTGATCCAGTAGTTCTTAATTCCCCAGACTCATACTCGGTCCCATGACATTTAATGCAAGAATACGATTGGTGTCCCATTTTTCCACCTATAAATTTAGTCTTATTATTATCTGGTCAAAATCATTCCTGAACCACAAAGATATGATCCCCAAGATATTCAGAGTTCAAACATTATCTCACCTAGGTAATTATATCTGAATATCTATCTAACTATCTCTCCGAATAATACTACGTAGTTCATCGAGATCCGCATTAAAGCCTATCACCTCTGGTATTACAAGGTGAGGATTATTCTTGATGTATTCATTGCTCTTCGATGCCAGGTACTCGAAGTGGGCCCGGGCATGCGGCACATCTTGTCGTACTTGTTCACGTATATAAGTCTTCAGTTTTTCCCAGAGCAATATCGATTCCCATCCAACCATAGGTAGCAATTCTCGTTCGGTTACCAAGCCCTGGAAAAGTAAATAACCTAGTCTCTGGTAGCTATTAATCAAGGCATCTATTTTTCTGACATCATTGGTTGTTAACCCTTCAGAACTAATAATCATTTTAGGATCGTGCAAGAGTCCTTGTTCGATCTCTATCAACTCCCTCGTCCTTAATTGCTCGTAAATCGAAGCAAGTGCCTGCAATCTCCTTGCCTTTGCACTAACTCTCAGCTGGTATATCCCTAATATAGTGCCGGTTAGCAACATGATTGGTATTAGGATCGCCGACCATTCGGCCGCACGGGTTAGAAACTCTGTTGTTGTCATCTTGTCCTCTTTATAGTGATCGCATTATTTTAAAATGTAAAAAGCTTGCCGGTATATCCTGAGAATACATGTGCCATACTGTCCAAATGGTGGGAAAGGCCATGAACCTGCTTACCAAAGCAACCAATACACCGGCCTAGAAAACTACGGAATGGTCCTGAAAAGACCACCGTATCCTTAATGAACCCAAATATACGACCGCTGGCTTGAATCCCATGCATCTTGCTATATATCCTGTACCTGAACCATATACAAGAATTTTGGAGCAATATTATGTACGGAACAATATTTAACTTGAGCGTTAAAACTGGCCACGAGGAAGATTTACTGGATGCAATGGATACAGGAGAGATTCCAGACGGTATGATCGCTTGGTTCCTTATGAAACCAGATGACAGTAATTCTGACTGGATTGGAGTTGCTATATTTGAAAGCAAGGAAGCTCACGTAGCTAATGCAAACAGGCCTGAACAACACGAAGCCTTTACGAAAATGATGAAACATCTGAATTCAGATCCGACCTGGACAGACGGGGAATATATTGTGGGTGAGATAGCCTAAATTTATCCCTCTCAAGGAGGCCGCAATAAATTAATGGCTAAACCTAGGCAAAATTACAATACAATTATCAAGTTGATCTGAAATTCAATCTCCGCTCCCCACAACTATCAAGGACCCAACGGTTAGCGGAACTGTGGCTTTGTAAATATTTTCGTATATGTGAATTCATCAAGGACTATAAGCAATAGAAAACTATTTGGCGTCCGTATCAAGATCTCGAAGCTGAAAGTCAACTCTCTCGGCATCTAGAGATAATTTTTCCCATTCCTCCCAAAGGGATTGAATCTTTCCTTTTAGCTCCTCGTATTGTTCTCCCAATGTAACTAACTGTGCTTTATCTTCTATCAAGTCTGGGTCCGAAAACAGTTCCTCCATCTTAGTGATCTTGGTCTCGTGATCAAAAAGTGCGGAATCGATTTTCTCGATAGTGCTAGCTATAGTCCTTGCTTCCTTGTTAAGATTTCTGCGCATCTTATTTTCTATGCTTCGGGGTGTTTCAGGTCGGCCTTTAGTCAACCTATCACCCTTACCACTTTTGAGAATGTTGTTCCCATCCACACCAGCCGGTTTCTTAATGGACTGGTTTTGTTGTTTCCGATACAGGTAGCTATCATAGTCCCCTGAAAAGACCGTCGGAATACCCCCATTGATCTCAATGATCTTGTTGGAAACCTGGCGTATGACGGTACGATCATGGGTTATCAAGCAAATAGTACCTTGGTAATCACTAAGAGCATCTGTGAGGATCTCCCTCGAGGTTATGTCCAGATGGTTCGTGGGCTCATCCATAAAGAGCAAATTGCTTGGTTGAACTAGTAACTTAGCCAACGCCATGCGGGCTTTTTCCCCGCCCGACAATACCGAAATGTACTTACTGATATCGTCACCGCTAAATAGAAATCCTCCTAGTATATGCCGCAAGTTTTGCTCAGATTCATCTGGTGCAGCCTGTTGAAGTTCCTCAACTAAGGTATTTTCTGGATTTAGAAGATCTAGTAAGTGCTGGGCATAGTATGCCGTTACCACGTTATAGCCTGTTTTGCGTTCACCAGAATCCCAATCAATTACTCCTGCGAGTATCTTTAACATTGTGGATTTCCCTGCACCATTAGGACCCACCAAGGCTACACGGTCGCCTCTCTTTAAAGTCAGGTTGAGATCACTGTAAATGACATGGTCGCCGTAAGCCTTGCCGAGATCAATAAGAGAAATTACCTCTGCCCCACTCCGAGGGGGCTCTGGGAACTTGTAATTGATCCTCTTTGTCACCCTAGGCAATTGAATTCTTTCTATACGCTCTATCTGTTTCAATCGGCTTTGCACTTGGCTAGCCTTCCGGGCCTTGGAGCGAAAACGATCCACAAAGCGCATCTGTCTCTGTATCTCTCGTTCCTGCCTGTTAGCAGCTGATTCCCTTGTCTTTAAGGAATTTTCTCTGGCTACAACATAGTCGTCGTAATTGCCTCGGAAACGCACTACTTCTCCAGGTTCAATAGCCAACACCATGGTCGCAACCTGGTTTAAGAAAGCACGGTCATGAGAAGTGAAAATGACAGCCCCAGTGAAAGACTGCAAAAATTTCTCTAACCACAAGTTCGCTTCAAGGTCCAAGTGGTTAGTAGGTTCGTCAAGTAGCAAGAGATCTGGCTTCGTGAAAAGCAATTTACTTAATTCAACACGCATAAGCCAACCACCGCTGAATTCGTTTAACGGTCTATGAAAATCAGCTTGGTCAAAACCTAGTCCCGAGAGTATTACCTTGGATTCATATTCTTTAGAGCGTCCGCCTGAATCCTCCAGCGTCTCTTCGAGTCGGCTGAGTTCTCGAAGCAATTCAGATTGTATTCGTGGTCCAGGTATATCTGAAAGGGATTCATATGTTTTCTCGATCTTTTGCCGAATATCCTTTATGCCTTGGGATTCTTCAAGGATCAAGTCCAACGGAGTTTTATCCGGATGTGGCACAAGATTTTGCCTGAGATAGCCTGTAACCATATCTCGTGACCTAGATATTTTTCCAGAATCGGGAGATGTTTCCCCGGCAATAATATCTAACAGAGTGGATTTCCCTGATCCGTTGGATCCGATCAACGCAATCCGTTGCCCTGCCGAAACATTTACTGTTAAATCACTAAACAGCTCGTGGTCGCCATAAGATTTGCCTATATTTGAAACACTTATCATTTGCAGATTTTGGTGAAGACGTTCAATTAGATCTCTTTCATTTATCTTAGTATTAACACATATATACCCTCAAAAAAAAGGCACCCCATGTATGTGGGGTGCCTTAATCTTTATACTTCAGTTTAGTGGGTTGTTATTAGGCTTTTTGTCTAAACAAATTCACTCCTGCGGCAACTGTTGCAACCATCCATATCATCCACAAGAAATCCAGTGCATCAAAGTCACCAAACCATCCAACAAACATCACCAAAGTTACTACTGCAAGTACCCCCCCTATGGATCTACTAACTTTATCCGTAACCTGTAACACTGTAGCTAGACCTATAAAGCCCACACTGAGCATAAGAAACACCCAATGAATATTGGAAGCTGTATATTCACCAGTCGCTCCTAAGATTAGGGCGCTACTTGTATCACCTTTTTCCCAAGCATCCGCTGCACCAAAGTTGAAATCCATCGACATCATCATCCCTGCTGCAATTACCGGTATCGCTATAGATGCCACTGTGGCAAGTGTAGCTCCCTTCTTTCCTTCACCTTGCAATAAACGAGCCCAAAGAGTATAGCCGAGCGCCATTGCCAACATACCGCTAAGACCTAAGAAAGCTACTAGTTTGGTAAGCGCGAAATTTTCCATTCCGGCTACTATGTCTGCTTTTATTTTCGCTTCACCGATAACACCGTCTTCTGCACCCCCGATGAGTGCGTCAAATAGAAAAATGAATGTTATCAACATGACTATTGGGCCGACTACAAGTAGACCAGCTGCCAAAGTTTTAGAGTTCATAAAGGTGCCTCCAGTTAAATTCTTGGGCTGCAAAGAATTTTGTCTTTGCAACTTGAGGACATTATTAACAGGTTAAAAAAATATCAGTAAAGCAAATTTTGGTACTTATAAAATTATAAACACTGAAAAAAAACCTGGGGAAAATCCCATCTTATCCAAGTATTCAGGCTGTTTACCAATTACCAGCTACAGAAAGTTGGCGGGAGCGCGAGGGAGTCGAACCCACCGCCCCGACCGAAGGGCCGGGGCCAACGGATTTGAAGTCCGCAAAGCCCACCGGGACCCATCCGCTCCCACAATCAAGTACCACCCCACTTAGCTCGCCTCAGCTCTTCGAACTCTTTTCTATTACAGCTATGCCGTCTGGAGAAAATAGGGTTTACAAAATTACTCGGCTATAGCCTTATCTATTCGTCCCTTGAGGGCTGCTTTTGGCACGGCACCAACCACCTGGTCGACAGGTGAACCCCCGTTAAAGATCAACAGTGTCGGAATTCCTCTTACACCATATGTCATAGGAGTTTTAGGATTGCTATCAACATCCATCTTCGCAAATTTCACTTTACCATCATATTCTTCTGCAAGATCGTCAACGATAGGAGCGATCATCTTGCAGGGCGCGCACCAGTCCGCCCAAAAATCTACTAACACCGGGGTTTCAGATTCAATTACGTCTACCTGAAAAGTATCGTCCGTTACTACTTGTGGGCTCCCCATATATGCCTCCAGTTTCACATTTGAAAAATTAATTGGTTGATTCGACCAATAACTTATTGAGTGCGGTGTTGTTAACAACCATTACTCGTTTAAATTCTACCTTAATCCACAGCTACTCTGCTACTGAAAGGGAAGGCATATCTCGCAGACGAGCTACCAATCCTGTCAGTGTATCTAGTAGATAGTCCACGTCTTGCTCAGTGTTTTCTGGACCAACAGTAATTCGCAGACTCCCTCTGGCCAATTCCGTACTCAAGCCAATTGCCGTAAGCACATGAGAGGGCTCCAGCGATGCGGATGAGCACGCACTTCCACTTGAGGCACATATGCCAGCGAAATCAAGTCCCAGAAGAATTGGCTCTCCCTCTACAGATTCAAAGGAGATGTTAACGTTGTTAGGTAGTCTCAGGGTCTCATGTCCATTAAGGCGGACGTCTGGGATTCTCTCAAATATTCCAGTAACGATACGGTCACGAAGCCGACTACAGTGTGTCTTTGCATCAATTCGTTCTTGTTCTGCCAACCGCAGGGCCTTGGCCATTCCAACAATCAGGGGGACATTTTCAGTACCAGATCGCCTTTCACGCTCTTGACCTCCACCCTGCTGCTGGGGTTCAAATGGTGTGCCTCGCTTGACATATAAAACACCGATTCCCTTGGGTCCATGAAACTTATGTGCAGAGAGGCTTAATAAATCCACTCCCAGGTTTTGTACATTCAGATCTAGAAATCCTGCTGCCTGTACAGCATCTGTGTGCATCGCGATCGAAGTGCCACGTTTACTAGCTTGCTGTTTAACAATTCGGGAAATATCAGCAATCGGCTGGACCGTACCGATTTCATTGTTTGCCATCATTATGCTAACAACGGTCGTGGAATCAGTTATAGATCTTCCAATTTCATCTGGATCAACAAGTCCATCTCGATCAACCGGCATGTAAGTTACTTCGAATCCCTCACGCTGTAATTGATCACAGGAATTGAGGACAGCGTGATGTTCTATGCTGGAGGTGATAATGTGGTTTCCGGTATCCCGCTGAGCAAATGCCGCACCCTTGATCGCCGAGTTATCAGACTCGGTTCCGCCACTAGTAAAAACAACTGAGCCCACGCGAGCTCCCAGGATAGTAGCTACTTCTGATCTCGCATCATCCAGTGCTTTATGAGCATCTTGGGCCAACGTGTAAATACTCGATGGGTTCGCAAAATTCTCTGTGAAAAACGGCAGCATGGCCGATACAACTTCTGGCCTGACCGGGGTCGTAGCAGCATGATCCATATATATGAACTTGTGTGGATCGTTCATAGAGATACCTGGGTAAATAGAACATAGTGCCGTACAGGTGAATCCGTACGCCAAAATATTGTAGCACGCACCTAGATATCCCCTGTATCCAGTAATTCAGCTTCCGCAGCAGCCTGTACTATTCGAAATACTTTCTGTAAAGATATCTTCTTCTGGCGCGCTATCCTACGACACTCCTCAAACTCAGGAGAAACTGCTACAGGTTTACCATCTATGGATTTTATTTTGACAGCTACTTTTCCAACACTCGTGCCTATGGATACAATCTCGCGCTCAGCCTCATATCTATCCAAGGCCGTGACTCGAACACCAAGCGTGGTGGTTTGATTCAATATTATGGATACAGCCTGAGATTCCAATTCAGGGGTGACCAGTACACTAAGCATCATACCTGGTCGTCCTTTTTTCATCTGTATAGGAGTTATCCAAACATCCCGTGCCCCGATTTCGAATAGGCATTCGGATACATATGGAAACATCTCAGAGGTCATATCATCTATGTTGGTCTCAACCAGCCTGAGAGTAGATACACCTACTGGACTTGATGATTCCCCTATCCAAAGTGCTGTAACATTCGGGTACGCTGAAGGGTCTCTAGATCCAAGTCCGTAACCTATTCTTGATATGTGCATCGCTGGCTGGTTGAATGCAGCTATAGTGGTAACAATAGCTGCACCTGTAGGTGTTACCATCTCGCCTGCATTTAAGATGTCTCCCGGAGGTGGAATGGTGGGAGCGTTGGACATCCCGAAAAGCGCTGCAGTAGCAGGGGATGGGGCCGGCAACATCCCATGCTCACTCTGGAAGATTCCAGATCCTGTAGGCAAAGGTGAGCAGAAAAGTCGGTCGATCCCAAGCTTCTCCATTCCCAACACCGTTCCAACCACATCAACCAAGGTATCTACCGTACCCAGTTCGTGTAGATGGACATCCTCGGCCTTTATGCCATGAACAGAAGCCTCCGCCTGTGCAAGTCTTTCTAACACTTCCCGTGATCGGATGATCACTGAACTAGTAAAGTCCGATGCCTCCAACGTATCTATCAACTCTCCAACCGTATCAAATTTTCGCGGTTCATTTCCGATATCTACCGACACTAATGTCCCATCAACGCCACCCCGGTGAGATCTACAAGCTGATATAGAAAAGCCTCCTACTGCGAAACCAGCCAACTCCGTCTGAAGGTCTTCCGCCGGTATACCAGCATCAACAATAGCCCCAAGCAACATGTCACCACTAACCCCACCAATACAGTGAAGATATCCTAGTACCACGGGTAAATCCCTCGATGAGAGACGGTGTTATTTAGCGCTAAGCTTCTGTTCACAACCGTGGTCTCCTATTTCTTAGATTCAACATAGTTTCCAGAACGTGGTAACGCATAAGACAGGGCCTCACTTAGCGTGTCCACTGCGTGACCTAAAGAACTGCCTCGACCACTAGTTGCGTGGGCAGAAACCTGCGGTACAAGGCACTTTGACAACCCAAGTCTCTGAGCCTCTTCTACTCGGTGTGATATCTGAGGTACAGTGCGTATTTCTCCGGTGAGTCCTATCTCTCCCAATGCTACAAGACCTGTTGGTATAGCCACGTCTCTCAAGCTCGAGGTAATAGCTAGAGCGATGCCCAAATCTGCGGCTGGCTCTGAAATTCTAAATCCGCCTGTAACATTTACAACCACATCCTGCCCAGAAAGAGGCACGCCGGTGCGTCTAGAGAGTACGGCGCACACAAGAAGAAGCCGGTTAATATCTACTCCTGTAGCCACTCGACGAGGTGCCGGCAAAAGTGAAGGGTTAGTCAGAGCTTGAACCTCGATTAATAATGGTCGAGTACCTTCCATGGTGGCAACAACTATAGAACCTACTGAGCCTTCGCGTCTCCCGGAGATGAAGACACTAGAGGGATCTACGACGTCTACAAGCCCTTCATTGCTCATCTCAAATACCCCAACTTCATTCGTGGATCCAAATCGGTTCTTGACAGCTCTTAGAAGCCTCCAGGCACTTATAGGGTCACCCTCTAAGTAAAGGACCACGTCTACCATGTGTTCTAAAACACGGGGTCCTGCTATATCGCCTCCTTTAGTTACATGACCAGTCAGTAAGACTGGTACACCAGTGCGCTTAGCCCATTCCATTAAAACACGGGTACACTGGCGAATCTGAGTCACGCTTCCAGACGTGGAGGATTCAGAAGCATCGAACAATGTTTGAATCGAATCCACAACTACGAGACTAACCTGCCGCTTGTCCAGTTCAGCCATAACTTCTGTGAGCTCAGTAGCCTGTAGTAAGTACAATCCAGTACCTGGTAAGCCAAGGCGATCAGCCCTCATCTTGATCTGAGATACCGATTCTTCACCAGTCACGTATAAACATTGTCCACCGGAATCTGCAACATCTGAGGCTAATCTCAAAAGTAGTGTTGATTTACCAATTCCTGGATCCCCTGCAATGAGCGTCAAAGAACCCTTTACAATTCCACCACCCATCACCCGATTGATCTCGTGGGAATCAACTTCAATTCTTGGGAAATCTTCCACTGCGACATCAGATAGATGTATGGCTGGTAAGGATTCACCTATCCAATGGTTTCCCTCAGGAAGCTTGCTTTGTTTCATTTCTGCAAGCGTGTTCCATTGTCGACACGATGGACAGCGGCCTTCCCAACGAGGGGTCTCATTCCCGCAACTATCGCAAACGTAAATCGTCTTCGTTTTACCCTTGGCCAAAAAAACAATCACCTCGAAATGGAAGCATTGTAGCTACGCTTCCCATCTATTGATTTGAATTCCTCAGGTAATCACAACTATACAACCCGGGTAGTAAACAGCGGGGTGGGGGGAGGAGGCAAAGAAGAACCACCAAAC
>CAZSLO010000019.1:0-71883 GCA_964608025.1 uncultured Dehalococcoidia bacterium | reverse complement strand
AAATGAATTTATTCCCTTCGCCATTATCTCGTTCTTGCCAGGATTCAACTTCCATGTACAGTTACGTTCCGTCTCGTGCCATGGCTCATGATCCACGCGCACCAGGAGCTTCTCCAGGTTAGGCATGCTGTCCTCAAAATTAACATCCAGGACCGCCTCACCACTCTCCCATGCAGATGGATCAGCCCTCAGGTTTACTTGTACCTGGTCTATCGATGGATACATGTCGTGCTCGTTGCCAGTCCATCTATTGTGGTTCACCGTATTACAATCGATTAGTTTCGGTGGTGTAAGACCGTCGATCCACTGAAGCCCTCTCACAGGATTCGGGGTTGGGTATCGACGATTATCAAGCCTGACGCTAGCGTGAGCAGCATAGTCTCCCAGGTTGTGCCATGTGAATATCTTTATATTCGTTACATGCTCATCATGACTAGCCGCTATCTTGAGATATCCAGAGCTTTTTTTACGGGTAAATTCGAATCTTCTGTCACCGTGCACCAACCGAACTTCGTCCCAGTTTCCTCCAACCCAGGCATGGTGAATCTCCAGCGCACTCAAAGGGATATCGTTCCGTTCAAAGTGGACATTCATATCAGCGTCAAGCATGATCCACTTGTGCCAGTCATGGGAATAGACCTCAATGGTCGAGTGTCCAACATTTCCTTCGTCAGAAGCCACCCATTCAGTGGATGTCTTGCTTATAGAGGAGTGTCTGGCAACAAAACCCAGTGCCTGCAAGCATTGCAAAAGCGTTATCGCGTAGTACACGCAGTGGAAGTCGTTACCACGTTCAACCTCGCGCAGTATGGCCAGTGCGTTGGTTGTTTTTTCTGGGAGAGCCTGGCTCCAGCCATGATCCCATTTGTTACGAACCCATTCACGAACGAGGAGTATCTGTTCCCATTCTGTCCGTCCACTACTAATCACATCGTCCAGTTTATAGCGTTCTCGCAATTCAACCAGTAGTTCGTTGGGTTCCGGGTAATTAAACTCGAATGCGCTTCGGACTATCCATTCGTTCTGCCATTCGACTATCCGCAACTCGGGTGCGATATTGGCATCAAGAGGAGAGTGTTTTTGAACATCATTCTCCTCTTTTATATTTGCCATAAAAGCTTCGCTCTTGTTAAAGTCGGCTAAGCCCAGCTTGTCTAAGCATTGCCACCGTAAGGATCAGCAGCGTCCCTGAGACCATCCCCAATAAAGTTAAAGGCCAATATTATGATAATCACGACAAGGCCAGGTATCAGGAGCCAGGGTGAAAGAGCAATCGAACGAACATTCTGAGCTTCAACAAGCATGACACCCAGGCTAATGGCAGGCTGCCGTAAACCAACACCAAGGAAGCTAAGAGATGTCTCCGCGATTATCACCGCTGGTACGCTCAGTGTTATAGAAGCAATTATATGGCTCAAGAATGACGGTAGCATGTGCCTGAATATTATCCGTCCTTCTCTTGCGCCCGCCAGACGAGCAGCCGTTATGAATTCCTCTTCTCTCAGGGAAAGAAATCTCCCCCTGACAACTCTTGCCATACCTGTCCATCCAAGCAGAGCAATAATCGTGGTTATTGCAAAATATACTTGAACGATTCCCCAGTCAGTAGGCACGAGGGCAGCAAGCATAATCCAAAGAGGGAGAGTGGGAATCGATATTATAAATTCAATCATCCTTTGAATGGCAATATCCACCCATCCTCCAAAGTAACCCGATATCCCACCTAGCATAATTCCCATGACAAGGCTGATGAACATACCAACCATTCCAATAGACAACGATAGCCGGATGCCATACATCAGGCGGGACCACATATCCCGACCCAGTCGGTCAGTTCCCAAAAGGTAAAACGGTCGATTATCTAGCACCGCTGCCTTATCTGACTTCGTCTCTATGCCCATGAGATGTCTATCAGTTGGAAATAGCCAAAGGAGCTTGTATTCATAACCGCGAACAAAGAATTTTACCGGATGTTTAACCTCTTTGTTCGGTACGTGTTCTAGTGCAAAAGTGTCCGGGTTTCTAACAGATTCAAGTCCATATACGAATGGATCAAACCGATAAAGGTTGTTGAGTCTCTGGGGACCAACAAGTGAGTCTATACCATGTGTGATTTCCGGGTCGTGAATCGCCAGGAAATTAGGGAATAGAGCAATGATAAAGAAGATAGACAAGATACCTGCTGCCAAAACAGCAAGTCGATGTTTCTTGAATCGCCACCAGATGAGCTTCCATTGAGGTGCAAGATAAACTGCTTCTTCTTCAGCAGATGTAACTATTTCTTCTTCAGCAGATGTAACTGTTTCTGGTTGTGTCATTGATCAGCCTTCAATCCGGATTCGCGGATCTGCCCAAGCCAATACTATGTCCGACACCAATGTTCCAATCAAAGTAAGTGCACTCATCACAAAGAGGAGCGATCCTGCCAAGAGCATATCCTCATCAAGAGTCGCTGATAAAAGCATTGGACCAATAATCGGCAACCCTAGTACTACACCCAAAATTGTGGCCCCGGAGAAAAGTTGTGGTAGTGCATATCCAATTCCACTAAAGAATGGATTTAGGGCAGTCCGGAGTGGATATTTCAGTATCACTTTCCATATCGGTAAACCCTTTGCTAAGGCAGTAAGTACGTACGGTTTGTGTAATTCGTCCAGCATGTTGGCCCTGACGATACGGGTAAGCCCTGCCATGCCATCGGTCCCAAGTATGATAGCTGGTACCCATATATGTTTAAAAACGTCCTTAACCCGATCCCAGCTCCAATCTGCTTCAATATATTCGGGTGAGAATAATCCCCCTATATAACCTCCTCCCAAATCAAGGACAACCCACATAATTGCAAGGGCAAGAAGGAAATTTGGAGTGCCGACACCAATGTAGGCTGAAAATGTGGCTATATAGTCCAATATAGAGTATTGCTTGACGGCCGATATAATCCCAATCGGTATAGCCAATACCCATACAAACATGATCGTAAGGAAAGACAATCCAACCGTGAGAACAATTCGTTCTTTAACAAGTTCATTTACGGGAGCTTCACGAGTAGTCGACAGGCCAAAATCTCCCCGTAAAACCTTGGTAATCCACTTGAAATACTGTACATATATCGGCTTGTCGAGACCATACTGATGTCTCAGTGATGCCTCTTCTTCCTTGGTGACAGGAAATCCCTGTTGCATAGAAAGTCTTGCTACGTAGGAGGTGACATAGTCTCCCGGAGGAGCCGCAAGAATGCCAAATGAAGTTGCAGAAATTAAAAACAGTAGTGGGACTATAATCAGGAGTCGTTTAAAAGTAAATGACAGCATTCTAGCTATTTGTTCCTAATTCGCAGATTAATTGTCCTGTGTACATCATCCTGCGAGTAATCCAAGTCTTCATCAAAATTAGTTGTCCTAATACAGCGAGAGAATGTTTTGACAACTGATCCCTATCTTTATTACGAAACCAGGTTTTCCCCGGGGTGAACGGTCTATACGTAAGACCACCCCCGTGAGATTCATCCATATTTGGCTGAGCCACGGGGGTGGTCGTTACTTAAAACGTTTCTTCGATTATCGTTTCCAGTAGAACTGTTCAGGGAAGGCAGTCGACGGTGATCGCTCTAGAGCTCCACCCATCCAGCTGGAAGGTACGTTACCAAGGTTAACTGAAACGGCCGCGTAACGCGGTACGTTACCAACTAGCCCTATACCGTATACATCCTCTGCCCAGCGTCGGAAGATTTCCTTACCCAATACAACCTGTTCTGCTTCTGGAACCGTGGTCCCCTTGAGGTGGAGATCTGTCAGTTCCTTCATGACACCAGTAGGCTCAAGACCAGGATCGCCTTCAGGATGGCAACCACAGTAGTAAGAACCGAAGGCTGGGCCGGAGAAACTCCACCATGCGGTCGGCGTAGTGTACGAGTTCTGTACGAACGGATGCGCTGCGTTTATGACATACATCATGAACATGTTTTCGTTCTTCATGACATGGTCACGTACAACGTTACCGCCCTGCTCACCACCCTGGGCTCCGCTGTACTGCGTCTTTACACCAACGGCTTCCCAGTACTGTGGTACCTGCAGTGAGGCATCATAGTTAATCTGGTTCCAAGCATCCAAGAGCATAACGGCTCGTTCGCCGCTGTCTAGCAACCTGAATCCGTCAGAGTCCTTGTTCGGAATAATCTTATCCAGCATTTCGTTGGCAAGTGCCGGGTCATACTGGGTCCAGGCCTTCGCAGCTGCGTCGCCAGGATAGAACGGGGACTCCTTAAGTGGAACTACCTGTCTCGCCTCACCAAGACCTAAGTAGGTGTTGTTGTTTATAGCTTCTCTGTCGATAGCTATAGATAGGGCTCGACGGAAGTCAACATTACGTAGCAGGTCTCCCGAGGGACCCTGGTTGGAGAAGTTGATGTACATCCCATCCCAGATACCTCTTGCAACCGGGTGTCCTACCAGTTTGTATCCACCCTTTTCCTCACCCGCCTTGAAGAGCGGGAGATCGGCATTGTTTACTGCAAATGCCTGGAAGTCTGTCTCACCACCTAGAATCATGAGGTTTATTCGTTCTTGATCCCCAGGAATAAGGTACTGAATGAAGTTATCGATGTAAGGTAGCTGGTTCCCCGCGGAATCAACACCCATGAAATACGGGTTCCGCTTGAAGACCACTACGTCCTCTTTCCTTACGCTACCAGTCTGAACCCATGGGTTAAGAACGGGAATGTCAGGATTCTCATGCGGGAAGTCGTTAGCTTTGAACCATTGTACCCAGCTATCGAATCCAGCCTCTTTGGCTTCTTCATCGGCGTTCTTGTTAAATTCCTTGTGGAACTGTTTAACAAAGTGTGCAGGCGTAAAAGTGGAGAAGCTGCACGGGTTAACCAGTCTCTTGGCCATGGAAGTCATAGCTTTCGGGAATACGTACTGGATGGTGTAGTCGTCTACCTTGACCAACTTGCCATCATCTTCTTCGTTAATTCCCCTGATATAGCTAGACTTTCGGCCAGTCGTTAGCTCTGCATTACCCTGTACATGATCCCACCAGAACATAAAGTCGTCGGCCGTGAAAGGATGGCCGTCCGACCATTTTCCACCTTCTCGCAATTTAAGAGTCGTTACCTTGCCGTCAGGTGAAATATCCAGGCTCTTTGCAATGTGCGGAATTATAGTCGCGGCATCAGTAGACATACGGAACATGGTAGATCGACCATATCGCTCCATATTGCAAACTGAGCGGGAGGAAAATGCTGCCCGCATATCGCCACCGTACTTGCCAATCTCATCGAAAGTAGCAATCACGACGGGCTCAGAAGGCAGACGTTCTTCAACTGGTGGGAGCTTGCCAGCTGCCACTAATTGAGCTAACTGAGGTGATTCCCCAAAACTGACAGGAGCTGCCACCTCTACCTCTTTTACGACTTCTTTGATTACTTCGACCTCTTTGATTACCTCTTTAACAACCACGACCTCTTTAGGTACTTCAACCGTCTTGACGACTTCTTTGGTAACCGTGACCGTTACAGGCTTTTCGACCTCAACGATTTTTGTGACCTCTTTGGTAACCACGACCTCTTTAGGTACTTCCTTGATTACCTCTTTGGTAACCACGACCTCTTTCTCAACCGTGATCACCTCGGGGTCCGCAGCTCCGCAAGCAGCGGCAAAAACTGCTAGCAATCCTGCGATTACCGAGACGATAAACAATCTAGGCATCTTTACACTCCACGAGCGAAATTGAAGCCGCCAAGGCTTCGGCTCTCGAATAGCTGAAAAGTCTACATGGCTGCTTATTAACTTGTCAAACTTTCTATTGGGTATAATATTCTTCTTATATTTCTCCGAATAATGTTCAAGAAATCGACACCTCTAACAACATAAACCTATATTTAGCCAATTTTTGATAACTTCTACACTACTAAAAATTCACGACGTTATTTCGATTGAAAGACGACTCCAAATCACTTAGACACCGCTAAACCCATCGCAGTAAAGTATGATGTTAAGGTTACGGAGGTTTTCGTGCTCACAACATCTCTAGGTAAAAAGCGGCTCGTTGGAGCTATGCTTTTCCTGGTAATTTTATCCTTGTTTTTCTCGTTCAATCGGTTTCCGAAACTGGACGCAGTCGGGACCGATCTCGACGCCGTTAATGCACCTCAAGTCCAGTGTTTCCAGGGATTCTGTATAGAGCGCGACTCTGGCTCAAGCCTGCTCTCCAGATGGATGGTTTTCTCTGTCACATACCTTAGACTCGTATCAATAGGGATGACATTTGCATTCCTTGTGGCCGGACTTACTGAAGCGTTTATTTTTCCATCAGGCAGCGGCAAGAACTTCGAATCTGGCAGCGCTTTCAAACGTACAATGCGCGGAGCATTAATCGGTCCCGTCATGAATTTATGTTCGGCATGCATCGTACCAATATCATCGGCATTTCACCGTAAAGGAGCCGGGATTGACGGAGCAATCGCGATGGTCCAAGGCTCTGCCACCATGAATATCCCGGCGCTTGCGATGGTTTTCTTCGTCTTCACTCCTCTCTTGGGCATAAGTCGACTGGTTATGGCAATCACAGGTGCACTTATCCTTGGGCCTATAGTGATGATGACAATTCGGAAATCTTCAGCAGACCAGAGTGTCGACCTACCAACTCTGGAAATCGAAGATGCTCAGGGTTCATGGAGTACAGAATTGGTTGGAGCCTTTAGAGACTGGGCTAGGATCACCGTAGGTTATCTAGTGCGAATGGGTCCTATCATGATAGTGGCTGGTTTCGCCAGCGGGCTGGCTATGCAGTGGATAAGCGCAGACACAGTTGCAAAATACCTCGGTAACGATTTACAAGGTATAGCAATAGCCACCACCCTGGGTATCTTGATCAATGTCCCTTTGTTATTCGAGATACCTCTGGTTGCACTAGGATTGATGCTCGGTATGGGTACAGCTCCAGCAGCAGCATTGCTTTTTACCGCTGCGGCTGGTGGCCCAGTAACGTTCTGGGGACTAGGCCAGGTGATGCCAAAGAGGGCGATAGCAACTTTCGCTACAGCAACATGGATCCTAGGTGCAGTAGGAGGATTAGCGATACTTGGAATCGGCATGTTGGTTTGGGACACTTCAGCCGGCACACAACTACAAGCTAGATCGAGCATTGACGGAAACTCCAGACCTTCAAGTTCCACAAGAACCGAATCGACAGCGTTCGACGTGGGCGGCGGTGCTGGTGTATTCACTTTGCCCGCGGGCGGACCAACCGGCGTATCACAGTTTAGAAATATCGCACCAGAGGCTCTCGGAGACAAGGCTTACTTGATGAGTCGCTATCCCGGAGTAGCAATATTTGATTATGATCGTGATGGAGATCAAGACCTATATGTCACGCAAGCAGAGTCTAATGCACTGATTGAACTTCTCGCCGAAGGTGGTCCAAACCGGCTATTCCGCAACAATGGTGACGGCACTTTCACAGACGTTGCTGAGGAAGCAGGAGTAACCCTGACGGAAAGTAACAGTACAGCTGTGGCAGCATGTGACCTTGACAACGATGGATACCAAGACCTTTATGTTGGAGCAATGGGTCGACTTGGTGACAATCTAGATTTTCGGTCAATAAACGTTTCCTCAGGCCTCAAAGCAATCACTCAAGATAGGCTCTTCAAAAACAACCGGGATGGTACTTTTACAGAAATTACCGAAACCGCCTTTGGACCACACGTCAATATTCGCTCCGCCAAGGCTGTGGCATGTGCAGACGTAGACGGTGACGGATGGCTTGACATCTATGTCGGCAACCACGGGGACATGGAATTCGTTAGATTCGATTCCCCTGCTCACCACGGCCATTACAACGACCTATTTATTAACAATGGAGACCTAACATTCACAGAAGTTTCCGCCAGTGCCGGAGTTGCGGGTGGTCCTATCGTGATGCGCAACACCGGAGGAGAACCTATTACATTCCAAGATCCCACGTCCGACAATGTGTACGAGGGATACAATCCAAATCTCCGTGATTCAGCTGGCAATAGGGTCGGAGAACCTAGCGGACAAACCTGGGCCGTGCTTTTTTATGACTATGACGATGACGGCGACCAGGATTTGTGGGTCGCGGACGACGGAGATCGTCTCAAGGTATATCGCAACGAATCAATCCCAGGAGATATTCGTTTTATACCTGTTGCAAGACCAATGGGCATAGACAAGGCCGGATCATGGATGGGCTTTGCTGTTGGTGATTACGATAGTGACGCAGATCTTGATATCTTTATCACAAACGCCGGGTTCCATCCCCTCCTCCGATTACCTCCTTATCCCGGTGGAGATTGCGCCTATGGACACCGTTTCGTATGGGGAACATGCAGCCACTTTTTACTTCGCAATGACTGGGGAAATACCGGATTAATTGATCTAGGTTCTTATGTGGATGTAGCTCCAAGTACACGTGTAAAACCCAGTCGATTGATGCCCCCTGAATCCCTAAATCCCTCAAATATAATGTTCACATGGCAACCTCTAACCGGACTCGCTGCTTACGATTTTGGATTCGGAACAGTTTTCTTTGATCTCGAAAATGACGGTGATCAAGACCTTTACTGGCTCGGATCTATCATCGCGCGTGGGGAAGGTCCACGTGGGGAATTCTATCAAAGCGCAGGACGTCTTCTCAGGGGTGATGGTAAAGGTTCATTCGAGGACGTTACAGTCGAGGCGGGCGTACTGGACATACAAAACGTAGACTACACAATTCTTGATCCTAAAGATCCAGCCTTCAATGCTGAAAAACAACGCATCGGTGCTCAATTTCACGAAAACGGTAAGGGCCTCGCTAAATGTGATATCAACTCGGACGGGTATATCGATCTAGTTGGTACCAACAGCAGCGGTGAAATGTTGGATGAGAATAGAATAATAGGCTTCGCCCGCGGGCCTTTATTTATATGGATGAATACCAACCAAGACAATCACTGGATCGCGTTTAGGCTAAAAGGCCGTATGGCAATTGACGGAACCGGCACCAACGCCGACGGGATTGGGGCCCGTGTCTATGTCACGACAACAGGGCCTGATGGTAATCCGAAAACACAGGTCGGAGAACTCACCGCAAGTGGGACCTTTCTATCGAGTAACTGCCTAGACATGCATTTTGGACTTGGCAATTCGGACACAATAAAACAAGTTGAAATCAGGTGGCCCAGTGGCATAATACAGACACTCTCTGATGTGAAAGCCGACCAGATTCTTTCAATTACAGAACCCCCAGCAAAATAGACCATAGAAATTGACCATAACCAGGTGTAGAAACAATCATTTATGTTCTATTCAAATCCCATGATTAGCTGCGACATAGATCCTACACTGATATACTTCCAGAATATCCAGGTACGCCCCTAGGAGTCTCGATGGAATTCGAGTTCCTCAATTACGAAAAACGTGATCGGATAGCGTATATCACGATCACTAGGCCAGAG
Organism: uncultured Dehalococcoidia bacterium; assembly: GCA_964608025.1. Lineage (GTDB taxonomy): Bacteria > Chloroflexota > Dehalococcoidia > Lucifugimonadales > CAJWER01 > CAZSLO01. The sequence continues at coordinate 62,420 of CAZSLO010000019.1, read as the reverse complement.
CGTTTAAACGCCCTCCACCCACCCGCGAGTCTTGAAATGCGCAACGCAATGCTTGATTTTTGCGAAGATCCAGAATTATGGGTAGCCGTACTCAGCGGATCAGGCGAAAGGGCATTCTGCGCCGGAAACGACCTTAAATACCATGCCGAACATGGGGCGAAAGGGGAGGCTTACCCGGGTGCAGAAAAAGTACCTTTCGGTGGCATTACCGATGATTTTGAGTGTTGGAAACCCATTATAGCGGCAGTTAACGGCTACGCAATGGGAGGTGGATTAGAGATTGCACTAGCCTGCGATCTCATAGTGGCAGACACTGATGCCCAGTTCGGTGCTCCCGAGGTAAATGTCGGATTGGTCGCTGCTGCGGGTGGTGTACATAGGATCCCGAGGCAACTCCCAATCAAAGTTGGGATGAAAATGCTATTGACTGGAAAGCCAATAAATTCTGAAGAAGCATTCCAATGGGGTCTAATCAACGAAATAGCTCCGAAAGGTAGAGCATTAGAGGCAGCAACTCGATTAGCCGAAGAGATAGTGGATGGAGCACCCCTGTCAGTCAGGGCAAGTAAACAAATGGCCATGCTGGGACTTGGCATGAGTCTAGAAGAAGCAATGAAGGCTAATTACAGCCAATACGAACAGGCCATTGGATCAGAAGATTTTATTGAAGGTCCTAAGGCGTTCACAGAAAAACGTCGGCCCAACTGGAAGGGCCATTAGCTACAGACACCAACGACCTGGGAGCCCAACGCTTCCCATTTATTCAAGCATTTGGAAGGAATAGTATGACCGAATCTAAAGCCGTCATGTTACCCAAAAGTGTCACGCCCAGCAGATACGTACTGACTCTGAGTCCTAACTTGGAAACTTTCGTATTCGCAGGCGAGGTAGAAATAGATATTCAAATACTACAACCCACCAATTCCATCGTACTGAACGCAGCGGAATTGGAAATAAACTCTTGCTGGTTAATCAACTCAAACAACACCATCCTTCCACCATCCAAAACCATACTCGAAGAGAAATCTGAAACTTTAACATTTATGTTCGAGGAAGATATTCCTGTAGGCAATGCAAAGCTCAAAATAGAGTTCATTGGAGAGCTGAATGACCGCCTGAGAGGCTTCTATCGAAGTAGATACCATGACGGGAACGGGAAAGAGCGATACCTCGCAACAACCCAGTTCGAAGCAACGGACGCACGACGCGCATTTCCTTGCTGGGATGAACCATCTTTAAAGGCATCCTTCGAGGTAACCCTAATCGTGGATTCCGAATTTGCAGTTATTTCTAACACCATGGAAGCGGAAGAATTCGATGAAGATGATGGCCTGAAACGAGTCAAGTTTAAAGAAACACCAATAATGTCGACATACCTACTTGCTTTCATCGTTGGTGATCTAAAGAGCGTCGAGAAAGTAGCCGACGATGGAACTCTCGTCAGAGTGTGGGCAACTGCCGGAAAGGAAGAACAAGGACACTTTGCCGTAGAAACTTCTGTTAAGCTTCTCTCTTACTTCAATGACTATTTCGGCACGCCCTATCCACTGGAAAAACTAGACCACCTCGCAATACCAGATTTCGCTGCTGGTGCGATGGAGAACTGGGGAGCCGTAACCTATAGAGAAGTAGTGCTTCTCGTAGACCCGGATCAATCTTCTGCGCAAATAAGACAGAGGGTTGCCGCGATAATCTCCCACGAAATGGCTCACATGTGGTTTGGTGACCTAGTGACGATGGCATGGTGGAATGACCTCTGGCTAAATGAGAGTTTCGCTTCTTGGATCGGAGACAAGGCCGTAGATTCACTGTTCCCAGAATGGGAAATGTGGACACAATTCGTATCCAGCGACACCAACAACGCCTTAGGCTTAGACGGACTCAAGAATTCTCATCCAATAGAACAAGAGGTCAAGGATCCTGCAGAAATCGGGCAATTATTCGACGCAATCAGCTACAGCAAAGGAGGATCTATCCTGCGAATGCTGGAAAGGTTTTTGGGAGAAGATATCTTCCGCGAAGGCTTGCGTAATTACATAGCACAGCATCAATACCAAAACGCTGTAACAGGTGATCTTTGGACCGCGTTGGCAAACGCTTCCAATCAACCTGTGGCAGAAATAATGGATACCTGGGTACAGCAAACTGGATATCCTGTCCTTGATATATCAACTATTGCCGGAGGCGTTGAAGAACTAGGGATATCACAGAAACGGTTCGTATACGAAAACCTGACCAACCCGGATGAAATTGACGAGACTATATGGCACATTCCATTAACTATAACCACATCTAACGGGGATGAGACAGGTCCAGTCCTTATGGACGACCGGGCGATGACGGTAACCCTGGGAAAAGATTCTGGTGATGATTGGTTAAAAATAAATCCTGATCAAGTCGGTTTCTATCGTGTCAATTATTCGACTGATGGGTGGGCACAATTGCAACCTGCTGTCAGTAAACTTGAGATATCTGCAATCGACAGACTGGGACTCCAAAACGATGCCTTCGCACTTTCACGTGCTGGCTATCTGTCCGTCACTCAATTTCTTGCCCTTGTAAAATCATATATCAACGAGACGAACGCAATCGTCTGGGAAGATGTGGCCGCCAATCTCGCCAGGCTTGATCTGCTTCTATCTGACGAAATTTTTTACTCAACCTTCGCGGAGATGGCAAGGCACATATATCTTCCTGCAGGAGATCAAATAGGCTGGGACCCAAAGCCCGGCGAAAAGGAATTAGACTCAATAATGCGCTCGACCTTGCTCGGGCAACTCGGTAAATATAACCATGAGGCAACACTAAAAGAGGCTTGGAGTAAATTCTCCATTTACTCTGAAAATCCGGATGCTGTACACCCAGACATACGAGGAGTCGTGTTCAATCTCGCCTCAAAACAGGGTGATGCGGCCACATATAATACGATATGGGAACTACACGACCGCACTACCATGGAAGAAGAGAAAATGCGTCTCCTAATGTCTTTGGGAAACTTCGAAAAATTAGACCTTTTATCCGAAACGCTAGACCGATCGTTATCGGATCAGGTCCGATACCACGATACTATCCTCGTAGTAAGCAGTGTAGCCAGCAACAGGCTAGGACGAGACATGGCCTGGGAATTTGTTAAGAACAACTGGGCTGAGTTTGACAGGCGATACAGCGACGGACTCTTTGCCCTTTCTAGGCTGGTAAACATCACCGCGAGATTTACAACTGATGAGAAACTTGAGGACGTAGAGCGATTCTTTAAAGAAAATCCAACCCCAGCAGCTGATCGGGCAATAAATCAGGCTCTAGAGACAATCAGGTTAAACATAGCTTGGCTTCGCCAAAACCGTTCTGACCTATCAAGCTTTTTTACCAACTAATCTGTACAAAAGATTCGGAATCTATTCTGTGAAAATCTCTTCCTTAGTAATACTCCTCAGAGTAGAGAGGTATTCGCTCTTTGACATTGGATACTGGTAACTATCCCTCACTTCCAAGGCTTTAGAAGCACCATCAGCTAATAGATCGATCACTGTCATGGCCATCGCTTTACCGGCAGTAAGAACAGCCGTATCGTAATCTTCTATCACATAGTCATCTCCATGTGATTTCCCAGACGCTGCTACTACGTATGGGTGGATAACAGGCATGATCTGGGAAAGATCACCCATATCTGTCGATCCAGTACGGTGTCCAAGAGGCTCAATATTTCCGTTACCAACGAGTCTGGCCGCATTCGCTTTGTGCAAGTCAAGCATTACAGGTTCACTACGTATCGGCATATATCCCGGTAAGGTAGTGATCCGAACACTACCTCCGACTGCCATAGCTCCCGCTCGAAGAGATCGATCTACCTTGTGGCTGGCGGACATAAAGGCTTCTACGCTACTGCCTCTTACAAAAGTCTCCATCCTCACATCAGCCGGTACAGAGCTGACAGAAGCCCCGCCCTTAGTAATGATCGGGTGTACACGGATGGTATCCTCATCCCGGTAAGTCTCTCGTTGAGCATTAATAGCTGACATTGCAATCATCGCCGCATTCAAGGCATTTACACCGGAATATGGCGCTGCTCCTGCATGTGCTGCTGTACCTATAAACGAGATCCGCTTTGCAAGCATCCCGTTGTTTGAACCCCCAACAGCGAATTTAGCACCTTTAGGGCTAGCGATCGTGTGCGTCATCATCGCCATGTCCACATCATCAAGCTTACCAAGCCGAATGAACTCTGGCTTTCCACCCAGAAACTCAATTTTCCCAGAACGGCGCATCTCATCCCGATATTCAATCTCGATGTATTCCTCGGAGGGTACGGCCAAAAAAGCCACCCTCCCCGATAATTCTTCCATAACACCATCTACCAAAAGACCGATCACCGACGCTATCATCGACCCTATCTGGCAATGATGACCACACGCATGAGCGGCACCCGTGTCCGGGTCAGCATTGGGATGTCCTGGGACTATCAGGGAATCGAGTTCCCCAATCACTGCCACGGTCGGACCGGCCCGTCCGCTGTCAACTATACCTCGCAGACCTGTTATACCAATATTTTCTTCTACAGGTACCCCCAGCGCTTTCAATTTATCACCAACAACTCTGGCCGTCCTGTGTTCTCGAAACCCCGGTTCGGGATAGCTAAGTATGTCTTTAGCGATGCCAATAGCCTCGTTTCCTCGCCGATCGATTTCAGAATTAGCTAATGTTTTTAGTTCTTCTATTTTCAATAAAATAACCTAGTATTTAGTGGATCTATTTTACCAAATCCTAATGCTGATTGATGATATATAATTAAGGCCTAAGATCGTACAAATACAAGGTCAACAATGATCCCAGAGCCTGAGGTCACATGAAGATAGTTATCGCACCTGACAGCTTCAAAGGTAGCATATACGCACCCGATGCCGCCAAGGCTATGGCCGAAGGCGCAAGACGAGTGGTTCCACAAGCTGAAATCAAACTTGTACCAGTGGCTGATGGAGGCGACGGAACACTGGAAACATTAGTCGAAACTTCAGGTGGTCGAATTGAGACAGACGAAGTAACAGGACCTCTTGGAGAAAAGATTCCAGCCCAATGGGGAGCGATGGGGGATGGTGTCACATCAGTAATAGAAATGGCCCGAACTTCAGGATTAGCTCTAGTACCAACTGATAAAAGAGATCCCTTAAACGCAACCACCTACGGGCTTGGAGAAATTATCTCAAGGGCACTGGACTCGGGATTCCGTAGGTTCATACTTGGAATAGGTGGAAGTGCGACAAACGATGCCGGTGCCGGGATGGCACAGGCGTTAGGAATCCGTCTGTTGGATAAACGTGGTGTAGACATACCCGTTGGAGGTGCGGCTCTAGCAACACTTGCCCATATTGAGATGGGCAATCTAGACCCAAGAACACAAGGTGCTCAATTTGACGTAGCATGTGATGTCAATAATCCTTTGACCGGTCCCGAGGGCGCGTCTGCCGTCTACGGCCCACAAAAAGGAGCCACACCCGAGATGGTCGAACAGCTCGACTCCGCTCTAGAACACTTTGCTTTTATAACAAAACGAGACATTGGCTCAGAGATACAAGAAGTACCAGGATCCGGTGCCGCTGGAGGCCTTGGTGGAGGTATCATGGCTTTTTTAAATGGACGCCTCAGGCCAGGAATAGATATTGTCATAGACACAATAGATTTAAAACGACATCTAGTGGATGCTGATTTAATCATTACGGGTGAAGGTTCGATGGACTTTCAAACCGTCTACAATAAAGCACCAATCGGTGTGGCCAAGCTAGCGCAGGAACGCGGTATTCCGGTTATCGGTATATCCGGCTCGTTAGGCGAACGGTTCACCGATGTTCATGAGCACGGGATCTCCGCAGTAACAGCCATAACCAACGCACCAATGACGCTCGAAGAGGCATCAGAACGTGCTGCAGAATTAATCGCAAGCGCCACGGAAGAATCTATGAGGCTTATGAAAACTGGCAATACTGTTTTCGGAGCTAGATAGTACATGTCCCAAGATCAAATCGCTTTACTAGTGTCAGAATTGACGAACTGCGTTGCCAATTTCCATAAACGCTTTGGATTTGAAGGGTCTGCTTCTCGTCAGGATCTACTGACCCGTATACCGATTCAAGACGAGGAAGTTCGAGAACTTCGCGATGCAATTCTAGGGGAATCCCCAGACAGGGTAGCAAGTGAAGCAGCTGATGTTCTTTTCGTGGCCATTGGAACAATGCTTCGATTGGATCCGGAGTTGAGTATATCAGCCATACACGAAGTGATAACTAAGAACGATGCCAAGACATGGGAAACACACTACATCGATGATGCCGGGAAAATCTCTCGCCGATAATACCTATTGCCATGATTCCCTTTAAACAATAGATGCTCTACCAACCAGATATCTCAGGCAATCCCACTGCAATAGATCATGGATAACAATACATCCTTACACAATTCGATCAGTGCAAAACCATGTGCACTTCACGTGGTCCGTGCACGCCAGTGACAAGCGTTTGCTCAATATCTGCTGACCTACTAGGTCCTGTAATGATATTCATGTAACTTCCTAGGTTGTCGTTGTCAAACTCCGCACGACGTAGCATGAACAACTCGTCCAGGCTTGGCAGTATTTTACTTTTCTCAACGACAGCAATATGTACAGGGGGAAGTAATGCAACAAGTCGGCTTAACTCTTTACCCGCGAGAAGCACTACGCTCCCGGTTTCGGCAATAGCGTAATCTACACCAGTCACGCCAAGTCCTGCACGAATTGCCGTTTGACGAAGCGATTCCCGTTCCACGTCAGTATTGTTACCAGACATATTCATGGTCTCTATCACAACGTTTTGTTGGAATGTTTGCGGGTCGGCAATCACACTATCGATCACTTTATGATTAGACTTCACGACCAACCTAGTTTCTATTTTTTTAGCAACCTCACTAACATAATCCACAACATCTTGTTGGGTTTTAGATGATGAAACTATCCATCCAGCCGCCTTCGCAGCCTGTTCAAGATCGTTGCATAACTCCTCCGAACGAATCAATATTTCTTTTTCGATACTCTTAGCACGTTTGATGACATCATCAGGAGTAGAGAAACCTACAGTACTGTCATCCATACTTTCAGGCGGCCGTATCCTATCGTTACCCAGGGCACCGCTTATAGCAGCTAGAAAAGTCTCCCGATCACTCATGGGATGTTTTATCCTGAATACCACGAATCCATCTGTCCCGGAACAAACGGGTAGTTACCATAGGAAAAGTCCTATACCTAGTCCAACCAGATATAGGGGGGGGAAGTTTCCTCAATTTACCATCCTTGGCTAGGGGAAATTGAAAGAGTCTAGCTAAACGATTTCCCAAACGTAAGGTCCATGGCCGGCTCACCAAGAGCCGCCAAGCCTTTACCATCACAAACTCGGAACTGAACCTACTCCTTTTCCCTGAATGAGGTCCTCCTTCAGCAAGATCGCTACGCAAATGTATTAGAAGACGAGGCAAATCTATCTTTACAGGACAGGATTCCCGACATGCACCACATAAGCTTGACGCATAAGGCAAATCCTTGGCTTCGGGCACACTAGTTAACATCGGGGAAATTACCGCCCCAATAGGTCCAGAATATACCCAACCATACGAGTGTCCCCCCACCTTACGATATACCGGGCATGCATTTAGGCAGGCACCGCAGCGTATGCAATAAAGGGCCTCTCGCATCGCAGGATCCGCAAGTATCTTGGAGCGACCATTATCAACTATTATGAGGTGGAATTCCTCTGGACCGTCTAAGTCATCATCATTTCTAGGCCCATTCACCATGGTCACATAACTAGATAGACGTTGGCCTGTCGCGGACCTGATAAGAAGTCTCAAAAAAATACCCATATCTTCCAACGCCGGAACAACCTTTTCCATGCCCATGATCGCTACATGAATTTTCGGCATAGATGTGCACATACGGCCGTTCCCTTCATTGGTGACGAGCACAAGTGATCCTGTGTCAGCAACTAGGAAGTTGGCTCCTGTTATACCCATATCTGCTTCGATAAACTTAGTTCTCAGATGGTCGCGAGCCAATCTTGTAAGATCCTCTGCACGATCGTATCGAGGTCCTCCTAGTTTCTCATGTAACAGATCAGATACCTGATCCTTAGAAAGATGTATCGCCGGGGCGATGATGTGATATGGAGTCTCGTCACGGAGTTGGATTAGATATTCTCCCAGATCGGTCTCAACGGGCTCCATTCCTGCCTCTTCAAGTTTCTCGTTGAGACCCATCTCTTCAGATATCATCGACTTGCTTTTTATAATGGTCTTAACACCGCGTGAAATAGCAAGATCCAGAACATACCTTGTTGCATCTTCTGCATTTGTGGCGAAGAATACGGTTCCTCCTGACTTCTCTACATTCCTTGATGCTTTATCGAGATAGTAGTCAAGGTGTTCTATCGTATGAGCCTTTATCTCACGGGCTCTATCCTGCATCGCCTCCCAACCCGGTGTTTCATCCGCAGCACGCTCACGTGCTTTGAAAAAACCTCCATACAAATTTTGCATGTTCTTCTGGATAGTCGCATCTGCCAAGGCCTTGGCGGCCTCTTGTTTGAAATCTTTGGTACGAGGTTCCATTTACTGCATTGCCTCATCCAAAATCTGCGCGATATGAATCGCCCTAGTATTCATTCCAGTTTGTTCAAGCCCCCCAGAAATTTGCATAAGACAGGTACTATCGCAAGACACTACCGCATTGGCTCCAGATTCATCTATATTACGAATCTTGTCGGAAAGCATCCCCGCTGATATATCTGGATACTTAACAGAAAACATGCCACCAAATCCACAACATACATCAGCCTGTCCCATTTCGAGAAGGTCAACACTATCCAATGCGCGGATCAGTTTTCTGGGTTGAGTGGTGACCCCGAGTTCACGCCGAAGATGACAACCCTCATGGTAAGTAACAGACAATGTAGATGATGCGTTGCCTGAACCAGGGATCTCCGAAACTCCTAGGTGATCCACTAAGTATTCTGTAAATTCAAATGTCTTGGCAGACAATTCACGCATCCGAGAGGCAATCTTCGGCTCATCGTCAAAAAGATCGGGGTAAAATACCCTGATCATGGCAGCGCATGATCCGGAAGGAATCACGATAGCATCGGCATTTTCAAACGTCTCTAGGAAATTATGTGCTAGCGGCTTCGCATCTGATAGGAAGCCAGAGTTATAGGCTGGTTGACCACAGCAAGTCTGGCTTTGTGGGAAATCTACAGTCACTCCAAGTCTTCGAAGAACACGGACCGTACTTTCACCAACCTCAGGATAAAATTGATCTACAACGCAGGTGACGAAAAGAGAGGCATTCACTGGAATTATGAGTGCTTTAAAAAACCAAGCCGCGTACTATAAATCCAAGCACCCAAAACATCATATAACATGGTCCCGCGGCAAATAGCATGCCTTCAGTTTTATGCTGGGCAGGACCATGGAATTTCATGTAAAGGAGAGAGCCTCCAAGGCCAATCGCAATTAGCCAAACTGATGTGGTCGTAACTCCAAGTGCAATTCCTATCAAGAAACCAACTGCTGCCCATGAGAATGGGGAATCTATTATTCTCTGTAATTCCATGTTACATAGAGGGTACACAGCAGCATCTGGGTTTGCAACGTCCACCTGGTCTCAGGATCAATTCCCAGTGCGACGATAATTTTTGGAACCAAAAGTCCAGGTCATCATTTTTTTGCAGGATTTTATATATATCAAATATCAGAGCCAATTTCTTGGTGTATGATCCCTTGCGCCCTCTACAACCTTGCAATAAACTCCGACGGTGCTCTACTCCATAACGAGGTAAATGATGGTTACAGGATTTAACCACTCTGGATTAGTTGTCGCAGATATTGACTTGATGGTTACATTTTATCGTGATGAACTCGGTCTTTCTGTTATTCGAGAAGTAGACAGCGTGGCACCTCCTACAGGAGACCATACCGGGTTTCCCGGGGCACGCCGAAAACTAGTCTTCGTTGGAAAATCTGGTAACGATCACATGCTTGAATTGGTTCATTACATTGATCCTCCTAGTCCAAAAGGACACTTAGAAAGAAACCAACTGGGTGCCTCTCATATTTGTTTCAATGTCAATGACTTGACAACGCTCCACAAGAAGCTCGACAGGAAAGGCATCCATTTTGTCACAGATCCAATATTCAAAACTGCTGAAGATGGAAGTAAAGTAGGTATCTGCTATATAAAAGATCCTGAGGGAAACTGGGTCGAATTGATAGAGCATAGCTAACGAATCTAAAATGGCGCACCGAGGACAATAATGCCTAAATTAGCCGCAAACCTAAGCATGATGTTCAACGAAGTCGAATTCCTAGATCGATTCGAGGAAGCATCTAAAGCTGGCTTCAATGCCGTGGAATTCATGTTCCCTTACGACTATTCAGCTCAAGAAATATCAGACCTACTTGATATGTACGGACTTAAACAAGTGTTACATAATCTTCCAGCAGGTGATTGGGATGCGGGTGACAGGGGGATAGCTACCGATCCTAACCGGATGGGAGAATTCCAAGACGGGGTTGGACTTGCTATAGATTACGCAACAAAACTACATTGCCCAAGAATCAATTGCCTGGCGGGAATCCCTCCTAAAGATGCAGACCCAGAGAATTCCCGTTATACACTTGTTTCAAATCTCAAATTTGCTGCTGCCGCCCTTGACCAAGCAAATATTAAACTCCTTATCGAGCCGATTAACACACGAGACATCCCTGGATTCTATCTAAACTACTCCACGCAAGCCTTATCGATAATTAAAGAGGTAGCATCAAGTAATATATGGCTCCAATATGACATTTACCATATGCAAATAATGGAAGGTGACCTGACAAACACAATAAACGCTAACCTAAGTAACATTGATCACATTCAAATTGCAGACAATCCGGGAAGAAACGAACCTGGGACGGGTGAAATCAACTACCCTATGCTCTTTGAAGCATTAGAATTAATGGGCTATGACGGATGGATTGGATGTGAATACCGACCACTAACCACTACCGTAGAGGGCCTAAAATGGGCTACGGAATACCTTGAAATTAATTAAATTTGATTACTTCGGCTTACCAAGATTTTCCAACACAAACAAATCTGTATATGCTCGGAAATGGATCCTATTATTCTGATATTTTACTCTGAAAATTATCCAGCTATTAACAAACCATCATATCTGTCGCCATCTGGAGATAATATTTGAGTCCATCCTCAGAAACAAACGGTGACCGAAACGCCATACTTGAAGAGATCCAGAATAAAGTATTGTGGCTAGCCTGCCACATGGTCGACTACGCTAATAACGAACGACCCAACCCCACAGGCTTGAAAATTGGTGGTCACCAAGCCTCAAGCGCATCTGTGGTCAGTGTTATGACCTACCTTTTCTTCGAGTACATGAGGTCAGGCGACCGCATCTCCGTCAAACCGCACGCCTCCCCTGTTTATCACGCAATTCAATATCTATTAGGTAATCTAGATGTCGAGTATCTTAAGGCCTTACGTGGTCTTCACGGCCTCCAAGCATACCCTAGCAGGACCAAGGACCCCGATGGGGTTGATTTCTCAACAGGTTCTGTGGGCCTTGGTGCAGTAGCACCTAACTTCGCGTGGCTTGCAGAGGAGTATGTCCGTGACCATCTGGATCCAAGTAGTGGAGCAGATCGGCGTTTCATAAGTCTCGTCGGTGATGCTGAACTTGATGAAGGCGTGGTTTGGGAATCAATCGCTGATCCCTCTCTAATGGATCTCAAGAATGTACTATGGGTCGTGGATCTGAATCGCCAGAGCCTAGATAGAATCATCCCTGGTATACGTGTCAAGGTATGGAGAGAGATGTTTGAGGCGAACGGTTGGAAAGTGATTGAAGCCAAATATGGACATAAACTCCATTCCGCTTTTTCTCAACCAGATGGAGAACTATTCCGGAAGTCAATCGATGACATGTCTAATGATCTATATCAGCGTCTTCTAAGGGTAGACGGTACAACACTAAGGGAATGGCTACCTCGAGCAAGCGATAGCCCAGAAAAACTCACTGCCTTCTTAGGCCAGTGGGATGACAATGAACTAGTTGATATTTTTAATGATCTTGGAGGACATGATTTTAGTGAATTGAGACGCGCTTTTGATGAGGTCGAGCTCGACCACGGACCCAACGTCCTTTTCGTATATACACTTAAGGGATGGAAATTACCAACCATCGGCCATCCCCAAAATCACTCTGCTACGTTGAATCCCAAGCAAATGGAACAACTTCGAGAAAACCTGGGAATCTCACCAGATGAAGTCTTTTCGAGACTTAATTCAGAAACGCCTGCCGGACGAATTTGTCTCGATAGGGGGTTCCAGCTTCAACTAGAAAAGAATGGAATAGAGGCTCACTCAGAAATTGAAGTGCCGTCGGAATTTGGACGTTCATACAATGGACAGATGTCCACCCAACAAATATTCGGACTTGTACTCACCGAGTTGTCGAGGAGCAGCGATAGCCTTCATGAACGAGTAGTCACCGTCAGTCCAGATGTAGCTAGTTCTACTAACCTCGGAGGATGGATCAACAAAGCAGGAGTTTGGACCAAGCGAGAACGAGAAACCTACCCAGAAGACCAGGACCGCGGTGCAATACAATGGGAAGAATCTCTACAAGGCCAACATATTGAGCTAGGTATTTCAGAAAACAACCTTTTTATGGCTCTTGGCCAATTTGGACTGACTCATGAAATGACTGGAGAGACACTCTTTCCGATAGGTACCCTTTACGATCCTTTCGTGAGACGTGGATTGGATGCACTTCTCTACAGCGTGTACGCGGGGGGCAGGTTCATTATGGTCGGAACACCTTCTGGTATAACACTCGGACCCGAAGGAGGATCACATCAATCTGCAGTGACACCTTCTATAGGTGTTGAGTTACCAGACTTAGCTTTCTATGAGCCTTGTTTCGGACAAGAACTCGAATGGATAATCCTTTCAGCACTAGAAAACATACGTTTAAGAAAAGAATCCACATACTTAAGACTTACAACTAAAACTGCAGATCAGGGTCTCTTTACTGCACCCAATGACCCAACTGATCGCGAAACTTTACGGATGCAGGTCATAGAAGGAGCATATCGACTGATAGATCGCAGCAAACATAGAGGTTACGATCCAGATTCTAATGCCGTGCATATCTTCGCATCAGGGGCAGTAGTACCGGAAGCCATTCAAGCTAGCCATGATCTCCTAGAAGAGGGAATCTATGCCAATGTGATCAATGTAACTGGCCCTGGTCCTCTATATGGCATGTACCAAGAAACTGTCCAATCTGCAGTACGTGCTACTCCAGGCAGAAAAGATTTTCTACCAGGTGTAATTGGAGAAACAGAGCGCCGCGTACCTATAGTAACTGTAGTGGACGGCCATCCACATACACTTGCATGGCTGGGTGCAGCACTTCAGGTTCCCACATTTCCACTAGGTGTCACCCGCTACGGACAATCAGGCAATCCGGATGATCTATATCGGGAATATGAAATCGATTCAAAAAGTATTATGGCAGCTAGTTTTGCTGCTCTTGGCATATAGATAGCTTTGTCTAGCTCTATAAATGACAACTTAACCTACACACTCTTGTTACATTTTTTCATTAATGGCTCTTCAATTATTTCTCTTGCCACGAGAGCATCGTCCTTTAACACTCGCTGGCACACTTAATCTCTTTGGTTGTAGAATGTGGCTTGCTTGTACACGAATCAACCCTACAAATATAGAACCTGGTAGTTGTTGGTTACTGACTCAAGAAAGGTAGGTTGTATCAACAAATATGATGTTAATCTCCAATAAATTGCTCGCACCACTGATCTCAATTATATTTCTGATTTCCCTAGCTGCCTGTGGCTCCAGTAACGAAGACGCAGACAGTACAACAGGAATAGCCAGCACTGCTGTAGAACAGACTGCTGTCGCTAAACCATCTGGTTCTCCAACTATCAGACGCACACCAATCCCTACACCTGAGGAGCCTGCCTTGAAACAATATGACGCACCACCACCTATGACCATTGATCCCGAAAAGAACTACACTGCAACAATTACACTGGCTAAAGGCGGTGAGTTCAAGATGGAACTCTACCCCAAGGAATCCCCAACCACAGTCAATAGTTTCGTTTTCTTGTCTAGGGATGGGTACTATGACGGGGTAACATTCCATAGAGTTATTGAAGGGTTCATGGCACAAACAGGCGACCCGACAGGAACCGGAAGTGGAGGCCCAGGATACACTTTTGCCAACGAACCCAGTCCGTTGCGGAGGCATGACACACCTGGTTCAGTTTCGATGGCGAACGCTGGTGGAACTGCAACCAATGGTAGTCAGTTCTTCATTACGTTCGTACCAACACCATTCCTTGACGGTTATGATGCTGACGGAATTGCGAAAGACTGCTCTCAAAGGGGCGTATCTTGCCATACAGTCTTCGGCAGAATCATAGAAGGTATGGAAGTTGTTGAAAGTATCTCTATCAGGGATCCGGGTTCAGCAACCACCCCCGGTGACGTCATCAAAACAATCACCATTAACGAAGAATAGCCTGTAAATATACTTCAGTAAAAGAAATCCGGCCCGTTGGAAACGGGCCGGATTTCTTTCATCCTAATTTCTAAAAACCACCCTGATCATTCGCCACTAATACCTTCGTTGGCCACGGGAGGAGACATCAGGAATGTGTAAAGTTTCCCACGGGAACCGATCCAGGTTCTATTATCAATCGTAGCCTGATCTACCAAAGGCTGGTTGTTAACCCTAACAGTGGAATGTTCACCTTGGGTACGTAACCGTACGCTACCTCCAACAAACCTAAACATGATACCTTCGAGACCCGGTATTCCTAGCTCTTTTCCACTAACATAGCTTCTTCGGAAAAGTTCGATAAGGGGATTTCGTTTCACCTCAGCAAAATCGACTAGTGGTTTTTCATCATCGCTGTAGATGTATCCATATGGCCGTGTTTGCAACGAGAAATAGATAGCAATTCCAGCACCTGCTAATACAATCGCAACAATAGCCCAAGCGGCTGTCCAAAAAGATGTTGTAGTTACCGGTGCTTCAGATCGGGATGCGGCAGGAACAATCGTTTGCGGTCGTTGCGAAATAGCAGGAGCGGCAACTGGAGGAGACTGAACTATTTGTTCTGAGACATTCTGTGAAACTGTCTCAGGTGCCAGAGAACTCAAAACAAGCACTTCAGTCATGTTGGAGAAATTACTCCCAGCGTACTCGCCTGAAAGTTGCATGGCCAAAGAATACTTACCCTCATTTGAGACAGTGATATATACATCATATTCCCAAGCCGGTCCTTCTCCGAACAGTCGGTTAGGCACTATCTCAATTTCAGCACTCGAACCATTCGTAGAATTGATTATCGGGACCAGATCGCTTGAAGATATACCATATGGTTCACCATCAATGTGCACCTTTACCCTAGCTATCTGAGTTCTTTCCCCAGATATTATGTTCCCTATAGCGCCTTCAAACCTTTCGACAGACAAGCTTGGATAAATTTCCGTTCTGAAATTTGTGTATGAAGATAATCGATGGTTGAAGTTGAGCCAAGTCAACTCAAGTTCGACCTTGTAATCACCAACAGTACTCAGTGGCGGAACAAGCATCGTATATACACCATCACCCGGGATTCCGTCTCCACCTGATCCATCATCAGTCATCTGGATTTTTATTTTAGAGCCTTCCGGGCCTTCTATATTAGCTACAAGCCGTACATTTTCAAGCTTTACAGGGCGATCATTCTCTACGACATATGCTGCCATAGCCATAGTTTGGTCCAACGGCAATGCACTTGCAGTTTCCAAAACCAATCTGTAGTTATTAGAAGAATAATCCCATGCCGATATCTTACCTTCGATCCCTCTTACATCGACTTTCCAATTACCAGGTTCAGGATCCTGAACTTCCCAGATAACCGCGTTGGGGACCTCTTTAACACTGTAAAAAGAACGTCCTGCAGAAATATCGAACCCTGAGGGGTCACTGAGCTGGAACGATCCTTCTGACTTATCTCTAAACATGAATATCGTTGTTTCACTAGTTCCAGGAGCAACGCTTACAACTGAACTCATCAACTGGTTCTTAGAAAGAGGTCGGCTACCAAGTTCCATAAGGGAACCACGAGCTTTCTGTTCCAAAATTGAGCCCGCTACAGTCGCGAGGTCTTCAAATGTTTCCAGTCCAAAATTCTTGCCCCCCGATGCTGACGAAACAGATTCCAGGAACTCGGTTGTTGGACCTGACGAATTAGGCAAACTAACCCCATTGAGTATCCATCCACTTTCAGCCATGCGGCCGATAAGAGGTTCAAGGGTAGTAGATAATCGGTTGAAATCGGTTTCTGATGAATCTCCTAGCAGGATGTATATCTCTGAGCCTGCTTCTGCCCTCTCTTCTATCATAGAAGCCTGTATCTGTACCATTGATGTAGCTAAATCGTCGGCATTCACCGCTACAGGCCACCTAAGGGCAGCGTCAAAATCTGCCCGCGACTGGTTGAACTCCGGATCCGAAGGCTTAAATGGACCTACAATTTGATCTGAAGTATCAGTGTTCATAAGCATAAAAAGATCGTCGCTTTGAAGCGTAGAAAGTAGCCCTATAAACGAGCTAGCCAAATCTGCTGTTGTTCCCGAAGACCGGGCCGATGCGCCATCAATCACGATCATAGATATCGGACGAGAATACTTTGAGTCAGCAAAGGCATTTTCCCCAAATACCAAATGGACTCCTGCAGTAAACAAAAACACCATTATCAACGCGGTTAAAAATCTAACTCTAAGCATCTTCACCCCTCCCGTTATAACCAAACCTTAGTTATTAACCCGAACAATAGTCAATCAAAACTTAGTCTTTGTTTTGATCATTTGTTCCGGAACAAAACGGATTAAATGAAGTCCATGCTGATGATATGAAGTTGATAATGAGGTGGACAGAATTATCTATTTTTCCCATTCGGGAGATAGTTTTGATTTACTTTCGCTACATATGAGAAGGTTGGATTTACAAATTGAGTACATCTCGCTTCCAATACCTGTCCCAGAAAAAGATAGGCTTCCCCTCTAGGAAATCCATACTCACTTTCAAGCCACAGCACCATCTCTGAAAGTGCCGTCCTGAAGGCATCCTCAGCAGGACGTGCCTGACCGGTCGTCATTATGTATTGGTCATCCTTGATCCGAGGCCAAGTCATAGATTCCGGTTTACTGCTTAACTCACAAGTCAGCTTAACCCTACCCCCTGCTTCGATACCCCCAGCCCCACATATCTCTCCATCCCCTTGACGAGCATGCATATCACCAATATGTAAAAGAGCACCAGGGACGTTTACAGGGAGATGGACTGATGCACCAGTGGTCACCTCAGGTATATCGAAATTTCCTCCCCACTCGCCACACCAGCCGTTGTGCCATCGTGTGTATTTAGGTGACACTCCCACGAAACCAATCATAGGTTTCACTGGAATCTTGAGATTGTCACTCCAATGTATGAATCCGTCCAGAATCTCTACTACTTTGTAATGCGATCCTATACCACTACCACCCATCCATCCAGGCATCGCACCATTTGCCCCGACAAAACTAGTGAAACCGATTGGATCAACATCTATTTCTCCTATATGTACGGTCAACATTTGTCCGGGCTCGGCACCTTGAACGTAAATACAGCCACTTGATGGATTACCACCTCGAAGTAAAAGTCTAAGGTTATCTTCATCCGGATGTCCTTCCATCCAAGGACCGCGGTTGATCTGAGTCTCTACTTCAAAAACCTCACCTGGTTCAACTATTAACGTAGGTTCATTATCAGGACCTGTTTCAAAGTAAAGCACGTCCCTAGTAGCACGTTTCATAACCAATCTCCCTTAGTGTTATCAGGATTATCATTTGGCCGAAAGATAGGGGACCGTACACTGGAACGCAACTATTACCGTTGACACATCAACATTACACCCATAACATCGGCAACCACCAACATGGAGTATTGAGGGATTCAATGAGAATGTTTGACGATGTCGCAGCGTTGGATGCAACCGGGCAAGCAGAGTTGATTAGACAACGGGCAATCCAACCAATCGAGTTAGTGGATATTGCGATCGAAAGAATCGAGCGGGTCAATCCTGTGCTCAATGCGATTACCACGAAAATGTACGAACAGGCTCTGGAAATCGCATCAAATCCGCTTCCTGAAGGTCCCTTTACAGGGGTGCCATTCCTATTAAAAGACTTCCTTGCCGAACAGGCAGGCGTGCGGGTCACTAACAGCAGTAACTTCCTGGGAGATTTTATACCAACCACAGATAGTGAACTCGTCAAAAGATATAAAAAAGCAGGTCTGATAATGGTGGCAAAGACCAATACGCCAGAGATGGCCATCGGGGTTACAACAGAACCCCGGAGATTCGGCCCCACCCGGAATCCTTGGGACACAAAACGAACCCCCGGTGGATCTAGCGGCGGAGCAGCTGCATCAGTAGCAGCCGGAATCGTACCTATGGCTCATGGAAATGACGCTGGTGGCTCTATACGTATACCTGCTTCATGCTGTGGTGTGTTCGGCCTCCGTCCATCTCGCGGACGGAATCCACTAGGACCCAACTTCGGAGACCTGTTCAGTGGCATGGTTTCGGAACATGCTTTAACCCGGTCTGTAAGAGATAGTGCGATACTCCTTGATGCTACCGAAGGAGCGTCTTTAGGAGATCCCTACCCTGCCCCTCTAAAAGATGGGCCATATGAAACAGCAATCAGAAAAGAGCCGCGCAAATTGAGAATTGGATTCTCCACAGATACTCCACTAGATTCCAAGCTACATCCTGATTGTATCTCTGCTGTAAAAGAGACAGCTAGTTTATGTGTGGATTTAGGCCATCATGTAGACGAAATCTCTCCATCATTTGATAAAGAACTGATGTGGATTTCAGCTACGAAAGTACTAGGTGTAGGGACTGCCCATGGAATCCGATCTTGGGCTCGACGCCTCGGGAAAGAACCAACCGAGGACCAATTTGAACCCTTTGTGTGGGCTTATCAACAGAAGGCAAACGAAATCTCGGCACCAGAGTATCTACTGGCCATTGAAGACATACACCGGCTTACCAGAGACATTGCGAATTTCTTCACCGACTATGATCTATGGCTTACACCCACGGTCGGCCAACCTCCGGTACCACTAGGCACCTTCGAATTTGAAGATGGTGACCCTTACAAACTTCGTCGAAAAATGGCAAGTTTTGTACCCTACACATATATAGCAAACGCAACAGGACAACCAGCTATGTCAATCCCTCTATACTGGAATGAGGAAAGCTTGCCTATCGGATCACATTTCTTGGGCAGGCACGGCGATGAGGCGACACTGTTCCAAATTGCGTCACAATTAGAAGAAGCCAGCCCTTGGGACAATATACGCCCGCCAGTTTCCGCCTAGATAAGATTTCTCTAAATACCACGTACGATTTTTACCAACTCTATCAGCCAAACCTAGTATTATAGCTTTGTACCAACCTCCCGAATAACCAATTCGTTGGACGTATAGTGGATTGTGCAAAACAGAAATTTAAACATGGAAAACATATAGTTCCCTGTTGTCGATAGGAAGACTCACCCACTCCCCTCCACGACGGTGACTTTCGGCAATTCCAAGGCAAGCCTCGGTAATATTGTGGGTAACGTCAATGTTGCCAACGGTAGTACCACCGGATTCATAGGCTTTAACCATATCTTCCAAGGCAAAAACAACCGGACCTTGGCCAGGATCAATAGGAGGTAGATTTACTGGCTCCCACTGCGCACGACGAGCTCCACCTGGGGCAGCCTTGCGGAGCGCAACTTGCCGAGAACTACTTTCGTGCCGGATCGTTCCCTCGGTCCCAATCACTTCAAATTCCCAACCACCAGAAGGCACAGTCCAACCGGTTACTCCGTTGTTAAAAACAAGTTGGAAAGTCGATCTTGGATCTTCGTCAAGGCGGTTGTCCTTAATCTTGATATCACGAGGTATTAGTTCTCCACGAATTTCCTTCACACCGGGATCTCCTATCAAATACGACTGGGTATCGATCGAATGAATATGACCATGAAGAAGGTCGGACGATGCATAGTGAACAGTTGCAACCGGTTCACCAATTTCTCCTTCGACTATTGCTTTACGCATTTGCTGAAAACTGGCACTGAACCGACGTGATACCCCCGTGTTGAAAGCAGTCCCATTCTGATGACACGCGTCCCGTAGAGCATCAGCTTTTACCATTGAGCATGCTATAGCTTTCTCTGAGTAAACCATCGGCACTCCTGCATTTGATGCATATGCCGATATATCTGCATGTGCATCCTCAATATAGTCACGGGAGGGTGCCTTCCGTGCCGGCTTTGCAAGGCCAGTCCCAGTAGTAGTTACAGCCACAAGATCAGGCTTTTCTTTCTCAATCATTTCTTTGTAGTCAGAATATCCAGAATCTACATTCCATCGTTTTTTAAACGCCTCGACTCTTTCTGGAATAGTGTCTGCTCCAGCAACACACTCAAGGCGACTGCTCGCATTGCATGACCCTCCAATTGAACGGGGATATCCATCATCAAGTTCATCATCTAGTGTGCTTCCAGCCCTCCCCAATCCAACGATTGCTACCCGATAGGTTTTCATATCTATTCCTCCTAGAAAAAGCTTATGTTTTTATCTTCATCGAGTCTAGATAAGCACTGCGGTGTGTGTCAATAGCTTCATTTCACTGTTTCTGAAAGATAAAGTTTAGGGAATTCGGCGACTACTGAATACAGGATGTCGCAATGTTTGCTACCCGCACATGTGTTACCTGTGAAAATAATGGATACGCCATCAGTTTTTCCAATACAAACTCGGGCTCAATCCACACATTACAAGTCCATAAAAAACACACCCTTGAAGAGGTCCGCCAACTAGCAGAGCCAGTTGAGTTATACTGGAAATCGTGGTTCGCCCAAATAAAAATATAGCATCCTGCTGCGGCCCGAAGAAATCGGGGCCGTCCGAAAGGCCCGGTACCCGCAAACAGCCAACCTCCAGAATCACCAAGGGTTCTACAAAAGGCATGGTAGAAATGTCCGGAGGAAAATTTCTGATGGGCACAAATGACGATGACGGATTCCCAGTCGACGGTGAGGGGCCGATCAGGGAAATAGAGATAGACCCATTTTACATAGATACAACAACGGTGACGAACGCAGAATTCTCCAAGTTTGTGAAGGCTACCAGGTATGTGACAGAAGCTGAACGATTCGGTTGGTCTTTCGTATTCCACTTACTTTTAACTCCTAAAGCCAATCGGATATCTAGCCAAGTAGTCACAGAAGTACCCTGGTGGACAAAAGTTGATGGTGCGAACTGGCGACACCCCAACGGACCCGGATCTGACTTCAAGACCCAGATGGATTTTCCTGTAGTACACATATCATGGAACGACGCTATCGCCTATTGCGACTGGACAGGTAAAAGATTACCTACAGAAGCGGAGTGGGAATTCGCTGCACGAGGTGGACTGGAACAGAAAAAATACCCGTGGGGTAACGATCTTATGCCAAACAGTGAACACCAATGTAATATTTGGCAAGGGGTTTTCCCTGACATAAATACGAAAGAAGACGGCTATGTCGCAACGGCTCCTGCAAAATCATTTCGGCCTAATGAATTTGGGCTTTACAATATGGCAGGCAACGTCTGGGAGTGGACAGGTGACTGGTTTAGCGCTACCTATCATATCGACGGCCCACGGAAAAACCCGTCCGGCCCAGAATCAGGTAACTCAGTTGTTACTAAAGGTGGATCTTATCTATGCCATGAATCATATTGCAATCGTTACAGAGTGGCGGCGCGTACATCGAACACACCTGACAGTTCTACTGGAAACACTGGATTTAGATGTGTACGAGAGTCATAAGGCATTACCCGGGAGTTACGTACGACAGATCCCAGTCTCCTAACTTAAGGAGTGGTTTCTTAGGAAGGGCTAATGTGGGTGACCCAGACTCTATCCAGTCCTCAACCTCATCGCGGTGTCCAAGTCTTCTTGCAGCGTCCCAAGGCCCGGCACTGTTTGATCGTGGCTGTTGAATATCAGTGTCCCAGAAAAATAAGTGATCCACGTCCCTACCATACAAGCCGCTAGCAATCGTGCGGTACTCCTCTGAGGTAAGAGTTCTAGGCATCATATTGGCCGCAACCGTACAAGACGTATCCTTTGTAATAGAAACAAAGTAATCGATGTTACTAGGATCGGACCAAGCATGCGATGAACTATCAACATCTGGAGCTGATGAATAAGGAATGATCACATCGACTAAGTCTTCCTTTACCCAAGTCTCCACATCCATCCCATATTTCAAATTCTCTTCTTCACTACTCATCACGATGACAGAAATTTTCCGGCGGTCGCCGGTAAATTCCGAAATACCAGCAGAATCCATAGCATTTCTAAGCTCACGGTGGAAAGATGTCAAGGCCATTGCCTTCCGCTTGATCCATCTCGGATCCCCAGGATCAAGCGTACGGGGATCTAAGCCGTGTTCTATTATAAAATCATCAACCAGCGGCTGGTCATACTCAACCAAAGGAGGGCGTCGATTATAAAGGATGCAGATACCATCAGTACCATATCCAACCATCTCAGAAAGTAAAGAAACCACAAACATACGACTCTCAGGAAATGCGTAAGAAATACGGGGTGTCATGTTTCCATTTCTATCCCTACATCGGAGATTCTGATGGGTTTCATAAAATGTATTGCCGTGGGTAAAATGACCATGAGGCGGTGGGAAATGGAAACCTGCCGGCCTGTAACAAGCATGGAATTCTAAGCCAAGTTCGTGTGCATATTCACATGCTATCTCAAAGGGGTCTATATTCTTATCCCGAAAGATACGCCAACTCTCGGCGGATAGACGGTCGCCCTGTCTCGGAAAGTCATTTAGGCCATCAAGGGTCATTGCTTTACCAATTTTACTGAAGTAAAAGGTTTGTTCTCCTATCCCACCTTCCCAATATAGACTTCCTACGTCACTATCACGATATGGCTCGATATGCCACCTGATCTCTTCAGGAGTTGTAGGTCTACTGGCAAAATGCACTGTATGTGCATCATTATGAGCCAACAGCCGTCTTGTATCAGTACGACTTTGATCCTCTAGAAATCTCTTGCTCTCCAATTCAGTTAGTTGTACCAGTTTTATATACGCTATGTTCGCTGGGGTAGAAATAGTAGATCCAGGCCCGGTTCCGTCGGATACATTCCATGATATCTGGCCGAATTGGATGCTCCGGTCTGTTATGTCTTCTATCTTGAAGAATATCTCGCTTAACTTCTGTCCCCGGTGACCATCCTGCTCTCCAGGCAATGTCAGCACCGTGAACGTCTCGTCTCCACTGAGTTTCATTAGAACTCTGACATCCTCGGAGCCGCCCCATACGCCAATAGATATGCCATGCAATCCGTGTTCATTAACTGGAACTGTAGCTTCTGGGGCGACAGTTTCTGGTCCGGCAATCAACATCGTTCCTTCGATTCCTTCGGCGACATAATCCAGCATTCTCCAGTGGCGACTCTTTGGTTCCTCTGAAAGTACTTCAGCAGGATTGCATATCCGAAGGTCGGATATGTAAATAGGGTCACCACTTAACCAAGTGTCACAGTATAAGTCTCCGGTTTCTTTTTTCATCATTATCACCTAAAACAATTCCGATTCTTGTACATGAAATCGGGGATTCTGACAACTACCGATTGCCAAGGCAAGCTGAAACGATATTTCCCCTATCCATCCCATTGTATTCCTTTACAAAGAGTGATCTCACCAACAATCCTAGTCCGTAACTTCGTAAATCCAGAAGATTGGCTAAGACATCTTCAGTAGCACAATAAAGTATCGCGAACTAAACTGTCTCTCAATACAAGTTCAACTTGCCCAGGTTTAACCGTCAAAACCTACTTGCAAATTTACCGTTAGCCATCTATCCCAATGGTATTATTGCTAGAATAACCTGCAGAAATAAGAGGAGGTCCTAGGAAACTGACAACCGCTATACTACTAGGTCTTATTCAAGGAATTACAGAGTGGCTACCTATAAGCTCCGAAGGTATTGTCGCAGCCACTTACTCTACCCTTGAAGACGAATCATTCGACAAAGCAATAATGTATGCCCTATGGCTCCATGTTGGCACATTGCCTGCAGCATTAGTCGTATTTCGTACAGAAGTGAGCCATATCATAGTAGAGATCCGTAGAAATCCACTTGTACCGTCACCACTCCTCTCATTCCTAGTCATATCGACTTTATTGAGTGCCATGTTAGGGCTTCTACTGTTATTAATTCTGGGACAAATTTCAGGATTGGTAGGGACATCGGCCATGGGCTTAATTGGCATTTTCATGCTCGTAAATGGAGCTATCCAACTTCGTAGAACTCACCCAGAAAATAGAGAGCGATCTACCTTATCTATTCCTGACTCGATTCTCTCGGGGATCGCTCAGGGATTCTCCGTTATACCTGGACTCAGCAGATCTGGGTTAACTGTCGCTACGTTACTTGGACGAGGCATAGATAAACGTGAGGCGTTAGTCCTGAGCTTCTTGATGAGCATCCCAGCCAGTATGGGGGCTTCTCTATACTCAGCGTTGAATTACGATCTCGTAATTTCGGCGGAACTGATAGTCGCCGCGGCTGTAGCTTTTGTAGCAGGAATAGTGACCATTCAGATATTGCTGAAGATTGCTCAGCGAGTAAACTTTGGAATATTCGTGATCCTTGTCGGATTAACCATCACTTCTACATCAATTTGGGAATTTGTTCGAGTTTAATTTCCATCTTACTTCGCCGATTCAACACCAGTATGATTCTCCCATTGCCAGAAAATTCCCATAGCAATTTAGGTGCAATTACGATCGATTCTTACGGATCATAATAATAATTCCTATGACGTTGCGATATTAGAAAAACCATCTCTATAAATTCGATTACACTAGGACAATGCACCTAGAGAAAGATACAGTCGATGATCAAGACGATGATGTTTCCTACATACCTGACCTAGGAAACAAAAGTCTCCTTGTAGATTTACCACGCTCCGAAAGAACAGAACCGCCACTCACAATTGCAAATCCTACTTTGTCAAACTGGAAAATGACATTCGATTCGTTAAAGAATCGTGATTTCAGGCTCCTGTGGTTAGGGATGGTGTTCATGATGGGCGGCTTTGAAATGCAAATGATTGCCCAAGGGTTCCTAGTATATGAGTTAACAGGATCAGCCAAGATCTTAGGACTAGTAAGCGGTGGTTGGGCCCTACCGATGTTGAGTCTTACTCTATTTGGCGGGGCAATAGCAGACCGAATAGAGCGAAAGCCTATCATACAAGTCGGTCAAGGTTGTTCAGCCTTGGTATCTCTGTTAGTTGCCCTGTCTATTTCGTCTGGATCAATTACCTGGGTTTTCCTACTATTGGCTTCTATGTTTCAAGGATTGTTGTTCGCATTCACGGGCCCAGCCCGTCAGGCAATTATCCCTCAAATTGTGGGACGTAAGCGTATAACTAACGCAATTGCACTCAACTCCGCAGCCATGAGTTCAATGTCACTTTTTGCACCAACCGTAGCCGGTATTCTATATGCTATGGTCGGACCTGATGGTGTCTATTATGTTATGTCTGGTATGTGGTTGACAGCCGTCACCCTCACAACTGCTATCCGAAAACCCGTGAAAATGGCAGTTCGTAAAGAATCAGAAATTCTAGGAGATATTAAAGCAGGTCTCCAATATGTTTGGGAGAACGGGATCATTCTGATGCTGCTTGGTGTAATGCTAGCAACAGTGCTCCTTGCTATGCCGCTACGATCTCTACTACCCGTATTCATAGTAGACGTCTATTTATTAGAGTCTGAAGCTTTTGGATTGCTAGTAAGCATGATAGGTCTCGGGTCACTAATAGGGGCCCTTATAACCGCTTCGATAGGACAGTGGAAACGTGGGCTACTCGTAATCATAGGTGGCTTCTTCTCAGGATTAGCACTACTGCTTGTTGCGCTTGTGCCAGTTTATTTCGCTGCGGTTTTTATCATGATCCTGTTCGGATTAGGTAATATAGCACCGATGGCCCTAATTACTGCTCTGATTATGGAGCGTGCTGAAGAACAATTCCGCGGACGCATGATGAGCATAGTGATGTTGGTCTGGGGCCTGATGCCAATTAGCGTGATTCCCCTTGGAACCGCGGTCGATTCGATTGGAAGTCGGGAAACCGTAGGTTTAATGGCTGCTGCTACCCTGACAGTCTTCTCAATAGTGTTAATTTCCCAAAAAAGCCTTAGGGACCTCCAATAGGTTAGCTTCTTATTTGTTCATAAGCACAATTTATAAGCTTGAAACCCCCTTTTACCGCTGATATCCTTCCCTCCCGGTTGATAACAAAATCCAGTTCAACCGCTACCAGAAAACAATAACTCCGAGGAGCGCCTAAGCTATGACGCAACCAATCGATAATACCGAGGTTAGCGAAGCCCAGATCGCGTCCCACTGGCGAGAAGAAGAACGTATACACCCAAGTACTGGGTTTATTTCTCAAGCTAATATTGCAGATCCAGAAGTTTTTGAACGCTTTACTGAAGACAAGTTCCCGGAATACTTCCGAGAATATGCCGACCTACTGAGTTGGGACAAATACTGGCACACCACTCTTGACACCTCCAATCCTCCATTCTGGAAATGGTTCTCTGGCGGAAAACTTAATGCCTGCTATAACTGCGTAGACCGACACCTAGAAGAACACAAGAATAAAGCAGCATTTATTTGGGTTTCAGAACTTGAAGATGAAGAAGACCGGGTCATCACTTATCAAGAACTCTTTGTCCGCGTTAACGAATTTGCTGCCCTGTTACGTGACTTCGCCGGGTTGAAAGCCGGTGACCGCGTTACGTTACATATGCCGATGATGCCCGAACTGCCAGTGACTATGCTAGCGTGCGCTCGGCTAGGGGTTATCCACTCACAAGTTTTTGGTGGATTCAGCGGAAATGCCTGTGGTGATCGCATCGTAGATTCGGGTAGTAATATACTGATTACAATGGATGGCTACCATCGTAGCGGCACGATGCTAGACCACAAAATTAAAGCGGATGAAGCTGTAGCGCAAGCGGAAGCAAACGGTGCGAAAGTTGACAAAGTCCTGGTCTGGCGACGTTATAAAGGGGAGTATCAATCTGAGTCTCCCATGGTAGAGGGGCGCGATCACTTCGTTGACGATGTACTCGAAAACTACGTAGGTAAGCGTGTTGATCCAGTATCAATGCCGGCAGAAGCCCCTCTGTTTCTTATGTACACGAGTGGCACAACCGCCAAGCCTAAGGGTGCCCAGCACAGTACCGGCGGTTATCTTTCATATGTGGCAGGAACATCCAAGTTCTATCAAGACATCCAGGCCAACGACGTTTATTGGTGTATGGCTGACATAGGTTGGATTACAGGTCACTCATACATTGTATATGGTCCCCTATCCATCGCGGCAACGAGTGTCATGTACGAAGGTGTGCCTAACTACCCGGATGCCGGTCGGGCATGGCGTATAGCTGAGCGTCTCGACGTTAACATTTTCCACACAGCTCCCACTACAATACGTATGCTTCGCAAGGCAGGACCTGACGAGCCTAAGAAATATAACTATCACTTTAAGCATATGACAACCGTCGGGGAACCAATCGAGCCAGAAGTGTGGAGATGGTACTACGAAGAGGTAGGCAAGAAAGAAGCAGTCATAGTAGATACCTACTGGCAAACTGAAACTGGGGGCTTCCTGGGAGCAACGCTACCGGCCCTTCAACCCATGAAACCTGGTAGCTGCGGGCCAGGAGCATTAGGCATATACCCGGTGATATACGATGAAGACCGAAACGAAATAGAACCAGGCTCCAACACTGCAGGCAACATCTGCATTACCAGACCATGGCCTGGCATGATGCAGACAGTCTGGGGAGATCCTGACAGGTTTATTGAAACCTATTTCAAGAAATTCAACAGTGATCCTGACAGTAAGAACTGGCAAGACTGGCCTTATTTCACAGGTGATGGCGCAACGCAATCGGAAGACAGATACTATCGAATTGTCGGACGATTAGATGACGTTATTAATGTAGCTGGACATAGACTAGGGACCAAAGAACTCGAATCTGCAGCGCTCACAGTGGAAGCAATAAGCGAGGCTGCAGCTGTACCAGCCATCGATGAGCTCCGAGGACGAGTACCAGAAATGTATGTCTCCCTGAAGCCCGGATTCGAACCCGGGCCCGAAATTGTCGACCAAGTCAAGCAAGCTATATCCACGATCATAGGACCAATAGCTAGACCGGCGAACGTCTGGGTTTCTGCAGACTTACCTAAAACCCGTTCCGGAAAAATTATGCGGCGTGTCACAGCAGCTATTTCCAATTTTGTCGATGTTGGCGACACAACCACTTTGGCAAATCCTGAAGTCGTAGAAGAGATACAACAAGCAGTGCAAAATGCCAAGATACAAGCAGGACAAGTTCCAAAAGATATACCACAAGAAATCATTGAAGAAATTAAACGATTTGGTGAAGAATCTTAAATAACATCTACGCATAAACAATAAAGCTTAGGCAGGACAACAGATTCATCTCGGCTATGTAGGATGACAAACGATGAAAGCTGGTAACGAAAAAGTTGCAGATATTGTGCAACACATCAAGCAGGATGGGTTTTGTATCATCCGGGAGGTGATCCCTTATGAAGTGGTAGATTCTGTACGTGAAAGTGTGGAAGCAACCGCCCTTGCCCAAGGCCGTGAACTCGGCGTCGATAACAAGCTGAATCAGCAAGGATTGATTTCGGAAAGATACGCATACGGACCCACATACGGTCTGCTAAGCTATAACCAGTCCTTCGCTCCATATTTAGCAGACGACAGAATCATTAGCACACTAAAAAGTTTCTGGGGTCCACACGTAAGGATTACCTGGATAAAAGGAGAATTTAATCCTCCGGGCTATAAGCGTGGAGGATGGCACTCCGACCAACCTTTTAACCAAGGTGCAGCCTTAAAAATAGATGCGCCTTACGGTGATGCTGTAATACACCTTAGCTCAGTATGGATGTTATCGCCCTTCACAAAAAATACGGGAGCGACATATGCGGCCCCAGGCTCTCACCGCTCAAGTAATAATCCCACGGGTAACAACGGCATAGACCGCAACTGCCCCTACCCTACTGAAATACAAGCATTGGGAAATGCTGGAGATGTGTTCCTATTCGACAGCCGTCTTTGGCATGCTTCTGGTACTAACAATAGCAATGAAACTCGGTTCGGGATGGCGGTACGTTACGCACCATGGTGGTTCAACTTGGACTATTTACTGCCAAACTCCGAACCTGAAAAACATAGACTCTCCAAAGAAACTGGTGTAGTTCTTGGGGAAGGCGAGCCTACCATACCGCAAGAGATCTACGAAACTCTGCCAGAAGATCTCAAACCACTAGTATTTCACTCGGTTAGATGATGAATTACCATTTTAATCATCAAGCAACCGCTTCCCGATAATTTCCCGCATTATCTCAGACGAACCAGCTGCTATAGTCCACAGCCTGTAATCCCTAGCAAAGCGTTCGACCGGCGTTTCACGTATATACCCATATCCACCATGAAACTGAACTGCTTCATAGGCTATGCGATTAGCAACCTCGGTAGAATAAAGCTTCGCCATAGAGACAATTTTCTCAGCTTCTTTTCCATTAGCAAACAATGCTGAAGCATAATATGTTAGCTGACGAGCAGCCTCCAATTCAGTAGCTATATTAGTGAAACGATGCCTTAGAGATTGAAGATCGGATAGTGGACGGTCAAACGCAGTACGTTGCTTCAGGTAAACTTTAGAATCTTCTAAAGCCTGATTGGAAGCAGAAATACTGAGGATGGCGGCGATCAACCGTTCACGCTGTAGACCAGAAGCAAGCTGATAGAATCCCCTATTCTCTTTACCTAAAAGACTAGTCTCCGGCACCTTTACATCGTCAAAAACAAGCTCTGCCGTATCTGAAGAAAGCATCCCGGTCTTATCTAGTTTTTTAGTTACAACAAGACCCGGAGTGTCTCGTTCAACCAAGAACTGGGAGATCTGACGATGTCTGGGACCATGTGATCCAGTCCTTGCAGATACAAAGTAAAGATCACCATAAACCCCATTCGTAGTGAATGTCTTTGACCCATTAATCACCCAGTGATTGTTATCCCTTTTCGCGTTCGTGGTGATTCCACCCATATCTGAACCTGCACCGGGTTCTGTGATAGCCAAAGCGCAAACTTTTTCTCCCTTGATAATGGATGGCAAGTATTCAGTCTTTTGATCTTCAGTACCTAGTCTAGCAAGCCAAGGGGAAGACATATCTGTATGAACAATTACGCTGAATGCAACTCCACCGGCACGGCAGCGTGCCAACTCTTCTGCCAGCACTACAGTCATCCAAAAATCAGCGTTGCTACCACCGTAAGTGTCCGGGTACTCTATTCCAAGGAATCCCAGTTGCCCCAGTTGGAGAAACAGATCACGTGGAATTTCCCCATTCTCTTCCCAATCGTCTACGTTTGGGGTGATCTTTTCTTGAACGAACCGACGCACTGCTAACCTGAATAACTCGTGTTCATCTCGGAAATATTCCATGTAACAACCTCTGGACCATGAACTTGGTAACCGCTGATTATAATGAACTGTAGGGGATGAGAATACCAAATATGGTGAATAACATTATTGGATCTAAACAGCTATCTATCTAAATTAGATATTTAAACCGCCCTGTTAGCACCATATCAATATAGTCATCTCACTATTTATCAGAACTTCTTAAGTTCGACTTTTAGCGTACACAACTAGGTTTTTTTACGATATATACAGTTCCATGGGTTAATCAACAACGCATATCAGCTATGGGTGTTTATACGTTCAATCCGCCGTAGCTCCGCTCGTCTTATTTTTCCACTAATCGTCTTTGGAAGTTCATCCACAAATTCAATTTCACGCGGATACTTATAAGGAGCCGTAACTAGCTTTACGTGGTCCTGCAGGGTCCCAACCAGTTCATCAGAGGGGTCGTAGCCAGGTGCCAATTTTATGAATGCCTTGACAATTTCGCTCCGCAGTACGTCAGGCTTACCAACAACTGCAGCTTCTGCTACAGAATCGTGTTCGACTAATGCCGATTCTACCTCAAACGGTCCTATGCGATATGACGAGCTTATGATAACGTCATCATTTCGTCCCACAAACCAAAAATAACCATCGGGATCTTGAGTGGCTAAATCGCCGGTGTAATACCAACCATTCCTGAACGATCTAGCGTTTGCATCCGGATTACGCCAATATCCTGGAAACAGGCCCACTGGCCATTCAGGCTCAGTACGTACAGCAATTTCACCTTCTTCCCCATTTTCAAGCTCGTTGCCATCCTCATCAACAATTGCCATGTAGTATCCAGGACATGTTACACCCATCGAAGCTGGTCGGTACTCCATTCCTGGAAAAGTCGCAGCCAGTAAGGTTGTTTCTGTTTGACCATAACCTTCCCAGATGTGTAAACCTGTATGTTCTCTCCATTCATCAATCACTTCAGGGTTGACTGCTTCACCAGCGCCAACCGTATGTCGAAGGACTTTCGGATTGAATTCAGCAAGATTTTCCTGAACCATCATCCGATAAGCTGTGGGCGGCGCAAAAAACGTTGTGATTGGATACTCTTCGAACATTCGGAGTGTATTCTTAGCCTCAAAACGGCCCCTGGAATCCCAAATGAATATTCCAGCACCCATGTTCCAAGGAGCGAAGAAACTCGTCCACGCAGCTTGAGCCCACCCAGTATCAGCAAGAGTCCAATGTAGATCACTTGCCCTATTATCAAGCCAGAATTTTCCGGTAGCGAGGTGTCCTATTGGGTAAGTTGAGTGGGTATTCATCACCATTTTAGGGTGACCGGTGGTTCCGGAGGTGAAATATATTACGAGAGGATCATCAGAACGATTGCAAGGGTGAGGCAATTCATCGGATGCCAATCTCAACAAATCTTCATATTCAACCCACGGGCCCTTGCCGCCAACAACTAAGATTTTTTCTAAGGTCGGGCATTCCCCTAACACCGATTCGATTTTATCGAAATTATCGGGGTCTGTAATAGCGATCTTTGCTTCAGAGATATTGATCCGGTAGGAGATATCCTTGGTGGTTAATAGCGTGGTCCCAGGTACAGGAACCTGTCCACCTCTCATACAACCCAACATGATTTCCCACCACTCAACGATCCTGGGTAACATCGTAAATACCCGTTCGCCTCTCTTTACACCCATCCCAGTCAAGGCGTTTGCCAGGCGTTTGGACCTAACACCCATTTCACTGAAAGTTACTTCACGAGAATTTCCGTCTTGTCCAACCCAAACCATCGCTACTTTGTTAGAATTCCGTCCCCATTCATCGAACACTTGATATGCCCAGTTGTATACCTCAGGTACAACTTGGCTGAAGGTACGGTATGTTTGGTGATAGTCGCCGATCTGGTATCTCTGATTCATTATCACAAAGTGTCCTCAGAAGACCCAAAAACCTTGTCTCTCGTAAGTTTATCCACTTCTTCAGACGTGTAATCGAGTTCAGCTAACAACAAATTCGTTTGCTCCCCGAGCCTAGGTGAGGCCTTTGTTGGACCTATTCTTCCAGTGGAAAACCGAGCCGGTTGACCAAGGAAAGTTTGGCCACCAATAAAATTGAAGATCTCCCTATGACGAAACTGTTCTATTTCAAAAACATCGGCCAGCTCCATCACGATCGATGCGGGTATGTCAGCTTCGACAAGTAAACATTCCCATTCTGTTGATGTCCGAGTTCGAAACACCTCTTCTAACGCAGATTTGATACTCCCAGCCTTTCTCAATCTATGGTCAAGATCCATCCCGATAAAACGATCAAGACCAGATACTAAACAAAACTGATCCCAGAAATGATTCTCATGGACAATACCTAAACTCAGCCACCTATCATCGGCACATTGGAACAACCCGTAGTGGGGTATAAAAGTTACATTCGGGCTGAGCTTGGATTCTGCTGGATCTGCCATTCTGCCCACTTCTAACCCTAGTAGAGACAATGCCGCATCAGTCATTGACAAGTCAATATAGGTCCCCTTACCACTGATTCCTCTCCCAGCTATCGACGCGAGGGTAGTAATCGCAGCATACAATCCTGATACTAGGTCAGAAAAGAGCACAGCAGGAGACCAAGGGCGCCCTTCAATCGAACTTTGAAGTCCCATGTATCCACTAAGAGCGAGATAGTTAACATCATGACCTGAACGTTCACGCCAGGGACCGGTCTGTCCAAATCCAGAGATTGAGCAGTATACTAATGACGGGTTTATCTTAGACAAAATGTCATAACTAGCTGCAAGCCTAGACGCTACGCCGGGCCGCCAGCCCTCAAGAACGATGTCGGTTTTTGTTGCGAGTCCATGTAGTACCCGCTGGCCGCCTTCGGTCTTAAGGTCCAATACGATGCTATCTTTGCCCCGATTGATGCTATCCCAAATTCCCTTACTATGCCGAAGTGGATCCCCACCAGGAGGCTCGACTTTAATTACCCGGGCACCAAGATCGCAAAGGATGGTCGAGCAAAACGGCCCTGGAACATTGACTGTCATGTCTAAAACAGTAATCTGGCTTAAAGGCTTGGCATTTTCAGCGTTCAAAAAGTCTCCTAAACTAGCCTATCCCGTAGCTCACTTTGAGGCGAGTGTAGCAGTGCTTGTTCAAAATCGTCAATCAACGAAATCATCTTCAGAATTCGGATAAGAAACACTTCGAAACCTAAACAATTCTATCCACCACCCCGTAGCCCTATCCTGACAGTGCCAAGTCCCTCAGGTCGAACGAAATCCTTGTAGCGCATCAAAATTTCAACACCATTGAGGCTGCGTGTGAATCCAGCTGTCTTCGACATTGTTTTCATTTTAATCTCTACGATATTTTCACCCTGAACTACTTCTTTGGGTTCGAGATTGAACCGGAACCAGTGCGCAGAAAAACCTGTGGGAGCTGAGATTGGGTTCCGAAGTGATACTGGCATAGTAAGTGCACGTTCATCGGAAATTTCACAATCCTCCAATGACAACATTCGTCCATTGAAACGAATTTCCACATCGTCTTCGATACAATAAAACGCAAACCTCAATGTCAGGATAGGTGGCCTCATTTCCCGATCAGAGTAGGCTTCTTCTAGATCGTCTGCTACAAATACCTTTGCAACCACCGTCTCACCATCTTTCAGTACAACCGGTATCTGCTGATCGGTCGGTAAGGGTAACTGGCTTTCATCACTATCCCCTGGCTGTATGAAATACCGTTTGTTTCTTCTATAGAAAATTTCCGGGTATGCAACTTCCCTAAGAACCTCATACTCTTCTCCAGATAAGGGCCAAGGCAAATACCCTAAATATAATCCTGAAAATCCTTGGTTACGCAAAGTTTGTGAAAGCGCCCTATACATTTCGATACTGGGGAATGACGTTCGTTCATCGTAGACTCTTCTCGGTGGTCGACTAATCAATAAAACAACGGCATTGTTTGCAGCATCTGAAATCCAGCTCGGCGTTGGCTGGGTGTTAAAAAACGATTGCGGTTCCTGTCCAACAACACCGTCTAGCGATCCTGCCTCTAGCCAGGCAACAACATCTAGGCCTGATGCCATGTTTCTCTCTCTATTATCATCAACCCGTGCGATAACATTGATCTGTCGATTTTGGCGTAAACCAATCTCAGTTGCTAAGCTTCGAACATTAGAAACGAACTCACTCATTACAGGAATATTTTGTTCTATTTCGGATTGTCGGAAATACTGTGGTCGAAACATGAAATCTAGTTCAATCCCATCAGCCTCGTAGTCTTCCAGCACTTCTCGAACCATCCCTAGCTTATCTTGACGGACTTCTGCAAGGCTGAAGTCGTAACACCATTCAGTCCCAGGTGTTGAACCCGCCTCCCTAATACAAACTTCTGCACCCCGTCTCCATTTGAGCCAACCACAACGTTCTTGACCAGGCTGTGCAGGATCATTGAGTTTCAAGCTTGGAAACACTTTCATTCCAATCTCACGTCCTCTAAGGATAACCTCCCTTAGTTGATCAGTACCCAGTTTCCAAGACTCTTCTACCATTCGCATTATCCGCCAGTCTATGTAATTTTCCCAAACGTCTTTTTCTTGACCTACTACCCTTCCAACTTTACTTTGATGGAAATAGACATCCCCATAACCCAGTCCAAAAACCAAGAGATCAACACCGGTGCCAGCGATTTCATCTACCGGCCATTGAAGCATGTGAATAGTTGCAGGTGGCTCTATCCTTTTTGCGTGGAAGTGGTGGGCATCGTTATAGTAAATTAATCTTGGTCTAAACATAATTAAGCTCCGTTATATGTAACTACAGAATATATATACTCACCTATCACGTAAACCCTTGTCTAAAAGAACACCAAATCCAACATTTGCACAGTTGTCCTAGAGTTGAGTATCACTTAGAGTGGTCACATATCTGAGATGAAATTAACCCAATGAAATTAGCCTTAATAAGACTTGTGGTAATAGGTGCCCCACTATTTCTCGGCTTAGTAGAAGTTTGGCACTTCGAATCGCTTCCATTCGATTCGGAGGGAAATCTGGGCCCATTCACAAGGTACAGGGTACTAGCACCAGTCATTGACCAGTGGCTAATCATCCACCTTGTCCAAGTACCGTTGCTGGCCCTAGTTGGTCTGGGAGTATATTTGGTAGTCCGGGAACTCAATAGTATCGCGGCAATCATTGCACGTGTTTCCATGGTAGTGTTTGTAGTGTTTTACACGGTACTTGACGCCGTCGCCGGAATTGCCATAGGAGTGTTAGTCCGAGATACTAAAGAGCTCCCCGTTTCACAACAAAACGCGATCGAAGGGGCTATCGAATCACTCTGGAATAATCCTGTCGTGGGAAATGTTTCCCTCTTTTCCTGGACAGGGGCACTGGCCTGGATAATTGGCGTTATATCGGCGGCAGTAGGTATACGAATGGCTGGTGCCCCTAGGGGTCCAGTTGCCCTGATGATTCTTGCAGCGTTGATATTTGGAATGAGCCACGCATCTCCTAATGGACCCATTGGAATGGCATGTCTGGTAGCTGCGTTTATCTGGCTAGAATTTTTCCCGGATTCAACCAGAACTCCGGCGGAAAATCAAAAGCCTGATCAATCCGGAGAGAAAGAAGCTATCACAAACATGGCCTCGGGTACGGCATCTCCAACAAAAGAGATGCCAATACGGAAGAGACGTCGGAATCGCAGGCGAAAGTAAATCTCGTAGCGCAATCCGTACAATTAATGCGAATTAAAGAAGTAGTTGCAATCTATCCTGACTACAAATATCTCGGTCCATCTTGGCGTACCCATCTATGGCAAATTTTGGTCCGCATAGAAACAGACCTCGGAATCGTTGGACTTGGTTACGGGGGTGGAGGAAACGCCGCCGTCGAAATTGTAAATGGCCATTTTCGAGAACTTCTCATAGGTAGAGTTATTAACAACACGGAAGATATCAAATCTCTTTGGGACATGCTTTATCGGGAATCAATTCCCTATGGTAGAAAGGGAATAGCAATCATGGGTTTGAGTGGGATTGATATTGCCTTATGGGATCTACTAGGTAAAGCAGAGTCTATGCCCGTATATGAACTAATAGGAAGCATGACTAAACAACGTGTCCGCGCTTACGCGACGGGCCCTGATACTAACTGGTACAGAGATTTGGGATTCACTGCTCATAAAATTTCACATAGATGGAATGGAAAAGATTCCGACTATGACTCCGCATTTGAATTAGCTAGCAAGGCTCGGAACTACCTGGGTGCCGATGGACTAATCATGATAGACAACTACATGACCTGGACGGCGACTGTTGCAATAGATATGGCCAAAATACTCTCCAATTTGAATATATATTGGTTTGAAGATGTTCTAACTCCAGACGATCTAGTCGAATTATCGCAAATACGAACCGCTATAAAACCCATCCTCTTGGCCGGTGGAGAACATGAATTCACTCACCATGGCTTTGGCTTGATTGCCAATCAAGGATCTTATGATCTCTGGCAACCGGATATTACATGGTGTGGCGGAATTACTGCAGGTATTCAAATAATAGATCTTGCTTCGAAATATGAGATCCCCGTCGTACCTCACAGGGGCGGAGAAATATGGGGATTACATCTTATAGTAGCAACTAACTGTGAGGACCTCGGGGAAGTACTCCCTGGTAGCCGGGGACAACCCCAAGACGTAATCTGGAAAGATGACCGGGAATTTGAAAATGGTTTCTTGACCTTACCAACAACACCTGGTTTCGGTGTCAAATTCAATGAAAATTTGTTGTAGGCGCCATCTAGTGGGTTTGTCTTAAAACAATACAGAGCTCCAATTACACTGAAAACTTATTTCGAGATATACAAGAGCCCCTGCCTGATCGGCAGGGGCTCTTTTTGAACAAGAAGGCCTGTAAGCCGAGTTCTGTTCCCGATAGTTCAAGAGTTTACAGTCGCCTAGACGCATTCTTCCCCATGATCTACCAGGTGGCGACCATCTATCTAGCCCCGGCGTTACCCCCGGAGTCAAGCGGCCAACCCGGGAACGGGCTGGGTACCCATAGTCCCCCTATTTGACCTTGCACCGGATGGGGTTTGCCTAGCCTCTGATGTTACCATCAGAGCGGTGAGCTCTTACCTCGCCATTTCACCCTTATCACAATTTCTTGTGACGGTATATTTCTGTGGCACTTTCCGTCAGGTCACCCCGCCCCGCAGTTAACGGGCATCCTCACCCAGTGGTGCTCGGACTTTCCTCCTTCACGACTTGTCATGAAGGCGGTCGCCCAGCCTTCTTACACCAACTCATTGTAGTAGACGATTTCCTCATCAGCCAACATTTATCTTAATTTTCAATCTCGATGTGATCATCTAATACCACTATTTTTGAAACAATTTGCTGAATCAACAAACGACGTTCATCGAATTGCAATTCCGACCAAGGCGATTGAATCGATGACTCATCTTTATTAGAACTAGCATCGAACTCTTTACGAACTGAATCCAATTCATCTATGTATTGGCCTAGTACATTAATAGTGATCTCTCCATGGGCTGCACGTCTCGTGGCCTCAAGTAAAAGACGCTCTGAGTTCTTTACTGTTTCTAAACCGTAAGCCCGTAAATTCCGTAAGTTTAAATTGACTTTTTCGTTTGCAATTCTTGCACTCAGAGTGCTGACCACAACTTCCTCCAATTTCTCCTCTCTCCATGTATGGTAGCCACAACGCCCCTGATTGTTCCTAGATTGGCACTGATAGTAACGATACGCACGTGAAGCAGAATTACCATCCTTACGTTTCCATGATCTCCGCCTAGTAACCCCCATCATCTTGTTGTCACAATACGCACAATAAATTATGCCCGAGAGTAGAAAAGGCTCCGATCGGGTTACACGACCAAATGGTGTCCTTGCCTTAGCCAATGCTTGGGCAGTTCTAAACATATCTGCAGAAATAATCGCTTGATGGGCATTAGGGCGGCGCATCCCGATTCTCGTATATGTTCCTATATATGTCGGGTTTCGAAGTATGTCCCTAATACTAACTATATTCCAACTACCGCCATTTCTTGTAGTCAGCCCACGTTGATTTAAATCGCGTACGATCAACCTCAATCCCAGATTAGATTCGGTGTAAAGACTAAAGATTAATCGAACTACCTCTTCTTCTTTCCGATCAATAATTAATTTACGATCTGAACCAATTCTGTATCCATAAGGAGGTCTCCCTAGAGCATATCCCTCCAAAGCTCTACGACTCATTGCATCCTTGATACGTCGACCTCTATCTGGAGAAACACCTTCAGATCCCAAGACATAGAGAGCGTTTTGGAGTATATTTGGACGTTCCTCATCAAGACATCCGACCTCGGTACCTAGCCTGTCAAGCAATACCAAAGATCTGGTCACTTCTTCGAGATTCGAGCCTAGATCTTCAGCAGATCCGACAACAACAAAAAGTTCAGGTCCAGTTTTCTTAAGATATTTTAGAAATTCCGCGAAATCGGTGCCATCTTCAGATGACTCAATCTCAAAAGTTGCGACCGGTTGATGAAGATTGGTTCGGCAGAATTCTTCGAAAAGCGTATTGAAATGAACTATCTCTTCGTCCCGTGACTCTTTAACTTTAAAATAACCAATCGCGCGCATGGGAATAAACTCACGCCACGAAAAGAATACGCCCACAGGAACTACATTGGACCATGGATTGTCCATTGCGGGCACGTTGAATATCCTGGGTGGGTATTGCCAAATGACAACCTTGACAAATTTCTCCTTTTACTAACGATATCGCCTCGCCACCCTTGTTCTTTCGAATCGATTCATACAAGGGTAGTAATTTACTAGGCATCGAAGGTAGGATCTCTTTACGCTCTGTCTGAAGCATAGATAACCGCGTTTCAAGTTCCTTCTCCAATTGTCTCCAGGATTCCTCCAGCTTTGGTCTTTCTTGCTCAAGCTTGGATAAACTTTCCCTAATCTTTTCCAAGACCGGTTCTAATTCTTCTATTTGCAGCATTGTTTCAAGAAGTTGATCTTCGGATTCGCTTTGCCGAATCACTGTAAAACTTCGTTCTTCCTGTGCAGCCGATAATTGCTGTGGATTAGTGATAGACCCTCCGTACAGACGGTCATCCAGTCGCTTGATCGTCTCTTCGATATCGGTAACAGCGCGTTCGGTCGAACGTTTTTTACTAGACAGTGTATCGAAACGACCTTCTGCTTGATCTAGTTTACGGCGCGCCAAGCTGATCGATGAACGATCTGAAAGCTTGGCTTTAGTATCTGCCAAATCTGCTTCGACTGACCCGATCTGGAGATCGATATCTTGTAGTTGATAGAGCTTTTTAATGTCCAGCATATAGACCATCCCTAGATTAGCAGCAAGTATAACTCACATGCTTCTCAAACGGCGCCAAACTCATCGGATTTCAGTTTTTCTAGGGTAGAGGAATATATCGATCATACGATACAAACATTAGTCATTAACATCCATCGGCGGGTACAAGGGTGAATATTATATGTAAATCCATCATAATTAGCTGATACTTGAGTGGAGAACCTATGGCTACCAATCTAACATTGCCCAAAACGAAGATCGTCTGCACTCTGGGACCAGCGACATCTACAGAAGATACCATCAAGTCTCTCGTCGAGGCTGGCATGAGCATCACGAGGCTTAACCTATCCCATGGCAACATTTCTGAACACCAAACTTCTGCTGAGATTGTCAGAAAAGTGTCCAAAGAGATGGATATACCTCTCGGGATCATGGTAGACATACCGGGCATTAAATATCGTACCGGCCCAACAAATCCAGGCGTTGTGAACCTTGCAATAGACGATACGATCACCTTAACAAGCAGAGACGTCATCGGGGATTCGTTGTTGGTATCCGTATCCCCTCCTGGAATACATCGGGATGTGGCACCAAATCGGCCAGTTATGGTTGACGACGGCCTGATAGAACTCAGTGTAACTAAGGTATCCAACGAGGATGTTGTATGTAGAGTAGTAAGGGGAGGCCGACTCACCGAAGGAAGAGGAGTTGCGACTCCTGGCAAAAGTCCTTCACAAATCTTCCCTGACAAAAAGGCAACTGCTGCACTGGAATTTGCTGCAAAAATCAAGGCCGACTTTGTAGCAATATCAACGGTTACTGGTGCCCACGATGTGCAGGCGGCACGTAATATTCTCGAAATGGCCGGCCATTCACCTCAAATAATCTCGAAAATAGAACGTTCTGATGCCCTCAGAAATTTTACGGAGATTCTCGATGCGAGTGATAGCATAATGGTTGCGCGTGGTGACATGGGAGTTGAAGTACGTCTTGCAGAGGTCCCGGTTATCCAAAAGAATCTGATCTCTACTTGTAACGAAGCCGGGAAACCAGTTATCACTGCAACCCAGATGCTTGAGTCCATGGTTAGATCTTCTGTACCAACAAGGGCGGAGGTCACAGATGTTGCCAACGCAATATATGATGGAACCGATGCGATAATGCTTTCAGGAGAAACGTCCATTGGTCAACACCCAGTGGAAGCTGTCCGGGTCATGGCGGAGGTAGCCACGCAAACAGAGGCGGCTCTCCCTTATGACAAGATGATAGTAGACAAGATAGAACAACTCCAACCACAAACCGACGACGCTATAAGCTATGACGCATGCCAAACCGCATATCAGTTAGATGCATCCCTAATCGTGGCTTTTACAGAATCTGGCGGCACTGCCACCCGAGTATCAAAATACCGACCTGTCCCTCCGATACTAGCCCTGACTCCAAGTGAGGAAGTACAACGTCGTCTCACCCTGGCATGGGGTGTGATCCCTGTGACGGTCCCAAGAATCGGTACGGTGGACGATTTTTTCAAGATAGGTGAGGATGCTGCGGTGAGCATCTGCAATCTTAACCAAGGTGATCTAGTTGTACTAGTAGCTGGATTACCTATAGGTGTCCAGGGAGGCACAAATCTTCTACGAGTACTGTCTATACCATCCTAGGTTAGAAACAATCAATGCTCCGGATCTATAACACACTCACACGTAAGATTGACTCAATAAGCCCCATTAAACTAGGAAAAGTGGGAATGTACACCTGTGGCCCTACTGTCTACAGAGACGCCCACATCGGTAACCTCCGCTCTTTCATGATGGCAGATTGGTTACGCCGTAGTCTTGAATTCCAGGGTATTGATGTGACTCACGTCAAAAACATAACTGACGTTGGACACATGAGACAAGAAGCCTTAGAGCAAGGTGGCGACAAAATCATTAACGAGGCCCTTGCTAGAGGTATGAAACCCCAAGACATTGCCCAGTACTATACAAAAAGATTCCTGCGTGAAGAGCGTAAGCTGAACATACTCCCAGCCACTCACTATCCTAGGGCTACGGATCACATTGTCGAAATGATTGAGATTATCGACAATTTAGTACAGTCCGGACATGCCTATCATGTTAAGGGTAACGTCTATTTTGACGTTACCAGTTTTGAAAATTACGGCGAGCTTTCTGGCAATACTATATCCCAAACTCTTCAAGAAGCCGTTCGAATTGAAACGGATCCATTCAAAAGGAACCCTCGAGACTTCGCATTATGGAAGCTCGGGGAACATGGACGAGATCTAGTCTGGGACAGCCCCTGGGGTTCTGGTTTTCCCGGCTGGCACATCGAGTG
The DNA here is from genome assembly GCA_964608025.1 of uncultured Dehalococcoidia bacterium. Lineage (GTDB taxonomy): Bacteria > Chloroflexota > Dehalococcoidia > Lucifugimonadales > CAJWER01 > CAZSLO01. The sequence goes on along the minus strand of CAZSLO010000019.1, from coordinate 19,973 downwards.
CTCAGCCATGTCAATAAAGTACCTCGGTCAGAAATTTGATATCCATACTGGCGGCGTAGATAACATATTTCCTCACCATGAAGACGAAATCGCTCAAAGTAACGGATTTGTTGGGAAATCAGTAGTTACTACTTGGGTCCATGGACAACATCTTCTCGCCGATGGAGTGAAAATGGCCAAGTCCACGGGAAATTCATTCACTCTATCCGACATAGAGTCGAAAGGGATCGATCCACTGGCTTTCCGTTACTTATGCCTAACTGCAAAATATAGCAACAGGCTGAATTTCACATTCAGATCCTTAAAGGCCGCCCAAAGAGGCTTACTTAAGCTCCAAAACCGAGTCTGGGAATTAGGTCAAATCACTCGCACCAAAGAAAAGACAGAAGTAACATTTGAAAACTGGGAATCTAAGTTTTTAGAATATATCAACAATAATTTAGATATGCCTCGCGCTTTAGGTCTATGCTGGACTCTCCTCCACTCTAGTCTACCCCAGAGAACTAAATTGACAGCATTACTACGTTTCGATGAAATACTTGGCCTTGGCCTCGCAAACGTTTCAAATACTTACGAAGTCTCAGAAGACATCCGTGGTTACGTACTCCATCGGAATACTCATAGAGAAAAAAACGAATATGAAAAAGCTGATCAGCACCGGAACGAGATTTATCATGAAGGCTTCGTTATACGAGACACCGAGAGTGACACATTAATTCGCCCTAAGACCACTTGGGAAAAACAGGACACGGATAGACCTGCAGTTTCATCATCCGTGGAAATAAAATCCCAATTAGACCAACCTGACAAAGTCGATTTCACTATCGGTATGGTCGCAAGAAATTTCGTGGGGGATCTACAACGTTGTCTAGATAGTACTTTTGAATGGGGAGACAACTTGTCAATAGAGGCTATCGTGGTGAACAATGGATCTACAGACGATACCCCCAGTTGGCTTGAGAGAAGATCAAAGAATGACCGCCGTATTTCAGTAACACATACCGATCATATCCTTGGCGAGGCGTCTGCTCGAAATATTATTCTTAGGCAAAGCAGGGGTAGAACGATCATTATGCTTGAAACTTGTGCCGAGATCACCGGTAATATTTTCGACCCAATAGATTCGATTCTCGAGGACAAATCAATCGGTGTGACAGGCCCATTTGGACTAAAAAGCTCGGATTTAAGACATTTTCATGATAGCAAAGGTAGCGCTGGTGACATGGATGCAATGCAAGCATACTTCTTCGCCTTCAGGAGAGCCCGGCTATCGACTGTGGGATTCATGCGCGAAAGTTTCCGTTTTTATCGTAATTTAGACATAGACTATAGTTTCCATTTCAAAGACAAAGGTTATCGGATTTTTGCAGATCCGAAATTGCCAGTAGAAATACACGAACATCGGGCTTGGAACGAGTTGAGCGAGGCCGAACGGGATGATCTTAGCCAGAAAAATTTCGCTCGCTTCCTAAACAAGTGGGGTTCCCGACTCGATCTAATAGTTTCTAATAGCCCCACACATCAACAAGATTGATACGATCATACTTTAATTAAAATATGCAACTACATAACGTCCATATCTTATTTTCAATTCTTCTGATTACTCTACTCAGCTGTGGAAAATCTGACCCAATACCAACCCCTGTACCTAGCGTGGATGTTCTCCCTGACAAAGCGGGACGTATCTTAATCATCAAAAAATCCCCTAGATTCGGAGAAGACCACACAGTTTTTATTGGTACAGAGTACGCCGGCATCTTAAAATCTATTGATGGTGGAGACAATTGGAATCAATTCAATACAGGGATCACTCATGGCAATATACCAACAATTGTCATATCTCCGAATTATGAAATCGACCAAACATTATATGCAGGATCTGGCAACGCAGGACTATTTCGATCAACTAACCGGGGGAAATCCTGGACTCGCATAGGCCAAGGATTACCGGAGAACAGCATCCATCATCTCACAACCACAATAGCATCCGGCGAAAGGTTGTTATTCACGGGCTCGAACATTGGTGGTATTTATAGCTCTAACGATTCTGGTGATACATGGAATCAAATAGGTTTATCCGAAAGCAATATTTTGCTGACCGGACTTACCCCACAATTTGAAGCCAACCCCGTAATCTTTGCCGGGTCTGGGCGGGATGGAATGTTCAGATCAACCAATGGCGGGAATTCTTGGGAATCTATAAACGACGGACTAGGAGATACCTATATCCTATCGATCGCAATTTCTCCCGGATTCGATGATGACCAGACATTATACATCGGAACTAAATGGGAAGGGGTTTTCAGATCCACCAATGGAGGAGATTCCTGGCAAAAGGTAAACAAGGGAGTACTCAGCAAAAGAATCCATGCCCTTGCCATATCGCCGAACTATATCAATGACTCCACCCTCTTTGCTGGAACTGTATCGGGTGGAATATTCAAATCAACGGATCGCGGCCAAACCTGGAAGACGTCATATCAAGGGTTTCGCGCCATAAACACAATATCAATTTCACCGAACTATCAAGTCGATAGTATGATCTCGGCTGGATCTTCAGATGGTTTAATCTTACGCTCCAGTGATAGAGGAGATAATTGGAAAAAGCTGTCACTAGGCACAGATTAAATCCATGATCCCGACTCAAAATTCCTCCAATTTCTATTAATCACCTATGAATTCTAATCAAGAACCTAGGGATGAATTGATTAAAGCATTAAAGGGTAAGGTTGCAGTGGTTACCGGCGCCGGCCAAGGAAATGGGCGCGCGATCGCTCTACGGCTCGCTTCAACCGGAGCCTCTGTATTTTGTACCGACCTACGACCTGATCTATTACAGAATCTTGAGCAAGAAGGAACCAAAAGCGGATTTGATATCGAAACAGGGATATATGATGCAAGACTTCCCTCTGACGCGTCTAATCTAATCTCAAGAGTCTCTAAGAAATACGGCGGGCTGGACATTATGGTAAATAATGCAGGAGGTATTAAAGCCCAGCCATTTCTTGAGGTTACGGAAGAAACATGGGACTGGACAATTGACTTAAACCTAAAAGGCTTATTTTTCCACATGCAATCCGCCGCAATACAGATGGTACAACAGGGTAGTGGCACAATTATCAATCTGGCATCCGTGGCCGGTATAGATCCCGGGCTGACATTATCTCCACCTTACGCTGCAAGTAAAGCAGCCGTTATGAACCTTACCAAGTCTGCGGCTGTCAAACTCGCTGAGTTTGGCATAACTGTTAATGCAGTGGCACCTGGAATAGTAAAAACTGCTTTCAATACCACTCTGGATAATGAAATAGGCGTGGCAATGGAAAACCTGCCCCAAGGAGAATGGCTACGACTGCGGGCAGCAGGCATACCTCTTGGAAGAATCTCTGTTCCTGAGGACGTGGCAGGCGTTGTGGCATTTCTTGCAGGTCCTGATGGCTCTTACATAACTGGAGAAACAATCACCGTTTCAGGTGGTTTGAACATGCGATAAAGCTTCACTGAGCATTAAATTTGCCAGCTTTGCTCGACCGTCTGCAATGTATAAGACACGTGCTGCGAAGCTTCCATCACCCTATCAAATACTTCATCGTGAATAGGGCGTGCGACCCATTCCAGACGTTCTTGCTCAGACTTCCAAAAACTTACGGCCTCGATACTAGTATCAGGCTTGGATGCTCCTAAAGCATCCAACTCCTCATCTGGAAATGGCTTGACTACGGCTGCGCCAATGAAACCCGGCTGCTCCGCCATTGTAGGAAGCCAACCCTCCCGAACTGCCATATCCAGATCGATCTCCTGTCCTGATTTCGGAGTCAAATAAACATGTAGTGATATCATATTATTTCACCTGTTCAGATTGTGATTCTGTTGTTAAGGACCTTGTATATAGGAGAGAAGGTCTTTCACTCAACCAAAAAAGCATCCTAAATGTCTAGTTGGAATGCTTCTTTCGCAGCTCCGCCCATAACCATATCCTCATCTTCATCAGATAGTCCAAGGGCTTTGAAGGTGGCAACCTGTATAGGTATATTCGGAGGTAAATCCGACCCAAACATGACACGATTGGCGCCTAGAGCTTCCACCATTCCTCCCACGTTGTAAAACGCACACCAGGAAGGCTCCATATAAACTTGTGGATAGGACAATCCCATTGCTACAGCCTCTCCGCTAAAGATACCATGGCCAGCATGGGCCATTATGACTTTCACATTGGGGAACTTATCAAGCTGGGGCTGTAACGATGAAGGAGCGGCGAAAGGTATTCCCGGACCAGTATGTACCATTACCGGAATTCCAAGCTGAGAAGCAGATTCAAAAACCAATGTGCCATCCGCACCTGCAGGATTAACAGCATGTCCAATTGTATGTAGTTTTACACCAACAAAACCAAGTTTTTTCACACATCGTTCCAGTTCGTTGAAATAATCAGCTTGATCTTGGTGAGGATTAATGCTGGCTATCCCAAAGAATCTCCCAGGATATTCGTTAGTAAGGTCAAAAATCCGGTCATGAACCTCGCTAGACCGTGGCGCTCCCGGATAAGGTTGCACCAAGCTTATATCGATACCGTGTTCGTCCATACTCACAGTTAGGCTATCTTCAGAACTGTCCAAGTCGAATACCCTACAGGCACCTAAGTGCGTATGTGCGTCTATGACAGGCATATTACCTCCACAGTTGCAGAACCAGATGGAGGCCGATTCTATCGAACGCCTTCCGACAGTGTCAACGCAGCATAGCGGATTATCTAAGTTTCACTTGCTATCCGTGGCATGCAAGCCTTGAAAATAATTATTTTTGACCGAATAGGTTTATAGATTTCAGCACCCACCAAGAACATAACCTCAAATCGGTATCCAAAATAGCCACCGGTTATTCTGTTTACATTCCTCGTAAGTGTCCTTAAAGGAAAATACCGTGACTGTTTTTATGACTTCTTTTGAATGAGAATCTGTGAGTAAAAGTCATTCTCGCAGAAATTACGTAATCCAATTACATGTATTTTTCTTCATCAGATATGCCCCTCTGCAGTACCCGATTTTAGAACAGTTTTAATCAAATTGGGCAAACGGTAATCCCCGTAAATTTTCATATCAACGAGACAGTCTATGGACTGGTTCCCAATATTCGTACCGATTATTAACCCTGATGTGTCCTGTGAAAAATTATTCCCGCATTAGAATTCATGATTTCTAATTACCGCTTTTTTTCGTCAAGATTTTACGAATTACAGAATTAAATTAGGCCATTTTGACAAAAACGTTAACAACGATCTATAGTTATCCTTTGTCACTTCTCTATTTACATTACAACCTGATCCACCCATACCCGGAATAAATAATTTGTTACCCAATACGCAAATAAGATCCGTTTCAAGAGCCGATGTCGATAGGGTCGGCAAATGGCTTGAAGACAGCCAAATATCGTCCAGCTGGTTCGGACATTATGGTTGTGGTGAACCAATCCATCGTGGCTATGACCCAAAGCATATGCTTGAGTCCGGGGACTCTGAATGGCACCAGGTCTTCGACAATCCCAACCGCATGATTTTCTCACTCTACAATGATGAGGGAGATCATATCGGTGAATCCCAGATTATTTTAGACAATGATTCTGGTGCAGAATTGGCCATTCTGATAGGACGGAAAGACCTATGGCATCATGGGTATGGGACAGCAGCATCTCTTGTTCTAATGGACCAAATTTTCACAACACTTGATCTTGATAGAACTTGGGTAAATATTCCAGAAGACAATCAGCCAGCGCTGGGATTATTTGAGAAGTTGGGCTTCATGCGATCAAGTAAGCGTGAACTTTGTACCCGTGCTGATGGAAGCATACTGAATGCATATATTTTAACTACCGATAAGACAATATACGAAAATCGACAGCACCACGGGGGTTCAAAATTTGAACCTTACCCGATTGTGACAATCACAGGACTCACTGGTAGCTCATCTAAAGAGATAGCGACCCAGACATCTCGGTTACTAGGGATCCGCCTGGCCGACTCAGAGATTAAGCAAGGATTGAGCCAAAGACTCCAGTGTACCGAGAGTGAGATCGAGAGATTTGAGAATAGCTTTGGTTCACGATGGGAAAGACTACTGTCCAATTTTATCTCACCGGTGGAAATTACAAGACACTCCATTGATACAAATGTCCCACAATGGCTAGATTTAAACTCATCAGCTCAACCATTCAAACCAGAGTTGAGCAAACACCTCTATATAGAAGCTCTCACGGGATTCATGAACAACCAATTCCGAAACGGCAATGTAGTGATTCATGGTCACGGCTCACACAATTTCACTATGGCTGGAACTATTCAGATCAACGTTTTCATATCACGGTCATTAGAAAATCGTGCCGCCCAAGTTGCCGTAGACAGCAATTTGTCCCAAGCAGAAGCGTCTGAATTGATCAATAATTTGGATAAGAGAACTTCGGCAATCTACAAACATCTTTGGGGTGGCCTGTCCGAGGAGAAAAATACTTTCGACTTAACCATAAATCTAGATAGAAATACCATAAATGAAGCTGCACAAATGATCGCAGCAGCAGTACTGAAAACCTCTAATGGGGTCATAAATCCCAGTAAGCCTAAGATCGGTATAGATATTAGTTAAGCACCGAGGGTCAAAAGCTCGGCAAATAGTAAATTTAGTTGCAAATTCGCAACCAAATTTTGACTAGGATCCTACCAGAAAAGTAGAACTACCTTCTGATAAGCTTAGTCAGATTGATCTCTCCTCTTGACCGAGTGTCCACCAAACCGATTTCTCATCGCTGAAAGTAATCGTGGCCCAAAAGGTCTAGACTGACGAGACCTGAATCTTGCCTGAAGCGACAATGCGATAACTGGTATTGGAACTGCAAGTTCAATGGCCTCTTGAAGTGTCCATCGGCCTTCACCAGAATCTTCCACAAATGCCTCGAATCCATCCAGCTCAGGGTCTTCCTCCAATGCCTTGGCTGTCAGATCCAATAACCAAGATCGTACTACACTACCATGTCGCCAGATATCTGTTATCTGGGACAAGTCTAGGCAGAATTCACTCTTGGAAGACATCAATTCAAACCCTTCTGCGTACGCCTGCATAAGACCGTATTCGATCCCGTTGTGAACCATCTTTACAAAGTGGCCTGCTCCCGATGGCCCCACATAGCCATAGCCTTGTTCCGGACCCAGTGCAAGAGTCTGGAATATAGGCTCCAAACGATTGAAGGCATTTTTATCTCCTCCTACTGTTAAGCTATATCCGTTGTTAAGACCCCATATTCCTCCGCTTGTACCAACATCAAGAAAGTAGATACCCTTCTTGGCCAACATCTCTGAACGAGACTTGCTGTCCTTGTAATACGAGTTACCTCCATCTATAACTATATCTCCCGTTTCCATCTCGTTAGAAAGTAATTTGATCGTGTTCTCCGTAGGTATTCCTGACGGAACCATTGACCAGACAGCTCTAGGCCGATCGAGTTGACCCAGTAGATCAACAAGAGATGATGCCGTAGATGCACCCTCGTTTTTCAGTGCATCAATACTTTCAACATTGGAATCATAGACTACTAAATGATGGCCGCCATTAATCAATCGTTTTCCCATATTTCCACCCATACGTCCAAGACCTAGCAGACCTAATTGCATCTTTATCGCCTCCATTTCACCTTGTTCACTTTGGAAAGCCCAGTTTACTCTCCGGTCGATACCGCATAGAAATATTAGCTATATTCAGCCGTTTTGAGCTAGTGCCGGCCCCAGTTTGTGAAGCTGACATAGTAATAATTGCAATATCTTATATCCATCAACCAGATTGGCTACAAAGCGATATGGAAATGAAAGGAAATTTGGCAGGCAAAATTTCCCAACAATAGTTGCGCTAAGTTACGAATAGAGGCTTGGATTTGCTGATAATCCGCAGTTCCGCCTTAATGGCATTCCTAAGATATTTCGGCAGGGAAAACATACCAATATGAGTCTCACCATCATAGTGCCTCAACTCACCCTCAGTTCTTAAATTCAAGGCAGTATCAACGGCTTCAATAGTCATGCAGGTAGGGTCTGGACCCAATGAACCTACCAAAAATCCCCACGTAGCCCCAAATGACGGGACAAACACTTCATATGGGAATATTTTCGGAAATATTGTCCCTAAGGTGTTTGCTACAGCAGAGAAACATTGTTCATAGAATGCTGGTCCGGTAGAACCCGATTGTGTTACTAACAAAGCTCCGGGAGCAAGTCTATTTTTCACAATTTCATAAAATTCGCGTGTATACAATAAGTAAGCTGGACCACCCTCCAGAGGGTCAGGAACATCAATGATAACCAGGTCAAATTTCTCGTCCGTTTGTTCAAGAAACTCAACGGCATCGCAATGATACAAATCCAGGCGTGGATCTTCAAATGAACCCTGGTGAAATACTCCTAAGTACTTACGGCAAACATCCACAACTTCTTTATCGATATCAACCATGACAACTCTCTCGACCGATCTATGTCGCAAAACTTCACGTATAGTCGCGCCTTCCCCACCCCCTGCAACAAAAACCTTTCTTGGTCCAGGGTGAACCAACATAGATGGTTGAACCAGGGACTCGTGATATACAAACTCGTCTACTTCCGTGGACTGTGTTTTGTCATCCAGCACCAAGGATCTTCCGAAGCAGACCGTATCCTGAATGATTACCGATTGGTAATCCGTTTGGCTGGAATATATAACGTTTTTAACCCGTTCTGCCTGGAGCAAATCAGGAGTTATATGCTCCCAATGCCATTCACCAGATAGATGAGTATCTACTATACCGGTCATCAAACTGTTGCTGCCGAATTTGAACTAACAATGCCACGTTTTACTTCTGTTGACTTCGGATCAAGACAGTGAAGATCTCTGATGATTAACTCAGCTGCCTTATCCGGTGCAAAGACCTCTCCGCAAGTGAAAATGTCAACCGCAGCATAAGTATGTTCAGGCCATGTATGGATACAAAGATGGGATTCAGCAATCGCCACTATACCCGTCACCCCTCTGGGAGTGAATTTATGAAAAGACTGCCCAATAATTGTCGCGCCGGATTCCCGGGCAGCTCCGACCATCGAGTCCTCGATGAATTCTACGTTATCGAGTAGATCCGGATCACACTGCCCCAACTCAAGAAGCAAATGTCTCCCTAAGACTTCCAATGGTTACCTCTGTCCCGCTATTAATGTTAGTTAGAATGAAAAACGATTATAGCAAGTGCGGCGAGCATCATAGAAGGATATGATCACATCGTAACCCATTATTCTTGATTGACACCCGTGATCCTGCTAGCTACACTCGGCCCGTACAGGGAGGGAACTTACTAATGATTGGTGTTGGACTAATTGGCTGCGGGGCGATTGGCAGGGAACTATCTCGTGCGATCCAATCCGGCGAGGCTGGGGACACATCCCTTGTTGCCCTTTTCGACCAGATTGAAGGTGTGGCGGCCGATCTGGCAAAGAATATTGGTGACGAGGTGCACGGAAGCGACTCTATAGACGAATTCCTAGCAACTAAGAAACTAGAGATAGTTGTCGAATGTGCATCACCAGATGCCGCAAGGGCATACGCTGAGTCGGTGCTACTCTCCGGCAAAGATCTCCTAATAATGAGTTCTGGTGCACTTACAGATCCCGATTTAGCACTAAGACTGACAGAACTAGCGGTTCGTCAAGACAGGCGGGTAATCATACCATCTGGAGCTTTGGGTGGCATAGATGCCATAACCGCCACTAAAGGCAGACTCGAACAAGTTACTTTGACTACCACAAAACCCCCTCGAGGTCTCAAGGGTGCCCCAGGATTTGTGGATTGGGAAACCCAACATATATCGAAAGCCACAACAATCTTTGATGGATCGGCAATTGACGCTGTGAAACTATTCCCAGCAAACGTAAATGTAGCAGCTACTCTCAGCCTTGCTGGACTAGGAGCCCAGGATACAAAAGTGAAGGTTATCGCAGACCCTAATTCGAAAATTAATGTTCACGAAGTTGAAGCTAAAGGGGACTTCGGCACTCTTAAATTCAGAATGGAATTATATCCCCACGAACGTAATCCAAAAACGAGCTTTCTGGCGATCATTTCTGCAATCGAGGCACTACGTGCCTCGTGTTCGCCGGGAATAAAAATCGGTACCTGACAGATTCGGTTCTACCCTGGTGTATCTAGACCCACTGATGACATTATTACACCAATGTCTACATGTTCTCTTAATAACTCACCAAACCGCATCAATTTATCAGGATGGTTGAATATGGCGCGATCTTGAATAGTCGAAAGTAACTCCATTGTAGGCATGGTATCAGGATCTACCATTACAATAGGGACTCCCTGTTCCTCAGCTTCATAAAGTACATACTCTATTGGTTCTATACCCTTGGTCAATATGAGACAGTCTGTAGGTGTTTGTAGCGCAGCCATCTGGATATCGGGCCTATCCCCTCTTACTATCACAGCCTTACTATCAAGAAGTCCAAAATAATCGACCCCTGAGTCCAACCCCATACCACCAACAAGAAATCTTTCGACTAGCCTGTCAGTCTCTTCAATTTCAGTAATGATTCGTCCGTTCAATTGCTCAATTATGTCAGCCACGGTCACGCTGAGTAACCTTGAGTCCTCTGGGATTACCCCTAGAGAACAGATCCCGGCCTTGTTAGTTTCAGATATTAATTCAGTTTGGGTCTGGTAATCTTTGTATCTTGTTCTACCATTGACCAGTAACCCTACCAACTTGTCACTATATATATCCCCCGTAGCGACAAGTTCTGAAGGCTTAAGGTCAGAACGATACCCGATTACCGATATAACCTTTGCAGCCAGGGTTTCCACAAGAGTTTTTGAATCTTCATCGTTTATAGAAGACGAGATCTCAACGATTAACAGATCATTTTCATTTTCAAGCTTAATTGCCGAAGTTTGTATCTCCGATAAAGACTGTACAGGGCTTCCATCTACCGTCTTTACACCATTCAAATCCTGTCCAAGTAGATTTTGATATATAGCAACATCACTATCTTGATTTGGAACAATAGGTTTGTATACAACAGCCTTCTTACCAATATCCTCAACATAACGAGCCAGTACAGCACACAGCGCAGTCTTACCTACGCCAGGATTGTCGGATACTATCGCAAGAACGGTCATCCTAGTCTCCAGTAACTCCCGTAGCCTATCTTTACACTGTCCCTCGACAAACTGACCGGCATTATATCAGAGGCAATGAGAACTGCTCGCATAATATTATAAGAACTCTTTAATCCAGTCAGTTACTTATGCGTAGATATAAGATCAACGATACAAAATGCAACATCCAAGGTTTAAGATTGTTCCCTTTATGTTAATCTTGACTCCAAGCAATGAAGTGTAATCTAGCCGCCATTACCAAACGAATCCATTCCCCATTGTTGATATTTGTGCTCTTTGCTGGCACATTTATTGGCATCGGCTGTTCTTCCCAAATAAAAATACCGAGAGAGGAAAGAATCTCTCAACAGATTAACAAATCTATAATGTGCCCTGTCTGTCCTGGTGAATCAATAGATCAGTCACAACATCCTCTTTCTGTACAGATGCGCGCGGCCGTGAAAGAAAAACTGGATAAGGGCTGGGATGAGCGGAGAATTCGACAATTCTTTGTGGAACGTTACGGTCCAAGAGTTCTACTCGAACCCCCAACAAGCGGCGTGCACCTAGCCGCATGGATCATCCCTCCTATCGGAATCATCATTGCAATTGTAACCCTATATGCTGTTCTGAAAAGTATGCATCGCAGTCAGTACAAAACAATTATTAAAAATACTGTAGAGCCAGAATTCACAATAGAAGAGAAAGAAGAGTATCTTTCACGTATAGAATCGGCTTTATCAACTACTCAGTCCAGTAACATAAAGATCCCGCCAAATGGAGAAATTAGAGATTGATCGTAGACGCAGGCCAACTAGCATTACCCATATCGATGCTAGCCGCGGCATACGCTAGTATTGGGTCGTTGCTAGGAGGCTGGCAACGTGTGCCCACCCTAGTCCTAAGCGCGCGATACAGCCTTTATACCATACCCATACTACTAACCATATCTACAGCAGCACTCGTATATGCCTTCGTAGATCATGATTTTTCGGTTAAATATGTCGCTGAGAATAGCAACCTCGCCATGCCAACTAAATACACATGGGTTGCCTTTTACGCTGGCAACGCAGGCTCGTTGTTGTTCATTGCATTATCATTCTCACTAGTTTCTGTTGTTGCAGTCCTAAATCTTGCTAAAAAACTAAAGCACACTGCCCCATTTAGTACTGGAATCATGGCGCTGGTCCTAACCTTCTTCCTTGCAATCATTACATTCCTGGCCAATCCATTGGAAAGGCTTTCTTTCGTACCACAAGACGGACAAGGCATCAATCCATTACTGGTCCATTTCGGAATGTTCATCCATCCTCCAGTACAAATGACAGGCCTAATCTCTGTCGCCCTGCCGTTTGCGATCGCAATGGGCGCCCTTCTCGCCGGTAGAGGTGGACGAGATGAATGGGTTGATATAGGCCGCCTCTGGGGAATGGTATCGTGGCTGATTCTGACAATTGGACTCCTGCTTGGAAGCTGGTGGGCATATACCATCCTAGGGTGGGGCGGATATTGGGCATGGGACCCAGTAGAAAATTCTGCACTCATGCCTTGGCTTGCCATGACTGCATTTGTGCACTCGATCATGGTACAAAAGAGGCGCGGTATGTTCCGAATGTGGAACATAGTACTTATAGCGATCGCGTTCACCCTGGCTGAGATGGGAATGTTCATCAACCGTGGTGGACCTGTTCCCTCTGTCCATTCGTTCGCTCAATCAACCATGGGTTGGCTTTTTCTGGCTTTCATGGGATTAACATTGTTGGGTTCATTAGCGGCCTTCGCCTGGAGAATGAACACGCTGCGCAGTCAAGAGTCACTGGATTCGATGTTGTCGCGAGAAAGTGCTTTTCTCACACAAAATGTTCTGTTCTTAGCTGTGGCCTTTATTACATTATGGGGAACGATCTATCCGGTCATAACACAAGCCTCACAAGACGTCACCATCACCGTCGGGGAACCATTTTTCAACCGAGTCAATGGGCCAATTCTACTAGTCATCGTGATCCTTATGGGCATAGGACCTCTTTTACCTTGGCGTCGCGCAACATGGTCCTTGGTTTTTAAAACAGTTAGAGTCCCTCTTATTTCCGCCTTACTAACCACCATCGTACTAGTTGTATCTGGTATCCACAGGCCAATAGCCGTAATTGCAATAGCCATAGTAACCATAACGATTATCGGCATCATCCACGAATGGATTCGTGGGACAAGATCGCGACATCGCAAAGGGGAAAGTTTACCAACAGCTTTTATCCGTCTCCTTTCAGGGAATCGTCCACGTTATGGAGGATACATCGTGCATTTGGGGATCTCGGTGTTAGCAATTGGTGCTATTGGATCCTCGTTCTATGAAATACAACGCGACTTTGCCATGACTCCCGGCGAAACTCAATCCTTAGGTAACTATACTTTCAATTACCTTAGTTTCGACAAGACATCCTTTTCTGACCGAGATGAGGTGAAAGCGAGATTCAGTGTCCGAAAAGATGAACGAGAAATTGGGACTATGTATGCTCAGAGATCCTTCTATCATGACTTTAAAATGGCATCTACAAGAGCTGCTATAAGGAGTAACCCAATAGAAGACTTCTATATAGTTCCCTCTGAATTCCAAGAAGACGGAAGGACAGTATTCCGTATATACATAAACCCGCTCGTTTGGTGGATGTGGGCTGCGGGGCCAATATTCGTACTCGGCACACTATTCGCTATTTCACCAAAACGGGAACCCGATGCAATAACCCTAACAATCCCAACCTCTCCAAGACAACCGAGAGTATGATTTCTATATCCTGGACATATCGATGCTAATCCTCATTTCAATATCGCTTGTGGCGATTCCGCTCATAGCAATCCTATATCCATTTCTGTACATACGAAACTTAGGAAAGGTGCTAGATAGTGAAGACGATCTGCGTGAAGACTTTTTAAGACGCTGGGATGTCGCATTAACGGGTCTTCGGAATGCAGAACTAGAGAGAGCAATTGGAACTCTTGGTGAAAATGACTACTCAGAGTTACATGCCCACTACATTACCGAAGCCTCCATAGCTCTTAAGGCATTAGATTTGGAAGCATTCAAAGAGGCAGAGCTTATGGCCGGTATTGATCAAGAAATAAAAAATATCCGCGAAGGATTTCTAGGACCAGATATTTCAAAATCCACTTCTGACGATTTGCCTGGAGATAACCGTGTCTAATCGAGCGATGACTATGCTTGTTGCTCTCGGCATAATAACTGTTGGTTTATTCACTTTTGGCCCAATCCAGGCCCAAGAACCACCTTCCAAAATCCTGATCAAGGGACAGATCGTCAACGGCACTAATGGTGAGCAAATAAAAGAAGGTCTGCAGGTATTTCTGGTAAGCAATGACCCATTGGATACTGGCCGGATAGAAACCAATACCAAATCTGGAGGCATGTTCCATTTTGAGACCCTATCACCTAAAACAGGAACTGAGCTCGGTATCTCAGTCCAATACCAAGGCGCACTATATGGGTCATTGGTCAACATTGTGGAAGGCAAAGCGGAACCAGTAACCCTGACAATCCACGAGGCTTCCGGGCGAGAAGAACTGATCGTGGGGACAAGTACATCTCTACTGCTAGCACGTGTCGATAGGTCTACACAAACACTCTGGGCCCTTGAAATCGTAAAGCTCGTTAACAATAGCAACCTGACTTATGTACCGGGACCCGAACCTATGAAACTCATTCGATTTGGACTTCCACCCAAAGCTACAGGGCTAACTGTAGATACAGACCTTATAGGTGCTGATGTATTGCAGGTCGACCGGGGATTTGCCATAACGGCTTCAGTACCTCCCGGGAACCACGAGGTAATGTATGCCTACAATTTCCCGTACAACGATACAGAGCTGGATTTAACTAAATCATTGCCCTACGGGGCCGACGAATTAAGAATTCTGATTCCAGAAGATTTGGCCAGTCTAGGAAGTACATCTGGAGAAACCGAACAGGTCACAATAGGAGATACGCTTTACCAGTTAATTTCCAAAAGAGACTTGGTTCGCGGGGAGAAGTTTTCTTTTCAAGTGCAAAGACTGCCTAAAGCAGGCATTGTTGACAATATTAACCAACAATTTAATTCTATATCGTTACAATACGCAGCGGTAATTGTTCTCGGATTAGTAATGACATCAATACTCTTTTTTGCCATTGCCACCCGGAATGCTAATACCACTCACCAAAATAATTCAAAAAATATCTCCTCCCGTGCCCGGATACTCCATGAAATGGCAGCACTCCAAATTCGATATGAGGAAGGAGAAATCCAGCTAGAAGAATACAAGACACTCCAACGATCGTTCACAAGTAAACTCACACGTCTACCTGAGGAGGAAGGGGCCATTTAATCGAGTATTACAATCAGCCCACCAATATAATACCGAACGTGATTTAGAATAGGCAGGAGTGAGGAACGTTATGACTACTAACAAATTGTCCGACGAGATCGCAGAGGCACTAAAAGAATTCGACAGCGCCACCGTATTCAACGCAGTTGTTTCCTATATGGGTGGTAGCCAAGGAGGTGACGAGCTCAACACTAAAGGCGGACAACCTATGAACTACACCGGCCCAGAGGTTGTCTCAATGCTACCAGAACTCGGGAGAGCCGTGGGCACCATCGTTACCGCCGAGGTCACAACAAATGACCCTGATTCTGAATCAATCCCTTGGGACAAGTACTACCAAACCCTAGATACAACGGAGGGACCAATAATAGCGGTCATGAAAGACGTCGACTCGCAACCTGGGAGAGGTGCAGCTTTTGGTGACGGTATGGCAAGGTTACATAGATATCTCGGCGTCACTGGTGCTATCGTAGAAGGTTCAATTCGGGATTTAGATGGTATAAAAGAGGCTCGCCTGCCAATCTGGGGAACAGGCCGAGTCCCTGGCCATGGTGTTTTTAACCTTATATCTGTAAACAGAACTATCACAGTGGGTAACCTCCTCGTTCACCCAGGTGAAGTTATGGTAGCTGACTCGGACGGATGTACCAAAATTCCAGATAGCGTAGGTATAAAAGAGGTACTGGAACACGCCCAAAGCATCCGCGAAATGGAGCAAGGGTTATTTAATATCTACAACGAAAAGGACTTAACTTACTCTGAGATCACAGGCCTGATACAGGAACATTTAAAGAGACACAAATAAAAAGTCGCCTCTATATTCAGTAACATCATCCTGTCCATATATAGTACTTACTATAGCTCCCCACATCTTCCGTCCAATAAATGAAAGCATAGAGTTCAATCTGGTTAAATCCCTAAACCTTGACCAAGACTGGGTCTTACGTCTAAATCTATGCCGGATCCGAAAATAACCTAACTTCCACGATCCACGTTAAGTACAATAGATATACCATACCGTCCCAAGATTAACTTACTCCTGCTTACGGTATGGACAACACTCTGGAGTTCTCTAAATGGGTTTACTAACTTCACTAGCACTACGACGACCATCAGTCACGGTCCTTGCGATCATATTAGTGCTGATATCCGGGATATTTACCTACCGCAACTTGTCAGTGGAACTATTTCCTGAAATCGAGTTCCCTCTAGTAACCGTAACGGCATTTTATCCCTCAGCAAATCCCGAAGCAGTACTACGCGAAGTTACTGATCCGATAGAGAAAGCCATAGCCGGGATAGACGGACTAGAAATAGTACAGTCTCAATCATCCGAGAACCGTTCTATAGTGATCGCAACATTCGAATTTGGTACTGATATGGCAGCTGCTGAAAGGACAATCAATGCCAATCTTAACAACATAAAATTTCCCGTGATTGTGGGCTCACCAAGAGTGGGTCGGGTCAACCCAGATTCAT
Source organism: uncultured Dehalococcoidia bacterium (assembly GCA_964608025.1). Taxonomy (GTDB): domain Bacteria; phylum Chloroflexota; class Dehalococcoidia; order Lucifugimonadales; family CAJWER01; genus CAZSLO01. Next base: position 2,958 of record CAZSLO010000019.1, on the reverse strand, counting down.
TCCCAGTATTACAACTCAGCCTGGTTGGCGATATGCCGATCCCTGAGTTACAAAAAATCCTCGAGTCGGACATCGTTCCTGCTGTAACCGGAATTGACGGTGTATTCGGCCTCGAAATTGCTGGGGACACCCAAAATCGGATACTGGTCTCTATAGACGCTAATAAACTTCTCCAGACAGGAATCTCACGTTACCAAATCTCCCAGGCACTACGCGAAAACAATGTCACAGTACCCACGGGCTCGATTACAGATAAAGGCCGGACTCTCACAATTAAAACGACCCACACCTACAATTCTCTCCAAGAACTAGCGGAACTTGTGGTCGGATATCCAATCGGCCCTCAAAAACAAGATAACGCTCCTGACCCTATCAGGCTAAAAGATGTATCAACCGTAACAATGGACGCAGGGGTAGCGAGCAGTATATTTAGAACCAACGGCCGTCCAAGTATTGGAATCGGAGTACTCAAGGATCCAGATGGAAACACTGTAGACGTCACTTCCGGTGTGTTAGAGGCTATATCACATATCAAGCTGCCTCAAAATGTAGAGGTCATCACCGTAACAAACGACGGTCCTGAAATCCAGCACCAAATCGACACACTAGAGCATGAAGCAATGTACGGCTTCACATTCGCCGTAATAGTAGTATTTCTCTTTATGCTTACGCTGAGGCCCACGCCAATAAGGGGCCTACTCACTACGATGAGACCAACCATCGTAATAGGTTTTTCTATACCACTTAGCATTTTCATGGGCGTATTGCTAATGGGATGGCAAGGACTCAGCTTGAATTTCATGACCCTTGGTGGCCTAGCTATTTCTGTTGGCCGAGTAGTCGATGACAGTATAGTAGTCCTCGAAAACGTATATCGCCATATCCAAGATGGTCGTGAGCGTTGGCGCGCTGCACTAGACGCTACTATTGAAGTTGGGCCAGCTATTACCGCATCCACTCTGGCAACCATAGTGGTATTCGTACCATTGGGATTCATCCAAGGTCTTGTTGGTTCTTTCTTTGTTCCTTTCGCACTAGCGGTCAGCTTTGCGTTAAGCGCCTCGCTGCTCGTAGCCCTGACCGCGGTACCCGTGCTGGGGGCATACCTGTTAAGGCCTGGAGATTTGCCAAAAAACGCTGGCGATAACGACGATGAAATCGTTGATCGGGACTCTGCGATCCAACGCTTCTATACCCCAATACTCAAATGGGCACTCCATCACAAGGCAGTCACGTTGATAGCGGCTATTCTGTTAACTATAGGGAGCCTGGGTCTTATCGCATTCATTCCAATAACCTTATTCCCTTCAGGGGGAGACCGTTTCTTGTCAGTCAACATAGAATTACCCCCGGGCACCTCTTCAAACCGTACCATAGCGGAAGCAAGTCAAATAGAAGACCGTCTCAACAACAGTGCCTCAGTAATCGTGACCACGGTCGGAAATACCGCTGCATTCTTCGGGGAGATAGGTCCTAGTGGCTTCAATGAAGCCAACATGATCATAGCCCTCAAGGAAGATGCGCCAGATGAGATTGCCGCGAGTCTCCGGGCAGAATATGAAACATCCGAGGATACCGTATTAACAGTCAGAGAAATCGACGAGGGCGGTCCGCCCAGTTCTGGTGTTGAGATAAGCATAACGGGAACCGATTACTCTGAAATCTCTTCCTTATCGTACCAACTTGTTGAAAAACTTGGGACCATTGATGGAATCATTAATGTGACATCTGACATAAGCGAAGCTAGAGATGAGATAGTTGTAAAGGTTGATCCTTCCAAGGCTATTTCTCTTGGACTTACAGCGCAACAAGTAGCCTTCCAAGTAAGCCAGTACCTGGTTCCACAACCAGTGACACAGATGTCGCTCGATGGGGATACAGTAGATGTCGTATTGTCAGGTAGCCCAAAGGATGTCGATAGATTCGAGAAAGTTTCAGAACTCATAATTGCAGGTCCCTCAGGGGCATCTCGAGTCAGCGACATCGCTAATGTCACTATCGAAAAAGGTCCAGTTACCATCAGTAGGACCGACGGGACAAGATCGGCAAATATCACGGGCACCATAATTGCTGAAGACACTCAAGCAATAGGCGTTAAGGTACAAGAAAAGATAGACGAGTTAGTGATTCCACCAGGTCTAAAAATAATTAGTGGAGGTATATTCCAACAGATCGCAGAGGGATTCCAAGACATTTTCTTAGCCATGGTAGTTGGAATTGTATTGATCTACTTGGTCATGGTAGCCAGCCTTGGCTCTCTAAGGACTCCGTTCGTAATCGTAACAAGCCTACCGCTGGCCTTAATCGGAGCTCTGGTGGGGCTAGCTATAACAGGCCGTACGCTAGGTCTACCGGCGATGATGGGAATCCTTTTGATGATTGGCATCGTAGTGACAAATGCAATCGTCCTAATCGCATTCGTAGAACAGCTTCGGGAAAAGGGTCTAAGTGTTTATGAAGCGTTGATTCGAGGAGGTAGAGTCCGGTTACGACCTATCCTGATGACTGCTATTACCACCAGTTGCGCGTTATTACCACTCGCCGTATTCGTAGACGATGAAGGGGGACTTATTGGGGCTGAATTAGCCACAATTGTTATAGGTGGACTTGTGAGTTCTACCGCCCTAACCTTGATCGTCGTGCCTGTGATTTACACACTGGCGAATGAGAGCATCCCGACCGGATGGCACTCAGTTCAAGATAGGCTATTGAGACGAATTACACGTCAGACATCCTAAAAACCCGCTCATGGAAAAATAGGTTAGCTACCGTATTCTAAGAGGTATCCCCAGGAATAGCCCGGCGGTAAAGACGACCACCAGGTGCAGGCTTATGATTTGCAGGATGGAAATTTTCTACTTCACTGTCATACCTTACTTGGCTCATCGCAATCGACCCACCGTCGTCGAACTGGATTATCGGCTCACCACCAGGATGTTGACTATCTATAATTTCTGC
>CAZSLO010000018.1:0-26879 GCA_964608025.1 uncultured Dehalococcoidia bacterium | reverse complement strand
TGTAACGCGGAATATAGTGCCCAAGGCACCATGTCCAAGGCTCCGAGCTGATTCCTCGGTAGAAGGATCCAAGTTGCTCCATGCCCCTCTTATCGTAAGTAGTAGGTAAGGATAGCTCAAAAGGACAAGAGTGAATGTAGCTCCGGAAAGACCATAGATATCGGGCAATCTTTCCACTCCTAAAAAACTAGGAAGCCATTCCTGCATCAACCCTTTAGGTCCAAGTGCCGATATAAAGAGGAACGCTCCGACATAACTTGGTATAACGAGCGGCAGAACAGTCACCACTGACCATAAACGTCTCATTGGGATATCGGTTCTAACAGTAAGCCATGCAATTGGAAGTGCGATAGCTAATGAGCCAAACATTACGGTAATAGCAAGTAGAACAGTCCGGCCCAAGGTATACAAAGTTCTAAGCTCGACTAGGACATGCCAACCTTCACGGGTTACACCAAAGCTTCGAACAAGTAAATAAACGACCGGTAGAATCATGCCAAGACCCACTATAATAGCGGGAATCCACACTATCATAGGTGGTCTGTAAGCAGGTTTGCCGAGCCTTACCTCAACCTGCTTAGAAAATCTTCTAGCCACAGCTCGAATCATTATCTATCCCAACCAATATCCACAAAAAACTTTGGATATCTACTTCAATACCATCGGCTAAACATTGGCATTTATAATTTTGGTAAGTATGGACATATATATTAACAACGTCAAGACTTACTTATGGCAGGGGCATAAACAATCATCCTACATTTCTCTATATACAATTACCTGTACATTCAAAAAGGTTCCCTAATCTGGTTAGTCAATTGAACCAATCACATGAATTTGGTAAATTCGTAGTGAATAAACACTTTTGACTCATATATAGCTATGCCTACTACTAAAAACAACAAAAAATCAAATATATACGAAGAAACTCGTCTATCTATGTCGACTGAAAACTACCTCTTGTCGATCTTCCGACTTCAAGAACAACAACCTCGATTAAGCCTTACTCAACTTGCAGATCATCTAAAGACACTGCCAGAAGCTGAAGGACTGGGAACATCTCTACCTTCGGTGAGTGCAATGATCCGTCGTATGGTCCGTGAAGGCTTGGTAGAATCCGATCAGAAGAAAGGCATCATTCTGACTAACAGTGGCAGTCAGTCCGGTGCAAATATAGTGCGTAGGCATCGGCTAGCTGAGCGCATGGTTGTAGATCTCCTAGGTATAGATCTTGCCAACGCCCATATAGAAGCACACCGGCTTGAGCATGCAATATCTCCGGAACTAGAAGCTAATATCGTCTCAAAGCTGGGTGATCCAAAGACTTGTCCATTTGGGCACCCAATACCGGGTAGCGGGTATACTCCCTCCAAGGACTCCATTCCTCTAGATAACGCGACTACCGGTATGAACCTGGTCGTAGACAGAATCCCTGAGGACGACCAAGCGCTATTGGAATACCTGATCGACAACAGGTTGATACCAGGTGAAATTGTAACTATTCAAGAAGCAGTCGCCAGCCGAGGAGTCATCACTCTTATATGCAACAACAACCAGGTAGCATTCAGTTACACCATTGGTTCCAAGATTTGGGCCATCCCACAAACCTAGTCGGAAAATTCAATGAGCAAGGAATGGCCTCTTTGGATAATCAAAAAAACAGAAAAGAGTATGGAGAAGTTCCCCTGCTACTAAAGAACATGGGGTACAAATGAGATTCCGGATTGAGGAATGGGAGAAAGACCTAGGCGGACAACCACCGACCCTAAAAGAATTAGCAGAGAAATTAATTCTATCTAGAGAACGAGTGCGCCAAATATGTGTGCAGGAAAACCAAAAGATTATTGAGGTAAGTTAATATGAGCGTCTCGAGAGTGCCCTCAGCCAAAGATAGACTAAATTTTCTCTATCCAGAAGGAGGACCAGGCCAACAACTGAAAGCTCGCCTCAAGGCAAGACAGGTCCAAATCGGAGGTATCCTAGATGAATATGCCCGACCAATCGTACCCAAGCTTTACCAACAGGCAGGGTTTGATTTCGTTTACATCGAGTACGAACATGCCTCCTTATCACCCCCTGACCTAGTCGATACAGTACTTTCAGCGAGAGACATCGGCATTCCTGTAATTGCAAAGACACCTCAACTTGAACGCCAGGAGGTCGCCAAGCTACTGGAAATGGGAGTGGTAGGTATCCAACTACCACGCACAGAATCACGCGTCCAGGTTGAAGAACTCCGGAGCTATATGAAGTTCCCGCCAGGCGGAACAAGGGCTGTAGCACCAGGATACGGTAATAGCGACTACGTGCAACCATCCAACTGGGACCGCTGGATGCTAGATCAAGACGCTGAAGTTACCCTAGTAGTACATATAGAAACCAAGGTCGCATATGAACATGCTGAGGAAATTATCAGCACTCCAGGAGTTGACATGGTCTACGTTGGACCTGGGGACTTCTCGATCGAGATGGGACATCCAGGGGATTATGACCATCCCGAAGTATCGGATCCGATGAATGAAATTCTTAAAATATGCCAAAACCACGGGATCCCTTTTGGCACTACAGCTACCGACGCATCCTCGGCAGCCGAATGGGTGAAAAAAGGGGCTCTGTTCTTCGAAACCGAAGATGAGCGAGCACTCATACTAAGTGGGGCCACACAACTGGTAAATGCCTACCGCAAATCAATGGAGTGAAACTTTCACAAAAGACTATCTTGAAGAAGAACTTATTTCGTCTGTGACCTCGAATCTTTCGGACTCTGGAGGTCGAATCCAAAGTAGTTCCGCACCAGCCATCGCCGTAGCACGTTCAGGACTGGCCTTCCACAAGTCGTATATCTTCTCGCTTTGCCAAACTACTAGGCTGGATAACTTATTCGGGTCAGTATTAGAAACTAGGCTGTATCGAAGAACGAACCCAGGAGCACGGCTTTGAGCCCTACCATTACGATCTAGTATAGTCTTCGCATCATCAACACGGCCTTCTAGCGCCCAGTGATGAGTTAGTACGCCGATCAAATCAACTCCTTAGTTTTTATGGCCTGAAGTAGGCAGAAGTTTAGCAATGTATTCGGAGTATGGTCAATCTCAAACAGCCCCAATCACCCCTTGGTAAATAGCGAGCTTAACAAGAATCACCATCAAAGTGTTTACGCAAGTAACAATCCAAGTTTCAGGAGTGTTAATACTGGCAGTGTTGTATACCTAAAACCACAGGCTTAGCTAGAAACCCAAGTTGGGCATGATCACCTATCCTACAACCATTGAACCGAACTTAATAATCCTTATGTTAGAATCAAATAGGTACAATTTATCTTGGCAACCCGGGATAAAGATAATATGTGCCGGATGCTTTCCCTTGTCGAATCTCTTTAATACTACCTAATATAGATACTGTGAAGTGGTTTCACTACAAATACCATTAATAACGATAAAGATATATTGATTAACAAACTCGGTGATCGCATAAAGTACAATAGGACAATTAGAATACCTGTAGATTCTACAATCTCTATAAATACCCTATAAGGAAATATATGGCAAAGGATCTAGTAATAGTCGAATCGCCAGCCAAGGCCAGAACTATTGGCAGGTTCCTCGGGAAAAATTATGAGGCAATTGCCTCTATGGGCCATGTTCGGGATCTGCCTAAACGCGAGATAGGGGTTGACGTCAACAAGGACTTCAAGCCCAAATACTCGGTGATGCCTGACAAGAGAAAAGTCATTGCCGAGTTAAAAAAGGCATCAGCGGTGGCTGATGCCGTCTATCTAGCAACTGACCCAGATCGAGAAGGTGAAGCTATTGCTTGGCATCTAATTCACGCGGCGAAAATTGCAGAACCAAAGATCCGCCGCGTTGTTTTTCATGAAATTACTGAATCAGCTATAAAAGAGGCCTTCGACAATCCAAGAGGGATCGATGATCGCCTAATTGACGCGCAACAGGCGAGACGAGTATTAGACCGGCTCGTCGGGTACGATCTAAGTCCCGTTCTCTGGAAAAAAGTGCGGCGCGGGCTATCCGCAGGCCGAGTTCAATCAGTTGCCTTGAGATTAATAGTTGACCGTGAGAACGAAATTGGTGCTTTTGTAGCAGAAGAATATTGGAGTATTGAAGCTTCACTAGCCAGTCCAAATCATGCCGATGTGATGTTCAAAGCAGGTCTCCACTCAATCAAAGGTAAATCCAAACGTCTTTCCATACCGAATGGCGATGAAGCCAACAAGATAAAAACTGATCTAGATCCTGCGAGATTCACTGTCTCAAAAATAGCAACAAAGGAACGACGCAGTAGGCCAACACCGCCCTTTATAACAAGCTCCCTCCAGCAAGAAGCGTTTAGGAAGCTGAGATTCACTCCTCGCCGCACCATGGCTATCGCCCAGCAACTCTATGAGGGAATTGACGTTGGCGTGGATGGCTCCACCGGCCTTATTACGTACATGCGTACGGATTCAACAACCGTATCTGCAACCGCCGTGACAGAGGCCAGAGACTACATCAAGAAAAAATTCGGGCCCGACTACCTACCGCCATCACCACGTGTTTACACTAAAAAAGTGAAAGGCGCTCAAGAAGCTCATGAAGCTATTAGGCCCACCTCCATACATCGTGAACCCGAATCAATACGAGGCAACCTCACTTCCGAGCAATATAGGCTTTATGAATTGATATGGCGCCGTATGCTTGCGAGCCAGATGGCTGACGCTCTACTTGACTCAACCGCCATAGATATCGATGCTAATGACACTAATTCGGGGACAGTCTACCGATTTCGAGCCACCGGTTCAGTTACCAAGTTCCCAGGATTTCGGACACTATACTTGGAAGACAAGGATGATTCCGCCAACGGAAAAGAATCCGAGGCGCCACTACCAGTAGTTAACCAAGGTGATTCCCTTCTGCCGCATGAAATACTCCCTGAGCAACATTTTACACAACCTCCCCCGAGATTCACCGAGGCCAGTCTAGTCCGAGCTCTAGAAGAACGGGGAATCGGTCGACCCAGCACGTACGCACCAACAATAGCAACGGTAATTGATCGCGATTACGCTAGAAAAGACAAGGGAAGATTAGTACCTACAAAACTTGGAATTGCAGTTAGTGGACTGTTAACTCAACATTTCCCAGATATCATGGACGTTGGCTTCACAGCACGTGTTGAAGAAGAATTAGACGACATTGCCAGCGGGCAGCGGGAATGGACCCCCGTATTGGATGAATTCTATCGACCATTTAACGAATCTGTCCAACGGGCCCTAGTTGAGGCAGAACGAGTCCCTAGGGATAAAATTGACGAAGAGTCAGACGAGGTATGCACCGCATGTGAACGACCAATGGTTATAAAGTCTGGCAGGTTTGGAAGATTCTTATCCTGCAGTGGCTTCCCAGATTGTAAAACCACCAAACCACTTATGCAACGCACTGGAGTGGGCTGCCCAGAAGACGATGGTGAACTTGTAGAACGTCAAGGCAAGGGCGGCCGGGGCCGCGGGCCACGTAAGTTCTACGGCTGCACAAACTACCCGGATTGTACTTTCACTACAAGTCAAAGACCGCTTCCACAACCATGCCCAGATTGCAACGAACTGCTGGTGGCATCCGGTAGAGACAATTCTAGATGCCTCACCTGCGGCTACAGAGGCCCCGTGCCGGAACAAGAAGAGGCCGATGAGTTGGCTTCTTAGTCGAGTTTTTGTAAGAAATTACCAGGAAGGTTTCAATAAGGAAATAGCTGACTAAACCTTCTTAGTTTATTGCGTCAGTATCAATACCTCGAAGCCTACCTCAAAATCCTCATTATCGGACCAATATTTCAGAATCTAAAAACATCTGTAATAACCAATAATCCTTTTGGCGTAAAGTGGCCTATACCAGCCTTCCAATAAGCAGTAATTTAGGTGTACAACTCACCTGATGAATAGTACAGATTGGGACTCTATACTCAGTCGATTTATAACCTTTATCCAAACTGATAAAGGCTTAGCTCCATTAACTGTCCGTAACTACAAGACAGATTTACAGCCATTATACGATTTCATGGAAATCCGAAAGATCATCGGATTGGAAGAGCTAGATCGATACACCTTAAGAAGCTACCTCTCTTGGCTAGTAGAACTAGGCTATGTTAGATCGAGTATAGTAAGAAAACTTAGCGCATTACGTTCCTTCTTGAGATGGTTGTTAACAGAAAATCTCATTCACAAGGATCCGTTGCCACGTCGCGGCGTGATGAAACGTGACAAACGGTTGCCCAGGTTTCTATCACAGAAAGAGGCCGACATTCTTGTTTCTGCACCTGATTCTAGTGCTGATTTGGGGATCAGAGACCGCGCCCTACTGGAAACCATATACGCTGGAGGGTTACGTGTCGCAGAGGTTCACGGCCTTGAAACCGACTCTGTCAACCTTGACACACGTGAAATCCTGGTAATTGGAAAGGGCTCCAAAGAAAGGGTAGTTTTGATCGGAACGACCGCAAGAGACGCAATAGCGCTTTACTTAACCGAAGTGTGGCCGAAGCTATCTGGAGCAAAGGGCGGCAGTGCCTTGTTTCTAAACCGTTTCGGGTCTAGGCTTAGCAAAAGAAGCATACAGGAAAAAGTACGTCGATACGCGACAAAAATCGGACTTGACCCGGGCGTGCATACCCATACACTGCGACACTCTTTTGCAACTCATCTACTAGACGGCGGCGCCGATCTGAGAGTCGTTCAAGAACTCCTCGGACACTCTAGTCCTGCTACCACACAAATATATACACACGTAACACGCGCAAAGGCGAAAGAAGTCTACCTGACAGCTCATCCACGAGCGAATCCAGATACGGAGGTCAAGACATGAGAATTCTGGTGATAAACGGTCCAAATCTAAACATGCTCGGTAGGCGGGATGCCGGGATTTATGGGACCATCACTTTAGAAGAGATCAACCAAAATATACGAACCGAGGCGCTAGCGATAGATGTAGAGGTAGAATTCTTCCAAAGCAACCATGAGGGAGCCATAGTTGATTTCCTACAAGAATCCGCGACTCGAGCTGCTGGAATAATCATCAACGGTGGTGCATTGACCCATTATGGCCTGTCTATGCGAGATGCCCTAGTTGATACTAGTTTGCCAATCGTTGAAATTCATCTCTCGAACATCCATGCCCGCGAGGAGTTCCGCCATAATTCCGTGATAGCACCTATTGCAATAGGACAGATAGCGGGACTGGGGGAGCAAGGCTACATCAATGGGCTCAGGTTACTACTAGGACACATTCAGGAAGGCAAGTAAACTTTGAAGACAACAAGTAGGGTCGAAAAACTCCGTAGCCATCTAGAGAATCAACAAGTTGACGCGATGTTGATATCAAGCCCTGAGAATAGGCGCTATCTCTCGGGATTTGCTGGCTCAGCCGGGTACCTCCTAATTACAGAAAAGGACCAAGTCCTCGCGACAGATTTCCGGTACATCGAACAGGCAGAACAGCAGGCGCCGGGCTACCGCATAGAACGCATAACCGCATCAGCTAGCTGGCTACCACAGATTGCACTAAACGCCGGGATAACGCGCATCGGATTTGAATCGGACAACGTGTCAATAGCAACCCATTCTACATTCCTAAAAGCAATCCAAGGTGATATTGAATCATCCAACCTAGAGCTGATACCAACCAATGAATTCATCGACAAGATGAGGGCAATTAAGGACAACGACGAACTTGAACTTTTAGAAAAAGCAATTATGGTGACTGACCAAGCATTCGAGGAGGTTTCAGCTTCTATCAAACCTGGCATCACTGAAAAACAGGTCGCGTGGGAACTTGAAAAATCAATGAGAGAACAAGGCGCAGAAGGTCTAGCATTCGATATAATCGTCGGTGCTGGTGCTAATGGAGCCCTACCACACCACCTTGCAGATGACACCCCAATATTGAATGGGCAATCCGTCGTAATTGACATGGGAGCAAAATACCAAGGCTATTGCGCTGATCTGACACGAACTATATTCATGGGAGATTTGGACGAAAAATTCGAGAAGGTCTATAGCACGGTATTAAGCGCACAACTGGAAGCAGAAGAGAAGGTATCCCCTGGGATGACCGGCGAAGAAGTAGACTCCATTTCCAGAAACATCATTTCGGAAGCAGGTTATGGGGATCATTTTGGGCATAGCCTAGGACACGGTGTCGGTCTAGCAGTGCACGAACACCCAAGAGTGGGACCAAGGGCTGATAACCGGATAGAAGATGGCATGGTGTTTACTATCGAGCCTGGGATCTATCTTACTGATTGGGGCGGAGTAAGAATAGAGGATATCGTCGTAATGGAGAAAGGCAGCGCCAGAGTACTCAGCAATGCCACAAAAATTCAAATTGCATCTTGAAGTAATTTCATCAAACATTCGAGACTATCGTGTAATACTCATACCGAACAAAGGGCTAAATTTATAAGATTAGCCCCATGACCACTTGGTCCATCCCGACATTCCGCCTCCCGGCTGTATATGTCTAGTACCAGTGTCTTTGATACCTTCTGCTTCAAGCCGAAAAGCGTCGACGGTGCATGATATTGGCTCAACACATACCGATTCTGGGGGAGTATAGACTACTAAATGGGTCATCTCAGTGGAAGATTCCATAAGCAATGTGGCTATGTCGGGCCATTGTAACTTAACTGGTTTTCTTGGTTCGTTACGAAAACAGTGATCAAACTTTCCAATTTCTGGTTCAACTAACCGGGTTAAGTTTAAATCACCTGGTACTCTAGTCTCACTCCCAGTCCCATGTCTCTTGGTGTCTATATCCCAGGCAGACAGTTGGCCAGGCACTTTTATTCGAATCGTACTATCTCCAATATATCTCCGGAACCATGGGTGCCACCCAAATCCTGCTGGGAAAGTGTCTCCCCCATCATTCGTTATCTTTAATTCCATTATTAGCGCTGGACCACTAAGATGTGCATTGAAAATGACACTTCCAGGGAATGGCCATGGGTCTTGAAGCTTGGTAGTCAGTTGTATCCTTGTATCCTCTGCATTCACAAGTGCCCACGACTGGTCTCGAGTCAAACCATGCGCCGCATTTTGTGGGCCGTTAGTTGGCAACTCATATGTGCGACCCTCAGCATGGAGAATACCCTGCTTTATATTGTTGGGCCACGGGCACATCATAAAACTTCCTGTACCACGAGGGAGTTGCAATGGATCTAGTGCCCCATCTCCTCCCGTAAGAAGTTCACAAGTATCTCCTTCAGCGGTAACGATTTGTAGGGATCGTAAACTTGACCCTGCCAATGGAGAAAATACTGCTCTTCCAAATTCATTGCTAATTACCAGCTGGTCGGGTGTATTTCTATTATCCATGATGGTGTATTTTGTCATATATGGCTGGAAGATGTACTTACCTATACGACCTGATAATTTAACCACACCATGAAAAATGCAAATCAATTCCAGAGACGCCGTCCCTTTCACGGCTGGAGATTTGCTGCTATAGGTGCCACTATGAACGCCCTACTGTCCGGATTTTACGGCAGGGGGTTCACAGTCTACTTCCTTTCCCTAGCTCGTGATCTCAATCTCAGCCACGCTTCTACATCACTGGTGTTCGGCTTGTCGGCCCTGGAAGGAGGACTACAGAGCCCAATTTCAGGATTCTTTATCGACCGTTGGGGGCCGAGAATCATGATGGCCATTGGAGTAGTTTTGACCGGAATCGGGTTCGTATTTCTCCCAGTTGCGAAAAACTTTACTGTCTTCCTGTTGATTTTCATTGGGGTAATTTCATTAGGAGCTAACGCGGGATTCCACAACTGTTCCGCAGCTTTAGTAACCCGATGGTTCGTGCGCAATCGGGGTACAGCTTTCGGAGTTATATCCATGGGGATAGCTATAGGTAGCAGCGTGATAACACCTCTAATCGCCTTCATCGTTATAAACTATGGATGGCGAGTTGCATCTTCAATATCCGGGGTCATCATACTTGTGGTTGGACTACCACTAGCTTTAATGGTGAAAAATTCACCAGAAGAACTCGGCCAAACACCTGATGGTTATCTTGAGCCTCATGGAGCCCGTTCGAAAAAGCCACCAGAGTCCGAATTCGGCGTCCGGGATGCCATCAAGACCTGGTCATATTGGCTCCTCTCTATAGGCGTAACTCTTAGGATATCTGCCAGTTCAGGTGTGTTGGTGCACATCGTTCCCTTGATGGTCTGGAAAGGCATGGGAGAAGGAACTGGAGGGGTAGTAATAGCATCCGGTTCAGTGGCCGCGATTGCAACCCGTTTCCTAATGGGATGGCTAGGAGACTATTGGTCGAAGCGCAAGATAGTGGTTGTCGCGATGATTGTTGGTGCTGGAAGCTTGATCTTCCTACTCTACTCCCCGGGAAAATTGTACCTGATGATTACTTTCGGGGTTGTTTTGTCGATCACAGACGGCGCCGCCGGACTTACCTGGGCTATGATAGGGGATTATTTTGGGAGAGCCTCATACGCTACCCTTAGAGGAGGAGTCAATACCATGGTGAGTATTGGAGCACTAGGAGCCCCGGTTGCTGCTGGAATCATATTCGATGCCACACAAAGCTACCGCTGGGTACTAATAATCTGCACTGGAATATATGTATTGGCAGCTGTAATTTTTCTCGTTCTACGTGGTCCCAAAAAAACCATCAAAAGGAAATCTATACCACACCAAGCACGAGCTTAAAAAACAGTTGTCCCCAAATTAATGCATTGGCATATTGATCGGAACGATCAATATGCCAATAGAACACGATAGGAGTTCTAATTGACTACTGTAGCCATAAGTACCCCGCTTAATAACTCAAGCAATGATATATACGCCCTCCGATTGCTAAGAGATGCGGGATTCGAGATCAGGTTGATAAACAACAAGCGTTTCTCTCAAGGCAATGCGAGTGATGATGAAGAAATAGATATTCTCCAGGGAACTGCTGCGGTCCTAGCGGCTGGGGAACGGTACACCAAGAATGTAATTGAATCTCTCCCTGATCTTCGTGTGATCGCCCGACTGGGTGTCGGGTTTGACAAGGTTGATATAGAGGCCGTAAATGCGAACAACGTTCTCTTGACTATTACTCCAAATGCAAACCATGAGGCCGTAGCTGAACATACGATTGCATTGATAATGGCCGTTGCCAAATCAATAGTGATGAGCGATAAATCCGTACGGGACGGCAAGTGGCCAACTGAATCCTTGAGGCCACTACGAGGGTCCTCTCTTGGAATTATAGGACTAGGGAGAATAGGCCAAGACGTGGCATATCGAGCACTTGCCATGAAAATGAATGTTATAGCAGCCGAACCTCATCCAAACATGGAATTTATCCGCCAAAACAATATTCAACTTGCGGACCTTGATACACTCCTCCAAAACTCCGATTTTGTAAGTCTTAATTGCGCTTTATCAAACAAAACTCGGGGCCTGATTGACCGAAATAAACTAGTGCTAATGAAGCCCGGTGCAGTTCTTATCAACACGGCACGAGGCGGCTTGGTAGTAGAAAAAGATCTCGTGGAATCTCTAGCATCCGGACATATTGGGGCCGCCGGGCTAGACGTTTTTGAAATTGAACCTCCAGGTAAGGATAACCTACTCTACACTATGAACAACGTTGTGATGTCACCACATATGGCAGGAAATGACACACTTTCAATCGAAAATATGCGCAACGAGGCAGCACAGTGTGTAATCGACCTATTTAATGGAACTTGGCCTGATAATGCGATCGTTAATAAAGAGCTTAAAAATACCTGGACTTGGTAATCTTCCTTGGTGAATCCTAAATCACGTAAGACAATACTAGCTCAAGTCATTACAAGCCATTCCGGTGATTCGACTATTCGTCCTAAGGTATTAAGTCACAAATAAAAGGGAGCATGTAAATTGGTTAAGCCTACGAAGATAGAGAAAGTAGAAACTCTCCTGTGGGATCGCTGGCTATTAATCAGAATATATTGTGAGGACGGCACGGTGGGAATAGGAGAAGGTGGTGTGCATGGCTGGCAACGGGCCACACAAACCATGATAGAAACGATGGAGCCCTACTTGTTAGGCAAAAACCCCCACAGGATCGAACACCATTACCAGTGGCTTTATAGAAGCTCTCATTTCATGGGTTCTGTAGTACAAGGGGCTCTATCAGCCATAGACATAGCTTTATGGGATATCAAAGGAAAGCGTCTAGAAGTACCAGTATATGATCTAATGGGCGGTAAAACTCGCGATCGAGTTCGATGCTATATGCACGTCAACCCACCAGATGACAACGACACGGCTGAAGGTCTGGCAGAAGATGCTGCCAAAGTAGTTAGAGAAGGTTTCACTGCTGTCCGATTCAGCGCTTTTCCAAAAATGTTTCATCTGCACAAGTCATATAGTGAATGGGCAGATGAGGCAGTTACTCGCGTTGCGGCCGTGAGGGATACTGTCGGCCCAGAAATCGATCTGTGTGTCGAAATACATCGCCAGATGGCACCAGCAGAAAGCATAGGCCTGGGAAAGAGACTTGAACAATTCAACCTGTTTTTCTACGAAGATCCTATGCTACCTGATAGTCCAGCAATTATGGGAGAAATCGCAAAAAACTGTGATGTCCCGATCGCTACCGGTGAAAGATTCACCTCAATATTCGAATACCAACAACTTCTAGAATCCAACGCAGCAGCATATGTACGCCCAGATCTATGTCTTTGTGGTGGACTTTCAGGATGCAAAAAAGTTTCTGCCATGGCTGAATCACACCACGTCAAAGTTATACCCCATAATCCACTTTCGCCTATAAGTACAGCAGCTTGTGTTCAGCTAGATGCTTGCATCCCAAATTTCGCGTTACAAGAATATACAGGCGAATCTGAACCTCCAAAGAGTGAACTTTTAGAAACACCCCTCGAACTCTTGGATGGTTATTTGACTGTCCCCGAGGAACCTGGGTTGGGAATCCGAATCAATGAATCCGCTTTATCCATATCCGAAAATCCCAAGATCCTAGATACTCCAATTGGATTTGACGGATCGGTACAAGACCGCTAACTCCCCGAACACAAGGAATACCTGGTGAAACCCCCATATAAAGTGAAGATTACGGTAGTAAAAAAAACTTTCCACTCTGATTTGGTTAATGAGTTAACCACGGATCCAATACAGTGGAAAGATGGTTCTACCGGTAATACTCCAAACTGTTGTCACGCCTTCGACATAGGACACGAATTCATTAGTGATGGAACACATATCCCGGAGGGTTTTCCAGATCCTCCATGGGTAGATATACAAAAATACGTGTTTATTTTGGGTAGAGGCGGAAACATGCTGGGAGTCAAAAATGGAACTTTTGTTACGAACTGTACCGATGGGTTCAGACCCGTAACCTTCAAGCTTGAACGTGTAGAATAGACGATGAGTTAATGGGAAGCCTATAGACCAATCCATGTAGAAAACAACTCGTCTAGAAACACTCATTTCCATAGGAATAATCCCAATGACAGTAACATCTAGTGTAATTTCACAGGCGGTATCCCGCATGAACCTAGATCGAAAGCCACTCCTTGTTCATTCTTCCTTACGATCCTTTGGTAGAGTTTCAGGTGGTCCCAAAACCGTGATTGACGGACTACTAGCACAAGGATGTACAGTGATGGTTCCCACTTTTTCACATATCTACGAAATTACCCCTCCAGACGAAGACAGGCCTTTGCGTAATGGCATCGACTACGCCACTTATCAAATGGACCCGGCTGGGGCCAAGCTGATCTATAGTACAGATAGCAACAAGATCAATGATACGAAGTATTCTATGGGAGTCATACCAAAATTTTTACTGTCCATGGATGGTCGACATCGAGGCAATCAGCCTCGAGGTTCATTTGCCGCAATAGGGCCTTTATCCACCGAGCTAATAGCACCTCAAACACCCTTGGATATGTTCAGTCCAATCGATAAATTGAGCAGTTTAGGTGGCATGGTGGTCCTAATGGGCGTGGGACTCACAAGAATGACCGCGTTGCATCTGGCCGAGAAAATTAGTGGCCGTGTACCGTTCCGAAGATGGGTAAACGGGGAG
This sequence comes from uncultured Dehalococcoidia bacterium, assembly GCA_964608025.1. Lineage (GTDB taxonomy): Bacteria > Chloroflexota > Dehalococcoidia > Lucifugimonadales > CAJWER01 > CAZSLO01. Next base: position 12,798 of record CAZSLO010000018.1, on the reverse strand, counting down.
GACGGAAAACCGATACAAGTCGAATTCGGGGCTTGCTCTGAAGGCTTCGATAATTTGGAGCCGGTACTGTCTGACCTAGAGGAACAGACCATGGTCGGTAATAGCCTATGGCGCATTTTCCCAGCAGACGAGCTACTAAAATATGCTTCAACGGCAATAAAAGAAAATCCTATGATTACTCATTGCAATAAAAAATGCCAATACTGCGACGATGCAATTGCTGGCGGACCGATCCTGATTGGAGAAACTCAGACGGAACAACAAAAATCATAGTACTCTGTATACAAACTGGGTACCAATCCAGCGTTAGAATCGAAATCTATGTATCAACTTTCACTTGGGATTGGCTCTAAACCCAATTTAAAATCCTGTGTCTTTTATTAAAAAATTATACTTGGGGAGATACACATGACAGACACCAAGCGGGTCAATATTTACGAAGATATTGGGGCCACACCTATCATCAATGCTATAGGAAGCGTGACTATGCTTGGAGGCTCGACACCAGCACCAGAGGTCAAGAAAGCCATGGATGAGGCTGATATTGCCTACGTCCCTCTGGTTGAGCTAGAAGAAAAGGCTGGGGAAGCGATCGCAGACATAATAGATGTTCAGGCTGCCTACGTCACATCAGGAGCAGGCTCAGCATTAACATTAGCTACCGCCGCAATCATGGCCGGATATGACGATGATCTAATACAGCAACTTCCAAATACGGCTGGCATGAAGGACGAGATCCTAATCCAACGTAGACAACGATACTGGTACGATCGATGTCTAGAGCTAGCAGGAGCCAAGCTAGTAGAGTTCGGTTCAGAGGAGACCACAACACGAGAAGACCTTGAAAATGCCATAGGCCCAAAAACGGCTGCAGTGCATTACTATGCCAACGAGGTATCGCCTGACCTACAAGGCTTGTCCATAGAAGATACAATCGATGTAGCTCACTCTAACGAAATCCCAGTTACCGTAGACGCTGCCGGGCAAGTTTACCCACTGGAAAATTTCGGCAAATATGTGCGGATGGGTGCCGATTTCCAATGTATAGCTACCAAGTATATAAAAGCCCCTCAATCAACGGGCCTCGCACTGGGCACAAAGGACATGATCCGGAAAATCTCCTACCAGTCATTCATTGGATACGAAAGTCGCAGGATCCGAGGCATCGGACGGCCTCAAAAGATTGATCGCCAGGAGATAGTAGGTGTAGTGGCGGCAATACGCCTATGGTTTACCATGAACCACGAGGAACGGCTAGCACAGACCGAACAGCAGTGCCAAAACATCCTTGCCCCCCTTGAAAGAGTCCCTGGATTGACGGCCACCATGTTAACCAATGTAATAGGCCATCAGCCATTTGGTGTCAGCATAGAACTAACTGGACCTGAGACTGGCATCACTTTACAAGGCATAGTAGACGAATTGAAAACCGGAGATCCTCCTATCTGGACAAGGGTTGTAAAAGGAGAAGACTCCATCACCATTCACGGGTACGGCCTTAGCGAAGGGCAAGACAAGATCGTTGGTGACCGAATAGCCGCTATATTTGGACACTAGACCCTGTCTTAACACAGGTAAAACGTGTCAATGATTGGCTAATTGGCGATCAATAGCTAACTTGCACTTTGTGTCAATAATGCTAGTTCCGGTCCTAAGATTAACGAGATCAAAGAGGTCTAATTTTCCTTGACTGCCCGCAATTCTTTTTTCCACGCCGGGTTCATGGTCACCATTTCCCATATTTCGTTGAAATCAAGCTTATTTTTCTTAGCCCAGTCAACACACTCTGCCGCGTCTTTTTTAAGCCTAGTCTTCATAACCATGATAGGTGCTTCTATGGTTCTTTTTAGCGCCACCGTGCCCATGGAAATCGCTGTCATGCTCACCTCTGAAATATCGTACCCAGAAGCATAGAAAACCTCGTAACCATCCCGCATCCGGCAATCAAGTGCTACCTTTTTCTCAACAATGGTGGAATATTCATCTCCATTAAATTCTATATTGACAACTATCCCTCCCCTCCTGCTCTTACGAACATCAGGCGGCAACTTCAATCTCGGAAGCCCGGTATTGTTAGTTCCAGAAAAATATGAGTTTGCTATTTCACTTACCTTGGGTATCTGTTCTTCAAGTGGAAGGTTTGATTTGGGCTGCCTTACTTTAGCCTCAGAAGGCTGACATCCTGAGTCTGTACTGGCTTTCCCCTTTGCAGGGGCCGTTGATTCCGGTCGCGGAGAAGGTGCCTTTGTCACCGTTGGATTCGGTACTATGGCTACAGTCGCTGTCGGATCAGGGACAGTGGTCGGAGTCGGTGTGCTAGGAGATTCGGTTGGAGCTATTTTCGTAAAAGTAGATCCGCTCCCCATAGTAACAGTAGGAGATAAGATCCCGGTTTCAGTACCGGATGGTTGGCCCACAGTTGAATCTCCACAACCTATCACGACAAGTAAGATCCCGATTAAACAGAAACGGGTAACCATGAAACCAACCCCCAACTCAACTAGGCTTTATTAGTTTTGATTATACGATTCACAAGATCTAGGGATAATAGCATGCTTTGAATGGCGTCCCTTATCAAATACTGATCCCGCCCGTGACGGCCAAACAACTAGTGCAAAATAAAGTAATTCAACTCGAAAAACCCTAGAGCTAGATAGACTGAATTAGTCTAAGGATTCCACTTCGTGCACGCTGCATGGCTAACCCCATCCTCCAGCGTAATGTAATAGGCAGTTAGGATACTGTCATCCAATAATTGCACAGACTGTGGGTAGCCGACATCAGACATGGGCCGTCCACCACGATCGACAGAATCACGCCCCATTCCAGTTTCAGCTGGATATCCACCATCCTCCCTCAGCACATATGTATCTTCAATGGCCCAAGAGCTTCCATTGTCATGGCTAATTACAGCTCGTATACCCATCGGGTTTTCGCGATAGCCGTAGGAACATAGGATTCGCCCATCCCGCAATTTGAGCAGGTGAGGGGGCGAATGTGGAGCCCATATCTGGGTTTCCATAGGCCAACTCCATGAACGACCTCCATCATCTGATCTCATTTCGAGTAGATATCCTGGAGCAGGTTCAGCTCTTGTGAGAGCCAAGATGTGACCCGGGGAATACTCAAGAAACGCAGTCTCCTGCGTGCATGGATTAGGACCCATTGGCAAAAGCTGAAACGTTTGACCATGATCACCAGATCTCCAGACGAACGCCTGTGTATCGTGGTCTTCAGTATTTGATCCCACAGGGATCAAGATAGTGCCATTTAAGAGCTTGATCGAGCGGGGAAATGCCATGATATGACGCACACCAGGCACCAGATAGTCGTATCGATCCCAAGTCTTGCCGAAATCTTGGGATCGTTGAAAGAAAAGGCCATTACCACCCGAAACTATCCTGTCGGAACTGGTCTGGTGCTCCCGGACCATTAGCCCCGATTTCTGGATCTCATCCCGTTTTGAACTCGGCCATTCTTGCCACCCAACCGACCCTGCGGATAGCCAGGTACCATCGTCCAGAACATCCATATATCGATCGTATTTCTCTCGTCTATCGGGTGCATCCCAGTTGTGAGGAATACTCGGATCGAGTGAGTCTTGCCATGTGTCTCCAGAATCCTGGGAAACCAATACCCTCCATTCGCCAATCAAATAATGATCGTGAAACGGGGAAGAATTCACGCCTATGGACAAACGTCCATCCTGTAAAAAGTCAAGCCGTGGAAAGGCTGTGTACCAACCCTCTCGACGATATATAACACTGTGTTTCATAAATCGCGTCCTTTTCATTAAGTATATCCGAGATGGTCAAGAATCTATACTGGATCTGCAGGCAAGTACCCAAAATATAGGATGGATACCAAGGTAATAAATACACAGGTATTGGTGATAGGAGCCGGCAACACCAGAATGTCTGCGGGATGGCATTCACCTACGGTGGTCTGCATATTACTTCCTCCGCAGAGATTCTTCACCAAAAAAGGCAAATCATTCCGGGCCTGTATGCAACTGGGGAGATCGTTATATGTCTTTGGCATGAAAACTATCCCTCCGGTGGTGGCATGATGACAGGTGCGGTTTTCGGACGTATAGCTGGGATACAGGCAGGGCGTTATGTATTGACACAACGCCCTGAAGATCCACTATTGATTGCCTTTGACTAAGAAATTTCCATCCTTTACATTGATACTTACCCATAGGGTCTGATTAGCTCCCCAAAACTAGTTGTATCAATGATGTGATGCTTACACTTAAACCAAGATATCTTGATCAAGGTAAATCAAATGATATTTGATGGACACGCCTACACATTTCCCCCACTTAAAGGTTCTTGCGGATTCGATAACCCTAGTGATATGAGCCGTCATCTTCAACAAGCCATAGCGGTTCATCATCAACCTGCATGGAGAATTAATGACAGATCCCCTGGCGACAGCCATGCCTTAATTGACATGGATAACTGGAATTCCCTAAAGGCACTGAAGTCGTCAGATTTCAAACCAGCCTACAATGGCCGTTTTGAGTGGACATCAGGGGGACAGAGCTTTGCGAAACAGTATTTCCCGCCTTCTATCACCGACATGTATTATCCAGCCCAAAGATTGGTGGCCGAGATGGACTATGCTGGAGTTGATAAGGCCCTGCTTCATCGTACCCCTTATCTAGGAATCGGAAACGATTTTGTTGCTGATTGCGTGGCCCAATATCCTGATCGTTTACTGGGACTAGCTCACACCAGAGAATGGGAAACACATAGTGATCCTGACGGTTCCATCAGAAACATCGAACGTGCAGTGAATGAACAGGGGCTGTCCGGACTTCATTTCTTACCTCCACAACTTGACCTATATGACTACCACGGCCCCTGGGATAGCAAAGACTTCAAGCCGTTCTGGGATGCCATAGCTACAATGGGTATACCCGTATTCTTCTCCCTTAAGGAAAGGAGTTCCCAGGTAGTAGAAAGTTATCTTCAGGAAGTCCGGACTCTCACCAGATGGATGGAAAATTATCCCGACGTTGATGTAGTTATGACCCATGGGATGGGTTGGCGCTTGTTTGTAGAAGGTGACCGGCTGAATATCAGTGAGGAGGTTTGGTCAGCCTTCGATAACCCGAGGCTTTACTTACAATGGCTGTTCCCTATTGCCCTAGGCAATATTTGGGATTACCCGATGCCACAAGTCCGGTCAACGATAGAAGAAGGCATTGCTCGCATTGGATCGGAAAGAATCATGTGGGGAACAGACATGCCAATAGTAATGAGATCCTGGACATACAGGCAAAATCTAGAGTTTATGAAGATGCACACCGAGTCGCTTCCAAATGATTCTCAAAAAAATATACTTGGTAACACCTTATATCGGTTACTAAACCTAGATAATCCAAGTTGATATTTTCTCGTTGGATTTGACAATATAGATCTCCCATACTTCATAGCCATATGGTTATCTCAGAATCTATCGTGGCCTAATTCCACATGATCCACTAAAAGAATCCTTCCAGGATATCTCTACCGCTCGTGGATCAAGATCTTCTCAAATACCACGCGGACTATTCTGGGAAAAGTAATGGAGAACTATTTGCCGAATTCAAGATCCCTGGTGGATTAGCCTGAATTCGACCCGATTGGGGTCTGAATCAGGGGTTTATTAGAGCATTTATAGCAATATAATTAATGTGCCATGATTTGGATTCGTCGAATAGTTAGTATCTTACTGGGATTGGTTTTTGTAGTGCTATTGCTAGTCACGCTAGTGATATCTCAGGTTAACCAAATCTTCCTAAATCCAGATTTTTATCCCAGACAACTCAAGAAAGCTGATGTATACAACTTCTTGCTGGTAGACGTTCTAACGTCAATCCTGGACGATGCACGAGAACTAGAGCCTAGAGACTTCGAAGTCAACATTGACGAAAATCCGCTTGTTACTTCTGGTCTAACAACTGTCCAGATAGTGGATGCCGTAAATCGCGCCTTCCCGCCTGAATATCTTGAATCCATGGTTGAGCTTTCTCTCGACCAGATCGGTCGATATATCACTGCGGAGAGAGACGAGTTCACTATCAAAATACAGGCGGGAAATAATGTACGGAGCATGGTTGAAGAATTCAAACACCTGATGGCAGAGGCCGACATATACAATCTTATTCTTAAGCAAGAAGCCGAGCCTCGAATCCGGGATGTCGCAATCAAGGCTTTGACCGAAGACAAAGACACCCCCGGTTGGGTTTTTCACTTGCTCGGCATCCAGAATACCGATGGCAAAGGCTCTGTAGAAGATGTGGTTGAACGTCTGACCCAAGTAATCATGCGCATCGTTACTCCTGAATGGGTCCAGTCGCAGTTCGAGTCCGTACTCGACGAAGTATCCCCTTATCTCGTTGGTGAGTCGACTAGCTTCGAGATCAGGGTTCGTACTACCGATGAACAAGTAGCAATAGCATTGAAGGAGACCAAATCAATTCTAAGGGAGGCCAACGCTTATGATCTCTTGTATACAGAGGTAATCGAACCAGCGGTACGGGACAGCATAGTGGCTACAATAATCCTGCCCTATGGTATAGAGGTCAGCGCCGACGAGGTCATCGATGCCCTCATGCGGGTAGCGCCACCCGCATGGGTCCGGGATCAGGCCGAGCTACTGATCGATGAAGCGGCCGCCTATATAACCGGGACTTCTGACCGAATTTTGGTCGAGATTGCATTGACCGACAACAAACTTGAAGCAGAATCAGTCATTGAAGAACTTGTTAACGCAAAGCTTGTAGAGATCATAGACGGACTCCCAGAGTGTCGCACTAGGGCTGATATTCTTGCGGCTGGCGTGAGCCTGAAGGTTGGCCTTCCATCCTGTATTCCTAGAGGAGTATCCTCCAAAGATGTGCTGGACAGGGCTAGCATTGCTGTTACTGGCACCATACAGCAGTTGGTGCTGTCGCCAGTTCCCAATCTTATAAAATTCACCGACTCACAATTAAGGTCAGGGCTAACCCAGGCCGGTGGCATGGAATACCTGGAACTCCACAATTATCTTCGATCAATACTAGGCGATGGTTGGTCCTATTCTAGCGATGAGATGCGGGCCGACCTGGCAGCGAATGATGAAGATGCATTGGATATATTGGAAAACATTCGAGCTTTCCTTGGAGATGGCTACATATACACACACATGGATTTCCGTAGAGATTTGGTCAACATTGATATCCGTAACGCTACTGGAGGTAAGTACAACGCCTTAGTATGGATAGACAATTCACGGGACTGGTTTGACTTGTCTCATCAGTACCCATGGATCATCTACGGGCCTATGCTGATTCTCCTTTTCGTAATTGGTGTCCTCGGCGGCAATACATGGTCCGGTCGCATCGGCTGGGTGTGCATATCCTTACTGATCTCATCTGGTACGATCTTCATAATTTTCGGTCCGGCTTACGGAGCGTTCGCGGGATTAGGATTCGACACGGCTCGCGATGAGGTTATTCAACAAGTAATGACACATGCTGACGATGACTTTAAGAACACGTCCTTATTGATTGCAGACAAGATCCGTGATCTTGCCGAGTTAATTATGGACGAGTTCGCCGGCGGGATTCGACAATCGAGTTTCAATCTAGGGGCAATCGCCCTCGTGACTTACTTTTTATCATTGATCTGGGTCCGACTCACCGGTCCGACCAAGCGATTTCTACATATAGGTAAGGAGAGTGTATATTTAATCCTGCCATAGACACCTAGGTCGAATATTTTATTGACAAAAATGGGGAACTATATGATCCATCCGACCTCAACTCCAATTTGGGATTTTTAATCACAGAGGTGTTCCATCAAATAACACATATAATTCGAAAGACATGACTAACTTCAAATAACTGGTAAGAATTTGCGGATCCAAATCGCTACGGATCCGAACTACGAGGTAGATAAAGATGGCCTACGATACAGACGATTTTGAGTCAGACGTGATACAAAAAAGTTACACTACCCCAGTCCTTGTAGACTTCTGGGCAGAATGGTGTGGCCCCTGTAAAACCCTAGGACCAATACTGGAAGACGTGGCCCAACAAAACGAAGGGGAATGGATACTCTCCAAACTCAATACGGAAAAACATCCTTCAATCGCTGCCCAATACTCAATAAAGAGTATCCCCAACGTCAAACTGTTCGTAGATGGACAGGTGAGTGATGAATTTATAGGAGCATTGTCAAAACCCCAGGTAGTCGAATGGCTCCGCAACGCTATGCCTAGTAAATACCGTATACAGCTCGATGGGGCCAAAACACTGCTTGCAGACAACAATATGGCGCAGGCAAATGAGTTACTGGAAACGATCCTTGCAGCAGAACCGCAAAACGAACAGGCCCTAGTACTAATGGCCCAGTCACTGCTTGCGTCAGACTCGGAACAGGCACTCAAAACCATCGAGCCGATCAATATGGGTTCAAAATACTTCGAGAACGCCCAGGCAATCCGAACCCTGCAAGGTATGTTCCAGCAAATTATCGATCCAGAGTCACTGCCTGAAGACAATATCAAAAACACATATCTAGACGCGATACGTCACGCACGGGACAATAGTTTCGAAAAGGCCCTCAGCGGTTTCATTGAAGTTGTCCGCAAAAACCGGGATTATGACAACGACGGCGCAAGGAAAACCTGTATAGCTATTTTCAATCTCCTAGGGGAAGATCACGAGATAACTAAAGAATACCGACGTGTCCTCGCCAGCGCACTATTCTAACGACTCCTCCAGAATCGAAAAGATCCCCGTGTGTGATGAGAATTTAGCCAGACCACAAAAATCGATTAAGGTATCATGCGGGTCATAGTTCCGGGCTATATTCATATCGCCGAATCACTTCCCGGTCCCGTTGATCACATAATCAAACATCTCGTAGCTACGCAAATTAGTAGACTTTGCTCTAGCGTCATATTCGCTGTTAAGCGACTCTGAGAGAATGAATGGCACCCACTTTTCTGAAATGCCACCGTGTGAGCGCAGACGATTTTCTCCTAAAGTAGATAAATCATGGGTAACTTCTGATCCACCAAGGACAGTGCCGGCGTCGCTAATCACGACTACATCTCCCTCACGATCTTGGGGCAGATCAAAAATAGTGCAAGCTTCAGACTTTCCATAAACTCCTTCTACGCCAGATATTTTTTCAGTAAAACGCATCACCAATTCGGGTTTGATCGCGTCATAACAATAGACTCGGGCGAATCCTCCCAACGAGCCATGATGAACCACATATGGATCTGTGATCGGTAGAACTACTCGAGTCGTTCTTTCACCAAATCGTCTGTCCAATTCATCTTGGAGATAAATTATCTTTGGTGTGCCGTCAAGCTTCGATTTGTCATTCATTCCATGGTCAGCAGTCACTCCTACCACCGCTCCCAGATCCACCAGCCTCCCAAAGGCGGTATCCAGTTTCGAATATAGATCGTTGATTTCTGGGGAACCCGGAGCGTATTTGTGTTGAACATAGTCCGTCGTTGACAAGTACATTATGTCGGGCAGATGATGTTCAAGTATCTTAATGCCCGCTTCCAAGACAAAAATCGAAAGATCTGCTGAGTAAACATCAGGCAGTGGCAACCCAACGAATTCAAGAACGTTTTCGATCCCATTCTTATCAAGAGTACACTGATCAGCTTTTTCTGAAGAAAAGTTGATGCTCCCACCAGCAATATCTACGTTACGGCCAAGTAGCTTTCGAAGCTTATCCTTCGCAGTGATAGAGACAACCTTAGCTCCCTTTTGGGAAAACTTAGCGAGGACTGACTCTGATCTTAAGAATTCCGGATCATTCATCATAACTTCGGCGCCGGTATCCGGATCGAGGAAATAATTTCCGGAGATACCGTGGATGGAGGCAGGTCCGCCGGTAACTATCGACATATTATTTGGGTTGGTCAAGCTGGGCACTACACTCTCTGCCACAGCGCTAAATCCATCTCTGATGAACCTTTCTGTATGAGGTAGGATGTCATCACTCAACCCTCGGTCGAAGTAAGAAGGATCTCCTCCATCAATACAAACAACCACAATAGGCCGTGATGGCCATTGGTAAGTTATTCCATTTAGCTCGACTGTTCGCTCGGAAGTTTGTTGCATCCGCCTATACTAGCAACGATAGTAAAAACTTGTAACCAGGTTGGTTACTGGAATTCGGCTTCCCCTTCCACCTCATCAACCCAGGTTTTTAATACCTTCGTTGCCTCGAGCACTTGATCCTCACCAGACCAACGTGGATTACCAAGGTGTTCTGGGTGTAAGAACCCTGAATAACCAGCACGGAGCAATTGTCGGAGGATCTCCTTGAAATCCAGGTTTCCTGTACCTGGGAACACCTCGCGTGCAGCAGGCCAGCGCGCATCAAGATCCCTTATCTGAACGAAATTGATTCTCCCGGCAAATTTCGGGATCTCTATCACGGGCTCAGCACCCGTAATGTACATCCCAGTACACATGGTGATGCCGTGGTATGGATTTGGGTTCGAATCGGCTAAGCGCCGCACATCATCGGCTTTACGAACGAGATACGGACCCCTCCATCCAGGATGTCCATGTTGATCATATCTCAAGTACTGTCGGTACTCAGCCTCAGTCACACCTTCACTGATCGCTTGGTCCCGCAGTTCATTCGTAAGGCAACGCCATATACCATGATGTCCGATCCGTACCTCGGACACCTCCGCTTGTGAAGAAAGCTCGCCAACGATGTCGGTCAGGTTAGTCCAATACAGTTCGTCTTTTGCTGGATCTGCTGGGAGTGGTGTGTCTATATAATGCAATTGTTGACTAATACCTAGCTCGCCCTGAACTTCAATCGTGCGCAGTTGTCCATCAATCTCTCTACGATGGGCAGATGGGTTCTCTACCATCGCCGCCTCCGGGCCACCACGTTGATCTGATCCAACCCATTGGTTCATTGCTGCAATCGTTATCCCAGAATCTGCCAGCTTCCCTTGTAGGGTTCTCATTGCGGACAGATCTGGCGCGTGATTTTCTTCAAAACCCGCCATCCTCGCCACCGACAACGTTACCAGTTTCACATCAAGTACACGGCAACGTTCAATGATTGATTCAGCAGTTTGATCTGTGGTTACTAAGCCCACATCCAGTACCGCCATGCGGTTTTACTCCCTATGTGAAATCGATTCTTCGGACGGTGGAGGAGGATGGTACCCCTGCCCGGACTCGAACCGAGGCCTACGGTTTAGGAAACCTGTAGCCGTCGTTTATGGAAGGCTACCACTGTCCCTGAATGTCTACAACCGATACCTACTCAGCTATGAACGCAACGTCTGTGGATTCCGCAGGACAATGGTAAATGTCGGTGGATGGCTTTAATAAAGACGGTACAAGGATTTATATGTGTGTTAGGTATGGATTGAGTGTGTGAAATGGGGTTGTGTCTGGTTGTAGATGGTTCTTGGGAGGGGGTATGTCTTGGGTATATATGATTATAAGTAAGGGTAGCCGTGACAGACTTTTGTAATTAAAAAGGGCCTCCTTGTTGACAGCTTGGCTTATAATCCCCCAAATGAAAGGAAAGACAACATGAAACATTCTGCAATATTCAGGAAACAAGGAGTATACGGCGCATTCCCAATACTCAACCATCTACCGGACGGCAGACTAACCATAGGGTTCAGCTTATCTCCATTCCATGATCACTGGGCACTTGGAGAATGGACAGTCTTAGTATCAACAGATGAAGGGGATACCTGGACAAAGACCGACGATCCGACTATTCCGCAAACATGGCCAGCATCGAATCCTAGAGAACAAAGCGACCGTTTCGCAGGTGTGATGGCAGACGGCACTTACGTATGTGCTGGGGCCGTGGGTATAGATGTATGGGACGAATCCCGAAAAACCGAGGCTGAGGAGCGTGGATTAAAGACCCATGATCACGATGAAAGTGGAAAGATGATCGTCATTAAACCCACTGTATTCGTACAACGCTCCTCTGACCAAGGTAAAACTTGGAGTCGAAATGAATGGGATGTCCCAGGTTTCAGTGGTACAGGATTTTCCCGTCCAACAGTATTGGCAGACGGAACTGTGCTTGAGACCGTTTACGGTCAAGGTTTCGATAGTAGACGCTGGATATACGTCTGGCGAGGTACGGATAACGGTCGTACCTGGCGACTTTACCCGGTGGGTTCAATGGGTGGCGAGGCAGCATTTATAGAAACAGAACCCGGACGAGTCCTCTGTCTTGCAAGGACCGCCGACCAGGAGTCTGGTGGACACCTAATCCAACGCTGGTCAGATGATGGCGGTGTAACCTGGTCCCATGCAACAAACACGAACGTTTATACACCAAACTCACACCCAAACCTAATCAAGTTAAAGGACGGCAGGATACTGTTAAGCCACGGTTACAGGAAACAACCAATGGGTATTCGAGCCGTTCTTAGCGAAGATGGGGGCGAAACCTGGGACGTGGATAACACCGTGATCCTAAGAGACGATGGTGGCTATGTAACAGAGCTACGACCAGGTGGTAGTCCAGGAGCTGACGTGGGCTATCCACATTCAACTCAGCTTTCAGATGGTAGTGTCCTGACTGTTTATTACATTACTCCGTCAGACAAGACCACCTACATAGCATCGACCCGCTGGAATCCGTAGCCTAGACAAAGACCAACCCCGTGTTCAAAAGGGCAGTCCACCAATGTCCTCAAGTATCCAGAAAGGTCAGCACATGGGTGATCATCGGAGCGCAGTAAAACTACGTGACACGTGCAACTACAAATGGAAATGGGGTTACAAAC
>CAZSLO010000017.1:0-19557 GCA_964608025.1 uncultured Dehalococcoidia bacterium | reverse complement strand
TCATGTGGTATAAGAAGGGAATCAATCTCTTCTAAGAATGTCTCTACGTCTTTGAAGTCTCTATAGATGCTAGCGTAACTGATGTATGAAAAACGGTCTAAAATTTTTAGTCGTTCCATAACTAGTTGCCCAATAGCTTCTACTGAGATTTCTTGGCGACCCGAATCTGATACCGCTGTCTCTGTTTCATGTACTATCTTTTCTATGGTTCCTGTTTGCAAGGGTCTTTTGGCACAGGCCTTGGTAATCACTAAGAGGAGCTTGTCACTGTCGAAATCCTCTCGCCTACCATCACGTTTAATTACCATCAGATCCCTAGTCTGCACCCTTTCGTAGGTAGTAAATCGCCGTTCACATTCCAAGCACTCTCTTCTACGCCTGATGCCGTCCCCCGAGTCGCGGGAGTCGATGACCTTAGAGTCCTCATGTCTACAGTGTGGGCAATGCATTAATAGCTAGTCGCCGATATACGCCAGGCACAGTTTATGGTAGGGCATTGTGAGGATAATACCAGATATTGTGTACTGTCAAGCTGTTAGGGCACATAATCCAAACGTTTTGGAAAATATCTGGAACATGTAAATAGGCCGATAAATCGTGGGTAACTATGAATGGATATACTGTCTAGCACATATTGGATTTTGTAGTTTGAAACCGAGGTGATATCGGTTATTCTTATCCAAATTGGTATAACAATTAAGATTTGAGAAATATCTATCGATAAGAACCTCTTGTTTTCTTGGAAATGTTAATCAGTTTCTACTTAAATTATGAAATATCGCACTTTAGGACGAACCGGTCTTAATGTCTCACTCGCGAGCCTTGGTACTGGTGGACCAAGTAACCTAGGACAACGCAAAGGTCTTTCCCAGCTTGATCAAACGAGATTGATAAGACGGGCTTTGGATCTGGGCATCAATTTCCTAGACACGTCAGCGGGTTATGGCGAAAGCGAATCTATCCTAGGTCGAGCTCTTGAGGGTGTCCCTCGGGATAATTACGTACTAGCTACTAAATGGAGATATGATCCAGAGCCAGCGGTTCGGGCTCAGGATCTGATTAACTCAGTAGATCAGAGTTTGCTTCGTACTCGGACTGAATTTATTGATGTGATGCAATTTCATGGAGTAACAACGAAAACATACAGTGTTATCTTGGACCAATTTTATCCTGTCTTGAAAAGCCTCCAATCAACTGGAAAAATCCGATTTATAGGCTTCAGTGAACAGTTTGTGATTGACCCGGCTCACGAGGCAGCAACATTGGCTTTAAAACAAAACCCGGAATTATGGGACACGATAATGCTTAAGTATGGAATATTGAATCAATATGCATCTAGGGAAGCCTTACCACTAGCAATGCGCCATAACGTAGGTATCATTAACATGGCGGCAGTTCGCATAAAGCTGCCTGATCCGGTGTTGCTTGAACAGCTTATCGCTGAATGGAAAGATAGGGGAGAGATACCTGCGGATAGCATACCAGACATAGATCCCCTGGGATGGTTGATACATGATGGGGTTGAATCTGTTGTTAGCGCAGCTTACAAGTTTGCGGCCGACCATCCAGCCATAACAACAGTTCTAACGGGCACGGCTAATATCGAACACTTGGCAGATAACGTTGCCACCTTAGAAGAACCGTTATTGCCTTCGACTGACAAGAGATTCCTAGTCGATACTTTTGGACATATAGCAGAATACGCCTAGAAATGTTCTCTTTCATATACACCCACGCCTGGGATTTTCATGACGAAGGTCTTCACGATGTGTGTAGACGTGTCTCTGATTGGGGGATCGAAGCAGTCAACCTGGCAAGTTCTTATCATGCTGGGTACTTCATACATTCACATAATCCCAACCATAAGATGTATATGGCCGAGGATGGCGTTGTCTATTTCCGGCCAAATAAGAAATATTTCGAGGAAACTCCCCTTAAGCCTAATCTTGCTGCTATAGCTCAGGATACAGACTGGTTAGACGCGGTTGGCCAGGTGGCTGATTCATATGAAATCAAGTTAATGTCATGGACTGTGTGTAACCACAACACGCCTTTAGGCTTGGTACATCCTGAACATACAATTACTAACATATTTGGAGACTCATATCCCCACGCTCTTTGCCCGAGTAGTCCAGGGACCCGGGGATACGTACGAGGATTGTGCAGAAATTTGGCTGCTGAATATCCAATGTACGCTATTTCGTTGGAAGCACCTGATTTTTCGGGTATACCACACGGTCATCATCACGAACGGTTTGGGACATTTCTCCGTCCATTAGAGGAATTACTTATGTCTCTCTGTTTTTGTAAATGGTGCCTGAAGCGTGCAGGAGAGACCGGCATAGAATTGCAATCGATCGGTGTTCTTGTGCGGGCACACCTGGTATCTTATTTCGAGGAGGCACCCATACCTCCCCGAGGTCGACCAGCTAACCTAGGTGAAATGCTCGATGCTATTCCGGAATTAGCTGAGATGATGAGGTTTCGTGAAAAGGTAGAAGCGTCTTTGATAGCGGAGATACGCCATGATCTCGCTCTTTTAGGGGAAACACTCTTGGTTGCACACGATGGCTACAGGGCTGACTATCATGCTAGCGTGGATGGATTTATTGTAGATTGCTATGGCAAGGATCCTGGGGACGTTTTCCAAACATTGGTCAAAGAACGTTTAGCTCCAGGTAATCACCAGTTGTGGGCTGGTCTTAGGACAGGATTCAACGAAATCTTGGGTCCAGGTGAACTAGAGGATCTTGTAACAGCAGCTAGTAAAGGTGGTGCCGATGGTGTCGGATTCTATAATTATTCCGAGACACCCTTACGTGCCTTAGAGTGGATAAGGCCTGCCCTTATTCGGCAATCAGGCTAAACATCTAACTTGTAAAATTCGATGGCGTTACCACCCAAAAATTTTGTCTTGTCCTCGGCACCAAGGCTACCGAGTGACTCTTGGGCGGAAGCCACCACACCTTCGTAGCTTGAAGCAAGAAGACAGACAGGCCAATCACTTCCAAACATCAAGCGGTCGACCCCGAATATTTCTAAAATATGGCTGACGTAAGGTCTAAGGTGGCCTGTATCCCAGCTTTTTGGGTCGGCTTCGGTAACCATTCCAGAGATCTTGCAATAGATTCCAGGAATTTCCGATACCTTGCTGATTTCCGATGCCCACGGTTCTAGCTTTCCACTTGCGATCGGTGGTTTTGAGATATGGTCTATTACCATTTTCAAATCTGGGATCTTGTCTGCGAGTTGATCGATATACTTTAGTTGGTGAGGTCGGGTTAGAACGTCGTAAGGTATACCTCTGACAGCTAGCTGTTTCAATCCACGAATGGACGCATCACGAGTTAGCCATGCTTGGTCTGGATCATGCTCAACGCCGTGACGTATACCAGCGAATTTATTATGCTTCATCAAATTATCGAGAACATTACCTACCATGGGATCTACTAGATCGACCCATACCACTACTCCTGCAATGAAATCGTTCGAGCTGGCTAGTTCGAGGAACCAGGTAGCCTCCTCCAGTGACTCGTGGGCTTGTACGAGTACCGTTTTATCGATTTGATTTGAACGGAGAATTGGCTCAAGATCTTCTGGGAGATAATCCTGCCTAAGGATATTGTCCCCGTCGGGCATCCAGTCATAATCGAACCGGGATAGCTCCCAGAAATGGTGGTGGCTGTCTATGGCAAGGTGGGCCATATGTTTTCT
The DNA here is from genome assembly GCA_964608025.1 of uncultured Dehalococcoidia bacterium. GTDB lineage: Bacteria > Chloroflexota > Dehalococcoidia > Lucifugimonadales > CAJWER01 > CAZSLO01. The sequence continues at coordinate 15,843 of CAZSLO010000017.1, read as the reverse complement.
CCTAGTTAAACCATTCTATGTCGAATACTTCTTCCATATTGGCCCACCATTCATCTGGCGTAGCGGCGGGGGATTTCTGTTGGAAAGTTCGCATCAGTTCGTCCCATTCTTTTGCTTTACCCGATTTCATGTACTTAGGAAAATCTCGACCTGGTTCGAAGTCATCCGGGGTTTCTAAATACATGAAAAGCCGATTGCCACCCAGGAATATCTTCATTTTACTGATACCGAGATCATGTAGGCCTGCGATGACTTCTGGCCAAACGGATCGATGATATTCCTTGTACTGCGCTATTATCTCGGGATCTTCCTGCAGGTCGAGCGTCATACCGTAGGTTTTCATTTCGCCACTCCAGGTTTGTGTTGATCGAGTTTAAGCCAGGTTTTTTATCGGCTTGGACAAAGTCAGGACCAATCCCATATTCATTGATCGATCTCGTACGATTTTCGCTACAGTTGTTACTTGGGAAGTTTATATCTTGAGGTCAGTTATTGGTGTAGAAAAGGGAAACCAGGTAGTTTCGATTAATGAAATATCAACCACGAACTGCTTGGCTTGAGACATTCTTAACGGCTTTTGTCTCTACAAAACCCCAGAAGGAGGCTTCCGCTCAATGCAAAAACCATTATTGGAATTCAGGTACTTTCCCCCGTAAGTTAAGTGGCTCTTTCTTGGTTTACCGGTACTGTCCGCGGGCTGGTAGATCCCAGATAGATTCCAGCTTACCCTTTCGGATCGCGAAGAGATAGTCGTGAACATTTATAGATCCAGCGATGTCCCTTGGGATGCACCAGACACGATCTCCAAGCTCAAGGCCATGATGGAATTCTGGGTCAAAGGCTATACTACCGTGTTCAGCACTTAGGCCGCGCATTGTAGCTTCAGGTATACCATCTATGCCTGGGACACCTGCGTCTGCTCCAATCGCCTTGCGCCCACCATCAGTAAGCACTGTCCCGGGTTCTGGCATACTTGTGACACAAGTCATAACTCTACCCGCGTTCAGGAACTGAGGTCGAGTGGTTTTGTATTTCTCGTCCATTAATGCGTAGGATCCGGCTTGCACCTCTGTTACCCCATCAATTTCACTGACTATTTCGTAGTTGTGGGTGCCACCAATGCTGACTACTTGAACATCTATGCCAGCATTTTCTATTGTTCTCCGAGTATCCAGGACGAGATTGACCCATTTCTGAGACTCGGTAGCAATATCTCCATTTGCAACGTCTAACAGTGCTCCTTCATATGCGATTAATCCCTTAAAGTTTACGCCGTTGGCATTTTCAATCATAGTTGCCAAATCGGCTGCAACTGATCCTTGTGCGACCCCGATGCTCTTCTGTCTTGTGCGTAAGTAAATCACCACGTTTACAGAGACCCCGGCAGCCGTTGCGGCTTCTGACAATGCCCCTATTGCTGATGCGTTATCCACCGCTACTGTGATTTCTGCTACTTTGGCTAGGGCGCAAACTCGCTGCATTTTTGTGGCTGTGGCCACAACGTTAGATACAAATATGTCATTAAATCCATACCTTGCAAATACTTCTGCTTGGCCAACAGTAGTCGTGGCGATCCCATCCACGGTCCCGCCGGATGCAATTTGTTTATGTGCTATGGCTGGACTCCCATGACCACTAATGTGAGGTCTTAGTTTCGCGGACTTGGTTTCGAAGAATGCAGCCATCGTAGATATGTTCTTATCCAGTCTATCTACGTCGACAGTAAGTGCTGGCGTATCCAGCTCTAGTACTGGGGTTCCTATCGGCTTGAATATGGGTCGTTCCATTTATATAAACTCCAAGAGGTATTGCGAAAGAAATTTGTGTACAACAATTTAAAAGGCGGCTAGAGAATAGCACATGGTTATGACATCGTCTATTGAATAGCGATATTTCGTATTGGACCAGTAGGGAAGCCGTGATAACATCGAGCTGTGTTATATCATCCGATATCCCCCGTGTTGAGTTAAAAAAGGTATTTAATTAACTTCATATGGATAGATTTAGTCCAATTCAAATAGATGATATAGATCTAAGTAACATCAAGCTGCTTGATGGTGAACAAATCGATTGTGCTATAGGTTTTAACGGACTCCAACTAGGATATCGAAACCGGAACATCACTCTTGTTCTGACAGATATTCGACTTATCAGGTTAGACTCAAATGATCGTAAATATGAAGTTTCGTATGTATCCATCAAGGATATTATCACTGCGGATGTTCTTAAGGTCAGGAAACGTAGTCTATATGGTTTCGCCTGGGCTGGTGTGTCTTTATTCGTAGCCGCTATGGTGTGGCGGATTTGGGATAATGAGATTATGTCAATGATCGCGGCTGTAGCTATCTTTGGGATGGGCTTGTATTTGGCTTTTGACAGGCTGTTTGGTCAGGATATAGTGCGTGCAGTGTTTCGGACTCCTGCAGGAGATATTGATGTTTCGGTTGGCGGTTCAGGATCTGAGGAACAGGCAGTGGGGTTGGCAAACAGATTGTTCCACCTAAAAGACCAGGGACGTTCTTGGGCTGAAGGAAGGCGGATATTTTCACCGCGGTAACCAGGGATGCCAGTTGAAATTTCGGGTTTCTGCTGCTGGAAGGTGTTCAAAACAACTATATTCGCAGATTGGCTAACCCAGCCTTAATCGGGGATTAATGTCCATGCTCCACTGGTATTCTTGCCCCGAGCGAAGGTGAAACCATCCAGCGGCTCCTATCATTGCTCCATTGTCGGTGCATAATCCTGGTCTTGGAATGGTCACCGGTATTTTAGAGCGAATTTCTATATTTTGTCTCAGGGATTGGTTAGCCGTGACCCCTCCGCCTAGGATGATCCCTCTAACTCTGTATTTCTCTGAGGCCTCTAGTGTCCTAGTAATTAGAGAATCGACGATGGCATCTTGGAAGGCCGCAGCCATGTTTGCCACTTCTATAGGGTCTAGATCAGATCCCTCCTTTGGTGGATACCAACCCCGTTCTTCAGCCCGTCTCAATAGTGCTGTCTTGAGGCCACTGAAGCTGAAATCAAGGGAGTCTTTGACTCGGGGTCTGGGAAACTTTTTATCGGTGGAAGTGCTTGATTCGGCTGATTTCTGAATAGCAGGCCCTCCCGGAAAGCCTAGGCGTAGTATCCGTGCAGCCTTGTCGAAAGCTTCACCAGCTGCATCGTCACGGGTTCTGCCTACAAGTTTATAGTCCCCGTGACCTTTCATCAGGATAAGATCCGTATGGCCACCTGATGCAATAAGACATAACAAAGGGAATCCCGGGGAATTTTCAGGATCGCTGTCCTCCAGCCAAGCAGCATAAAGATGTCCTTCAAGGTGGTTTATTCCGATTAAGGGAAGCTCTTCGGCCAAGGCGAGGCCTTTTGCTGCGTTTACGCCTATGAGAAGAGATCCTGCTAATCCAGGTCCGTTTGTAACAGCTACGCCGTCAAGTTCTCCAAGAGAAAGGCTAGATTTTTGTAATGCCTGCTGGATAACTGGCACTATTGTGGTCAAATGTTGTCTAGATGCTACTTCTGGGACAATTCCCCCGTACTGGGCGTGGAGTTCTGCCTGGGAGGCCACAATGTTCGATCTTATGTGTCGCCCATCCTCTACAACGGCAACAGCTGTCTCGTCACAAGAGGTCTCGATCCCCAGAATCTTCATTTCAAATCTATAACCCGAGCCATGTCGCCTGAAATATTTCGTGGGGTAGGATTGCAGAGCGCGGATGTTAGTTGGGGCATTTTAACCCTTTATGAATAATGATCACGTTTTAGTTTAAGATCTCGAATTATTATGAACTCTATATACGATAGTTGGTGATTTTCTTGACTGCAATATTGGTCTCTACTGGTAACGGTGTCGTAGCGTAGCTGCCGCAAGTACTTCGTTTCTCAATTTCAAATAAGCTTCGTCGAGTGGTATGTCGGCTGCGCTACCGGGAGCGAATCCACAGTCTGGATGCAGGTACACTCGGTCTGGTTCTACGTACTTCAACGCCTGTTCCACCCGATCAACTATCTGGTTCGGAGTATCTATGTCAGGACTCCGGCAATCGACACATCCAAGTCCTATATCAAAATGTTTTGGAAGGTCAGCCAGCACTCGCTTGTCCCCGGCGACCGGAATAGAGAACTCAAGCATAAGCATATCGAATTTGAGTTTACTAAGCGCGGGAAGAATTGGTTCGTATCCCCCTTCTCCAACCCAGCCTCTCCGGCCTTTGTTTCGCCTACACAAGTGAAGTGCGAGGTGCATATCCTCGAATCCTGTGACTGTTTGGTTTAACAAGCTTATTGCGTACTGTATTTCCTCTTCTGGGTCATCATATTTTGCACGCATAGTCTCGTCTACGAAAAGACAAATATGGGGGTCGTCGAATTGGACTGTATTCACCCCTTCCGTCCGAAGCAGATTGAGTTCATTACGTAGCACTGGTATCAGAGCTTCTGCGAAATCCCTTTTCGATGGATATGCTGCTATCGAAATTTCTGGGTCCCACATCCGTTCAGCAATCAGGTAAGGAGACGGCAGGGCGACCTTCACATGCTTGGATGTATGTTTTTTTAGGAATCGAGCTTCACGACTTAATTGGCCCGGCCTCACCGGTTTGATAGGACTTGTTACTGTGTGCCAAGTCTGGCGTTCCCCGTTTATTTCTCGGGTAGTTAATTTGAACCCGTCACAGATGTCTGCCACTATTCCTATATAAGACTTTCGCCTCCATTCACCGTCCGAGACCATATCGATTCCAGCAACTTCTTGGACCTGTATAACATATGGTATAGCTGAATCCACCACACGTTCGAATACAGGCATTGTGATATCGCCATTGACCTGGGTATCTATCAAATCCTTGATGAAGGTGGGTCGTGGCATTGAACCTACGACGGTCGTGGGAAACAATAGAGATGTCATAATTTTCTAGGTGGGATACCACAAGCGAGAAGCGAGTTCATAGTCTTCCAGTGTGTCGATTTCGTGGTAGTTACCAGGAACTGGGACATGGTGAATAATAATTCCTGCCTCGATCATGCGGTCTAGCAAATGTATCAGGTACGCCATTTTGAATGGCTTATCATCTATGAATATACCGTCCTGCCCATAGTCAGAATACGTTTCATCAAAAAACTCAAGGAACTGTTTCGAGCCTTTTGGCGTCATACGTAGAACACCTGTAAATTCTCCGGATGCTTCATCCGCATCGATTGTCCTTGAGAGTTTTACTACACGTTCACCGTCGACGATCATTTTCTCAGCATCACTTTCTGGATGTTGGCTGCGGAACTGATACCTGTCCCTCCAAAGGGTATCCATTATCAAGGTGATGTCATGAGGTGATTTGGTTAGTAATTTTATTGCTTCTGGACGAAACAAGGTGTCTGTGTATGAGGAAAAGAAGCCACCAGAAAGATGTTTCCTAGCTGCCAGGAGTGAGAATAGTATATTGTTGTTTGGCCAATCCGAGTTATGGACCAAGTCAAAATTGGGATATTCTGTTTGCACCGCTTCTTTTAGATATCCAGCTACGAAAACGAATCGATTAAGCCCGTTGGATTCGAATGCTTCAAGAATCCAATCGAGTATTTTCTTGCCTGCTATATCTGTGAATGACTTTGGCTGAGTTTCCGTTAGTGGCATAAGCCGTCTGCCTCTGCCAGCACCTATTAAAATCACATTGTCCAACTGCCATTACCTTGTTTTTGGGTTCTAGACATTCTATTAAGGCAAGCTCTTTGATTCAAGGACGCACAGACATTTGTAGCGTTTCTTTGTCCGAGAGTGTGGGAAACTAAGGACGTGTTGTTGATTGACCCTCAAAAACTGCCGATGTTACACTTGGGTTACGCCCTCTGATTAATTTACAGGTGTTAGGGTGAACAGAAACTTGCGCATACTCGCGCCAAGGGAGATCTAGATGTCAAGAGTTTTGGTGATACTAGTATCGCTTGCTTCGCTCTTCTTGCTAGCTTGTGGCTTCGCTGCAGCGCCACCTACACCCACACCAAGTCCTACAGAAATTCCAATCCCGGCCGGTGCTACGATAATTGATTTTGAGATAGCTGCCCAAGACCTAAAGGATAAAGAGGTCAAAGTAGGCACTTATATTCGGTGGACCAACATTACTCAGGTTGGACACTCGATATCACACACTCCAACGCAAGTTGGAGCACCAAAACTCTTCGATACCTTCTTGCAATCTGGAGATACCATCGGGTTCCTGTTTGATAAACCAGGCGAATACCGATATGCCTGTCTTGTTCACCCTGTTCAGATGAACGCAGTGATCTCTGTAACTGAATAAATACCCGAACCTCAGCTATATCCTTTTGGCCGATGAAGAAGATCTGCGACGCCGGGATATTACAGGGATAAGTCCAAGACTATACCCCTCAATCCTTTGTCGGAAAATCTCTTGGTAGAAATCTTCCATCACTATGAGATCAACGATACGAGAACTATTTGAGACTATTATCTTGGCCCTAGTAATTTTTCTAGGCCTACAGTTCAGCATGGGTAACTACAGGGTAGAAGGTTCCAGTATGTCACCAACGCTTAAAGCAGGTGAATATCTTTTAGTTAACAAGCTCGTTTACACTCGGATCGAACGAGAAAACCTTCCCTTCGTGGACCCGGATGAAAATGCCGATGCATATCAATTCGAAAGGCCTAAAAGAGGAGATGTAATAATATTCGAATTCCCGAATAATCCTGAGCGAGATTTCGTAAAGAGGGTTATTGGGATACCGGGTGATATAGTGGAGATACACGAAGGCCAAGTGTGGGTCAACGAAATACCTATAAACGAACCTTATGTCACTCACAGGGATTCAAGGTACTATTACAAACAATCTATTCCGTCGGGCTTCTACTATGTCCTTGGCGACAATCGCATGTCGAGCAACGATTCCAGGGACTGGGGTCTAGTGCCCGTGGAAAATATCATTGGTAAAGCATGGGTTAGGTTTTGGCCACTCGACAGGTTGGAGTCAATAAAATCTCAGATCACCTCGGTACCCTCACCCAATTAATTAACAGCAATATCGCATTGTTGACCGCCAGTATTCATTTATACCTACCAGAAGTGTTTTAGCTATCATTAATACCTATTCTTCGGCTGTGGTTTTCACCAATAGGAAGACCGGCATGTCGTTAAAAACGTTGTATGGCAGAGTGGTCCGACTTAGATTCCCGAAATAATTACAGAGGAACTTCCATCAACTCTTCACCCCAAATTATTTCGCCATCGTAGACACTGGCTGTGTCAACGATAGCCTTCTCCATTTTTCCACGCTGGGCCATCCCAGCATTATGCACCAGGACTAATTTTTTGGCCTCTGCTTCCTGTGCAAGTTTTCCAGCGGCCGTAGTCCCACACATGTATTTTCCTTCCCGGCTTTCCGTCTTACCATCTATTTCAGATTGTATGTTTACGCAAACACACACCAGCACATCTGCACCCCTGGACAATTCAGCTACGGTATTGCAAGGCCGGGTGTCACCGGTGAAAACAAAGCTTCCTTCCTCGCTATCAACCCTGTATGCCAATGAATCTAGATATGGCTGAACGTGTTCTGCTGGGGCACTAGTAACTTCCCAGTTCTTACCCGAAGTTACCCTGCCTGGACCGATATCCTTGGCGTCTACTGTAGGAGGTTTTCGTGGCAAGGTCCCACCCCTTATTTTGTATGCCCCCAGGCTAAGTGGATGGTTTATACGAGCTATCCAGTCATGGGCAAAGGCACCCACCTTCTCGTCTAGGATTCGTTCCGTGAGTTGCTCTGTGAGGGTCGGACCGTAGACGTTCAACTGATTTACCTGTCCGGCTCCAGTATCCCATCGAGTCAATAGGAAACACGGGTAGTCCACATCGTGGTCAAAGTGGTGGTGAGTAAAGAATAGATTATCAATTTGGGTAGGTGACATTCCCATTTTGAAAAGCTTGTATGTGGTGCCGGGACCGCAATCGAACATCAGGTATTCATCCCCTATCTTCAGGACATATGATGAACCGAATCTATCGTTCCTAGGTGAAGGTCCGCCCGATCCCAGCACGAACAGTCTAGCCATCTTACCTACTCCTTTTTCTTTGGTTGGTATATGGATAATTATGTTGTGGCACAACTACGGAAAATTGGTTGTAGAAATGATTAAGACAACGTCATGCCCCGGGAGCCCGGATGCCTATACCAGGTAAAACATCCTCGTGGATTATCCCATTCCTAACAACCGGGATACCGTTAACAAGTACGTAGGACATTCCATAAGGTTTCAAAGTCGGTTCTTCGTATGTAGCACGATCTATAACCAGATCCGGGTCGAAAAGGATCAGGTCTGCGTCTACCCCTGGTGCAATACGTCCCTTCTTTTTGAAAGCAGGGGCAAGGGACTCTAATCGTTGTGCAGGCATAAGGGACATTTTACGAACAGCATCCATGAGGGAGAGAGCCTTCAATTCTCGGACATAATATCCGAGAATTCGGGTAAAGCATCCAGCAGTTCTGGGATGGCCTTTTCCGTTTTTTAGATAACCATCTGATGCGATGGCGGTTAGTGGACTTGTGGTCGCTGCGTCAACTAAATCTTGACGCATTGAGTGAACTATAACCATGCCCCCCGTTTCCCTGTATTCACCAAATGATTTTTCGGTCAAGCGTTCCCCATTATCGGCCCACTCAAGATCCTGGTATTCAATACCAAATTTCTCCTGCCAGCCTTCGGAGAGTATGGCTGATTCTATCGGGGTGATTCCTGCCGTATATGGGTAACATTCTGCGGTTATGTCTAGTCCATGGGACCGAGCATCTTGTATCATTTGCAACAGATCAGGAATAGCTTCCTGGCCACTGCTATTGACATGATCGATATGAAGAGGGGCGCCGCTGGAGACAGCCGCTGCTATTACTTCTGAGATCCCTTCTATGCAATTCAATGGTTCCTTATGACCAGATCCTCTCATGTGTGTATGACAAGGTGCCCCATAGGTTGCAGCGACCCTGAACATTTCGATAATTTCCAAACGAGTTGCGAGGGGTGTGGATGCCAGGATGAAGCCTACTGCAAGGGCGCCGTCGCGTAGACCTTGGTGGACTAGGTCTTTCATCTCGTCGAGCTGTGTTTCAGATGCTCTCTTATAGGCGGCGTTGGCAACCGGTGCCATTAGGCCTGGATCTCCCATTACCTTCATTCTTATGGGTACATGGCCGACGCTGGCTCCAAAGTTAATGAGTGCGGTACCATCCCGTTCTCCGTACCATTGATTTATATCGAGGACCCCAAGTTCTAGCTCTAGAGCGGTTGTGACTCCATCTAGGGCCTGAATTCGGTAGTTCTCAGTATCCTGGCCGTGAGAATGCATATCGATAGCCCCTGGAGCTACCACTAGCCCTGTGGCATCGATACTTTCTTGGCCTTGTAATGCCATACGGGTAATTACCTGGACCGTTCCATCTAAAATTCCAACATTGGCGACCTGGTCCATGCCAGATTCCGGGTCAATTACCCTGCCGTTCGCTAAAACAATATCGTATGTAGCCAAGAGAGGTTTCCTTTTTTAGCGATTTCTTAGAATGGCTGTTGCTTTGACGCCTAAGAGATAGTGGTCAATAGAACAGCGTTACCGGTTCCAGAATTCCAAGAGGTGATTTGTAACCTCCACGGGAGCTTCTTCTGGTAGAAAATGACCACAGTTAATAGATTGGCCTTGAACATCGGTAGCTCTCGTATTCCAGGTTTCAAGAATATCTAGACTAGATCCAGTTTGCCAACCTTGTCGCTTGGACATGTTACCAGCCCACAAAACGAGTAGCGGACAGGTGAGTTTACGATCACGGTCGATCTCGTCATGCTGTAGATCTACTTCAATAGCCCTGTAATCCATACATGTCGCCCGGATGGTCTCTGGATTGCTGAAACACCTGAGGTATTCAGAGTAGGCTTCTTCTGTTATTGCACCATCGATTGCTGTCCAATTGTCTAGTAGGAAGTCTAGATAGACTTTGGAGCTATTACCTATCAGGGTTTCAGGGAGTGGTGCTGGCTGTCTCATCAGATGCCAGTGAAACCAAGCAAAGGATAGGGCGGAGTCCATGGAATCGAAGGCTGCTTGAGATGGGACTACGTCAAGGGAAGTGAATGATTTAACACGGCTGGGATGATCAAGAGCCAATCGATGACCCACCCTGGCTCCTCTGTCGTGTCCTACGACATGATAGTTCTCGAATCCTAATTCGTTCATTATCTCTACCTGGTCTTCTGCACTGGACCTCTAGGAATAGATGTTTAAGTCTCCATCCGAGTAGGGTTTCCCACTGTCACCATAGCCTCGCAGATCTGGCAAAACCACTGTGAATTGCTGGGATATCGGTCCTGCAATTTTATGCCACATCACATGGGTTTGAGGGTAACCGTGTAGAAATAAAACCGGTGGTCCTGAACCGCCGTAAACCAGGTTGATTGTGGTACCGCTAGTCTCAATTGTTGTCCTATGAAATCCTTCAAACACCCGAGAACTCCTTTGCGTATATCAATTTTGTCATCATCTTATATCTGCTTTAAGACCTGGTCGAAATCCTTCTTTTTTATATTAAACGAATGTTCTTCTGTAGGGAATTGTCCATCTACCACATCCGATTTGAAGGCCTCGAAAGCTTCTTGGATTTGTTTTCCCAGCTGGGCATATTGCTTGACAAATTTCGGTGTGAATCGGTCGAACATGCCTAGGATATCGTGTGCGACAAGTCCTTGGCCGTCACAGGATTCACCTGCACCATAACTGATTGTCGGGATGCGAAGACGCTCTGTTATTACCTTCGATACTTGGTTTGGTATGCACTCGAGGATAATCGCGAAAGCTCCTGCCTGCTCTATTGCCAGCGCGTCTTCAATAACTTGTTTTGCCGTGTGCACGTCTCTACCCTGGGCCTTGTATCCTCCTAGCAGGGAAATATGTTGAGGAGTGAGCCCAATATGACCCATTACCGGAATGCCGGCCCTGACAATTGCTTTGACGATATGTGCTGCATTCGTTCCTCCCTCTACCTTGACGGAATCAACAGCGCCTTCTTGCATAAAACGACCAGCGTTAATTATGGCATCGCGTTCTGAGGTGTTGTTTGACATGAATGGCATGTCTCCTACTACGAATGCATGTTTAGTAGCCCTGGTGACTGCCTTGGTGTGATGCAGCATCTCTTCAATTGTGACCGGGACTGTAGTTTCGTAACCAAGAACTGTCATAGCCAACGAATCACCGACGAGTATTGTATCCAATCCAGCCCGTTCGGCTAATAAGGCCATTGGATAGTCTGGAATACTTAGCATTGTGATCTTACGTCCGTTTGTTTTTTTTGCTTGAAGATCCTGCAAAGTTACTTTTTTACGATTAGCAATCTCGTTTGTCATAGTTGCACCTTGTCCTATATTCACTCAATCCAACAAACGATATCCTAACGCGTCAGGCCTTTTGATGCCCAGAATATTTAGTGCGAAATAATTGAATACAGACGATTCTATATGGGAATTTCGTAAGGACTAGTTAGAATCGACCTTGCCAAATCTTGTTATAAGCCAGGTATCGTAGATGCTGACCACTAGATTTTGCCATACAGGATATTGTGAAATTTTAATTGATAGCTATCTGGGGTGAAGTTTCCAAATGGATTATTGTGACCGTGATTTCCGTACGAATATTTTACAAGGAGTTCGGTACTTATGATTAATGAAAGAATTCTTAGTGGAATCTGGCAAGGATTTTATCCAGGCGATAGTTTTTGCATACTATGTTTGAGTGAGTTGTATAGAAAATAGTTTTACGATTTAAATCTACAGAGGTTAACAGTGCTCAACAGGGAACAAGCTAGAGAAGTAATCGCAGGGCCATTCCCTTCATTAAAATTACCGTTCCTCAGGGATGGGGATGTTGATATCGATGGATTGAGATCCGTTGTGGACAATGCAATAGATACCGGTGCTCGTACTGCCCTATTGACCTGGGGAGATAGTCTTTTTTCATTGCTCACCGATGCAGAGATAGCAGAAGTGACCAGGATAGTAGCAGAACATGCTGCCGGGAGAGCGATAACCGTGGCTGCTGATAACGGCTGGTCCACAAACAAGACTGTCCAATTTGCTACTTACTGTCATGACGTAGGGGCCGATGTCTTGATGGTCAAGCCGCCTAATTGGGCAGCCTCTTGTACTGTGGATACTCTTGTAGATCATTACGAGACAATATCAGAACATATACCAGTGATGTTGGTCACAAACGTTTTTGATGGTGCTTACCAAGTTGGATATGAGGTGTTAAAACGGCTGAATGACGTGGATCGCATTGTAGCTATCAAAGATGATTTAGGAGGAGAATTCGCTCGTGAGATGTGTGTTCTGGTAGCAGATGAATGGGCTGTGTTCGCCGGAGGGCTCAAGCGGAATCATATGGATATCGCATCGCTGGGAGCGGTTGGTTTTATGTCAACATTTGTTACCTTTCAGCCTAGGATAACCAATCTTTACTGGGAAGCAGTAAAACGTAATGATATGCCTGCCGCAAGACGAGTAGTAGATGAATACGAAACTCCACTGTTTGACTTTCTAGCAACACTTCAAGGTGGCTGGGATGCAGGTATGCGTGGGATTCTCGAGATTTTTGGTATAGCTGGCCGATGGCGTCGTAGGCCGTACTATAGCCTCACTGACCAGGAATTGGATGGGATGCGCGGTTTTTTTCAGGACAGGGGTTGGCTTTAGGATGTCTCGCATGGAAGCAATAAGAGGCTATTAAACCACTGGATATTTATTGAAAGATTTGCCGCTATCTTGTTCTTAAGGCATCGGTCGGAGACATATTTGCAGCACGCAAGGCAGGGTATAGTCCAGCAATACCACCGATCAAAATAGAAGAAGCTATACCCCCGATGATTGCATATCCGGAGATGACAAGTGTCCAATCTCTAAAGGTTGCATAACCTGCAGTGATAAGTATTCCCAGGATGATTCCCGTGATACCACCTATACAGGCGAGGAACAATGATTCAGTGATGAATTGAGTTCCTATGTGAAACCTTGTAGCACCAAGCGCACGCCTTAGCCCAATTTCATTTCGGCGTTCTATCACCGCGATAACCATGACGTTGGCAATTCCGATACCGCCAACTAGTAATGCAACTGCACCTAGGCCTATGAAAAGATAGGTGAATGTACTCCTCGCTGCTACCTTGGCCTCTAGTACATCTGAAGCACGGCTTACTTGTATTTCCTCTGGGCTTTCCGGGTTGACAGTTGCTGCCATGATCGAGCGGACGTCTAGTATATGTTCGGGATAAGCACGTACATAAATCACATCTGCCGGAGCGTCATGGTCTAGAAATTCGAGCGCAGCATCGTATCCGATGATAGCTGACCGATCTAGGTCCGCGGCCAAGGGAAGTGGCTCAAGGATGCCGATAACGGAAAACCATTGGCCCCCTAGCCATATTGTCTGTTGATTTGAAACCTCTACTATTCCAAGTCTCTCAGCGGCAACCGCACCGAGTACAACTGTGGGGAAGCGGGAACCTACCTCAGTGAGATATGATCCCGATCTAATTGTTCCTCTTTGAGCTTTGACCAAGTTTAAATCCGCTGCAAATATGGTGATTCCCCTGGTCCGACCTTCGTTAATCAGGTCGTTTCGATAAACTCTCCCGGGGACCCTGCTTACCGTTGCGACTTCGTATACCGGATTTATGCGGGCTACCATAGCGGCAGCATCTTCAGGGAGACTGCCTTCGTTGGGCCCAAACCCTTGGCCCGCCTCTATGGTTAGGAGATTTGTCCCAAGTGCATCAAGATTCTTCATCAAGTCTGCGCTGCCTGATTCGGATAGGCCTAGGACGCCGGCCAGCGCAGCTATACCTATAGTTATTCCGAGGGCCGATAGGGCGGATCTCAGTTTTCTGGTCCTGAGTCCTGAACTACCAACCCTGAGTGTGTCTAGTATTCCTAGTTGGCTGCCGCTTATAATTTGTTGGTTACTAGATGAATCAGTCATTCTCATCCCTTGAAATAAAAGCTGAATCTGATTCGACATAGCCATCTTTTAAAGTTATCTGGCGGTTTGACATATCAGCCACTTCGAGATCATGAGTGATCAGGATAACGGTTGCGCCTTCTTCATTTAATCCAGTAAATAGTTCCATTAATGCAACCGTATTCCGTGAATCTACATTGCCTGTTGGTTCATCAGCCAAAACAAATGATGGTTTGTGGACCAGTGCCCTGGCAATCGCAACTCTTTGCTGTTCACCACCCGACATTTCATTGGGGAGGTGGCCTAGTCTATGTGATAGACCTACTCGTTCGAGCATGGCCGTGGCACGCTCTTTTCTCTCTGATGCTGGAACACCTGAGTATATAAGCCCGTTTTCTACGTTCTCCGTCGCAGAATAGCCAGGCAACAGGAAGAATTCTTGGAAAACAAAACCGACATTTCTAGACCGAACCCCGGATAACTCCTTATCTGATAGACCAGCGGTGTCGACACCATCAATAAATACTGATCCTGAACTTGGCCTGGTTAGCGTTCCCATTACATGAATCAGAGTTGATTTTCCGCTTCCTGAAGAACCGACTATTCCCAGGAATTCGCCATGAGCCACTGAGATGGATACCTCTCCCAATGCGGTTGTGGGGGGATTACCAGGATAGCTTTTGCTAACCTTGACAAGGTCAACAGCGTATGGGGAATTTTCAGAAATAGTATGTCCGTTGGCATTACCCATGTGGTGCTTACCTGGGTATCACTACAGAGATACCAGGTTCCAAGTTTATTCCTATTACTTCTACCCATCCCTCTGAATATACACCAGTTTCTATAGGAACCAACCGGGTTGTTTCTGGTTCGATTATTTCTAGTGCGTATCCACCATCCAAAAGGGCTAAAAGGCTGGGGATAGGAGCAGCTAGTACATTTTCGGCTATCTCGGCTGTGACGGATACTGTTACAGGGGCACCTGTCCATTTGTGCAGGGTTCTATCTCTTTCGATCGAGATGGAAACATCTAGAAATGGGTCACCGGATTGGGCTCCCTCTGGTATCACGGCGATGCGCCCTATTTCGGCGACCGTTCCCTGTATAACGGTTTCATCTGGTAATTCAATTGATACTTCTGTTCCGATTTCTATCAGGTCTTGTTCTGAAACCTCTATGGATGCCTCAACACTTTGTAATGATTGGATATCGATTGCCAGTGTGCCATCTTTTCCAGGCTCTGCAGTTATTCTTTCCATGGCTATTAAAGATCCGAGGGATGTCCCCTGAGAGATTGTTGTACCGAGGGTCGCAACTTCAGAGATGGATTGAACAACTGTTGTGCCAGGAAGAAATATGACATCACCAAATTTAATCTGTCCGGTAACTGAAATTTTTAAAGCTTCTTGCATCTTCGTGATTGCTATTGCAGTTTCCTTGTTGAAGACCTGATCAATTACTAAGCTAGGTGAAGAAGCATACCCAAGAAGTACGAGGTTCTTCTCAAGTTGTTCTACGTCATCACCTGGGAGCATCCCTTTACTGAAATCTCTCCATGCTGGCTTGTCTCCGAACATAAGCACGCTTGCTGATGATCCGGGTGTTAAGTCTTCCTTGTTTGCTTGAGCCGTGAGCAAAGAAGCTTTTGCACTTTCTATAGAGGCATTGCTATTTTCCTATTGGGCATCCGTGGGAGTTTCATCGAGTGCTGCCCGCTGCTGTTTGGCCGATTCAAGTGCCTCGGTCGCCTGAGCCAGCTGGGATTTCGTGGGAGGTTCATCGAGTGCTGCCCGCTGCTGTTTGGCTGATTCGAGTGCCTCGGTCGCCTGAGCCAGCTGGGATT
>CAZSLO010000016.1:0-65620 GCA_964608025.1 uncultured Dehalococcoidia bacterium | reverse complement strand
ACCTACCCAACAGCATATGTTCTAGACCGCGATGTCGTGGAAAATGGAGGCAAAAGTTGGTGGATTGACAATCCCGTGGGTACAGGTCCTTTCAAGTTGTCCGAGTATAGAATTGGAGAACGATTAGTACTCGATCGCAATGAGGACTACTACCGCCAACCCCTTGCGGGAGTAGAGACAGTGGTAATGAACTTAGCCGGCGGCCAAGCCATGGCAATGTACGAGAACGACGAGATTGAGATCACGGGAGTAGGCCTTTTCGACCTCGACCGTATTCTTGATCCCAACGAGCCTCTAAATAAGGAACTCGTAGTCGCTCCTCCAGGATTTTCAATTTCATATATAGGATTCAATGCCCAGATGGCACCGTTCGATGACTCTAGATTCCGTAAAGCCCTTAACCACGCCATTGACAAGGAGTTAATCGCTACAGAGGTTCTCTCTGAGCTTGTTCAGCCTGCTTACGGCATACTGCCCCCTGGT
Organism: uncultured Dehalococcoidia bacterium; assembly: GCA_964608025.1. Classification (GTDB taxonomy): domain Bacteria; phylum Chloroflexota; class Dehalococcoidia; order Lucifugimonadales; family CAJWER01; genus CAZSLO01. The sequence continues at coordinate 65,137 of CAZSLO010000016.1, read as the reverse complement.
TTCCCAGGATATACAGATGAGATCGTTGGGCTACGGTACGACCCTGATCTAGCCAGGACACTACTCGCTGAATCCAACTATGCAGATCCAAATTCAAGGCCCAGGATAGTCATCACCGTGCCGGGCACCGGGGGCACGATCGGGCTCGATCTAGAGGTAGTACTAGAGATGTGGAAACAAGAATTAGGTGTAGAGGTAGAAATACAGCAGGTTGAGTGGGCTACTTACCTCGAAGACCTTGAGGCCAAGAAGTTCCAGGCCTATGCAGGACTTGGATGGGAAGCTGATTACCCAGACCCCCAAGACTTCTTAGACATACTATTTCACAGTGAGAGTAGCATCAACCATGGTGATTTCCGCAACTCCGAAATTGATGCGATATTAGAGACTGCAAGGACAGAAACCGACATCCTCAAAAGGGTTAATCTATACCATGAAGCCGAGCAGATGATCGTAAATGAAGCTGCATGGGTACCGATGTGGTTTACGGGAGATCGGTACGCCCTAGTGAAATCATATGTCCGAGACTACGTGATGACACCAATGATTGTACCCAAGCTCAAGAAGATCACGATCCAAGACTAGTAAAAATGCTATCTCATTTGGATAAAAATCACTGGATTCAGTTGTGTACTAATCTCGAGAAACCAAGGAAGGGACATCTTTCCAGTAAAATATCAATACTCCATTCTAAAACACTTTCCTAATTGATAGATCATTACTTAGCTACAAAACATAAGTCATGTGGATATACATTGTAAAACGCCTACTCTGGCTCCCTGTTCTACTTATAGCTGCTTCGTTAATGACATTCACCTTAGGTCGATTTGGGCCCGGTGATCCAGTCCGGGTAATGCTGGGCAACAGATACGACGAGCAGGTTGCCCACAGGATACGTGAAGAACTTGGCCTCAACAGGCCATTTTTCGTACAGTATGGTGACTATATATGGAAATTCGTTCAAGGTGATTTCGGAGAAAGTATCCGTTACCGGGGACAACCGGTTCGAGAATTAATCCTCCGAAAAATGTGGGTCTCGGCCCAACTAGCCCTCGCAGCTATGTCTATCAGTCTTGCTGTTGGACTACCTCTCGGGTTTTTTATCGCCCAAAGACAGGGGAGGTGGGAAGATCCGACTTCAGTTACGATTGCACTTATCTTGATGTCGGTCCCAGTAATGGTAAGTGTTCCGGTTCTGCTATGGACTTTCTGCCTCAAGCTCCACTGGGTGCCTTGCTCAGGTTGGGGAGGCATATTCGATCCTCGCGTTATCGTGCCAGCTATCACAATGGGAGTACCAGGCATAGCTGGACTTACGAGACTTATGCGCGCGAGCACTCTAGACGTTCTTGGTCAAGACTTCATAAGAACCGCTCATTCCAAGGGTCTGGGACAGATGGTCGTAAATACACGTCATATATTCCGAAATGCGCTCATACCTATCGTGACAATCTTGGCATTCTCACTCGCGGGTCTAATTGGAGGAGCATTTATTACAGAGACTATTCTCGGTATACCAGGTATCGGTAGATTCGCAGTCGATTCAGTATTTGATCGAGACTATCCAGTCATAATGGCGATAACATTAATAGGTGCTAGTGCTTTCGTATTCGCCAATCTTCTTGCAGACGTGGCATATGCTTTCATTGACCCACGTATTCGGTATAAGTAGGCCGTTATATTGGTAGTAAAACAGCTCACATCAGCCGCCGAAGGTCAAACTAAACGTCCCAGGGGACATCTTACACAGGCACTTGCTCGGTTAATGCGCAAAAAGATTGCTGTGGGATGCATCGCAACATTGGCCGTAATTTACTCAGCTGGTATATTTGCAGCTTGGGTGTCCCCTTACGACTACACGGCTCAAGATTATACCTCTATCAGAAATCCTCCGAGTTATGTATTTGATAATGGATTTAGTGGATTTTGGACTGAATCGCATTTCGCCGGTACAGATAGAGCAGGTCGAGATCTATTCTCAAGAGTAATCTGGGGTATTCAAAACACCGTAATTCTCACCCTGGTAGCTATGCTCACAGGAGGGATATTAATCGGAGTTACCCTTGGGTTGGTATCTGGTTACTACGGCAAAACTACCGACTCAATAATTATGCGGACAGGAGAAGTGTTCGCATCATTCCCGGATATATTCCTAGTGATCATCATCGCGGCTACTCTACGTCCTCGTATTCTCGAATGGGTTAGGGCACTAGAAGACAGGATAGACTTCTTAGACGGACTCGTCCGTATAGGCATCGTCGATTACTTCGTCGTATCAATTGCTCTCGTAGGGTTCGGATGGATTAGTATGGCACGGCTGGTCCGAGGGCAAATACTTTACTTGAAAGAGACCCAGTATATCGAAGCAGCAAAAGCGTTAGGAGCATCTACACCCAGAATCCTATTTGTACACCTTCTACCCAATGCTATTGCGCCAATTGTTGTAAGTGTCAGCATGGGAATGGGTGTGTACGTAGGAACAGAAATTTTCCTCAGTTGGCTGGGGCTAGGAATCCAACCTCCTCGCCCAAGTTTAGGCACCATGTTGTTACAGGGAGGTCATATCAGTGTGATCCGTGAAGAACCTTGGATGCTATTGGCTCCTGGCATCGCAGCATGGCTCTTAATTCTAGCCTGGAATTTGCTAGGGGACGCCTTGAATGATGTACTTAACCCAAGAACTCGATAGCCAGAAACATGATTCTTACAATTAAAGGCCTTATTGTCGGCAATATCCGTGTTTAGAAAAAAAATTTTCTTCTTGTTGCAAGACCTACCAGCCCAATCATCATACCCAACATAGAGAGATCCGTATTAGCTTGCATACCTGATAAAGGAGCAGCACAACTACTTGAAGCTTCTGGTTCCCCCGACTCCATTACGGCGGATGCTGGTTGTGTTGGGGACGCTGTTATCGCCTTAGCGGCCGGCTCTGGACTGGGTTCAGGTACAGGAGTGGCTAAAATAGTGGTTGGTTGAGGAGTCGGAGTCGCCTCGTCGGCCTGAGACGAAACAAGCTCGGACTGGGCCTGAGGGGTAAGACTATAGATCTGCGGCACACGCTGCGGTATAGGAGTGGGTCGTTCTCTACCGACGTTTCGACGCTGCATAGGTTCCCCACCTATGGCTTGCCTCCAAGTTCTATCGAGCTCCTCTCGATCTATACCATATACATTCATCAAAGCCTGATCAATATCTGTGCCTTTTCGTAGCTCAGCCATTAATGTTTTCATCCGATCAGGTCCAAATGTGTTGATCATCATCCTGACTATACTACGTGACTGACCATAGAAAATGATAATGTCTTCAGATTTTCCTGGCATCACCGGCATATAAACGTGGGGTAGCAGTCTATTTGTCTCTATGGCAAACTCTAGTGCTATATCGTAGGAATATCCCGGATCTACATTGGCAAATTCCGCCAAGCCCTCATCCAGCCAGGCCGGAATTTTCCTGAAAATACTATCCCCTGCACGATGGGTAATTATGTGCATTACCTCGTGAGACGCAGTTCCAAGAGCAAGCCTGCCACCTCCCAAGACAAGTAGAGTACCTAGGTCAGTGAAGGCCTGTCCTTCAGTTATAAGTTCGCGGCTAATCGACTCACTTTTGGGAGGCAAAGCCTCAAGCATCTCCTTTTTGTTGTTGTACATAGTGACCCTTATCGGCTCTTCAAGAGCCGCATCACCCATTACAGGCCTCATTTTCTCTAGGGTTTCGTTGATTACCCGCAAAACATCTTCAGCTCTCTTTTTCACAGGTCCCTTATACGCAACAGTAACTCTGCCTTCCGACACTTCCCGCCAACGAGATTTGCCATCGCTGTCAACAAACCGGGCATCAAAATATATAAAAGGTTGAGGTTCAGTCTCTATTCGATTCCCAGCAGTGTCTTCTACTTCAAAGTTGTACTCAATAATCGTGCCGGGTGGAATATACCGCTGGCCAGTGTCAGTCCTCCAAAAAAAATTCCCGTTAACTATTTTCCCCGAAGCTACATCAGTCTCCAGGTAGTCATAGGCTCCACGAGTCTGTTGTCCAATTCTCAGTCTAATAGCTATAGATGTAATATTATTGCCTCGGGATTTAGCCTTGGCCTCTACTCTAAAGCCTTTGGGGAATTCGCTGGTTATTTGGTGCCACTCAAGCACAGGCAATTCATCTTCTGCAAACAAGGTCTTAGAGGGCCACAACAGAAACATCACCATAACAAAGAAGGTAATCAATACAACTATTAAATATTCGAGGTTCTTGGAAATGAGATGCAATTATGAACTCCTGTTTATCATGCCTGTAAATTGTAACTTAGGGTTCTTAATCTTTGTCACAGGCACTGATTTCACTCCAGTTCATTACGAACATGAAGTATCCTTTGGAGAGTGGTCACAGCTGTAAGGCCGCTGATCAGGACCAGCACAATTAGTAGCAATGGTTCCCACCATTGCCCAATTATAAGACCTATCCCTAATAACGCTACCCGTGTGGGCCTCGGGAAAATCCCTATTTCACAGTCTATTCTCAATCCACCAGCCCTAGCTCTAACATAACTAACCATGAAAGAGCCAACCAAGCCAAAATAGCTAAGCAGTACTCCATAAATATTGGGTTCTCTCATGTAAAATACAGCTAGCCCAAAAAGAATACTCGCCTCAGAAACACGATCAACTGTCGAGTCCAAAAGTGCCCCAAATCTGGTTTTACGGTCTGTGATTCTCGCAACAGTGCCATCAAGTAAATCCAGTATTCCGGCAATCAACATCACAACACCCGCTGCTAGGAAAAAGCCCTCAGCTGCAAGATATGAACTCACTACAGCCCCTACCAAACCTAGAATCGTAATTGAGTTCGGGGAGAAGCCTAGCTTCGCTAAAAGCCGGGCCACAGGCTCTTCAAAATAAGCCGAAACGAGCTTACGCCACAGAGACATTTTCATAAGAGGTTAAGCACTATCTCAAAACGAAATCTTTATAATTGGGATCAAGTTACCACAGCGTCGTGCCTGCCAGACACGGTTATAGTTCCACATCCAAGTCTCGCCTCGTAATGGTCAAGAACTTTGCCAGCGACATGCTCCCACCGGTATTGGTAGACGGTCCTAGTGGCATTGTTAACCAAGCGTTGTCGAAGCACTGAGTCTTTCAATAAGCGTTCTATATTGACAGCTAATGCCACATCATCCTTCGGTGGTACCAATAATCCATCAAAATCGTGGGTGATCACGCTGGAATAACCTTCAATCGACGTCGCAACAATAGGCTTGCCTGCAGCCATAGCTTCTAGAAGCACGACCCCGAAACTCTCGTTTCCAGTAGCTGGAGAGCAATATATATCCGCAGATTTATAGTATCGGATTCTCTCCAGATCAGATACAGGACCTGTAAAAATAACATCCTTGAGATTACACTCACTCATTATACTTTGCGACTCAAGATCCGGATCGCCTCGTCCGACAACAATCAGCCGGAGATTAGGCCAATTCCATTTGAGGCTACTATAGGCTTTAAGTAGATATTTGAGTCCCTTTCGTTTCTCAAGGCGTCCCAAGAATAGAAGGTTGACCATTCCATCACGAAGATGTCCAAATGGTTCGGGGTTGTTAGAAAAATCTTGGACACGTATCCCGTTCGGAATGATATCGTATTCCCCAGGGAAATAATTCTTTATGTATTTATGCGCTGGTTTTGAAACAGCGATGAGCCCACCAAGTTTTCTGAAATATGGCATAGCCAGCTTGGTACCACCAATCTCATAGAAATGTCCTCCCTTGTAACTATGGAAAGTTGCTATATTCAATGCATTGGATTGGCTGATCATAAATGCTGTGACAAGCCCAGTGAAAGGCTCATGTAGATGGATAACATCAAAATTCTCTTTGTCGAGTAATTCTCGAATCCTCGGTTTCAACCATACTGAAACCGAAACACGTGCAACCGATCCTCCACTAGGAATCGGTATGGGCCTGCCCATAGGGACAAACCCTTCTTCATTGATGTTTTCAAGATTAGAACAAGGAGCTATTATCTTTACAGAATGGCCCCAACTTCGAAACTCAGAGCCGAGGTTGGATATGTGATCATTTACCCCCCCGGGGACGGCATAGTCGAAACCTGAAACTAGGGCTATCCTATATTTTCTCCGCATCTAGTTAATTCGATTTACCCAACTGGCCTTAACATCATTGGATTTTACAGAATCACCACTTTGCCAGTCTAGGATCATCCAAGTCTCCTAGTCTTTTATATCAAGGTAGAGTCTACAGCCGTATTGCGCCTTACGTCTAGGCTATCTCAGTCCTAACACCAATATACTTCCAAAACCCAAAGGATGGACCGTTGACTAGGACCATGCACACTATTAAACTCATCTGGACGTAGGCGGATGCTGACTGCCAAGGTTGGAAATCAAATATGGGCGCTTATATTGCCAGACGTCTTCTCCTTTCTTTCTTTACCATCGTGATGATCTCGATGTTAGCCTTCTTCGTTGTAGAGCTACCTGAAGGTGATCAGGCTACCAAACGTTTTGACCGAACTCGAGCTGTTAATTCCAGTGAGGTTATAGCCCAAGAATTAGTGGATGAGTTGCGGCGCTACCTCAATTTAGATAAGCCAATATACATTCGTTACGCTAGCTGGATATGGAATCTATTGCATGGAGACATGGGACGTGCCTTTGGCCCAACATCAAACGGACTCCTCTATCAAAAAACGGTTAAATCAATTATAGGAGATCGCCTTTGGATTACTGTGGCGCTAACTGGATTCACTATCATGGTCACCTGGACTTTCGCAATACCCGTAGGGATTTACTCGGCTGTACGTCAACATTCTATAGGTGACTACACCTTCACTTTTCTGGGATTTACTGGAATAGCTGTCCCTGACTTCCTGCTAGGTCTAGTACTTATGTATATCGGTTTTGCCTATTTAGACCAAAGCGTAGGCGGGCTATTTTCTTCGGACTACGCGAATGTGCCCTGGAGCCTCGCTAAAGTTTACGATTTCATACAACATCTCTGGATTCCTGCAGTTGTATTGGGGACATCAGGCACTGCCAGCTTGATAAGAATCATGCGCAACAACCTCTTGGATGAACTAAACAAGCCCTACGTGATAACAGCCAAGGCAAAAGGCGTAGGACCGGCGAAAACCATTCTTAAGTATCCAGTCCGGGTTGCAATCAACCCATTAATCAGTACGATAGGTTATCTCCTACCATCTCTGGTCAGCGGCAGTGTGATCGTTTCTGTAGTACTAAGCCTGCCGACGATTGGGCCTGTATTATTGACAGCGATACAGGATGAGGACATTTATCTCGCAGGTATTATTGTTCTACTTCTCGGCATGCTGACAGTAGCAGGCACGTTGATTTCGGACATCCTTCTAGCAATAGTTGATCCACGAATCAAATACACCCAGTAGAGAAATCCTTTCCCACAATTTACTCCCTTATCAACTGGAGACCCTAGCCCCATGCTTGTGACAATCCTGGCAATTAGATCAATATTCTTCTACTTCATGGCCGCTTTTTTGTTTAATGGAATCGATAACACTATCAACATCTGGGTTTTGAACACCAAGCTGTTAACTCTCAGCGTTCACCCCGGAGGACGGTAGCACCACTGGCATACCGGTCACAGGATGCGATATCACGATCACATCGGCACCGTATACGGCGGAAATGTTCGTGACTGTCAGTACTTGAGAAGGGGGTCCGTCAGCGAAGATCTTCCCACCAGCAATCATCACAATGCGATCGCAGTACTGCGCTGCTAGAGAGAGGTCGTGCATAGCAATTAATCCGATTTTTTTATGACTCCTGACTAGATTAACTACCAGATCCATAACCCGAATCTGGTGAGATAAATCCAAATTCGAAATTGGTTCGTCAAGTAGCATTACTTGCGCATTCTGAGTAAGGGCCATCGCGATCATAACTCGCTGTCTTTCGCCTCCCGACAGGGTACTGAATTGCCGGTCGGCCAACTCGATTGTCTCAGTGGTCGCCATGGCAACCTCGGCTACCTTGAGATCATCAATTCTCTCCCATTGGAACAGTTTAAGATACGGATTGCGCGCCAAAAGCACTATTTCAGTTACCGTGAAGCCAGCGGGCAATTGTGGATTTTGTGGGACAATCGATACAAGTTTTGAAAGGTCATGTGCTGTCAATAATCCTATGTCTTGTTTATTGATTACAATGCAACCTGAGAGCGGCTCATAAATACCGCTAATCAAGCGGAGTAAGGTAGTCTTCCCAGTACCGTTAGGCCCTACAATACCAACCAATTCTCCGGCTTCAACCTCTAGATCTAAACCTGCCAATAGCCTCCCATCACCATAGTTAAATTGGAGATCTTCAACAGACAGCACCGTTCAGACACCCACCGCTCTCTGTCTAAGCAAGTACAGGAAAAATGGAGCACCACAAAACGCGGTAACAATTCCTACAGGTAGTTCCGTAGGACTGACCACCGTCCGGGCTACTAAATCAGCTACCATAAGAAAACAAGCTCCCATTAGCATAGACATAGGTATTAACACCCGGTAGTCATAACCCCAAAGCATTCGAACAGCGTGAGGCGCTATTAACCCCACAAAACCTATAGCCCCGCTAAATGCAACAGCCGCAGCAGTTGCAAGAGAAGCCGAAGTAATCATTAACAGCTTGGTCCGATTAATGTCCACACCAAGTTGCCGTGCATGCTCCTCACCAAGTTGGATAACGTTGAGCACGCGCGAATGAGCTAACAATATCGCGGCGCAAGGCAATAAATAAGGAACCAGTAATAAAATGTGCTTCCATTGAGCTGACGTAAACCCGCCCAGCAACCAGGTCAAAACAGGACGCAAATCAGGATCGCTCCTTATCATCAAAAACGACGTTACCGCACTGGCAAGAAAAGAGATAGACACACCGGCCAATATCAATGTCGTTAATGGAACCCCTTCTGAGCGCCTCGCAATAATATACGCTATCCACACTGCTGCTAGCCCCCCGATGAATGCTGCAATAGGCAAAAACTTGATACTCGTAATACCTGCAACAAGGACCAGTACTGCACCCATACTCGCACCTGACGAAACACCTATTAAATAAGGATCAGCCAGGGGATTACGAAACAAGCCTTGGTATACGGATCCAGACATTGCGAGCGCTGACCCTACTATAGCTGCAAGGACTATACGCGGAAATCTTACCTGCCACACTATCGTTTCCCAGGTTTCCGGCCAAGTTTCTATAGGATTGATGAATGGTATTGCCGCCCCGATGATTTTGACTGTGTCCAAAGGAGGCAGTGCCACAGATCCAATTCCAGTCGAAACGGCTGCGATCAATAAAACTAGAAGCATCCCTACCGTGATTTTAGGCCATGGATATGCCAATCTTCGGAGCGGCGTCGGGACTGGGACGTCATTGTATTTGTTTATAGAATGCTTCATTGGCATGTCCTGCCGATTAACCAGTTCTGCTGGGAATCACCCAATTTCTGAGGACCCGATTGCAGTTCAAAATATAAACAATTCTCCACTTTTGATATCCTGGTAATACCCTCAACAAAACACCTAATCACACACCCCAGAACACAATCCAATCTCGATGTCTAGGGAAACAAGTCAGGATATATCCATTTTGCCAAATCCTTGATGCCGTCAGCGTAGCGTGGTCCCGGCACACTCAGTAAATCACTTTCTTGTACGAACACTCGGCCGTTCTTTACTGCAGGCAATTCCGCAAAAAACGGATCATCGCTAATATTGTCGCTATAAGAAGCAATGATAAAATCCGGACTTCTCTCAATGATTACTTCCGCACTAATCTGTTTATACCCAGATACATCGTGGGCGATGTTTTGTAGTTTGAGGAGCTCAAAAACGCTACCTATCAGCGTATCGGGGCCCGGACTCCATAATTCCCCCTCATCCTGAAAGACTGTTGGCCCATCTCCCTGAGAATTCATTACTTCTTCTATTTCAAACACTTTGGAATCGAATGAGGATGCGATTTCTTCAGCAACTTGGCGCTTTCCTAAAATACTTCCCCATAGCCTGATATTATCTGAAACCTGTCTGAAATCTGTGTTTAACGTCTTTATATAAAGAACTTTCAATCCAAGTTGTTGAAGATCAGCAACAGATCCCTCTGAGAAGACATATACGAGATCCGGGTCTAGTTCGAGGATAGCTTCTTTATTCAAGTTAAAAGCTCCTCCTACTCTAGTCAGATCTTTTGCTTCAGGAGGATATGAAACGAAGTCATGAGTACCGATCAAACGAGAACCTTCACCAATTGAGAATAAGATCTCTACCACAGCTGAATCGATTGCCACGATCCGTCTAGGAGCTTCTTCGAATACAATGATATCCCCATTACTATCTGTAACCTCGAATGGAAATACTGCTGAAGAATCCGATGTTTTTGTGTGTTTGGAATCCTGTGAAACCACTCCTTTGGTACTGTCACACCCGGACAGCATAAACGCTAGCGAGAAGTGAATACTTATCACCATTAAGAATGCGAGTCCTTGACTGAATTTACGCCAGTGGTATCCAATTAAATCTTGGGAGCGATCATCTCCACTAATTCCGAAATCAAGGAGAGCCGTGGGAGTCAACTTATTATACTGATCCTTTTCCAAAAAATATCGCCTCTGCATGGACATGGTTATCTATCCTAGGGTCACAATTGATATGGTTATCCGACCTTCAAAAATTTATGCAATTCGGTTTTGTTAAGGGCAAAAATTTACCCTGCTCCGAGGATAGAGCAGGGCTTTAAAAGCTGTAATGCCCGTGCCTTTCCTCGAAGGCCACTTACATAAACGAGTGCAGTCGATCGGACTCGTCACGATCCATTATCGTGACCTACCGCTGCGGGACAGTGCCGGACTTAGACCGGCTTCCTCTGCATTATCTAGGCTGGATTGAAACCAATCCCAGATATCCTCGTACCTATTTTTAATAGTCGGATTATTCAGACCAAACTTTAAACAAATATATAACAATTGTCTTCAACAAAGTCAACGCTTTAGTTCAATACTAAGTTTGACTACCGTCTTAGACATGGTATAATGCCGGGGTACTTTCGGACTGGAAATGCCGTAGCTGTACAGCTATAATAAGGAAACTCTTATGTTCGGCTTCCAAGTAGACAACAATCGACTCCACAAAATCCGAGTAATTCATATTTTAAACTGCCCTAGACTATCAATCCTTCATCTTCTGAGTGGCCAGTCCTTGGTTTTGAAAAGAATCGCTTCTATCAATTCAATAATAGCTGACTGATCCCAGCAATCGGAGAAATACATGGCAACTAAACAACGAACCAAACAAGAAGAACGCTACACTTCTAGTGACATCCAAGTGCTTGAAGGTCTTGAGGCTGTGCGGCTTAGGCCGGGAATGTATATAGGTACCACCGGCCAAGCAGGTCTTCACCACCTGATTTATGAACTCGTAGATAATGGTGTTGACGAATTCATGGCGGGTGAAAGTACCCGCATTGATATTCACATTCGGGCAGATGGTTCAGTCCGGGTGGAAGATGACGGCCGCGGCATACCTGTGGACAAACACAAGGCCACAGGCCTATCCGGGGTAGAGACTGTAATGACTACGCTGCACGCTGGGGGTAAGTTCGGTGGCAAAGCCTATAGTGTATCCGGCGGGCTACACGGCGTTGGAGCATCCATAGTCAACGCCCTGTCCTCAACACTTAAAGTGGAAGTTTCGCGGGGTGGAAGATCCTATATTCAAGAGTTCGCTAAAGGTGATGCTACAACCGATCTGAGTTCTAAGCCCCTTCCCAACGGTGAGGAAGACCAGCATGGTACGATCGTAACTTTTTCACCAGACGAAACTATTTTTGGAACAATCGACTACGATTTCAACGTACTGTCACAAAGATTCAAGGAAATGGCATATGTGAACAAAGGCTTGGAAATCAGGTTCCGGAGTGATTGGAATCTGCAAACCGAACAAGACAGTTCTACATTTATAGAAGAAAACGTAAACACGGGACAAACAAAAGACATAACTTACAAATTTGAAGGCGGTATCCAGCAATTTGTTGAAACGTTAAACTCCAATCGTGCTGTGCTTCACACAAACCCAATTTACATTGAAAAGCAAGTCGAAAAAACGATGGTAGAGGTAGCGCTCCAATATCATGACGCCTTCAGCGAATCCGTATATGCATTCGCCAATTGTATTAATACGGAGGACGGTGGAACCCATCTAACAGGCTTCAAGTCAGCCATGACCAGGGTTGTTAATGATTACGCAAGGAAACAGGGCCTTCTAAAGGACGGCAATTTAGCCGGCGAAGATACTCGCGAGGGTCTAACGGCAGTTATAAGCGTAAAGTTACCTGATCCCCAGTTCGAAGGCCAAACTAAGACCAAGCTCGGGAATCCGGAAATCAGGAACCAGGTCGAGGGAGCAGTCGCTGAAACTCTCCAGATATTCTTGGAAGACCATCCTCAAGACTCCAAGCGGATTATTGAAAAATGCCTGACTTCTAAGCGTGCAAGAGAGGCCGCTCGCAAAGCACGAGATCTGATAATTCGCAAAAACGCAATGGACGGAGGCTCACTACCAGGTAAACTCGCCGACTGCTCTGACAAAAATCCTGAGAAATGTGAACTATATCTAGTTGAGGGTGACTCGGCTGGCGGCACCGCTAAAATGGGCAGAGATCGCGCATACCAAGCAATACTGCCCCTGAGAGGAAAAATCCTCAATGTAGAGAAAGCCCGAGAGGATAAGATGCTCTCGAACGAGGCGATCCAATCTATAACAATAGCGATAGGAGCTGGTCTCGGGGAAGATTTTGATTTAGACAAGCTACGTTATCACCGTATAATAATCATGACAGACGCGGACGTAGACGGATCCCACATTCGAACACTTCTATTAACATTCTTCTACAGGAACATGCATCCATTAATCTCTTCAGGCCATCTCTACATGGCTATGCCGCCTCTGTACAGTGTTACTCAAGGCAAAAAGCAAGAGTGGGTATATAGTGAAAATGAACTCACGGATACACTCCAGAATCTGAACGGTAAAAGTAAACCATCAATCCAGCGATACAAAGGGCTGGGTGAAATGAACGCGGAACAACTTTGGGAAACAACAATGGATCCTGATGTTCGCACGCTGCTCCAGGTTGATCAGGGAGATGCTGCAATGTCAGACGAGATGTTCTCACTACTCATGGGTGACGTAGTAGAACCCCGACGCAATTTCATACAAGCACATGCACGGGAAGTAAAGAATTTAGATGTCTAGACTGGCTACTAAAACCGCGCAGTTCACTTAGTTCAGTTGAGTTCTAAGTTGGGCATATTTAATCCCAAAGTGCAGTACTAAAATAGCGTTCTCCGATATCATTGAAAATAGTCACTATTCGACCTTTGCCGATTTCCCTAGCAATCAAATATGCTCCCTGAAGATAAGCTCCGGAGGATTGTCCTACGAAAATACCTTTGGCTGCCAGAAGAGTCGTCATTTTGTATCCTTGGTCCACTTCAATACGGAGCATTCGATCTACAATTTCTTGGTCGAACGTCTTGGGAACTATATGGCCCTGTCCCAATGGCTTTAATCCCTCAACTCCTGGCCATTCATCAAAGTTAATTCCAACAACTTGAATGGAGGGATCATATTCCTTAAGCCTCTTGCCTATTCCACTAATAGTACCACCTGTACCAACTCCAGCCACGAAATGGGTTATACCATCGACTTGTGCCAAGAGCTCTTCCGCCGTCATTTCATAGTGAGCTAATGGGTTATTAACATTGGCATACTGGTCACAATAGAAGTACTTGTCTCGATCAGAGTTATACCGGCGTTTCACCTCATGAATCGTTTCATCATACCCAAGCATAGGGTCGGTGAAAATCAGCGTCGCTCCATGAGATTTTAACCGTTTCTTACGTTCCTCACTCGCATTCTCAGGCATCACTAACTCAACCTTAAAACCAAGAATTGCGCCGACCATCGCATATGCGATTCCGGCGTTCCCGGAAGTCGCATCTAAAATTGTCTTTTCACGTGTAAGCTTACCGGTCAATACCGCATCTACAAGCATTCTTAAAACGGGTCTATCTTTAATAGAACCGCCTGGATTTAACTGCTCGAACTTAGCGTATATCTCAGCATCGGCGATATCTATATCCAGATCAAGTCTTACTGTAGGTGTATTGCCAATGGCAGCCAGTGCAGGATATTTTTCGATGAAATCAAGGATTTTTTTCGGAAATGTCAATTCTAAATCTCACAAGGTAGGCCTAATATAATAAAACCATTTCTTGATACCTTTAATAACTTATACGTTGGTACGACAACATAGAATGGTTCCCAGTATATCTATCGATTCGATACACAGTCTAGGAAATCTTCCCTTTATTTTTTCGATAACCACCGAAATTCCAGTTTATGTATAGTTTTGTAGAAATTGTTCTTGTTATTGATCTGATTTTTTCTCTCTGGGAAATTAACAAGACCATTTGGGATAGCAATCTTCTTAGGGGTTGGAAAATATGGAAGATTTCGGTTGCCAGGCTTATGTTTCCATCTCCAAATTCTAAACTGATACCTGCCATTCACAGGTATCTCCGCATTTTTGACATCTGCATGGTATGATTCATTTTCTAGGCAACCACAAGTGTCAGGTGAGTGGATGGTGGTCGAGTACGCAATAAAGAGGATAGCTGAGCTCAGGACTGAGATCAATTACCACAATTACCGCTACCATGCTCTCGATGCGCCTGAAATCAGCGATAGCCAGTTCGATATCCTTTTCAAAGAACTTTGTACTCTCGAAAATCATTACCCTAATCTTATAACAGTTGATTCACCTACACAGCGCGTTGGAATAGAGCCCATACAAGGTTTCATTGAAGCTGCTCATACTATCCCCATGTTGAGCCTTGGTAATGCATTCAGTGACGATGAATTAATGGCCTGGCACCAGCGTACCAAGACACTCGTAGAAGGCAAGGATTTCGACATGGTATGCGAGTTAAAATTTGATGGACTCGCAGTTTCTATAACCTACCAAGATGGCATCATGGTACGTGCCGCGACTCGTGGTAATGGAATCGTAGGTGAAGACATTACTGGGAACCTAAAAACTATCCGTAGCATACCTCTTAGATTATTAGGGAATGTCACAGGCCAATTTGAGGTGAGAGGGGAAGTGCTGTTTCCAAAATCTCGGTTCAGCAAACTTAATGAAGAACGCATCGCGGCTGGATTACCTACGTACTCGAATCCGCGCAACACTGCTGCTGGTTCCGTAAGACAGCTGGACCCTCGTATCACGGCTGATCGGAAACTTGATGTTTTCATATATGGCATAGGGCATTCTGATCCACCTATGCCCAAAACTCACTGGGAAACACTGGCATATCTTGGAGATCTCGGATTTAAAATCAATCGACATAACCGTTTGGCAAAAAGTCCAGAAGATGCGATTCATTATTATAAATCATGGATTGATAATTTAGATGAACTTGACTACGAGTGCGATGGAGTAGTCGTAAAAATTAACCCATTTGATTTACAACGCCATATGGGAACAGTCGGGAGAGAGCCGCGGTGGGCCATTGCATACAAGTTTCCGGCAACGCGATCAGTTACAAGACTTAATAAGATAATGATTAATGTTGGGCGAACGGGCAGTATGAACCCGTTCGCTGTCCTTGAGCCAGTTGATGTAGGGGGTGCGACTGTAAGTCAGGCTACATTGCACAATGAAGACTATATAAGATCAAAGGATCTTCGCGAAGGGGATTGGGTTATCATCGAGCGAGCTGGGGAAGTAATTCCACAAGTTGTAAGTGTCATCGAATCCAAGCGCACCGGGAATGAAAGGGCATTTGAGATGCCTTCAAACTGTCCAGGTTGCGAGACTTCTTTGATAAGACCCGAAGGGGAGACGATGACCTATTGTTTCAACACAACTTGCCCTGCCCAACTAGTTCGTCACGTCGAACACTTCGTGGCACGCGAATCAATGGATATAGAGGGGCTCGGAATTCGGCAAGTAACCGTCTTGTTACAGGAACAACTCATCGGTGACGTCGCTGACTTGTATACTCTAAATCGCGATAATTTACTCAAGCTAGACGGGATGGGCGATAAGAGTGTATCCAATCTCCTAGATGCCATACAAGATAGCAAGAGACGGCCCTTGCCACGCGTAATCACGGCCCTTGGAATTGAGCATGTTGGGTACGAGGTATCTGAAATACTAGCCCGGAATTTCAATACAATAAACATTTTAATGGAGGCTACAGCGGAAGAATTGACAGCAATCCCATCAATCGGTACTAAGATAGCCTCGTCCATAATAGCTTACTTCGAAAATCAGTCGAATAGTCACGTAATTATGAAGTTGCAGCAGGCCGGAGTTCGCATGCAAAGTGACGAACCAACGGAATTACAAAGACCGACTCTTTCAGGTCTACGATTCGTCGTCACGGGCAGGCTGGTGCATTTCAGTCGATCGCAAGTAGAGGGTAAGATCAAGAACGCGGGGGGCAGAGTCAGCAGCAGTGTAAGTAAACAAACAGATTACCTAGTCGCAGGGAGTGACGCTGGTTCTAAACTTATCGAAGCCGAACAACTAGGAATAACAATCATCGACGAAGACAGGTTACTAGACTTACTCAACAACCAACCTACTGATCCTTTCTAACAAGTTGGGGCCAGAAAGGAGAAGACCCGATCTACGTAAGACATCTGCACTTAGAAAACTTCCGCAACTATGAAAGTCTCAACCTCAACTTCAAACCAGGAATGACTTTGATTGAAGGGGCCAATGGACAAGGTAAAAGTAACCTTATAGAAGCTATATATCTACTTGTAATAGCCAAATCTCTTCGAGCTTCTAGCGACCGGGAACTAGTATTCTGGCAGCAGTCTATTGAAGAAGAAAAAGAAATATATACCCAATTAATTGCCTCCGTAGAGCGAACTTCAGGTCCGGTAAAAGTACAAGTCGTTTTTAAGAGCTCAAGGACAGCAAATGATGGCAATTCCTCTACAAACAATATCCACCTGCCGGAACCAAAGATTATCCAGAAATTCGTTAGGTTGAACGACATACCTAGAAAAGCATCCGAACTAATCGGAGAAGTTACGGCAGTGATGTTCACGGCGATGGATCTAGAACTCATATTTGGGTCTCCGTCAATACGAAGACGCTATCTTGATATATTGATATCCCAATTCGATCGCCAGTATCTACACTTAGCCCAACGATATCAGCGCATCATTTCTCAACGGAACCATTTACTCAAATCTATCGCCAATCGTCATTCAAGTCCTGAAGAACTGGAGTTCTGGAATAAAGAACTGGTTGAATGCGGACGTTATATCATGGCCGCCCGGTCGAAAATAATACGGCTCTTGTCAAGTCGTGTTGAACAATTCTATAAAGATTTTTCGACTGATAAAGAAATCTGTCAATTGATCTATGATCCAAGTATTGAAGCACCAGTTGATGGCACAGAAGATTCATACGAACAAGCACTAAAAAACTCTCTGGAAAAATTCCAGGATCGTGAGATAGCCCAAGGGCATACCATTACGGGACCCCACCGGGACGATTTAATTATTAATATAAACAGGAGGCCAGCTAGCAAATACGCCTCACGTGGTCAGGGACGCACCGCAGTATTTGCCATGAAGTTATCCGAGGCATCAAATCTCCAAGAGGCCAGCGGTCATCATCCAATTTTACTCTTGGACGACGTACTATCCGAACTCGATTCCGACCGTCGTAGTCAGTTATTGAAACACGTCTCGGAATATCACCAATCTTTTATAACTACCGCAGATCCAGAGGCGATAGACAATTCATACCTATCACGCATGACTAGATACTCCATCAAATCTGGCAAAATCCAACCCGTCTCCTGACAAGAAATCTTCTTATCTAAGTTGACTGTACTTTACCGACTTAACACTAATAATCCCAACCAGTCTACAAACCTTGGTCCGCTAAAAATGCCGCTAGATCAGCCGTCCGACAACTATAGCCCCATTCGTTGTCATACCAACCAACCACCTTGACGAGATTATCCTCCATCGACATTGTCGACTGTCCATCAATGATCGAACTATGCGGATTACCAATATAATCACTACTGACGAGTAATTCGTCTGAATAATCAAGAATGCCAGACATTTTCTTACTGGAAGCTTCTCGGTAGGCATCATTGATGTTTTCAACAGATACTTTCTTACTTATATTAGCGACGAAGTCTGTTACCGATCCAGTCGCAGTCGGCACCCTGAAGGCCATACCATGTATCTTTCCGTTCAGATCCGGTAACACTAAACCCACTGCTTTCGCTGCACCAGTACTTGTTGGGATTATGTTCAATGCAGCAGCTCTAGCTCTACGTAGATCTGAGTGGACACGATCCAATATATTCTGATCACCCGTATAAGAATGAATCGTGGTCATAAGACCACGCTCTACACCAAAGGAATCATGTAATACCTTAGTCATTGTCGCAATACAGTTGGTAGTACATGACGCGTTAGAAACAACCTTATGTTTCTGTGGATCATATGCATCTTCATTTACTCCAAGTACTAGCGTGACATCCTCACCAGTAGCGGGTGCAGATATGATCACTTTCTTAGCACCCCCCTGGATATGACCTGCGGCTGCACCTGCGTCTGTAAAAAATCCGGTGGATTCAACAACTATATCAGCGCCATAATCACCCCATGGAAGATCCGCAGGATTTCGTTCGGCCAATACTTTGACCTCTACATCATTAATAATCAGGCTATCCTCGGTAGAATCAACAGTGCCAGGATATACACCGTAGTTGCTATCATATTTGAAGAGATGGGCATTGGTGGACGGATCAGTTAGATCATTAACAGCCACCAATTGTAGCTTCTGAGGATATCGCTCGAATATGGCACGGGTAACCTGACGTCCTATCCTTCCAAAACCATTTATACCAATACGAATTGCCATCTGATCTCCTTTTCAACCAAGTTCTGTTAAATTTAACTGCCTATTATAACTACAATCGCCGCCAAAAAAGTGGCGGCGAACGATAAATGTCAAAGGAATATCACGAGAAAAAGTTGGCGATAAATATTATCCAGAATCTATATCTTTACAGCCAACACTCGAAGCCAGTTACGCGGCATAGTCTCAACCTTTAGTTCCGAGAATATCTGTTCACAACCGGTTTGTAGAGCCGCCTTCGCCTCATCCAAAGGTACACCAGGCATTACTCCCCCGATGAAATCCCGAAATTCACTGATATCGCGCCATCCATCCAATGGGACAGGAACAGTCTCTATTTCCTCT
The DNA here is from genome assembly GCA_964608025.1 of uncultured Dehalococcoidia bacterium. Taxonomy (GTDB): domain Bacteria; phylum Chloroflexota; class Dehalococcoidia; order Lucifugimonadales; family CAJWER01; genus CAZSLO01. Next base: position 45,784 of record CAZSLO010000016.1, on the reverse strand, counting down.
TTCGCTATCCGAAAACCATGTTCTTCCACCAATAAGCGATATTCATCTGGGGTAAGTTGTTTCCTCGATTCAACCTTCTTAGATCTTTCAGGGGACAGTCCATAATCGCTACGGAGAATCCGTAGGGATCGCATCATCCATTTCCGAGCAAATAAAACTGTCTCAGGGGGATGGGCTCCTTCAAAAAAAGATGTGTTGAAAGCAAGCTGTCCACCTGGTTTCAATGTTCTAGAGATCTCGGAAAGTAATTCCCCTTTATCTGATACATAATGAATAGCGTTACAGAAAAAAACCGTGTCTGCCGACTCTTTAACCGACCCCGATACATGCTCTACCCCAGATTGTACGAACTGAACTGCTGCATCTCTTCGACCCTTCAATTCCTCCATAGCCACACGTAACATATCCGAAGAATGATCAATTGCTATAACAACCGAATCCTTGGCTCCTCTTAGACGCTCAAGGATTAATCTAGTTACACCACCATCACCACAAGCAAGGTCAATGATACGCTGGCCAGAACCAACTCCTGCCATATCCACCAATTGTGCGTTCTGTTTGAGATAAAAGGCATTCTGAGAGAATTTCGTAAATCCAAAGTTTTCAATAGCCATTATATTGCTCCTTGCCAAATTTAAACAACGCTATTCGTAGCAAATGGCTGCATTAAGCACGGTTTTGTACGTACGACCCTACTATAGCAAAGGGGCATGACCAAGTCCAACTTCCTTGATAGCGCTAATAAATTCCTAGACTTTTAGACTTCTATAGATAATTCTTGGAGTATTGCTGGAATTCCATGTCTTTCAAGATCCGTAAGTCGTCTAAGAGGCATAGTAACTGCATCATTATCCAGCACTCCCATAATTGTTAGAGCAGATTTCATGCCAGAGAAACTGGCAGCATTGGGCCCACCACCAGTCGCCAACCTGGTTACTCTAGTAGCCGTCATGATCTTTTGTTGGTAGTCTCTTGCAGCTTCAATATTCCCAGCCTCACCTTGCTCCCAAGCCTGGGATACAATCGAAGGGATAAGGTTAGCAATACCAGGTATGACACCGTGTGCTCCAACAGCTGAGGCAGTAGATATTCGGAAAACCGAACCTAAGAATCGATATAGGTGGAAACCAGAAATACTAGACAGGAATTTAAGTTGAGCAAAAGGCTCCCCTGACCCGGAACTGTCCTTGATCCCGATGACAGTACCTTCGTTGGCAAGTGTCGCTATGGTATCAGGTTCCACAACAGTCTTAACTGTTACAGGAATGTTATATACCCACAATGGGATCTCGACCGAGTCCCTGATATGACGAAAATGAGCAAGTACTTCATCTTGAGCACATGGGTAGTAATAAGGTGGCGTGGCCGCTACACCTGTAAGACCAAGCTCCTGAACCTCCCTACCTAATTTAACAGCCAGCTTGGTGCTCGAAGCTGCTATGTTCGCAATCACAGGTACCCTACCCGCCACCTGATCAACCACCGTCTCAATTACAACAATGCGCTGGCTATCATCAAGAGCAGCAAATTCCCCGGTAGTACCGGCAGCCCAGATACCATGTACACCTCCATCGATAAGATAGTCAACGAGTCTCCTTAATGATGCCTCATCTACGATTTCATCTTCTGTCAAAGGAGTTAGGATTGGTACCATGACACCACGTACTTCATCAACCATCAAACCACCTCTGTATTTTTAAATATGGAACCAGCTTCACGGACAAGGGCCGGCGCAGGTATCTGCGCCGGCCCTTGTTGATCAATTTCTTTTCATCCAGACTTACCTTATCTATCCACCACCTATGGCAGGAAGAAAGTGAACCTCACTATCTTCACCTACCTTTTCCAACATGCCAAGCGGAGACACTTCCCCATCTATCGCAACGGAAATATTCGGCTTTATTTTGAAACCATCCACCAATCTGGCCTTTATTCCTGGATGTAAATTCTCCAGACCTTCAACAATTTGGCGTACTGTAGAACCAGAAACTTCTACTACTTCTGCCCCGTCTGTGAGCTTTTGCAACAAAGAAGGGATGAATACGGTAGCCATTCTAACTAGTTGGAATCTTTTTCCCAAATAGTATTCATCACATTTACGGGACTCATCGGCAAAACATTCATCCGAACGTCTATGGCCCTGTATACTGCATTTGCCAATGCTGCGGGCGGAGGCACAATATTCACTTCACCAACTCCCCTAACCCCAAACGGGTGAGACGAACTGGGTACCTCAACTATCACAGTGTCAATCATCGGTAGATCGAGGGCAAGAGGGACTCTATAATCGAGAAGGGTGCTGTTCGCCATCCTGCCTTCATCATCCATGAAATACTCTTCGTTCAACGCCCAACCTATCCCCTGCACCGTCCCACCCTGCATCTGGCCTTCCACATAACTGGGATGAATGGCCTTGCCAGCATCCTGAGCGATCGTGGCTCTTAGTACACTTATCTTGCCAGTTTCAGGATCAACTTCTACATCGACAAGTAATCCAGCAAAAGCACCACCCTGTCCTTTGGCATCCACCGATCCACGACCACTTACAGGACCTCCTGTATCATTCAATTCGAACGCGAGTTCTTTGAACGTCATCTTAAGTTCGACATCTGTTTTAGAACGAATCTCTCCATCTGACATTTCAAGGGATTCAGCGTCTACCTCCCAAATCAGTGCGGCACGCTCTAACATCTGTGTCTTGACATCTCTAGCGGCCTCAACAGCTGCCATACCTGTAGCAAAGGTAGTTCGACTTCCACCTGTTCCAAAAGTCCATCCTATTGAGTCAGTATCCACTACAGAAGGATGTATTTCTTCAGCCTGAATTCCAAGAATCTCTGCAGCTTGCATAGCGATTGACGTCCGGCTACCACCTATATCCGGAGAACCTTCGGTTAATGACACAGTTCCGTCATTATTTACGGAAAGATTCACGGCCGACTGTAAACCAGCGTTCATCCAGTACCCGATTGCAATGCCTCTGCCAGTATTAGGTCCTTCAAGCGGATCTGTGTAATGTGGGTGATCCTTTAAGGCTTCCAAGACTTCAACACAGCCGATACTACCGTAAGGAGTACCATCCGCACGGCGTGTACCTTCTTTCGCAGCGTTTTTCAATCTTAATTCGATCGGATCCATACCAAGCTTTTCAGCCAATTCGTCAACAACTGTTTCACTAGCAAACTCAGCATTGGTAGCACCAGGTGCGCGATATGCTGCTGTCTTAGGCTTGTTCAACACAACGTCATATCCATCTACCTGCATATTCTCGATACTATAGGGTCCAAAAACACATTCCCCGGCTGCGCTGACCGGGGAACCAGGAAAGGCTCCCGCCTCATATGCCAGGTAAGCCTCAGCCGCAACTATTGTCCCATCATTCTTGGCACCCATCTTGACCCTGATGTAAGAGCCGGGTGTCGGGCCAGTGGATTCAAATTCTTCCGTCCTAGACATGACAATCTTTACAGGAGCATGCGCCTTCTTGGACAATACAGCAGCTATAGGCTCGCCATATGGTTCAAATTTACCACCAAACCCTCCTCCAATTTCCATTGGAGTAATCTTCAGTTGTGAAAGCGGAAGTTCCAAAACCTGTGCAGTTGCATCACGAATATTGAAGGGCCCCTGCGAACTATGCCATACCAGTACCCGCCCATCATCATTCCAGTGCACGGTACAATTATGAGGCTCCAGATATCCTTGATGAACCGTTGCGGTATTAAACTCCCTTTCTACAATTACGTCAGCCTCACTAAATCCCTTTTCGACATCTCCCAAACGATTTTGAAAATGTTCTGCAATATTGCTGTTTTTTCCTGTTTTCTCTTCAAATTCCAGTGTCTCCAAATCATCGTGAAGAAGGGGAGCCCCATCCTTCATCGCGTCTCGTACATCTGTTACAGAAGGCAGAATCTCATAGTCGATTGCAATTAGCTTGGTAGCTTCTTCAGCCACATGTTGGTTTACTGCCGCTACAGCTGCGACTGGCTGACCTTTGAAAATTACCTTCTTGGTGGCCATCAGATGTTCCCGAAGGTGCTTGAGATCAGTAGACAGCTCACCCAAAGTCACTTTCCGATCCTGCCCAGGTTCATTCTTAGTCTCGGGAAGATCAGATCCAATCATTATTGCTCGCACTCCCGGATAAGCTGACGCTTTACTGGTATCAATAGATCGGATATTTGCATGAGCATGTGGACTTCTCAATATCTTTCCATGGAGTAGTCCGGAAGTCTGGTAGTCAGCACCATATTTCGCGCGGCCAGTGACCTTGTCAGTGCCGTCATGCCGGACAGGGCGCGTTCCGACAACCTTGTACTTCTTAGATGACAAAACCATGTTTGACTCGTACTTAGTCGCCAAAGTTATTCCTCCATCCAGGCTTAACTGTTTATCTGCCTTTGGGGCCAGAGAGTCTATCTAAGAGCTATTCCCTCTTACAAAAATCCTCCGGCGTCGTAGTCTATGAGATCTTAAACGGGTAACGTTATTGACACCATATTGTCTTGGTACAGACATGCCAATAGTGATTATGCATCTAGTGTCCCGTCGAATTCTTTATAGTCAATTATTCTTTGCCATCTTTTCTGAGGCATCCATAACTGATCTAACAATCTTGTCATATCCAGTACATCGACACAGGTTTCCTGCTAGCCAGAATCTGATTCTGTGCTCTGAGGGCGTCGGTTCCTTCTCAAGGAGTGCCTTTGAGGCAACAATAAAGCCAGGTGTACATATCCCGCACTGTAACCCTGCATTTTCAAGAAACGCCTGTTGGATTGGATGCAATCCATCTGGACTAGCAACCCCTTCGATGGTTTCAATCTCCGCACCCTGTGCCTCAACACCCAAAACTAGGCAAGAAGTTACTATCCTTCCATTAAGGGTAACGGTACAGGCACCACAATTCCCATCGTTACAACCTTCTTTGCTTCCAGTTAGTCCTACTACATCCCTAAGACATTCAAGAAGGCTCTGACGAGGTTCGCATAGGAACTCAACATCTTCCCCATTGATTCGAGTTTGGACGTGGGTCTTTGCAGGCATCTATTCCCCTCCCTTAGCTCTTGCAACTGCTGTGTTAAGTGCTCTGCGCGTCAATACCTCACACAAATGTTTCCTGTATTCAACTGTTCCGCGCATGTCATTAATAGGAGTGGCAGCTTCTTTAGCAAGCTGAGCAGCTTCGGCGATACTATCATCGTTTACTGCTTTACCTTCCAATGAATCGCCGGCCTCTTTGACAAATAGCGGCGTGGGACCAACTGACGCCAGCGCTATCCTTGCCGATTTAAACTTCCCATCTCCCAAAACTACAGAAACACCCACTCCCGCAACCGCTATATCCATTTCATTACGCGGGATAAATCGAATGTAACGGGCACCTCCATTGGACTGGGGTGCTGGTATATTTATCGATACTAACAGCTCATCTGATCCCAAAACTGTCTTACTCGGCCCGGTGCAAAAATCTTCTACTGCAACCTGTCTCGAGCCGTTAGGTCCCGCAATATTGGCTACTGCACCTAGAGCTATCAATGCTGGAATTGAGTCGGCACTGGGAGTTGCGTTACAAAGGTTACCCCCTATAGAGGCACGTCCTTGAATCTGTATCCCTCCAATCAATGAAGCAGAGTCAACAAGACCGGGGTATTTTGCTACCACGGTCTTGTCAGAATATACCTTGAAACATTCGACTGCAGCACCTAGGGTCAACCCCTTATTATCGTCGTAACTGATTTCATTAAGTTCTGGGACACCCTTTACATCCACAACAAGATCGGGACTCCCAATACGATCAGGGTTCACTCTCATCAGGACTATCAGGTCGGTGCCACCAGCCATCGGACGTGCTTTCCCATCACCTCCGGCTAACAGGTTTACGGCCTCATCCAAGCTCTCAGGCCTGGTGTAATCGATCCACTTCACTGGCCAGCTCCTTTCCTACTAACACTTGACTTCCCTTTAACTGGATTATGCCCTTGGAAACTTCCGGCTTAGATTGCCACTAATTGCAACGGATACTTATTACCGTACCCGAGTATAAGGGCAGATTGACCAGCGGCCACAGTATAGCAAATCAACTGTAGACGAACAACGACCAGTCCCGGTAGTAAATAGTAACCCTAAATCTTATCCAGACGCCTCTATCATTCCATCGGGATGGCCGCACGCTTATGTGTAGCTACACCGATTTGCTTATCCCCTTCCATCGCCTCTATCGAGTAAGTTAACCGATTTCGGTCTACTTCGGTCAAAACCGACTTTATAGTTACATATTGATCAATAGCCGTAGGCGCTACATGGCGAAGTCCATCAACAGCATATCCAACAGTTGTATATCCATCTTGTAAATATGGATCCGAGGCTTTTATGCAACATTCTTCCATAAGCTTTAGGAGTGACGGGGTCGAAAGCACATCTGCCCCTTTCCGACCCATTCTATTGATCGTCAGTTCCTTTGTGATCCTAGTCTTAGTCTCAGCACTTTGTCCTACGACAAACATTTCCATATTGATTCTCCGATATAGGTCCGTGTTCAGCTAGTCAACCAAGTGGGGTTTCTGTCGTTCCCAACTGCTATCTGACGGAAATGCCGTAGTCATTTCGATCCTAGTGACTTCATCGGTCCGCCAATCAGCAACTCTTGCTGCCCACTCTGTATAATGCGGCATCATTCGATGTGCATCAATTGCCGCCTGATCTCGATATATCTCATACAGGTGAACAAGGTCAGGATCAGAGTTATCTTCGAGAACATCAAAACGAAAGCATCCGGGCTCATTTTCTACAGAACCGCGAGCATCTCCTAACGTGGCCTCTACAAACCGATCCCGCAAACCCCGTTTGATTTTAATACTTACAAATATAGCGATCATTGATTCATAGCCCCGAAACTTAGAATTCGCGGCATTATAACAGCAGATGGAACAGGATATATCGACACGCGGTTATATATATCCGCCTTAAAAAAAAGGAAACTAACTGTAGTTGCAATATCAAGTACCATCCTTAGGATTTCGACTAAACTTAAGGAAATTGGGAGGTTTCAAGAGAGCTAGGACTATATTTCCCACACCATCAAGTATCTTTTTTCCAGAACAATTACTAACATCCTTACAAGCAAGTTCAGAATCCTATGGACCTAATTCCGAAAGCATTCGTGCTATACAACCAACCATTATCCCAGGGGGATAACATGAAATTGGATCAATTTATAAGGGACATACCGGACTTTCCTAAACCAGGAATCGTTTTTAAAGACATCACACCGCTTCTCGCAAACCCATTAGCATTCAGTTCTGCCATAGATAGTTTCGTGAATTATTACCGCAATGGTCATCTTGATATTGTCCTCGGAATAGAATCGAGAGGGTTTCTTTTTGCGGCACCGCTATCTGACAGGCTGCACAAACCCCTGATTCCTATACGTAAAAAAGGGAAATTGCCTTTCGATACCCACTCTACGAACTACACGCTCGAATATGGTGAAGACTCGATAGAAGTTCATTCAGATGCAATAAAACCAGGCCAACGAGTATTGATCGTGGATGACTTACTAGCTACTGGGGGCACTATGGCAGCAGCAACGCGCCTAGCCGAGCAGGCGGGGGGAGAAATCGCCGGGATAGCTACTCTAGTAGAATTGACTGCCCTCCGGGGAAGGCAACGACTTCGTGGTTACGATATATTTACACAAATCAAGATCTGATTGAAAATATTTCCCAGATAATCTTGGATAGCTATGCAAAGTATCTAGTACCAGATTAGAAGTTAATATCTTGTTCCAAAAACTCTTTTAGTCCCAAGCCACAATACATCCCGATCCAGATCAACCCAAAGCTAAATCACGTCCAAACTTTCATATCGCTAAACAAAGGTTAGCCCGGGGAGAAGGAAAACTATGCCAATAGTTACAATCGGAGGCCTAACAGGAGGGGGCGGCCGGATACTAGGACCGCTTGTTGCTAAGAGGCTACAGGCAGACTATGTAGACAGGCTGATATTAACCAGGGCAGCCGAAAAAATCGGCATTCCAGTAGAAGTACTGCAAAATCGCGAAGAATCTCCCGAATCTCAATCTGCACGTCTCATCCAAATTCTGCAGCGCGTCCTCGAAACGCCATCATTGATAAGTCTAAGTAGTGACCCATATTTCGGCCGAGGCTCAATCGAATTCTTCACGGAGGAATTCGAAGATATCGCGACATCTTCGAATCCTCATACTAAAATAGAAGATGAAGAATTTATTAATGTTATTTCCAAAGTCATAAGGGAATTGGCAGAATCCGGAAACGTGGTATTCGTGGGTAGAGCCGCTTCTATCATATTAAAAGATCTACCTCATGTCCTAAGAGTGAGTGCCGTAGCCAATAGAGAAGACCGTATTTTCAGGATCATGGATCGTGAAAAATTCGAGCGCGAGCAAGCAGAGCAAAAAATGGATCAGAGAGACGCGGCCAGATCATCCTACTTCAAGCGTTTTTTCAATATAGATGATCCGGATGACCCCAAAAACTACCATCTTTCAATCAATACAAGCGAAGTTGATTTTGGCCACGCTAGTGACCTCATAGTAAATGCAGCAATCACACTCGGAAAATTTCAGGCACTTAAGTAGATATATATCGGTGATGATAATAATCTATTGTTGACCCAGGTCCGGAGAGTCCACTTGATAAGAATCACAAAAATACATACAGACGAAATGATAGCTCACTCTCTCAATGAAAATCCAAACGAGTGCTGCGGAATCCTATCTGGCACCAATAACACCAGCAAAAAACTTTACCGGATCTCAAACAGCGCTGATAGCCCATACAGATATCTAATGGACCCTCAAGAGTTTCTCAAGGCTGACCTGGACACAGAGAGAAATGGAATGAATTTTCTGGCCTTCTACCATTCACATACACATTCTCCTGCTTATCCATCGGTGACGGACGTGCGAATGGCACTGCAAAGTGGATATCTCGATGTATTCTACATACTAATATCTCTGGAAGACCAAGGTGATCCTCAAATTAGAGCATTCCTGATCGACGAGACGGGCGAAATCACCGAACAACAAGTTGAAATTATAAACGCTACATCATCATAAAAAATGAAATAGGCTTCCAGCAATGAGACCGGCGATACCTCTGTAATGCACACAGCTATATTCCCACGTTACAAGTTGAGGGATTACTGTAAGGTAAATTTAATTCGTAGGACTATAACAGTCAGAAGAATATTTGAGACGAGAGTACCTCGTACTGTTAGAATACCAGCTCACACTCAATTACTCGGTTCAGGACCTATTGTCCGGTGCTCAAACTAACCAAGGGAGCCACTAATGACTTTCGATAACTCCGTCATTTTCCCAATCACCTCAACAATTACAAATGAGGACCATTTATCCATTGGGGGTTGTGATGTAACGTCTCTGTCAGCTGAATTCGGGACACCTTTATACATCTTTGACGAATTTACCTTACGCAACACATGCCGGGAATTCGTCCATGAATTCACTTCTCGTTATCCAAAAACAAAAGTGCTGTACGCCTCAAAAGCATATATAAATCCAGCCTTAGCTACACTCATTCATGAAGAAAATCTAGGTATGGACGTGGTTTCAGGTGGCGAACTAGCTATTGCGATGGCATCTGGATTCCCCTTGTCAGAAGTCTACTTCCACGGCAATAACAAGAGTAAAGATGAACTCGAAATGGGGATTGATAACCAAATCGGCCGTATAGTCGTAGACAGCTTCTACGAACTAGATCTCCTCAACCAGTTGGCTAAAGAAAAAGAGAAAACCCAGGACGTGATGCTAAGGCTATCCCCAAGCATAGACCCGCACACCCACGAAAAAACAACGACTGGAATACTGGATAGTAAATTTGGATTTTCGATTGAGACGGGTGATGCGGAATCAGCCATAAAGCGAGCTCTTGCCGCATCCAACCTAGACTTAGTTGGCATACATTTCCATCTCGGCTCACCTATCTTTGAACTCGAACCGTACTCGATTGCTATCGATACGGTTTTAACTTTCCTATCACAATTCAAACAAGTAGGTCTTGATCTTAGGGAATTTAGTCCCGGCGGCGGTTTTGCAATAGGGTATCTCCAAAACCAACTACCCCCTCCAATAGCTTCTTACGCTGAAGTAATTACCGGGGCATTAAAAACCCGAGCATCCGACCTTAGTTTCGGTGAACCAATGCTTACCATAGAACCAGGTAGATCGATTGTGGGCCGGGCAGGAGTTGCAGTGTATACAGTCGGCGGAATCAAGGATATACCAACCGTCAGAAAATACGTGTCTTTGGATGGCGGAATGGGTGACAATATAAGGCCCGCCCTTTACGACTCCAAATACGAAGCAGTGGTAGCAAATCGAATGTCTGATAAATCATCGGAAAATGTTACTCTGGCCGGAAAATATTGCGAGTCAGGCGATGTACTTATTCGCGACATCACCATGCCAATTTTGGAAACAGGTGACATAGTTGCGATCCCGGCTTCCGGTGCTTACGCACCATCAATGGCAAGTAACTACAATTTGAATCCCCGTCCGGCCGTGATTATGGTTAAAGACGGAGTTGCACGATTGATTAGACGGCGAGAAACCTACGCTGACATGATGGCGCTCGATGTAATCGGGTAAAATATTATGCCACTTTACAGTGTCGCAAAAAACATCGAATTTTGTTACGGACATCGCCTGGTAGATCACTTTGGTAAATGTCGATATCTCCATGGACACAACGGCTTACTCGAAATCGAAGTGAAGTCAGCTAACTTGAACGAGTCAGGTATGGTAATCGATTTCAACGAACTAGGAGATTTAGTCAAAAGTTGGATTGACGACAATCTCGATCATCGAATGATACTGTGGCAAGAAGATCCTGCTGTGGATATGTTGAAAACCCTCGGGGAGCCAGTATACCTACTGGACTGTAATCCAACAGCTGAGAATATTGCGCGCCACATATTTGAAAAAGTTGAGCAGGCAGGTCTAGAACTCTCCAAGGTGTGTCTCTGGGAAACATCAACTAGCTACGCCACCTACAAGGTCAGTTGACCGAATTACGATGAGCTGGAGAACGATTGGTAACGAAAAAGTTATTGAATCAATTAATCGTGCCTTGTCAGGACACAGGCTACCACATGCGTATCTATTCATAGGCCCTGAACATATAGGCAAGATGACCATGATGCTTGACTTGGCAGCAGCACTCAATTGCACAGGACCTCAAAGACCGTGTGGGAGTTGTTCTACATGTGATCGAACCAGGAGAATGATTCATACAGATGTCCATGTGATCAGCCTACAAGGTTTAAAGTTAGAAACTGGCCGAGGCCACACTGCTATCACAATTGACCAAATTCGGGATGCTCAACGAGACGCGGCACTCACACCATTTGAAGGCCAGTACAGGATCATCATAATCGACGGGGCAGAGCAATTAAGCGAGGCGGCCTCAAACAGCCTACTCAAAACACTGGAAGAACCGCCAGATAGCGTGGTTATCTTACTATCAACCTCCAGGCCGGAGGGATTGCTCCAAACTGTAACATCCCGATGTCACATCGCGGAGTTCAAACCGGTGTCCAAAAACATAATTGCGGCCTACCTAGAACAAAATAGAGAGATCGAAAAAACAAGAGCGAACCATATAGCTAGACTCTCAAACGGCCTCCCAGGATGGGCAATTCGTGCTGTCACTGATCATGAATTTCTGAACCTATTCGAAGAAATCCTAGCCAATATAGGAGACACGGTTCAGGATGACATAGAAGGTAGATTTGCATATGCTGCTAAATTGGGAATGAAGATAGACAAAGACCGCGAGGCCGGTCTTAAAGACATAGACCTGTGGTTAGGTTGGTGGCGAGATGTACTGTTCCTAAAGGAGAATCTTCCAGAATTCGCTACCACCAACTTACACGGGGAGTCAATGAAGTCATTTATAGACACATTTACCCTCGAGGAAATTGCCTCTGCTATAAAAACAATCCATGACACAAAGATATTGATAGAACGCAATGTGAACCCCCGGTTGGCCATTGAAGTGATGATGTTAGATCTTCCAAAGCTGTCCTGAAAATGACATCCAACAAGAACTCACAATTCATAGTCGGAATCAGGTTTGTAGAAATTGAGCCGCTGAAATTCTTCCAGCCTGATGAACAAGATCTGGAAATAGGGGACTGGGTATTGATAGATGACGGTAACGGACCAACTAAAGGCCAAGTAGCCATATCTTCAGATCAAGTGCTCCTTTCAGAATTAACCTGCCCGACCAAAGGAACATTTACAAAACTTGATAATGAATCCGTTACCAAGGAACAACCATGAGGATAGGCCTATTCATAGCGCCGATCAGCACTAGGGCCACAGACGATTCGAATGTAATAGATTCAACACTGGCCGAAGCTGAATTGGCGGAGGAGATAGGGCTGGACGCGATTTGGCTTACAGAACATCATTTCACTGGTGAAAGTGTATATGCAGACCCTATTGTGTTTGGAACCGCAATCGCAGCCCGGACAACACGAATCAAAATTGGTTTCGCAGTCGTGGAGATGGCCCTCCACCATCCGGTTAGACTAGCTGTCCAAACAGCCCTACTAGACAACTTAAGCCATGGCAGGCTCATAGTAGGTACTGGAAGAGGATCGGCTTTCAATCACTACGAATACGCCGGGTTCGGCACTACATTGAACCAAGGAATGGACCAACTTGACGAAGCCGAGGAATTACTCGTCAAGGCTTGGACAGCCAAGGATATAGTTCACCAGGGAAAATACTGGACAGCTACGATTCCGGAATTGCGCCCCGGTCCTTATCAAAAACCCCACCCACCTTTGTTAAGGGCTACATTGAGCGAAGATTCTATCAGGGCAATGGCATCAATCGGTAGGCCAATTTTAATGGGAGGACTTGGAGATCAGGGGATCGTGGATCGTATAAACCTCTATCGAGGTGCAATGTCTGAATCTGGGTTCGACGACAAAGAAATAGACACTGCTGTCGATCAGATATGGATATGGAAAGGAATTTCTATAGGCGAAACTTACGAACTCGCACGGGAGCAAGCTGAGCAGGGATTCCAAATAGAACAAAAGCATATTAGGAAAGCAAGAGCTAACCTCAATCCAAAATCAGACATACTCAAGCCAGAATCTCCAAACGATTATGAAGACCAATTCGAAAAATCGTTCATTATTGGTACCCAAAACCAGGTATTTGACCAAATCAATCATCTTAAACAGATTGGCCTCCCTAACTTGATGTTAAAATTCAACACGGGACAAATTGATCCAAAAATTGTTTCCGGATCGATGAAACTTTTAAAGAATTGGCTCCCGAACTACAAGGATATGCAATGAGGCTCAAGGGTAAGACCGCTTGGTTAGCTGGCGTAGGAACTGGGATGGGACGAGCCACAGCTATACTATTCGCCCAAGAGGGAGCAAACGTCGTTATTACGGCTCGCAATCCCCAAAAGCTTGAAGAAACTGCATCAAGAATCCGCAAGGAGGGCGGCACAGTTACGGTTGCGCCGGGCGACTTAACAAAAAAAACGGATGTCGAGCAAATTGTGGAAAATATCGTAACAACGTATGGACAACTCGAAATAGCCTATTGTGCAGCAGGTGGATCATTTGAACCCAACCGAGATTTCAATGATGTAAACGAAAAGTTTTGGTTCGAGGCGATTGAAAACACGTTAACCAGTCTCTACCAAATTACACAAGCCTGTCGTCCGGTAATGAAAGTTGCAGGAGGTGGATCGATAGTGGCAGTATCTGCTAGCTTCAGCGTACGACAAGAAGGCAATCCAGCCTATGGAGCCGCCAAGGGAGGGATAATTGGATTTGCCAAAAACCTGGCCCGCGAACTTTATCCTGACAACATCCGCGTTAATTTGATAGGGGCTGGCCTGTTTAGGTCACCAATTCGGGACGGAAAGATTTCCCCTGCCCCAAATATACTATCTCGGACAGGACATCCGGAAGATATAGCATATGCGGCTGCATACCTTGCTTCTGACGAGGCATCTTGGGTCACAGGACAATTACTATCCGTTGACGGAGGAGTAGATGTAGGTACCCGAGGTATCTGGGAACATGAGCCACCGAAAAAACCATAGACCAGATTCGATTCCTGATTCTCAAAATTACATATTTAGGATCATCCAATAAATAAGCCAGCGTCCATTCGCTCTTAGAATCTTGAGATTCATTGATGTCAAATCTACTCCCGCTATTATTAATAAAATAACGCACCCATGGCAATGGAGGTTATAGAGTGACGGTAGATGTTACAAAAATAGCCATCCTGGATGGAAACATCTCAGTGGAATGGGACGATGGTCATCAGAGCATTTATGAAGCTCGCTATCTAAGGCTAAACTGCGGGTGTGCCGAGTGTGTGGAGGAATGGAGCCGACGCAAGCTACTAGATCCAGCTAACATAGAATCAGACTTACGGGCTGAAGATTATTTGATTGTAGGAAAATATGCTGTACAGTTCCTTTGGAGCGACGCGCACTTCACTGGTATATTCCCTTTCGATCTACTACGTAAACTTTGCAAATGCGAGATTTGCGAAACTTCTAGATCAAAGAACCCAGATGAGCTAGATTCAACCTCTTAAACTACTGAAGTGGCGAATAGTCTGTAGGATTTAGCAGCATATTACTGATCCTAGCTACTATAGGACCATTCGCCTCAGTCTCTGCAACTACCTTATGCCACTCGGGATCGGATCGAAAGCTCTCCCAAGCCCGTTCCCTTTGAAGCACGTCCTCGAATCCCACTATGTATACAAGTTCGTTGCTGTACCCACCAATGCTCGGGGTCCAATATCCAACATTCTTAATCCCGTGCTTCTCGAACAATTCGACCGTGTGGTTTCTGAATCTGGCCACAATATCCTGAAGACGCCCCGGAACAGCTTCGTATACACGATATTCGTAAATCATTATTCACCTCACCTGTAGACTTAAGACCACTGTTTATCCAGACATAGTTTCAAAGCTCGCAACATCCACATTCAATTCATCCGCTACTAGACGTGCGATGTCATTCAACCATAATGCCTGATTTCTATCTACCTGACCCCAATCTATAGAAGAAATCGAGATCCAACCATTTCGAACAGCCCAGATATCCGTATCCTTTCCAGCATCGGCTCCAACCATACGATCGTGCTTGATCCAGTAATGAGTTCTCCTTCCATCATGGCCTTCAATTACACTTTCCAAATAGGCTCGAGGGCCCAGTCTTGTTACACCCACCCCCTTAATACTCTGCTTAGTCCCGCTAGGCAGATTAACATTTATAAGGGGAGTCTCAGCGTAATCCTTTCTAAGAAGCCTCTTCGAGACCACACTAGCAGTAAGTGAAGCAATATCAAAAACGATTTCAGTCAGAGAAGCAACGGAAACTGCAATTGATGGCACTCCACGTAAATAACTTTGCATGGCAGCACCTACAGTACCAGAGCTAACAATATCGAGACCTAAATTCGCACCATGATTCACGCCCGAAACGCAGAGGTCAAAAGGGTGTTCAAAAAGGGACTCTAGGGCCAGAATTACACAATCTGCAGGCGTACCTTGAACTGCAATTGCATCTACTCCATAAATTGGAGATTGGATTTTTTCAGTCCTTAAAACCGAAAGTAAGGTCATCGCAGTTCCGATACCACTCATGTCTCTATCCGGGGCAACTACAGAGACCTTCCCTATCTCATTCAAAGCGGCGGCGAGACTCCATAAACCATCCGAATATACACCGTCATCATTGGTTACTAGGATACGCATGAAATTTCCTTAACTACGTGATTAATCAACCTTTCATCAAGTTATAACACAGTTATCGATCAGCCTTGTTTTCCCAATACGAACAGCAATTGACACAAGCGCAGGCCTCTCCAAGAAATACAACTCTTCCAAGGTCTTGGTATCTGCAACGCTCACGTAGTCTACCTCGGCTATAGACTCTGATTGTAAAACGCTTAGAACCTTCTCACGAATCTCTTTCGCATCAGCATTAGTCATGCCAATAGCCTGTGACAATGCTCGGTAGAGTACAATCGACGCCTTGCGTTCCACCGGGCTCAAGTAAGAATTACGACTACTCAAAGCTAAACCATCGAGCTCTCTAACGGTCGGGCACATCACGATCTCAGCACCTAGATTCAGATCAGAGTTCAATCTCTTGATCACAAGCCCTTGTTGTGCATCTTTCTGTCCAAAATATGCTCTATCAGGGCGGATTATAGATAGTAGCTTACACACAACCGTGGCAACACCTCGAAGATGTCCAGGGCGTGAAGTTCCTTCGAGACGGGTTCCGATGCGTCCGACGTCCACATAGCTATCAAAACAGGCAGGATACATTTCATCTTTTGACGGAGAAAAAACGAAGTCTACTCCGGCATCTTCTAGCTTTTTAAAATCAGAGTCTATACCACGTGGATAATTGATATAGTCATTACCAGAAGCAAATTGTGTAGGATTTACAAAGATACTTACCACTGTAGCCATATTTTCGTTACATGCCCGTCTGACCAAAGACATATGTCCATCATGGAGAGAGCCCATTGTCGGCACTAGCCCAATCGGTCCCGTGATGTCTGTCAACCCTGCCTTGAAACCTTTTACTGTATCAAATATTTTCAAAATTCAACCCAGATATATCCGGAGATTTACTGAATATAAACGAAATGGACAGAAATACCTTGTCTCACTATTTTGGCCTAAAAACCGACAAGCAAAACTTGAGGATATTGCCAATTACACAACCGGGTGATTGTCCTCTATTAAGAGTCTCTTGAGCGAATTCACCTGATCCTCATCTAGATGACGGACGTTCTTTTCATCTGGAAACTTGCCAGACGTTACTTCGGATACGAATCTGGCCAAAGCATTTGTAGCTTTCTCGTGGATATCGACATACTTGGATACATGTTTTAGGTCTAGTGAATTGAAACCAAGCAAGTCTGACACCACCAAAACTTGTCCATCTGTATAGCGTCCTGCTCCAATTCCAATTGTAGGAATTGAGAGTCTATTGGTTGCCTCGCGTCCCACTTCTTCAGGTATAAGTTCATACACGATGCCCCACGCACCAGCTTTCTGCAATTCCATTGATTCTGAAATTAACTTAGCTGCTTTTTCAGCTGTTTCCGCTTTGAGAGTCTTTTTCATATGAAGTTGAGGGTTAAGCCCAAGATGACCACAGACTTCGATTTTATTAGCCGACAAATATTCCACTATTTCAGGTCTAAATCCTTCTATTTTGACCCCATCCGCTCCTAAGGAAACTAGTCGAGAAGCACTATTGTAGGCATCTTCAAGGGTCTCATATGTAAGGTAAGGAAGATCTACAAGCAAGTACGCATTGCGGACGCCTCTCCGAACGGCTTTTAGATGATGAGCCATATCATCAAGTACAACTTCCTTCTCGCTTTTATAGCCCAATATATTTGTGCCTAAGCTATCGCCTACGAATATGATATCTACGCCCGCTTCTTCCTGCCACAATGCTGTAGGATAGTCATAACATGTGAGCATAGAGATACGTTCACCGAGTTTCTTTTTTTGCAAGAATTGATTAGATGACTTCACCATTTTTCCTCTAATCACACTACTAGTCGGTTTCCACAAACCATAGATTAATCAACCAGAACCAAAGACTAAGTACTCATTCAGCATTTCACGGATTTTCTCAGCCCTTTCCGCCGATAATGTTCCTTTTTCAAGTGCAAAAGGTAAGCCCGCGAGACCCATATGACAGTACAACGGTAGAACATCTGGAGCCCGTGCCCTCAAGGTATGGAGGTGCTTCTTAACAGTTCCAACATCACCACGTGCATACGGCCCAGCGATACCTGCAGGAACCCCAGCCGCCGATAAGTTCTGGGATACTTGTCGAATCATCGGAGTTAGTGCCCTGATACCATCTGACCGTTCCATACCCAATTGCTCCCACAATTGTGCTGTCGCAGCCGCTACTCCGGATAATAATCCTCCCATCATGACGCCTGATAGATGATATAAGGCTTTGTCTTCAGGACTAAGACATATTGGATGACCTCCAACATCTTGGGCCATCTGCTTAAGATATCCTTGTACTTCCTCACTACCTTCTATTCCAAAAGTAGTTCCAGGAATACTTTTCACACCGTTTTCTACTGACGCAAAAGCCTGCATTGGATGAAAAGATCCTACTTTGGCCCCCTTAACTGAAGCTGGTTCAAGAACATCAACGGACGAAACCCCAGAACAATGTATTACTGTGTGATTTGCCGACCAGTTTATTTCCGATACAACCTGGTTTATCGAATCATCTGGGGTTGTGACAAATATTACGTCTACAAAATCTACGGCTTCTTGTGGATTTACACAGGCACGAGAATCAACTACGAGGTGAGCCAAATCCTGGGCTGAAGAAAATGATCGACTTGCAGTAGCTACCACTGGATAGCCACTCCTAGAAAGTACAACAGCTATGGATTTACCGACAACACCGGCGCCCAAAATGCCTATCTTAGATCTTTTACTGAGATTTCCCATTAAATATCTAATCCTGAAATGGAAGGAATGCCTCCGAGCCCCTTGGCTTGAGTCACACCACGAACTATAGCCCTACTGGTAACTTCAACTGTGGCAGCACCAAGTCTATACATATTTACCTTGTCTTCTATTATCCCAGTTGACAATGTGAACAACGTGTCTCCATCACTCATCGTATGGGCAGGCCTGACGGCGAGAGCGACTCCATCATGTGCTATTTCGGCAAGCTTGTTGGTCTGGGATTTAGTCAATTTTGCATTGGTAGCGACAACACCAATTGTGGTATTCCCCAGAGAGAAAGATTTCTCCAAGTGTTTGTTCGGATCGATCAGGCTATCCATCGATCTCCTCATAGAGCCATTATCACATCTCGAACCTGCTACAAGACGGCCAGTAGCCGCTTCGACAATATCTCCAATCGCATTGACAGCCATAAGGGCACCTACAACAACACCACCGCCGATTTCGATGGAAGCTGATCCAATCCCTCCTTTCAGCGAATTATCGATGCCATTGAACTTGGAAACTGTAGCACCTGTACCAGCACCAACACTGCCTTCTGAAGCCGGTTTCATTGAAGCTTGTTCACAGCATTTAAAGCCTTCAGCAAGACCAGGTCTAACTGAAGAATCAGAAACCCCGAGATCGAATAAGGCTGCGCCCGGCACTATCGGTATCTTATGCCCGGCAAATTGAATGCCAACATTTTCTCTCTCAAGATACCGTTCGACTCCGGCTGCCGCATCTAGTCCAAAGACGCTACCTCCTGTAAGAAGCACACCATGGATTTCATCTACCAACGACGACACACTTAGGAGATCTGTTTCTCGTGTGGCTGGAGCAGAGCCTCTAACATCCACTCCGGCCACAGCACCGGCCTTCGAAAGTACCACGGTACACCCAGTGCCAGCCCGTTCATCTGTATAATGACCGACCTCTATACCAGTCACATCGGTAATGGACCCTATATCAGGCATATTTCTTTAACTAAAAAAGCCCCCCCGCATCAAGTCGGGAAGGCTTGCCAGTCGATCTTATCGCTTCTTTATTAAACTCTTTATAGAAGCAACTATACTTAATCGACTAAGAATGCTCACCGTTCCCAAAAGGATTGGCTGCCCCGGTAGGATAGCATGCAACTTGAAAATACTTCAATATGAATCAAGCCGTCACAGTACGAACCGGGAATAAATTAAACGAGGTTATTTCCATTGTTACTAAGATAAGGACAGTATGGTGTAGAATAATGAATTGCTTCTTTATGTATAACAAAGGAGTTCCTATTGGCTGATTTTGACGTTGTAGTTCTGGGGAGTGGACCAGGAGGCTATGTGGCCGCCATAAGAGCTGCTCAACTCGGTCTCAGAACGGCTATAGTCGAGCGTTCTGAAATTGGTGGGGTATGTCTCAACTGGGGGTGTATCCCGAGCAAATCTTTGATTCGAAATGCAGAGGTCGTTGGCTTATTTGGTCAAGCTGAGGAGTTCGGGATAACAGCAGATAACATCACTTACGATTTCTCGAAAGCTATAGACCGTAGTCGTAACGTAGTTAGTAAGCTGACATCTGGAATTAAATTACTCCTAAACCGTAATAAAGTTGAAATCTTTGAGGGTAACGGCACGCTCAAGGATCAACATACTGTGCTAGTCGGGGACGAAAGTATCTCGACCGAGAACATTATCGTAGCAACGGGAGCAACTTTTAGGGAGCTGCCCGGTCTACCAATAGATGGTGAAAAAGTGATTACAAGCCGTGAGGCCCTTGCCTTGCGTGAAGTACCGGAGCGGGCGGTTATCATAGGTGCAGGTGCCACTGGGGCAGAATTTTCATACATATGGCGCTCCTACGGAGCAGATGTGACTCTTGTCGAATTGTTGCCACGATTAGTCCCTAATGAAGACGAGGAAATCAGCCGACAACTTGAGCGTTCATTTGCGAAGCAAGGTATTAATTCAATAACTGGGGCCAAGGTAGACGAGATTCAAACCAATGACACGTCTGTGACCGTCATTTTGACAAACGAATCAGGCACAACCGAGATCATTTGCGACAAGGTACTTGTCGCTGTTGGTACCCAAGGCAACATAGCTGAAATAGGACTGGAAACATTAAGCGTCGCAACCGACCGTGGTTTTATACAAATAGATGGCCATATGGAAACCAACGTACCCGGTATATACGCCGTTGGGGACGTAACGGGTAAGATGCTTCTAGCACATGTGGCCTCGGCCCAGGGTGTCACTGCGGTGGAACATATCGCCGGTTTGGAACCACCTGAATTAGACTACGAGACAATACCACGTGCTATCTATTCTAAGCCTCAAATTGCCAGTCTCGGACTGACCGAATCTGAGGCCAAAGAACAAGGATACGAGGTTAAGGTAGGAAAATTCCCTATTTCAGCCAACGGTAAAGCTCTTGGCCTTAATGAGACAGAAGGCATGGTTAAGTTGGTAGTCGAAGCCGAAATTGGTGATATCCTTGGCGCTCATATGATTGGCCCTGAAGTTACAGAGTTGTTGGGTGAACTTTCAATGGCACGGTTACTAGAGAGCACAACCAAGGAGCTCGGCTGGCTAATACATCCTCATCCGACTGTTTCTGAAGTTATAAAGGAAGCTGCTCTAGATGCAGACGATGAAGCAATACACATCTACAGGCCACCGGCTACCAGATAATGAATCTCGATAATAGCCAAGTATCCGAAATATATGAACAGATGCTGCTGATTCGACGTTTCGAAGAACAGAGCGGCAGGCTTTACATGGAAGGAAAAATCAAGGGATTCCTCCATCTTTACATCGGCGAAGAAGCTATAGCCGTTGGAACGATTCCACCACTTCGTGATGACGACTACATAATCACCCACTATCGAGATCATGGACATGCCTTAGCCCGTGGTATGCATCCCAATATTGTAATGGCCGAACTATTAGGCAAAGCTACCGGAAGTAGTGGTGGTAAAGGTGGTTCAATGCACCTCTTCGATGCATCACTAGGTTTCATGGGTGGCCATGCAATCGTGGGTGGTCAAATCCCCATTGCGATAGGCCTTGCGTTTGCTATCAAATACCGGAAAGAAGACCGTGTGGTAATGTGTTTCTTCGGAGATGGTGCAGTCAGCGAAGGAGAATTCCATGAATCCCTTAACATGGCTTCATTATGGAACCTGCCTGTCTTATTCGTACTAGAGAACAATTTATACGGCATGGGTACACACGTGGACAGGACACACGCGGGCGGACGCGACATATACCTAACAGCGGATGCATATAAAATACCAGCTAGCCAGATAGACGGCATGGATATTACAGCAGTACGGGAAGTTACTATCGAAGCACTCAACCATATCCGAGCAGGAAATGGCCCAGTTTTTATAGAAGCAATGGCATACAGGTTCGTTGGTCACTCCGTTCAAGATCCACAGGCATATCGAGAATCGGATGAAATTGACGAATGGCGTATCAAGGATCCGATCAATACCTTCAAGGAACAATGTGTTGTCGAGGGGCTCATTACAGAGGACGAGATTGAATTGATCGACAATAAAGTAGATCAATTAGTAACTGAAGCTACGCGATTTGCCGAGGAAAGTGACGAACCATCGATAGAAACACTATATGAGAACGTATACCAAGACACTTCGGGCCTGACAGTAGGATTCTGACATGGGAGAAATCGGACTTAGAGAAGCAGTGAGTCGGGGACTTCGCGAGGCCCTAGACGAAGATGATCGCGTATTTATCATGGGAGAAGATGTCGGTACGTTTAAGGGCGCTTACGCTGTAACCAGCGGATTCCTGGAAGAATACGGCCCCGATCGTATCATTGACAGCCCGATTTCAGAGTCCGCTGTGGTAGGAGCATCTATCGGGGCTGCCCTGGGCGGTCTCAGACCTATTATAGAAATAATGACCGTCAACTTTATGCTTTTAGCAATGGACCAGGTAGTTAACCATGCAGCCAAATTAAGATACATGTCAAACGGTCAATTGAAAGTACCTATAATCATTCGTACGGTAACCGGGGGTGGAGGTCAGCTAGGTGCCACACACTCTCAAAGTCTAGAGGTATGGTTTGCCACAGTCCCAGGATTGAAGGTGATAGTGCCTTCTGATCCATACGATGCTCTTGGTCTTCTTCGTACAGCCATGAAAGATGATGATCCAGTTATCTTTGCCGAACATGCTCTACTCTATAGAATCAAGGGCGAAGTACCGACTGAACGTTACGAAATACCACTAGGACAAGCAACGTTGAAACGAACGGGATCAGATATAACTCTTGTCGCTTATTCAAGAATGGTCCACGTAGCTTTAGAGGCCGCTGAAATACTTTCTGAAAAGGGTGTAGAGGCCGATGTAGTAGATCTTAGGACCCTCCGCCCTCTTGATACCTCGACCGTGATCGAATCAGTCAAGAAGACCAACAGGGCGGTAGTGGTAGAGGAATTTTGGCGAACTGGAGGCATGGCCGCCGAAATTGCGAGCACAATTCAGGAAACCGCTTTTGACTATCTAGATGGCCCTGTTGGAAGGGTCGGTGGGATAGAGGTGCCAGCTCCTTACAACGGAACATTAGAAGCCGCCACGCTGCCAACAGCCGACAAGGTTGTCGAAACAATTAAAAACCTATACGGCATTTAGCGATATCACGGGGAGGTAACAAACACTGGCTACTCAATTAAACATGCCCCAAATGGGCTACGACATGGAAACGGGCACCGTTGTCCGTTGGCTGGCAGAAGAGGGATCTGAAGTTGGTTTAGGAGAAGCTATAGCTGAGATCGAGACAGATAAAGCCGTAGTAGAATTTGAGTCTACTACGGCTGGGATTCTACACAAGATACTCGTTCCAGAGGGATCCACTGTGCCAGTAGGCGAAGCTATTGCTATAGTTGGTAATGCCGATGAAAACATTCCTGATTTCAGCGAACAGGATCTGGAAGAAAATGTTGAGGATACAACCGGGGACCCTGTAGAAAATCGAGAGAGCACATCCGAACCCACGACTTCCGAACCAGTTAGTGTAGCGATCAAACCACAAGACCAGTCTGAAGAACCCCTCCGTGCCTCCCCAGTAGCAAGAAAACTTGCCGAGGAGCGTGGGATTGATCTACGACTGGTTAAGGGAACTGGACCTGGCGGCCGAATTACAAAAAATGACGTTCTAACATTTAGCCCAGAGGCGATCTCGGATGTAACTTCGGTACAAAATTCTGAGCCAGTTTCAGAGCCACCTCAGCCTGATGTGACCGCAACCACTACTCAAGATCCAACATCAGAAACGATAAATACAAATACCACATCTGATATGGTGGAAAAAATCCCTATGACCCGAATGCGTCAGCAGATAGCCAGGGTCACGGTGCGTAGCAAGCAAGAAACACCCCACTACTATATTTCTGTCGAGATTGATATGACGGCCGCCATGTCCCTGAGGAAACAGATCAACAGCTCACTTGAATCTGAAGGTGTTCGAGCCAGCGTGAACGACCTAGTGATCAAATCTTGTGTATCTGCCCTAGGTAGACACCCTAAATTTAACGCTTCATTCGCCGAAGATGGTGTTCAGCTAAATCCCAATATCAACATCGGCATAGCCATCGCCGAGGAAGAAGGACTTATAGTCCCCGCCATCATGGATTGTAAGAACAAGAGTCTAAGAGAAATCGCGGCCGCAAGCAGTGACCTGATAGAGCGATCTAACGGGGGTACTCTACATCCCCAAGAATACACTGGTGGAACATTCTCGATTAGTAACATGGGCATGTTCGATATCACTAGTTTTATAGCTATCATACTTCCTCCCCAATCCGCGATGCTGGCTGTAGGATCGGTTGCGGAACGTCCTGTCGCAAGGGATGGACAGATCACTCTAGCCCACATGATGAATGCAACTCTATCAGCAGACCATAGGGTTTCTGATGGAGCAGAAGGAGCCCAATTTATCCTAGATATCAAGAACCTTCTAGAAAACCCTATGAACCTAGTCCTGTAGGATCTATGAAATACGTCAATGAACCAAAAATCTACCTAGTATCGAGACCAAGCGTTGACTGGGAAAAGATAGCTGAACTCCTATCAGACTCCGAGTTACCAGGTATCCCGCAGAGCATACGTTCCGGAAACAACGAGGCCTCTGCAATCGTGGAAGTGTCTGCCAGACTTTGTTATATGAGCTTCGGCCGTGGCCGAAAAGACATTGAAGACTTCATAACAAACTTATTAGCGAAAGGCGACGGCAGTGTGTTTGAGCATGTAAACTACGGGTTCGTATTCACAGGAGTTTCTCGGAGTCTCACACATGAACTTGTCCGACACAGGGCAGGGTTCGCCTACAGTCAACGATCCCAAAGATTTGTGGACGAATCCGAAAGTCCTTTCGTTATCCCACCAGCCATCAACAAAAATGCCTCCTCCGAATCCGAATCAATATTAAAAGATGCCCTTGATAGCGCAACTGCTAGCTATAACGCTTTAGTAGAAGCTCTAGAAAAAACTATCCCCACAGACGTTTTCCCTACTACTTGGGACAGACGAAAGGCTGTTCGACAAGCTGCTCGAGCAGTACTCCCAAATGCTACCGAAACTAAGATCTTTGTTACCGCTAATGTTCGGGCATGGAGACATTTTATTGAAATGAGGGGAGCTGCTTATGCAGACTGGGAGATAAGGAAACTTGCCCTTATGATCCTAGACATCCTCAAGAGTGAAGCCCCTCTACTTTTCGGGGACTTTGAAATTAAAGAAATGCCTGATGGTACACAGACTACGGCCCCAAAATATTCAAAAGTTTAAGTCACAAATCAGGCTGCTGTAATACCTACGATATTAAACTCGAGTTCAATAAAATTTACCGTCTTCGACTCTAGTTCAACATAGACATGGCTGACCATTTACACCATTTCAATTCTTACCCAAAGACTTAGCATGGTCAGCATTCATAAGAGTAGCAGGAAGTATTGCTGCAAGACAGAGCACCATTGCAACATAGAAAAATTCGTTAAAGACTGTCATTCCAGCAACAGTGATATCCGCATTGAATTCCGAAATTCTTCGCTGAAGTTCGGCAGAAGTCTCACCAGTTACCGGTAGAGGCAATCTCATGTTGGATACCAGTCCTCCAAATCTTCCAGTGCCCCAAGCAGTAAGAGCTGCAAGTCCCAGAGTCATCCCAATTATTCTCGTAGCTGTAACTATACCAGCCGCTACTCCACGCTCTCCTTCACTCACTGAATCTACTGCTGCCAAACCGATAGGGGCGATCAGTAAGCCGAATCCAAACCCAACTATTGCTAAATGTATTGTTAATTCAGGATCTTGAATTAACGTATCCCAACCACCCAGAAGACCATATCCAAGCGCAGATAGTATCAACCCACTCAATATCGGTAGTCTATATCCAAACCGTTGGCATGCCAGACCACCAATTATCGCTCCCACAGGCATCGCAGCTGTCATACGCATCAACCAAAGTCCTCCTTCAAATGGACTAAGACCCATGACAGTATTAGCCATCAATGGAATAGTAACCATGCCAATGATTAATGCAGAACCTACAAGTAGATGGATCCCGTTCGCCGCACTGAACTTCGTCTTCCGGAACATCTTTAACGGCACAATAGGCTGCGGGTGTATTAACTGGCGACGTATGAATATGTATAGCGAACCAATAGAAATCGCCGCCAAAGCTAGCATCAATATATCGGGCGACCCTATTCTCGCTAATGCCGTAGTTAGAGTAGCCAGACTAAGTGTAATAAGTAACCCTCCAAGATAATCTATCCTAGTGGAAGTCTTCGAGCCAGGAGCAACTAGCCAAATTACAAGCCCAAGAATGATCAGCGAGAGTGGAATATTGATCCAAAAAACCCACCGCCACCCCTGTGGTTGATTGAGCCAGACTGTAAGGCCTGGAACAATTGGTAAAGTAGTCCACAGTAAATCCCATAGGCTGTCCATATACCTAGGTATGACTGCTCCCCAAAACGGTCCTATAACCCCCCCGGCCTCGGCCGAGGCACCTATGAGACCAAATGGCAATCCCCGTTTCCCTGTAGGGAATAGATCACTAGCTAAGGCGATAGAGATCGGTATCAGGGCACCAGCACCAACCGCTTGAAATACCCGTGCTACTATCAATAATTCGAAATTTGGGAATCTAACGGTATCTGGCAGAGCAATCGGTAACAGGGATTCCAGAGCAGGGCTCATTGCAACCGCTACCGACCCAACCATGAACACCACCAAAGACAGTGTAAACATTCGACGGTGGCCCCATACATCCGAGAGACGTCCGATAAGGGGCATCGCAGCCAAATATCCTAAAAGATAACCTGTTATCGTCCACGAGGCACGATCCAGTTCCGTGACCGTCACTTTCATATCGAGCATTATTTGAGGCAAGACAGTCACTACCACAGTTTGGTCATCAGCTGCTATGAACACCCCTAGTAAAATGGGCCCGAGTGCTACATAGGGCGATAAATTGCGGGTTGAAATGGAGTTCATGAATAATCAGCCGACAGCGGAAACCCTCGAGCTATAGTCTCTATTGAGGGATCTGTATCACAAATGATTGATTAAAATCCTTAATCTCTATGTTACGAACAATGTCCTCGGGATCAGACTCGAGTACCCGGCCGAGGAGAGTGGCTTGTGTCAAATACATGTACCTGGCATCGATTTTAATCTCTACGTCGACAAACTTATCATTCAGTGTCTTACCAAGCAGGGGCATAAGGGCATCTGAATCTAGAATGCCCTTTAGTCGATAGACTTCCTGAGAATCGTTTTCCAAGAGAAATACATCTTGCATCCGGGCCATGATTGTCGATATACCAACCGATGGATTGAAAAAACCAAGTGGACTAACATCAGTATCGAGTTCTTCCCAGGATCCTGTCAGGGGATTCATCATATAGCTATCTGGGCCAATAGTGACTAATCCCGATTCGATGGCGTAACCATTGCCAAACTTCCCGTTAAACGAAACAGAGATCTTGTCTGGTTTAATCACTTTCCCTGTTGCCTCTTCAATTATCATTCCAGGAATAAATTCAGAGCCTCCTTCGTCATGTATCAACTTGAATCGGAACGACTGTAAATCCTGCATCACATTTCCAGAACGCTTGAGGATGATCCATGGATCGATTGGTACAGGTGTCGGAGTAAATGTAGGAGATGGCAGTTGGGTTGAGTTTGAAACGGGGGATATAAATCCGGTTTGCTTAGTGCCACAAGATATGAGGAAGATCAGTGCACCTATTGGCACCAAAAGAGCTATCAGCTGAGTTGCTGCCGTTCTTGCAGAGGCTCCAGCTAAGGATCCGAGCAGTCTCTTACGAATCCACAAATAGTGCATTTTAATTTGCAGTGAACGGCAACAATCACGTTTCCACATATATCACAAAACAATCGATTTACATTACGCTTAGGATTCACGTTTACCAACAAGGCTGTGTTGATTTCAGATCCCATAATTACATATAAAAGAAGACCCCGTCCCTTTTACAGGAACGGGGTCTATCATACCTTAGATTCTAAATTCAATCAGACCTCGTCACGTCCTCCGCGCAATGCAAAAGCAGCGCCAATCACTATTAGCATAATGGATGCCAACAGTATCAGTTGCATAGTCATTGGTATAGAGCTATCCCCAACAGAAGGAGTTTCCGGTGTCGGGGTGGGCGCCGCAGGCGGAACCGGGGTCGCAGGCGGTATACGAGTCGGGATAGTAGTCGGTATCGGTGCCTGTGTCGGCGCCACAAACGGCACTTTTGTTGGTTCCGGTGTTGCCGTAGGCGGAACTGGTGTTGCCGTAGGCGGAACCGGTGTTGCCGTAGGCGGAACTGGTGTTGCCGTAGGCGGAACCGGTGTTGGAGTGGCCAAAGCTCCCGCTTCAAGCGTAAAAGTAGCCATCAACTGAGCTTCAAGATGGGCCTGAGTTGTTCCACCTTCCCCTGCAATCGCTTCAATAGTACCATCGGCGTCTTTATCAGTACCGTTGAGGGCTACATCAAGGAATCCAACAACACCCGCCACAGCGTACTTAGCTAGCGAAAGATCTGCTTCTTTGATAGCGAGCAGGGCCTCGTTTCTAGCGTTAGTCGCATTGTCTTCTACGTTCTTTCCAACTGCCTCCACTGTAGCAGCATAGTGAGCCACAACAGCGTCACCAGGTGCTGCATCAGAGGCTAGACCAGCATATTTTCGGTCCTGTGCATGGGCAATTACTCCCGTACCATCACCGAAACCTTCTATTACACCATCGCCGTCGAGATCACCTGAATTTGCTCCACTAGAACCTTCGATAATGTGGATCACGTGCTCAAGGTGTTTTCGTACACCTGCTATGGTTGTTTTATCATTGGCGTTATTCGCCTGAAGTAATGCTGCTTCCAGTTGTGTTTTCAGGTCTTGGATCACACCTCCAGCCGTACCTGCCGGAGAGGCGGTAACGAGAAGCCGGATGTTCGAGATCGCACCAGAAGGTATTTCATGAGAGAACACTGTCGAACCAGCCGGGGCATCGGGGTCGGTCCCAGTAGTTTCTTCCGTTATGATTACCTTGCTGTACTTGTCAATCAAGTTCTCGCCGGTATACCGCGAGTTTGTATTGTCGAATTTGTGGTTTATAGTCTCATCAGTACCACGCGTCATCACACCAGTACTTAGCTTGGTTGATTCATCATCAGATACCAACCAACCTACGTATGAGTTTCCAGCACTTGGAGCCGGAACCTTGGTAAGAGTGTAGGTCACTGCATCACTGATAGATTTATCATCAGAGATTACAGCTGTACCTATACCGGTGGTTTCGGTAGTACTGTGATCCGCAGAGACATCCCCAACCATTAGCATTCCTGTGGACACTGCCACAATCATGACAATAGCAAGGACGATAAAAGATTTTAGCCTTGGCATAGTCCCGCCTTCCCTCCTGTGCACGAGAGGTATAGTCAAAAACACGTTAGTCCATACACTAACACATACGGAGCCTTTCGCAAATACTCCGCGCGGCCTATATTAACACAAATTTATATGTAACTCCTTAACACAGTCTAATATTTTGCAAAAATTATTCATGTGTGAGGGCTTTTTGCATGTGTTTCTTGGAGATATGCCGGTTCATTATCACTATTTCCGGTATATCAATTTCAGGAAAAAAAGTTGGTTAAACTAGATCTTGACTCAGATTATTCCTATGAATATAGTACGATTCACGTTAATAGTGGGTCCTTCATCACCTTTAAAATCATTGAATATTTTTTCATGCCACTGCCACCTCGGAGGTCAGGTTGAAAGCTGCTGTACTATATGAAGTAGATCGCCCCCTTGAAATCAAGGACCTCCGGCAAGACTCTCCCAAGGCGGGAGAAGTTCGTGTGAAAATGAATGCTGCAGGTCTTTGTGCAAGTGATCATCACGTGATGAAGGGAACAGCCGTGCTTCCCCTACCCGTAGTCCTAGGCCACGAGGGAGCAGGAACGATCATCGAAGTGGGCGAAGGCGTCACAAGGGTGAAACCAGGAGATAGGTGTATCCTATCCTTCATTTCCAGTTGTGGCCACTGTAGACAGTGCAGAACCGACAATCCCCAACTTTGTGATACAAACATGGAAACCGGTACTTACCAATATGATGGGACAGCTAGGCTCCATGATAATAATACTGAAATTACGCAAATGGGAAAGCTTGGAGTTTTTTCAGAGACGATAATTGCACCTCAACAAGCCTGCCATCCCATACCAGATGAGGTACCAATGCACGTGGCAGCATTGATAGGTTGCTGTGTAACTACTGGAGTCGGGTCCGTTATCAATATACCCGCCTCCTCCGTTGGAATGACGGTTGCGGTATTCGGATGTGGGGGTGTAGGGCTGAGCGTCATTGAAGGCGCTCGTCTCTTCAATGCTAAGAAAATCATCGCGGTTGATATATATGATCACAAACTAGAATTCAGCTATAAATTTGGTGCAACAGACGTTGTGAATGCCCGTGAACAGGATCCCGTTGAAACCATCAAGAAACTAACGGATGGTGGAGTAGACATGGCATTCGATAGTTTTGGCAGCGCCCAAACTACAAACAGTGCTGTCAAGGCTCTCCGTAAAGCGGGCACAGCTGTCTTAATTGGCCTTGGCCCTGTGGGAGAAACAGCTCCAATAGAAATGGTTGATTTTATAAGAAATCAAAAATCTCTTGTCAGCAGCTACTACGGGGCAGCCAGTCCACACGAAACCTTCGGCAAACTCGTAGACTTTTATCTTAAGGGACAACTACAGATCGAAAGCCTAGTCACCAGGACATACTCACTGGACCAAATCAACGAGGGATTCGCTGCCCTTGAGCAAGGTGAGGATGGTAGAGGTATCATACGGTTCGACTAGCTCTCGCCTAGTCTCCGAAATACCGTGCGATCTCGTCACGGTCAAATCTAGGCAGATCCATAGATTCAATACCGGCTTCTAGTACTAATCCTTCAGACTGATCCGTAAAAAAACCGATCTCATACGCTTCGATCCCAGATTTTGTCAGCAACCCAATTAATGCCTCTGATTCGGAAGGTTTGACTGCTGCTAGCAATGAACCAGATGCTATAAGGCCTAGCGGATCTATTCCCAAGGCCTCGCAGAATAGCTTACATTCCGGTAGTAAAGGTATACCGCCCCCAAATACCTTGAGTCCCAAACCAGATGCGCTCGCCATCTCAAGAAGACCAGTGGCTAATCCACCTTCGGTTGGATCATGCATCGCATTCACCATGCCAGCATTAGAGGCAATGACCGCCTCTGAAATTACACTGATCCCAGGTTCCACCAAGAGGTTCTTAGCTTCCATAACGATTTTTTTAGATATACCTGCTGCTATAAGCTTCTCTCCAGCATCGCGCGCCAAGATCGAGGTCCCTTCTATGGCTATTCCCTTGGTTAGAACAATCCTGTCACCCAACTGAGCCCCCGAAGTAAGTACGAAACGGTCTTTAGCCACTTCTCCAAGCATGGCTCCAACTACAATCGGCCTCTTCAAACCGTGCGTTATCTCGGTATGTCCACCCACCAATGTCACCCCAATCCCGCGACATGCATCAGAGATTTGATCAAACACGGATTCAATTGCATTTCTATTAGTGTCCTCTGGCAACAACACGGTCGCCATAAGCCAACGAGGAGTTGCACCCATAACCACCAGATCATTTGCATTCACATGTACCATGTACCAACCAACTAGGTCGGTGGCGAATGTGATTGGATCAGTCTTGGCGACCAAATAGCGATCACCGAAATCTATAAGAGCTGCATCCTCTCCAGGACGTGGTCCGACAAAGACACGCGGATCCCTAATCTCAATCTTCTTAAGTAACTCAGATAGTAGATCGAACGGTAGTTTCCCAGTCTGCATCGGGCTAAATTAAGACCTCTGTATGTTAACGGATCAAATGCTAACATAGCATTCGTGATTAAAGCGGTATTCTTCGATATGTATGGGACACTCGCAGGTTTTGAACCTTCGCGCTTCGACGTGCAAACCACTGCGTGTGCTGATTTTGGAATAAAACTCACACCGGAAGGTATTTTAAAAGGCTACGCGTCTGCAGATGAATTTATGGTAAAGGAGGCCGCGATCAAGCCTCTTGGTCATCGCACTACAACAGAGAGGGAGAGTTTCTTTGCTGAATACGAACGTATAGTTCTTCGCGGGAGCGGTATCGAAATATCCCTAGAAACCGCCAGACAAGTATGGGACCGCATTCTGCAAATCCCATATAAATTAACGCCATTCGAAGACGTGGAGCCAACCCTTACACACATAAGAAGTCGAGGCCTGATCACAGGTATGATATCGAACATAGATCAGGGCGGGGAAAACGTTATAGAGGAGCTTGGGATTAGCCATCTCATAGATCTTGCTATTACGTCTATCGAGGCAGGTGCTACAAAACCAGACCCAGCTATATTTTTAACTGCTTTGTCCAAAGCTGGAGTTACAAGAGAAGAAGCGGTGCATGTCGGCGATCAACCATCTTCTGATATTAAAGGCGCTATCAAGGCAGGAATTAAAGCAATCCTGATCGATCGAGACGGCAACCATCCAGAATATTCTGCTTGTCCTCGCATCGAAACCCTGTCCGAAGTCCCTGACATCCTAAAAATATTTAAAAACAATCTATGAACTGGCCGTATCTAACTATATTTAAAATTGTCATGATGAAATCCTCACGAAACAAGATCACATCTGCAGTCAATTAAGCTTATCGGGTCAACCCGCATCCCCACATAACGGGTTCAAGGAGAATATCATGGGCACAGGGCCTAAAATTACAAAGATTGAAGTACATGAATTCCAGTTCGAAAAGCAAGATATTACTCATGGAAACAACGGTGGCATCATATATAAACCAGGTGCGAAATCGCCTCGTACTGCCTACGCAGTCCGCATAATCTCTGATACTGGAATATCCGGGGAATACGTTGGGGGCAGCGCCACTGACTATGCTGCGCTACCAGTTTTCGTAGATTATTTGATCGGACATGACGCCCTACAGCGTGAGTTGATTTATGCCAAAGTTGGTCACGCAACCAGAATGAATCGTATTGGCTTAGCACCCATAGATATTGCCTTGTGGGATCTTGCTGGAAAATATCACGATGCACCAATACATCAACTCCTCGGAGGCTACAAAGAGACGCTGCCTACTTATGTAGCAACCCTACACGGTGAGGAAGGCGATACGGGAGGTTTAGATTCTCCGGAATCATACGGCGATTTCGCTCAACAGTGCCTTGATCTTGGATTCCCAGGCTTCAAGATACACGGATGGGAGAATGGACTTGTTTCTAGGGAAATAGAGACAGTACACAATGTGGCAGATCAAGTCGGGGGCAAGATGGAGATGATGCTTGATCCTTTCAACGCACTAACCACCTTCGGAGACGCGTTGAAACTAGGAAGAGCTTGTGACGAAGCCGAGTACTTCTGGTACGAAGATCCTTTCCTAGACATGGGCACATCTATGTTCGCACATCGCAAGCTACGTCAGCTCATCAAAACACCACTACTGATCAGCGAGCATATTCGGGGAGTAGAGCCCCATGTAGACTTTATGATAGCGGAGGCAACCGACTTCATAAGAGGAGATGTAGCAGGAGAAGGAATAACCGGCGCGATGAAAGTTGCCCACGCAGCCGAGGGATTGGGAATCGATATCGAATTCCACAGCCCCGGTCCAGCGCAAAGACAGTGTGTCGCTGCTATACGCAACACGAATTTCTACGAACTTTCCGGATCTCATCCCAAGGCTGGAAATCAGAATTTTATACCTGTCTACAAAGACGGATACCGGGATGAACTCGACGCGGCTGACTCAAATGGCCACTTTCCCGTTCCGAAAGGGCCAGGCCTTGGAGTAGAGTATGACTGGGACTTGATCTACAAATGGCGAACAGGCCTGAAAGTTTACACCTAGGTCTCAGTGATGACCTATTTTGCGGGTCTAAGACAATAGTGGGTTACCGGCCGGAGATCTTGATTCTCGGGTCTACTATCGCCAAGAGAACATCCGAGACCAGTGTCCCTATCACTGTTAGTGTCCCAAGCATCAGGATGATAAATCCTGCTGTGTATGGATCCTGAATTTGGATAGCTCTCAACAGGATCGGACCCAATGTCGGTAAGCTGAGAACCACAGATACGATGACGCTTCCGCTTATTAATGACGGCAAAAGATATCCAGCAGTGCTGATCAATGGGTTGATTGCAACCCGAACCGGGTATTTAAGTACAACTCTCCATGCCGGAGCCCCTTTTGAAGAAGCAGTTACCACATAAGGCTTACCAAGCTCGTCTAGGAGATTATTCCGCATAACCCTGATCAAGCCAGCCGTACCCGATGTACCCAGGACTATCGCAGGTATCCAAAGATGCTTTACCAAATCATACGCCTTTGCCAGGCTCCACGGTGCAGTGGCATAATCGCCGGAAAATAGGCCCCCAACGCTTTGATTTAAGTATGCAAACCCAACATACATCAATACAAGTCCAAGTAAAAAGTCAGGTACAGCCAGTCCGGTAAAGCCAACCAGCGTGAAAACGTAGTCGCCCAAGGAATGTTGTCTTACAGCCGAGTAGATGCCAACTGGTATTGCAAATGTCCAGGTCACTAAAATGGTGAATCCAGTTAGAGCCACGGTGACCCATAGGCGATCACCTATTATTGATTTGATAGGCTTCAGTCCATCTGGACCTGAACGAGGGTTCATCGAGAAACCCGGATCACCCTGCAAAAGATTCCACATCCATTTCCAATACCTTACATACTTGGGTTGGTCGAGTCCAAGATAGTTTCTAAGATTTTCGGCAACCTCCGGACTAAAATAAACGCCACTTTGTGTAAGGTTATCCATGACAGCGTCTGCGGTATCGCCCTCTGGAAGCTCAATGATCACGAAAGTGAGAATCGTGATTATCCAGATAGTAAAAATAGCGAGGATTATGCGGCGGGAAAGGTACTCAGTCATGATATTAATTGGTTCTTAAAATCACGGTTAGCGACTATCCGTTATGCTCTTGTGTCGTTTCAAGAAGACCATAATACTGGAAACCAGTGCATCTGATCAAAATTATTGGAACTATTGGAGTTCCCTTAGATCCTTCTGCAGTATAGCTACGATGACTGATACAGAAAACATTATCCCACCAAGTATGGCAATTGTTGGACCTATACCAATTAAATCAACGGCGAAACCTGCTGGAATCACCCCTATAGGCGCCAGTCCAAATGACATAGTATAAACGCTGATTACGCGTCCCTGATGCTCATCATCAACTCGTTCCATAATAAGCGTCTGGCTAAGTGACCTTCGTCCGGCTTCGCTTAAACCAACGATCATCATAATAGCAACAGCAGCATACCAATAATTAATAAACGCCACAGTGACGAGTGCAGCACCGGCCGCTACATTCCCTACTATCAAAAGCATCCCTCGACGCCATCTCCCTAGCCCAGCCACCGCAAGTGACCCCACTAGAGAGCCCATTCCCAACATCGAGATGATGGCCCCATAGGCTTCAGAACCACGACCAAATACTTCTTTGACTAAAACGGGTAGTAAGGTAAGAACTGGATGTATCAGGATCATCGCGGCAAAAACAGTACCGATTACCATAAGGACCAGCTTATCGTTCTTCAAATATATCAAGCCAAAACCGATTTCGCCGATAAAGTTGACCCTTGAAACTCGAGGGACAGTATCCTGTTTAGTGATCAATCCGAGCATCAGAACGGATCCGAATCCTATGCCAGTACTGAGATAACTGACAACATCTGGTCCTAACAACGCATAGAGAATACCGCCCAGTGCGGGAGCAAACAATGAAACGGTGCTCAATCCAGCTCCGATAAGAGCCACTGCGTTAGGCAACCGCTCCCTACCAACTATATCCTTGATCAATCCTTGTCGAGCTGGAGACATAAAGGCCCATGCGCCTCCCTGGATCATCCCACTGAACAGTAGATGATACCAAGTCACAGTGTTCGTAGTAATCGATATAGCAATAAAGAGCGAGGCAAGTGCTGTTATAAACTGGCCTAGTTGCAAGAGTTTACGATGATCTACCCGATCAGATATGGCTCCAGCAAACAATGCCAGTACAAGAAGCGGTATCACTTGAGCAGCAGTAATAGTAGCGAGGATTTTGGCGGAGCCTGTAAGTTCGTACGCTAAATAGCTGCGTACAATACTTTGCATATGCCCACCACTCACCCAAAAAACCACAGAGAACCACAAGAGCCGGTATTCGGGTATTGAAAGTGAACTGAAGGTTTGGCTCCAACTGGATCCAGATGGTTGAAGTGAACCTTTCGGGCTATTCCTGGCAGCTCCAAGATCGCCAGATTTCCCGTGGCTATTACGATCCGTATCCAAGCTCATGTCCGCCAGCTTATCGTTTTAAACTCGAGCAACAAACTTTCGAAATGAAATATTTGTTGGTATATATTCCTGTAAATTGGAATTCCAAGTCCCGGCAGCCTATCCACCAAAAGACCCTGATCGATAGTCCTTTTTAAACTAGACAACTAGGCTAACTCTTTCGAATCAACATAACACCATCACGTACGGTGAGGATGACTTGCTGAACCCTTTTATCGACAGCAACGTGGTCGTTGAATTTAGCTATGGCCTTGTCCACGTCAGTATTAGGGTCAATTACAGCTCCACCCCATAAAACGTTGTCGACCACTATTAATCCATCTTCCGCTAGTAGTTCCATTGATCTTTCATAGTACTCAATATACGGTGTCTTATCAGCATCTATAAACACGAGATCAAATGGGCCTTGTAGAATTTTCAGCGTATCTACCGCCGGTCCAACAGCTATTTCGATCTTGTCTTTACTTGGACCGTTATCAAAATATTTTCGAGCGATCGAAGCAGTATGAGGATCTATCTCGCAGGTTATCAATTTTCCATCTGCGGGCAACGCAGAAGCCATCATCTGGGCACTAAACCCAGTAAAGCATCCTATCTCCAAAATCCTGTGAGCACCAGATGCCCAGACTAAAAACTGAAGAAGTGTTCCCTCGATTGGACCCGAAAGCATCGCGGCACCTTCCATCTCTCGTAGGGTAAATCTAGCAAGGTCCGAAATATGGATGGGCAAAGGGCTCGTGTGGGATTGTACATATTCCTCTATATCTGATGAAACTATCATAAGTGTTTTTACCCTCTCCTCTTATTGAGCTAAGATGGGGATAGAACAAAACAAGAATCTGTCCTCTCAACTGAAGAATCCCCGAAGTTCAATAGTAGATACAAGTAGAAAACAACTCAAGATAGGAGAATCAGACTTGGTAACTAACAACATACCCGATGAGATCATCAAACGATTTATGAAGGTAGGCACGGCTACCCTATACAGTGCTACAAACAGCCACGGATACTCGAATTGTTTTATGACAGGAATTAATTGCTATACACCGGGCAAGCGCATAGTGGGTAGAGCCAGAACACTTTCATATATTCCTTCCCGGCCAGACATAGAAGAAGAAACGAACCTGGGAGAGAGCTCTCCAGAATACCGAGCCATGGGTTCTAGTGGACCAGGGGACATACTCGTGGTAGGGACACATGGGAACGTAGACAAGGCTATTGCTGGAGATATGATCCTTTTACATCTAAAGATGGTCAAGGCCGAGGGTCTAGTTACCGATGGGGGAATCCGAGACCTACCAGCTATAAAAGAGTACGGGTATGGGATTTTTGCTGGAGGAATAACACCGGCTGGACGCGCTGGCATCACCTCCGTGGCAGACAACATAGACATTGTCTGCGGCGGCATAACAGTTAGGCCAGGAGACATTATAGTGGCGCAAGACCACGATATTATCTGCATACCCCACCAACTTGCTGAACAAATTATCGATTGGGCCGAGGAGCACGAAGAATTTGAGGATGTCGTGAAATCAATGATTCTTGAAGAAAATTGTCCGCCAGGGCGCTATTACAATGCCGAGACTTTTGAGCGACTCGCAAGGGAACGGGGACAAAAATAGTTGGATCTTGTCTACTGCAACAGGCCGAGGGAGTTCTATAAGAATTAAGTATCGCTTGGAAATGGATTTTTTTGCCATATACTCGATGTATATGGCTGGCTGTTAGTCTATCAATAATTTAGTTACTAAATCTTGGGTTGGAAATTAGAACCCACCACGCCAGCAGCCTCAGGCCGATCTATCTCCATGTCAGATAGGCCCAGCAGATCGCCAAGAATACGCCTATTATCCTGTTCTGGGTCAGGTGCAAACGACCTAACTCTCCCAAGTGTTTTCGACAACTTCCAAGGCATACCTAAGTGAGTGTGTATCCCAATCTTTCCATGGTCAAAAGAAACCTGTCCCCCAATTCACTCAGATACTGACTGGATGACCGCTATACCTATCGCACCAGGACCTGCATATGTACCGATGACTGGGCCAAATCGTGTCAAGTAAGGATCAACCCCTGAGGGAAGCATGTCTTTAAGTTCATCAGCAATTTCAAGTGCGACTTCTGGGGTAGTACTGTAGATCACTGATAACGAATCGATCGGGGAAAATCGACGGGCAGCTTCTTTAAGCTTAATGACACTCTTGGCGAATGTACGTCCTTTACCCAGTTCGTGAATTTCTCCATCCTTAACGATTATCATTGGTTTAATCTTTAGAACGGATCCTACCAAAGACTGGGCTTTACCGATGCGACCTCCTTTTTCAAGATATTCCAAGGTTTCACATAATCCAATGACCTGGGCTCTCATTTTCGTATCTTGAGCTACCGCTGTTATCTCCTCCATACTAGCCCCATTATTAGCGGCTCCAGCTAGAGCAATCACTGTCAATCCAAGCCCCATAGAAACCTGCTCGCTATCAACGATCTCAATAGGACATTTTGTAGAGGTTTGGGCCGCCGCCTGTACAGCCGAATTATATGTACCACTTAGCTTGGAAGAGACATGAATCGACACGATTGCATCCGCGTTCGCTCCAAGTTCATCATAGATCTCTTTAAAATCCCCTGGAGATGGCTGTGATGTCTTCGGCAACATGCTACTGGTTGCCAATCGGGAGTAGAACTCATCAGCAGAGATCGTAACGTTATCTTTATAGTTATCTGTACCAAAGTGTATGTTCAAAGGTACAACAGTAATGTCCAGACGCTCGGCGACATCGGCCGGTATATCGGAAGTGCTGTCAGTTACAATTTTAACCGTCATATGGATCTCCTAAAGTAAGAATATGTCTATTCAATCGATAACAAAAATGGGTGACCTGGCTGACCACCCTCATAAATATGTATATCTACTCCATCGAAGACTGCCGACATTTTATCGCAAATCCGATTAGCTTCATCTGGTGTAAGTTCGCCACCCCAATATAAAGTCACCAAATCTCCCTTGTCAGGTCCGGCAATTTCTAATAGAGATTGCACTACGATTTCTAATTCCTCGTTAGCGGCAACGAGTTTATTATCCAAAAAACCAATCATCATCCCCGGTTCAATTGTTAGGCCGTTTAGGGTCACCGGCCGAACGGCCTCAGTCACCGCACCACTTCGAATCGACTCCACGGCTTCTTCCATCTCAATCATATTTGCATCTATTTCAGCCGTAGCATCAAAGTACCCACTCATAGCGGCCACACCCTGAGGTATAGACTGGGTGGGCAAAACCCTTACGTCTTTGTCCGACTTCTTCGCGGCCTGAACTGCGGCTGGCATTATATTTGAGTTGTTAGGCAAGACTATTACAGAGTTGTAGGGGACACTATTTATCGCAAATAGAAGTTCGTCAACGCTGGGATTTATCGTATCGGCACCTGGGGCAAATACTACAGCCCCGAGCTCGGAAAAGATGGCTCGAAACCCTGAACCTAGTCCAACCACGACTACACCAAGTTCTACACTTGATTGCCCCTCTTCAAAACCAGAATCACCAGCAAACTGAGCGTATTGATCGTCCATGTTCTCAGCCTTAACCTGGCTCAATACACCGAGTTGGGATCCCATTATTATCACGGCGTCAGGATCCTGGGTATGTACATGCACTTGTACATTCTTGTTGTTCCCCACAACACTGTCAGACTCGCCCATACTTGATATCTTGTCTCTTAGGTCTTCTATATCAATATTTTCTGCTTGCAAAAGGAATTGTGTGCAAAATCCGTACTGTTCTTCCCCTGCAGTATCCAGAAATTGCTGAGAAATAGATCCTGTCGGGTTGTCAACACCAATAGGATCTGGTGCTTTTATCTCGATAGTGTCGATCTCACCTGCCAGGTATCTTCTGGCACCCTCAAAAATCACAGCGATACCTTGGCCACCAGCATCAACTACACCAGCTTCCTTCAATACATCCAGTTTTGTTGGGGTCAGCGCTACGGATTCACGAGAAGCTTTGCAAACGACATCTAAGAGACCGAGGATGTCATCCGGAGATCCTTTGAAATCAGTGGCTGCGTTGGAAACCGCTGCAATGACAGTCAACATCGTACCTTCTACAGGGTTGCCCACAGCCTTGTACGAATAAGAGCAGGCCATATTTAATGCATGAACAAGTTCCCTGCAATCAAAATCAGGACCATCTTTCAAACCAATAGCAAGACCTTCGAGAAACTGTGACAGAATAACTCCACTGTTTCCCTTGGCAGTACCAAGTGCTGCGTCTGCCAAGGCCCGGGAAACTTCGTCTGCCCCACCACAGTCTGTCCTTAACGTTCCCGCAACTGAATCCCTTAAAGTAAAGTAAATATTAGTGCCGGTATCACCATCAGCAACCGGAAATACGTTGAGTTCGTTGATCGACTCTATGTTGGCTTCGAGAAGGTTTACTGCCGATGATATCATCGCTTTCAGATCAACTCCGTCAAGTCGATCTTTGTTGTATATTTTACCTTTATGTGTGTCTATCATTATTGCCGGATCTTGTCCTTTATGGTATGTTCATTAGACATACTAAAGTCGAATACAGCTGTATAATGCTAACGGTTCCGCCCGAAGCTTAATAGGCGTCGGATGGGCCGATTCTACTCAACCAACTTCTCTTACGTCAAAGAAAAAACCATGGCAAGATGCTCTGTTTGTCACAAATCTAACCAGTCCGGTAACAACGTCAGCCACTCAAAGCGGCGCACTAAAACACGATGGTCCGCTAATGTGCAAAAGGCAACTGTCTACGAGAACGGAACAGCGAAACGAGTCAAAATATGTACCCGTTGCCTACGTTCTCAATACAAGGTGCAAATCCGCAACTAGATCGACTTTGTTATCTGTGCTAGATCAATCCCTCCGACATCGATTTGGTCGACAGTCAATCTCATTCACAAAATAGAGTGGGCTATATGACTTCCAAGTTGACACCCAGCCAAACCAACCATATATTGATTCCTAGGCTAGGATTTATCTTAGAATAGTATACCGGCTAACTGTCCTCAGGCTTAAGGAGAAAAAATGGCCAAGCTGAAACATATCGCTATTGCGACACAAGAACCTGAATCAACTGCCCATTTCTACCGAGATGTATTTGATCTACAGATGGTTGGAAAGGTAGACAGTGAAAATGCGGAGGGATATTACCTGAGTGACGGTAACGTTAATATCGCCGTACTTAAATTCAAAAACGACATCGTAGCAGGTGAACAAGGTCTCGATTACTCTGGCATCCATCACATAGGATTTCAAGTCGATGATGCCGAAGAGGCGGATGGAAAGCTCCGCAAGGCTAATTCACTACCACAAGATGATGTGAATAATGCATTACACTCAGGTATGGGAAGCGAACACAGCAACAAGAATGTAGAGTTGAAATACACAGGACCAGATGGTGTAATGCTGGATATCTCACAAGGAGGCTGGGTAGGTACCGACTAGACTATTTAACCTCACAATACCCAGA
Organism: uncultured Dehalococcoidia bacterium; assembly: GCA_964608025.1. Taxonomy (GTDB): domain Bacteria; phylum Chloroflexota; class Dehalococcoidia; order Lucifugimonadales; family CAJWER01; genus CAZSLO01. Next base: position 3,768 of record CAZSLO010000016.1, on the reverse strand, counting down.
GTACTGGGTCACTACCTGGTCTAAAACCAGAAAGGCAGCCCTTTCTGATAACCTTTCTCACATCCCTTTAATTGTCGGAAATACATCGAGCATTAATTTCATGCTTCGGTGCTACTTCTCTAAAAAACCATGTTGAAGTAATGTACTTCGACTCCGCTATTGAATGATATTTAATTCGCGAAGCATGTTCTGAGTTCCTTTGAGATCCGCAAGTGATGCCATGTCGATATTCGGATTCTTCAAAGTAGTGATAGGAGGCAGCATACGATGCGTTTTAACTCCCTCAATCAAAGGATACTCAAAAGTTTGACTCGCAAAATATTGCTGAGCAACCTTCGAAAGCATAAATCGCAAAAACTTCTCAGCATTTTCGTTGTTATCGCCAGTTTCTAATATACCTGCACCTGCTACCAATACAATACTGCCAGGGCCACCACCATTCATGAAAAAGTTGCGCGCCTTAAACGAATCTCCTTCCTCTGCCATAAAACGATGTAAATAGTAATGGTTCACAAATCCAACGTGGATTTCACCCGTAGCTGTCGCTGCAACTGTCGGTGTATTTTTTGGGAAAATGGCCGGGTTGTTAGCCTGGATTCCTTTCAGCCATTCACGAGTTTCATCTTCACCCCACTGGACTCTCATAGCAGTGACCATGGCCTGGAATGAACCATTGGTCGGAGGCCATCCGATACGTCCCTCCCATTTTGGATCTACAAATCCTTTGATTGATGTAGGAAGATCAGATTCCGCTATGTTTTCTGTGTTGTAAACAACGACTCTAGCCCTACCGGAGATGCCTACCCAGCGATCTTCGGGAGATCTCGCCCATTCTGGTACTAGTCCAACTATATCTGAAGGAATAGGAGCGAGCATATCAATAGTAGCCCCAAGGCCACCTGGGTCTTGGGCGAAGAAGATATCCGCCGGGGAATTTTTCCCTTCTTCCAGTAGCGTCGCAGCTATTTGGGCTGTTTTTCCGTATTTAACAGAAACATCTATTCCTGTCACTTCTTGAAACTGCTCAATTATAGGATCGACTAGTGATTTACTACGTCCAGAATAGACAACTAATTTTCCAGGATCTTTATCCTTGATTACTTCTTTCTCGACAGTGATTGTTTTTTCTACCGGTACTTCTTTAATTACCTCGACTTGTACCTCGCGAGTACATCCAACTACAACTATTAGCAAAATGCCGGCTAAACTAAAAAACTTAAATAATTTACGCCAAGTCATGGATTATTCCTTTATACCTTGCAATATGAAATTATGATATGTTGATATCCTGAATTACTATGTTAATACTAACTAAAATAATATGCAATAACATATTATATTAATATCTCTATACTAATTAGTTTAAAAACACAGGCTGCAGCAATTGTTATCTATCGGCAAATTTTGAGGGTAGGCTCGGCCAACTCCGATAAATCAAGGGAACTTATCGGACACCTCTAAAAAACCGCGGATAGCTTCTGGGATTTTTAGACAATGCGGCAAAGCAAATAAATATATAGGCCTATACAGAAGAAGTGTCATCAAATGCAAGGAACGATTTCCCCGTATGTGGAACTAGAGAAACATTCACACCTGGCATTAGAGTGGAATAGGAAGGTTGACGGCACTTGAGACTTAGTCCAGACTTAGTGACCAGATCTAATATTGTATCCTCGCCTCGAAACTCTCTGCCTCGGACCGTCAATTCACCTTTCTCACGCGGTATTATTTGGAAGTCCTCCGGACGTATTAGTAAAACAACCCGGTCCCCATCACAGAACGCAGCACTATCACTTGTAAATAGCATCCTGCCAATCTCTGTTAAGGCAAAATTGCCATTGATCTCACCAATAAGAAAATCACTGCTGCCTACCATTTCTGCAACAAATGGGTTTGCCGGCCGATCATAGACATCCTTGGGAATCCCAATCTGCTCAAGGTGTCCATTCCTCATTACGGCCACCCGATCTGCAATTCCAAATGCTTCCTCGCGATCATGGGTTACGAAGACCGTGGCAATGCTATTTTGCCTAATAATTTCTTCAATCTCCTCGCGCATCTTACGTCGCATCTCAGTATCTAGATTACTAAAAGGCTCGTCTAACAATATCGCGTTTGGCCGTGGTGCTATGCTACGTGCCAATGCAACCCTTTGTTGTTGTCCTCCTGACAATTCATGTGGATATCGGTCTTCAAAACCATCTAGCCTAACAAGTCCAATCATCTCGGCCAGTCTCTTTTTCCTATCGACTTCCCCAATACCTTGAAGACCGAATGAGATATTCTCTACTACGGTCTTGTGCGGGAATAGAGCATAATCTTGGAATACCATCCCAATATTTCTACGGTCAGGCGGTATATGCAACGATGATCCTGAAACCAATTCCCCCGCGACTCTAATTTCTCCGAACTCCGGGCTCTCGAATCCGGCGATCAGTCGTAAAATCGTGGTCTTGCCACATCCACTAGGTCCAAGAATAGATAGTACCTCTCCGGGCATAAGAGCAAAGCTCACGTCCTTAACAGCAAATACCGACCCATACTGTTTCACAACGCCGTGGCACTCGACTATAGACTTGTTCAACCGTGATACCCCTGTGTATTAAGGCCTACAGGTTTTTTTTCAAGTGATACCAGATAAGCCATTGGCAAGGAAGATATCAGTATCAAGGTCAGGGCAGGTGCTGCGGCCCTTGCAAAAAATGCCTCTGAAGAAGCTGACCACACGGCGGTAGCAAGGGTTTCGAATCCCAATGGACTGAGAATCAGGGTAGCTGGAAGCTCTTTCATGGCAATAAGAAATACCAAAACGGCCCCCATAAGCACCCCTGACCTTACTAGTGGAACTGTAATCCCACTTATCACCTGGCGGGTATTCATACCAAGCCCCCGTGCAGCCTCTTCCAAGCTAGGACTAACTTGATGCAAAGACGCTCGTGTAGCACCAAATGCCGCGGGAAAAAACAACACCACGTAAGCGAAGACTAGCAGCCAAATAGTCTGGTAGATAATAGGAACATAATTAGCGCCGAAAAACACGAGCGCCAAGGCTACAACAACGCCTGGGAGAGCATAGCCTGTAAAGCTAATTCTCTCCAAGAATAAACTGAATTTACCTGAATACCTAACAGTTAAAATACCAAGAGGTATCGCCAGAACAGCAGCAACAGCGGCAGCCATTCCGGATGCCATTATGGAATTACGTGTTGCGGCCCATAATATCAACAAAGGCTCCCCAGACAGGACTCCCTTAAATAACCAAATCCCCAAGACCAACATCGGAAGCAACAGAGAAAGGCCAACTACTACTGCACACAAAGCGACCGCAGGCCATCTCCAACGCCCTAGATTGACTACTGTAGGCATCCTCTGTACACCCAATCCTGTCCTGTAATATCGGAGTCCATTCCTTGTACTTCCTTCGAGAGCCAAAATTACTATAGCAACTAAAATCAGGACCAGTGAAAGCACAGCTGCAATCGAGTAGTCAAATGATGACTCATAATGTTGGAAAATAACCCACGTAAAAGTTTGGTATCTCATTAGAGAAACTGCCCCGAAATCGCTAATTGTATATAGGGTGACAAGCACCAACCCTGATGCGATTGCAGGATGCAATTGAGGTAATGTAACGCGGAATATAGTGCCCAAGGCACCATGTCCAAGGCTCCGAGCTGATTCCTCGGTAGAAGGATCCAAGTTGCTCCATGCCCCTCTTATCGTAAGTAGTAGGTAAGGATAGCTCAAAAGGACAAGAGTGAATGTAGC
>CAZSLO010000015.1:0-34003 GCA_964608025.1 uncultured Dehalococcoidia bacterium | reverse complement strand
ACATACTCGATGATTACTTCATCACCAACTTTATAGGACCAAAGTAGGCTTAGAAATGTGGCCAAGTCAGGAGTTGGTAGAGAATCTATCTTGGTTATGACATCACCAACTTGTATACCACCTAGAAATGCGGGACCATTTCGTGGAACGTTAGTGATGATTACGCCCTCTGTGATTCCTATGCTGTAACGAGTTGCGAAAGCGGGGGTCATGTCTCGCCCTAGCAAACCAATTTTAGGTCGAATGACGAATCCGTCTGTGATCAAGCTATCAATAATGGGTGCGGCCACGGCTGAGTTGACCGCGAAGCTAATCCCTTCCGCCTGCCGAAGGGTTGCCTGGTTAACACCAACCACCTCTCCCATCATATTTACCATCGGCCCTCCACTATTGCCAATGTTAACCGCCGCGTCGGTCTGGATGAGATCATAGAATTGTCCGCGGGCGGTCTGTATGGATCGTCCGAGTCCACTCACAATACCCAAAGTAACCGTGGGGCCACCCTTTAACGCTAGAGCGTTGCCCATAGTCATTACCCAGTCGCCAACCTTGGTTTTAGAAGCATCAGCAATTGTGGCGCTCGGTAAGTTTTCGGCAGGGATCTTCAGAACTGCTAAATCGGTGACGATGTCTCGACCTATCACTTCCGCATCGTAGGTTTTGCCACCCGGCAAATGTACCTTGATATCGCGGGCCCCTTCAACGACGTGCCAGTTGGTAGCTACATACCCATCTGTCCTTACTATGAAGCCCGATCCGGCTCCGTCTTCGTCGAATCTGGTGAAGAAACCTTGGACCTCGGTCTCTGTGGTGACAGAGACTACCCAGGGAGTTACCTCCTTTACCAATTCTGCTATCGATTGTGGACCGGGACTCTGCGGTATTTGGAATTTATTTTGTGATTTAGGGCCGGATAAGGCCACCGGGGTTGCGGTTACGACCACCGTGACTACAAGAGGAACAGGAGGAGGGGTAGGTTTAGTGGAAGGCTCTCTGGTACCTCCACAAGCTAAGATGACCAATATCGTAAGGCACAGGCAGGCTAAATTATCTGGGGTTGGTCTAGATAGACCTTGATGGTTCAACAACTTTGAGACGCACTCTAGAAAAACCGGTCCAAAGCACCTTAAGGTCATACTGATGTTTCCCTAAGCTATCGGCATATTTAGCGTATTTGGAGGTAACCAGGGCACCGAATAGTAAAATGATAGCTGAGAGGTATACCCAGGTCAATAAAGCGATGATTGCACCTACCGATCCATAAACAACGTTGTAAATGAAAGGAAATGTTCTCACGTACCATACGAAAGATAGATTGGCTGCTGTAAAAGCGCTTGAAGCCATCAGGGCACCTGGCCAAACATGACTTAATTTAACCTTGGTGTTTGGGAGATATCGGTATAGAACCAGGAACGTACCAAAAGCGAGTAGTGGGAATAGCAGATTGGGTAGTAATCCCCATATGAATTCAGTGAAGTATTCTGTCTCTGGAGATATTGCGAACGTGATTTCCTTTAAGACTCCTAGCGCGGGAGCACTGAACAGAACACCAAGCATAATGAAACCTGCTCCAACCACGAGAGTGAAATCAATCAAGCGCTCCTTAAGGAATGGCCGCGTACGTCTTATACCCCAGGCCGCATTGATCCCTTTCCTGATAGCGCCGAATGCGGCTGTTGATGCCCATAAAAGGCCGAGCACACTAGCTATACCGGTGATTGTCCTAGAGGAAACTATGCCTTGGACTGTTTGGCTGATGTATGTGCTGGAGACTGGCAAGACGTTTGCAAGCTCGTTCGCCAACTGTTCTTGTTCTGCTTCAGGTCCTAGTAAGAAACCTAAAACTGAGATAATGGCAAGGAACAGTGGGAAAATGGAAAAAAGTGTATAGAACGCAATTGCCCCAGAGATATAAGGGCAATTCTTTTGTAAGAATTCATTCACCGCATCGGCACAGAATAGTACTAGTCTTGCAAAGGCCATATTTACTGCCTGATTAATGGACACAGATAGAATGAAAAAAAGGAGTTGTTAGTGACTATGCTGGGCCTCACCTTTCTCTAGGGCTCTTTGTATGATCTCGACTAGATTTTTTGCAGACTCAGCACTCAATTCTACTGAAATTCGAGCGCTGGGGCCCCGATCAGGATTTACGAAATCTAGAATTAACGCGTCTTCCGTGGGGGCGTGGAATGCATGATCGTAAACAGCTCTTGCCCTGTGAATCGGAAACCATCCTGATCCATTTTTACCACTTCCTTCGACGTCCACAATCTCTACTGTTCCTGCGCACACTGATGTTCCTCCTATTCCTAGGTCAGATACTTTGAAAACCAACTGAATATCCGCTCCCAGCCGTCGACTGCCGCATGTTGGCGGTAGTTCGGACGGTAGTCGGCGAAAAATGCGTGTCCCGCATTTTCATATGTATGAAACTCGTAGATTTTGTCGTTGCGTTTTAGCGCAAGTTCAGTGGCCTTGGTATCTTCTGGGGAAGGACTCGGATCGTCTGTGCCGAAGAGACCGAGGATCGGGCAGTTCATGTCCGCGGTGAGGTCGATAGGGGCAACTGGTTGACGTTCAGTAAGATCTTCTGACACGGCCAATACGTTACCCCCATAGCAGTCTATTGCAGCGTCGATGCTTGGGATACTACATGCAACCAAATAGACCTGCCGTCCCCCAGAGCAGTACCCGATAATCCCAACCTTGCCACTGTAATATGGGAGGGATTGGAGTAGCGAGAGGCTACCTTGTATGTCTCCAATACACCTGTCGTCTGGCACTCCACCTGCTTCCCGAACGTCGGAACCCACATCTTCTGGATCTCCAGGTCCTTCTCGGTGGTGTAAGTTTGGTGCAATTGCTATGTATCCAGCAGATGCAAACTTCAGCGCCACTTCTTTGAAATGTGAGACGTAGCCCGGCGCAGCATGTATCACAATAATTCCTGGGAACGGCCCGGTATCAATCGGACGTGCCAGATATCCGGATATCTGGTCTTCATCATGGCCGTTAAAAAGCACCATCTCAGCCAAAATACCGTCGTATTGAGCCATGTCTTGTCTTTTCTAGCCTTAGTTAAGGTATTTGTTGAACCAGCCGAATATTCGCTCCCAACCATCGACAGCTGCTTGTTGACGGTAGCTTGGTCGGTAGTCTGCAAAGAAGGCGTGTCCTGCGTTGTCATAAACATAAGTCTCATAGACTTTGTCATGTAGCTTTAGTTTCTGTTCGATTAATTGAACATGACTCGGGGATGGACTTGAATCCTCTATTCCGAATAGTCCCAACAGAGGACAGGACAGGTCCGATGTTAAATCAATTGGTGCCCGGGGCTGTCGTTCGTTTAAGTCCTCGTGACCGGCTACTATGCGCCCACCGTAGCAAGTAACCGCTGCATCGATGGAAGGTATGGTACAGGCTGATAAAAAAGTTTGTCGGCCACCGGAGCAAAACCCTATAACACCTACCTTGTTGTTAGAATAAGGCAGTGATTTAAGTAAGCGAACTGCACCTTCAACGTCTCCCAAAGTTCTGGAATCTGGGTTTCCTCCTGCTTCCCGTACGATAGCTGCCACGTCTTCAGGATCCCCTGGCCCTTCCCGATGATGTAGGTCAGGGGCGATTGCTATATAGCCTTTGCTAGCCATTTTTCGTGTTATTTCTTTGATATGCGGTACGAGGCCAAAAACCTCGTGTAACACGATCACACAAGGGTATTGCCCCGCTCCAAATGGTCTGGCCAGGTAGCCTGAGATCAGGTCGCCTGAATCACCACAAAACATCACGGTCTCAGCAAACATTCCTTCATAGGCGACCATTGTATTTGTCCTTGACTAGGAGTATCTCATAGATTCGAAAAGCACCTGATTTTATCATAGGATTACGTAGTACAACGGATTATTGAACACAGGACAGGATTTGTTCCGCGACACTTATTTGAGGTATATCTCACAAACATGGTATGCGTTGGTTCCTGTTAACACTTAAAGGGTCATGCTATAATATAGGGTGAAGCCTTATACGTAATTGAGGAGCTCTATTGGTAGCTGAACGAGTTCGAGAATATGAAGCAGTGATTATCCTAAGTCCTGAGGCGACCGAGGACGAAATATCCACTAGTGTTGAGAGGATTGATGGGCTTATCACGGACGGTGGAGGCACTGTTGGTGAGAGGGAATCTTGGGGTCTCAAACGTTTAACATATCCAATAAAGGGTTTCAAAGAAGGTAACTACCTTTTGACGAAATTCTCCATGGCTGCAGATGGGATTGATGAACTCAATCGTATTCTTACAGGATCTGAAGACATAGTAAGATTTCTCATTACACGCGCATAGCTATGGTTCAGCGGTAGTGGCATCGTGAAAATGATATGACACTCAATAAAATGATCGTGATTGGAAATGTTGGTACTGACCCAGAAATGCGGTATACCCCTAATGGCAACCCGGTTACCTCTTTTAGAATCGCTACTAATAGGCGCTGGAGTTCGGCAGAGGGAGAACAACACGAAGAAACAGAATGGTTTCGGGTCAACACATGGAACAAGCTTGCTGAAACCTGTAACCAATATGTGACAAAAGGAATGAAAGTCTATGTCGAGGGCCGACTTAAGAGTAGCCCCTGGATTAGCAATGAGGGTGAACCGCGCGCTGGAAATGAGATCACAGCTTTTGAAGTGAAATTTCTGGATCGAGCGTCTGAACCAGGGGAAACCGATAGGCCGGGTGCTGGAGACGTAGAAGATTTGCCTTGGTAGCTCATAGAGGAAAATAATATTGACTACATCTCCATCAACTCAAGCAACTGGCCAGTCCTCGCCTTCATCGGAACAGCGTCCTGCGGGACCTGATGGTGGAGGACAAAGGTCTTACGGCCAAGGGCCATCGAGAGGAGGTCCTCGTAGAGGCGGTGGTCGGCCACGCTTTTACGCTAGACGGAAGGTTTGTGGATTCTGTGCCAACAAGGTGTCTAGCATAGATTACAAAGATGTCGATACTTTGATGCGGTATATCTCAGATCAGACCAAGATTGAATCTAGGCGTAAGTCGGGAGTCTGTGCCAAGCACCAGCGAGGCTTAGCTACGGCTATTAAACGAGCTCGCCACTTAGCTATGGTACCTATCAGCAGGACACATCTACCTGCTCCTATGGCGATGATGTTTCGTAGAGGGCGCTAATCGCAGGTTTCGGTATCCTGGCTTGGGTTCTAGCATAAGTGCCTAAATGATAAAACTGGCAATTATTATTCCTGTTTAAGTGTCTTATAGTCTGCACTCGAATTCTTATATGCCGGAAAATCCAACTTCGTTATAATATCCAAAATGGAAACCAGTCAATGAGAGTAACCATTAAGTTCTACTGGTGGAAAAAATGAAGTAGCTGTCGCAAAGCAAGAGCGTTGCTTTTGCAGGATGAGATCGACTTCAAAGAACGAGATTTTTTCACCAACCCTTTTAATGAATCAGAGTTACGTGACGTTATTGGTGTTCATTCGCCAACTGATATTTTCTCATGGAAAAGCCCGTCTTTTCGTAAGTTGGAGGTGGACTCTGATTCTCTTGACGATGAGCAAATGATTTCACTGATGTTAAACCAGCCTCGATTAATACGGAGGCCGCTCGTAACAATTGAGGATCGACTCATTGTCGGGGTTGATCCGGAGGCCATAAGAATGGCGCTGGCTTCCATTTAATTTGTTATTTTCAGATATGTTGCCGGTATCAGGATCCTACGGTAGCATCATCATTAGGGCAATGAAATCCAAGTAATGACCAACGAAATCTTACTAGAACGACGGGACTACGTTGCAACTATCACCTTCAATAGGCCTAGCCAGCGTAATGCCATAAACTATGAAGGATGGCTGGAGCTACGTCGACTTGTGGAACCATTGGCTGTCGACAATGAGACTCGTGTTGTAGTTTTTACCGGACAGGGATTCGAAGCATTTTCGGCTGGAGCCGATATCAAGGATTTTGATGAATATCGTGTAGATGCTATCAAAGCCCGTATTTACCAAAAAGCATTCGATGGGGCTATCAATGCTATCGAGGCATTACCTAAACCTACTATATGCTTGATCAAAGGATTCTGTATCGGGGGAGGATGTGAATTAACGCTGGCTACGGATTTGCGCGTAGCTGCTGATAATGCCCGGTTCGCTATACCTGCTGCAAAGCTGGGCATTGTAATTGGGTATGAAGAGATGCGTCGATTAATTGCTCTTATAGGCCGGGGTCACGCCTCATACTTGTTGATGTCTGGACGCATAATAGGGGCAAAGGAAGCAGAGGATTTCGGGCTTGTAAATACAGTAGTACCACTTGATGATATAGATGAGTTTGTTGCGGAACTCGCGTCCGAGATCTCCCAACTCGCACCGTTATCTCACAAACAGCATAAGCAGATCATGAACATAGTTAAAAATGACCCACAACTTTCCAGTCTGACGCCAGAGGATCATGATCTGCCGTTCCAGAACTTTGATAGTGAAGATTTTTCTGAAGGACGAAGGGCGTTTTTGAAACGACGAAAACCTAAGTTCAAGGGACGATGATTTGAGCATATCTGGTCTAAATAACGGCCCATTGTCTGGTATAAAGGTTTTGGATCTTACCCAGATGATGGCTGGCCCCTTTTGCACCATGCTTCTGGCTGACATGGGTGCTGATGTAATCAAAATCGAGAAGCTAGATGGTGATGATATACGTCGTGCAGGCCCCCCTTTTATTAACGGGGAATCGGCAGCATTCCTGGGGATTAATCGAAACAAGCGCAGTATCTCAATAGACATTGGTACCACTGAGGGAGCTAGTGTTGTTAGAAGAATGTCTGAAACGACGGATGTTTTGGTCCAGAATATGCGCCCCGGGACCATGGAGCGTAAGGGACTTGGATATAAAGCCCTTAATGAACTAAATTCTGCTTTGATCTATTGCACAATTTCTGGGTTCGGCACGACAGGACCCTACAGTAACAGGCCGGGCTTCGATCTTGTAGCGCAAGCCATGAGTGGTCTTATGAGTATCACTGGTGTGCCGGGCGGTTTACCGATGCGGCATGGTGTACCTGTCACTGATCTGGCAGCAGGAATATACGGTGCATTTGGAATCCTCGCGGCCTACATCAATCGTTTGAGAACCGGAGAGGGTCAACACGTGGAGACATCGTTGCTAGAGTCTGGTATTGCATATACAATCTGGGAATCTGCTATCTATTTTGCTACTGGGGAGCCACCAGGTCCAGTTGGGTCTGGTCATCCACTTGTTACGCCCTATCAGGCATTTTCTACCAGTGATGGCTACATAATGATTGGTGCTGCAAATCAGGCTAACTGGGAACTCTTATGTAAGGCCCTTGGGCGCGAGGAGTTGCTTGATGACCAACGGTATAAGACCAATGCGTTGAGACGAGATCACATGACCTCGCTCATAGAGACACTGCAGGATACCTTGTTGTCCAAGGAAACTGGCCATTGGCTGCAGGTACTAGAAGATGCAGGTGTGCCCAATGGCCCGATTAACGACCTTGGACAGGTATATGCTGATCCCCATGTCAAAGCAAGGGACATGGTAGAGGAGATAGATCATCCAATAGCTGGTATAACGAAACAGATCGGTTTACCGCTTAAGCTCTCTGTCACACCTGGGTCTATCCAATCACCCTCGCCAACCCTCGGCCAACATACGGACGAAGTATTGGCTGAACATGGTTTTACATTAAACGAAATCGAAGAACTGAGAAACTCTAGGAGGGTGGCATAACCAGTGCACATGTTCTAATGAAAGGGACGCATAAAGATTCCCCTTAACATCTCAGTTATACTCTAGCGAGATTTCCACGGTTGATAACACCAGCAATTCCGATAGTCCTACTGTTCTCTGAACCAATCGCACCTGTATTTCGTTGTATCCATTCTGTAGTGGTGGGCAAGATAGTTCGAATTCCATAGTACCTCCCTCATGGGAAACTTCGGAGAGACGGGTTGGAAATCCAGTCCATTCCAATCGGTTCCAAGTACCGTAAGAAATCTTGCACGATCCTGATGACAATACTTGCCCGTTTAGAGTTACTTCTAGTTCATCTTCACCTTTCATATTGTCAAATTGTAAAGTCAGCAGAGCTTTCAAAAGCATGCTGTTTTTACTCGCAGATTCAACGTCATCGCCAACATTTAGTTTCAGGGAAGGTTGTGATGAAGCATGTGTTTCTGCTAGTACAACGGGTAGCTGGACAGCAGGAACGGCATTTTGGAACGCGTAGTCATGTAGGTCCCTCGTAGACCAGTGTCGGTGTTCGCCAGGCCTAAATCTCGTTTGATCAATCTGAAATTTTTTGCTAAGTCTGCTTAGTGCATCAGGGTCAGCAATTTCTGCCAAGACTCGCTTTTTCCACTCATGCGACTTGCCGAAGAAATTGAAAAGATATATACCCGAAGCACCTTCTGCCCAAAAATGACTGGCTATGCCACGGATAATCTCGTCTTCAACAGCAGGCCTTAAGTTTTCGATGCAGCCGTATATCAGGCAGCCTGACGTGCCAGCTGCCTCTACGAAATCACGTATAGGTGTATCGAAGGGAATAAAACCACCGCCGGCTATAACGATGTCGACGAGTCTTTCGGACATCCACTGTGGAACATCTAAACCAAGCCGTAACGAATCCTCGAGTGTGGGGGGAACTCTCACAGCAATATCTATTGATCGTTCTTGAGCTTCCGAAATTTCGTCCCGACGTCTCTTAACGTAACGAAGCAGATCGGTCATGAGGTGCCGGTTGGCATATCCATCCTGTGGCCGAAAGAATGTGGGATGTCGCATATAGTCTAGTTCGATGCCGTTTATAGCAAAGCGCTCCATTAATTCGCAAATAATGGCTGCCATGTGGCTCCGAACCTCTGGGTGGACATAGTCGACCCCAGTTCTTACCCCCCATTCGAGGCTGCCTTTCGGTAATTCCTCTCCCGGTTTGCCAATTAACACATTGGGATGTTCGCGACGGAAAACACCCGATCCTGGCGCGTTAGGATCGGCAGCATAATGGCTGTTCATTCTCAATGAAGGAAAAAGATCTAAGCCATCCTTTTGACAGAGTTTTACCATCGCAGTTAAAGGCCCTCCGCTCTCCTCGATCAGGCTGCTCATAGTACGGGCAGCTTTCACATAGCGTTGATCCTGATCCTGATCTCTTCTTTCGGTTGGTATTTCGCCGATTTGACTTTCGTAGTGGTAAACTTCACGTTTACCTAGACACCAAAGTAGCGCATCTACAGGGGTATTCTTGTAAGTGTCTACCATATGTTCTTTAAGATCGCGGACGGTCAGCACCGGTTCCATATCACTCAAGAAGGAACCGTCGTCGTTTATTAATATCCGGCGTATATCCCTTGTGGTTGCCATGGCATCTCCTTGTAGTGACACTTTTCTCGGGCAAGTATATTTTATCGATTTAATTATTTATGTCTTGTCAGTCGGTGGAACGGAGGACAAATCTCAAAGATTGTATAGTACCAATTATGGGAAAAGAGTCCGCCCTCCTTCAATGCCAGTTTTATATGGTATCTTTGATCTTAAGGGAGATCCCTGACTCTTCTTAAGTCAATTCCCTTGCCTCTACTGGTTCTAGAAATAGGATTGAATATAGTGGGAGAAGCTCTTAGGGAAACCAAGGAACTTTGGATGAATAGCTTGGGTAAAATACACTGTTTGTCACCAACTAGTGTAAGCCAGTTGGTAGTGATTCAGTTCTCGATGTTAATTTTGATATTAATAGCTTGTGGGCAGCCGTCATCTGATGTAGATACATTTGATTCAATTCTAGTCGCAGAGTCACCCAGTCCTGCTGCTGAAATTGAGGTCAGCCCATCACCTACACCGACTCAAACTTCGGTTCCATCACCTACGTCTATTCCAGAACCTACGCCTACGTTCCAGCCAGCCCAAGTAATTTTGCCTACTCCGGTATTACAACTCGGTACTCCAACACCCTTGTCTGGTGACCCGACAACAAGGTCAATGGCCGCTGTCGAACTTAGAGTCAATGTGATTAGAGGACTTTCTAGTGAAGAGAAGGTAGAGAGAGAGTTTTTGACTAGGTATGAAATGAGGAACCTGATAATTGATTTGTTGGAGGAGGATAAGGAAAAAATCGAGGCCGACGAACAACTCTACAAGTCCCTCTGGATCCTTCCACCTGCCGCAAACCTATATGACATTATTTTCAATCTATATTCCGAGGGAATTCTTGGATTGTACAGATCTGAAGAACAGAAGCTTTATATTGTGGTAGATTCGAAAGACCAGTTTGGTCCAGAAATAGAGCGGACCTATGTCCACGAATTTGTACATTCACTTCAGCAGCAACATTTTGATTTGGGGGCTACTTTTGATGCTATCGAGGATAACTCGGATGCATCTTTGGCGTTCCGGGCCCTAGTTGAGGGTGATGCAAGACTTTCCGAAATCGCATATACATTCCAGCACATGACTCAGGAAGAACAAGTTGAATCACAAGGAAGCCCAACTGAGGCTCTCGGCAAGGCATTTAGAGCCTCTCCATACATCTTGCAGCGGGAATATGTGTTCCCTTACAGAGAAGGCTTGGATTTCGCGATGGCTCTTTTCCAACAGGCTGGATGGCCTGGGATAGATCAGGCTTATGGGTATATACCTCAATCAACAGAACAGATTTTGCATCCTGAGAAATATATAGCTAGGGATCAGCCTGTTACTTTGATTCTTCCCGATTTCGTAGCTAAATTGGGTGATGGCTGGGATCTTGTTACACAGAACACGATGGGGGAATTGTTTATTCAGTCGTACTTGGAACTGGGAGGATCTCCCGAAGTAGCACATCAGGCAGCGGCAGGTTGGGGGGGTGACTCATATGTATTGCTCACTGGGCCGGATGGACAAGTAGTCTTAATAATGTATATTGCTTGGGATAGCACTGAAGATGCCGTAGAGTTTTACCAGGCATTCAGCAATTTATCCGAGGGTATAACGGGAATCAAATGGGGGCTTCAGGATGGACCTGTGATTGCTCACAAGCTGGTGCTTGAAGGTGCCGGGAGTATTTTTACCCGGATCGATGGAGACAGAACGCTAACTATTTTCACTCCGAGCGATAGAGTACTTGATATCCTGCTTGGTGAATTCACTGTGGCTAATTAATCTTTTAATGACACTAGGTCACGTGCGGCTGTAGAAATACACTGAGCGTCGATTTCTGCAGCTGACATCAATTCTGCCGGTGATCCTGAAGTAGGCATATTTTGGACGGCCAGTATTTTTATCATTGGCCCCGGTTTGTTATCAGCAAAGACGCTAAGGACCGCCTCACCCAGACCGCCTTCTGGCCAGTGGTCTTCCACAGTAACAATACAACCGGTATCTCTCGCTGCAGCCTGAAGTGTCTTGGCATCTATAGGTTTAATCGAATATAGATCGATCACACGGGCAGAAATTCCTTCAGCTTCTAGGGTTTCGGCGGCGCGGATTGCCTCATGCAAGGTAATACCAGCTCCCACTAGCGTAACATCATCTGATCCAGAGGACTTTACTATCTTGCTTCCACCTATTGGGAAACAATCTCCAGGGTTGTAAAGGACGGGAGTTGCTTCTCGTGTCGTCCTGAGGTACACAATACCTTCCCTATCTACCATTTGGCTCATCAGTGCGGTTGTTTGGTTGGCATCCGATGGATATAGAACAGTACTATTGTGGACTGCTCTTAGGCTAGCTATATCTTCTAGTCCCATCTGGGATGGGCCATCAGGTCCGATTGATACGCCAGCGTGCGAACCTGCGAGCTTGATATTGGCCTGACTTACTGCAGCCATTCTGGTGAAGTCGTACGCTCTTGCGAAAAATGCAGCGAAAGTGGATGCAAACGGCTTCCAATTCCGGACTTGTACCCCTATAGCTGCTGCAACCAACTGTTGTTCCGCGATGTAAGTTTCAAAGAACCGGTCGGGGTGGGCACCGGCGAAATCTTCAGCGTATGTAGAATTGCTCACTTCACCGTCGAGAGCCACTACATCACTCCTAGCAGTTCCCAAAGATACCAAGGCATCCCCGTATGCCCTCCTAGTAGGAATCTTATCACCCACATCGTATTGGGGGAGTTCAGAAGGCTTGGTGTCAAACACATGAGGGATGTTGTTTTTAGGAGGAGGTTTCACGTTTATCTTTATGTTGCGTATTCCGCCAAGTTCCTTGATAGCTGCATCAGCGTTATCAAGAGCCTTCCCATGAAATCCATCTTTGTCCTCAATTGACTTAATACCACTACCTTTGACTGTCTTGGCGATTATTACTGAAGGTTGTCCGGTAGTCCGTAATGTTTCTTCGAACGCTGCGTCAATCTGTGAGAAGTCATGGCCGTCGATTTCTATTGTGTGCCATCCGAATGCCTTGCACCTCTCCGAGTATTTTTTTAGATTCCAGCCGTGTCTGGTTTCTCCTCGCTGGCCAAGGCGGTTAACATCAATAATGGCGGTGAGATTGTCTAGATTAGCCGCAGAAGCGTATTCAAAAGCCTCCCACATAGATCCTTCGGCCATCTCGCTGTCACCACAAAGAACCCAGATTCGATATGGTAAACGGTCCAAGTATTTGCCAGCTAGGGCGGTCCCAACCGCAATAGGTAGTCCTTGTCCGAGTGATCCTGTTGCCACATCGACCCAGTCAATTTCCGGTGTTGGATGTCCTTGTAACCGGCTACCAAATTTACGGAAGTTGAGCATCTCTTCGTCGGAAATGGCTTGGGCGGCCTTGAACATTGCGTAAAGTAGCGGGGATGCATGTCCTTTGGAAAATACGAGATGGTCATTGTTAGGATTATCGGGATTCTTGAAGTCGTATTGGAGATAACTGGAAATGAGAACTGACATCAGGTCGGCTGCTGACATTGAGGAGGTTGGATGGCCGGATCCAGCCTTATCACTAGATCTGACCGAGTCCACTCGAAGCTGCTTCCCCAATTCCCGCCACAGTTCAACGTTAGCCATCATATTCTCCTACCCAGAGATTTTTACAAGACTGATTTTGTTGTCACGCTTCATTCTATGTACCACTCGCGGCCATATCAATAGATGTTTGGTGTGATCCACTATTGAATAAACAGGGATAGTCTTAGCAAGTATAGAATTGGCCCATGCCTAGTGTACTAAGGGCTTGACATCTCCAAGTCGGACTATCTGAATATATATATTGATAATACTGGAGTTTGATTACCAGTGACAAAAAAAACTCGCATGCTATTAATCGCCACTAGAAATCCTGGCAAACTGAGAGAACTTCGTATTTTACTGGCTGGTACTCCTTATGAATGCATCTCCCTTGATGACGCAGGCATCAATGAAGAGGTACCTGAAACAGGCCAGAGCTTCGAAGAAAACGCGATTATTAAAGCGACCGAGTATGCCCGGTTGAGCGGGTTACTTACGCTGGCAGATGATTCGGGTCTCGAAGTCGATGCTCTTGATGGAGAACCTGGCATCAGATCGGCGAGATACGCAGGTAATGATGCTAGTGATGCCGATAGGATTGATCTTCTTATTAGAAAATTATCAAAAATTCCTGACAATAAATTAACTGCTAGATTTCGTTGCGTTATCGCGGTTGTCAGTCCAGGATCGGACCCAGAGATCTATGAGGGTACATGTGAAGGTAGAATAGTAAGATCACCACGTGGAAATGGCGGCTTCGGCTATGACCCTGTATTCTTGTCTACGGAATTAGACAAAACCATGGCTGAACTATCTCCTGATGAGAAGAATAGGTATAGCCATCGGAGCATAGCCAGTCAGAAGGTTTGTGAATATTTAAATATGAGGATGGCTGAGTAGCTTTGAACGCGACTAGAGATACATATGATAGACCTCTACGAGATCTTCGCATATCGGTCACGGATCGATGTAACTTTCGGTGCCCATACTGTATGCCTGCGGAGATCTTTGGAGAGCGGTATGAATTTCTGCCAAAAATAGAGTTGCTTACCTTCGAAGAGATTGAGCGACTAGCCAGAATATTCGTCGGACTAGGTGTTCGTAAAATTCGTATAACCGGTGGGGAACCACTAATCCGTAATGGAATTGAGGTCCTAGTAGCTAGCCTCTCGAAGATCGAAGGATTAGATGATTTGACGATGACCACCAATGGATACTTACTTCCGGCCAAGGCACAAATTCTCAAGGATGCTGGTCTTGATCGTGTCACTATTAGTTTAGATAGCCTCAATGACGAAATATTTAGGAGTATGAATGGTCGTGGTTTTAGCACTGATAAAGTCCTGCAGGGAATTGAAGCAGCGATTAACGCAAATCTAAACCCGATCAAAATTAACGCCGTGATTCAGCGAGGAGTAAACGAAGCTTCTATAGTTGATCTCGCGAAATATGCGAGAGACCATGGCCACATCATCCGCTTCATTGAGTACATGGATGTAGGTAACCGTAATGGTTGGGAAATGGATCAGGTTGTACCAGCATCTGAGATTGTTTCCAAGATTAATGACCAATTGCCACTGGAACCGGTAGTCAGCAGTTATAGAGGAGAGGTGGCAGAGCGATACAGGTATGTCGATGGTGTAGGTGAGATGGGTGTTATAGCCTCTGTGACTAGACCTTTTTGTGGGGACTGTACTCGACTAAGACTGTCACCCGAGGGATCGATCTATACCTGTTTGTTTGGTGGGAGCGGGACAGATATAAGAGGCCCGATGAGAGATGGTGTTACCGATCATGAACTTGAAAGTTTGATTACAGGGGTATGGCATATAAGGAAAGATCGCTATTCTGAGATAAGGACTTCAATGACGGTCAGTCGCGAGAAAGTCGAGATGTATCACATCGGCGGCTAGGGCCGTATTATTTTCTAAAGTAGGATCTTGTTAAATCGGAAAAATCCTAATTTCTTGATATAGGTTTGGGAGTATGTGCTACGGCGGGAGTTGAAGTTGGGAGCGTGGGTGTTGTGATCGTTACCGTCTTGTTGTAATCAGATAGTTCCATCACGAGCATCAACTCAGCGTTACCCTCCATGCCGATGACCCCAAGAGGTCCGTTTTTGGTTAGGCGTATGTCACCTTCAATCTGTATCTTGCCAATTAGGCTGTTGTCTACGTCTATCCAGAAAGCTACATCGAAATTGTCACTTCCTAGGCCAAATGCATTTTGTGTGGTGTTTCCCTTAACTAAATAAGAGTCTACTCCATCGAGTGACTCAGTTCCGGTAAATATCAGGTTTCTAAGATCCGAAATCTTGAGATTTATAAAGTCGCTAGGATTTACGAACCCTGTCTCTATACTTGTTTCTACTCGCCATAATCCGGTTATGGGGTCCTTCACATATGTCTTATCCCCAATATTTACAATCTCTGTTTCCACAGTCATAAATATCAGATTTATAGACATAATTGCGTTGAATAGGTTTGGAGATTTGTAATCACCGGATAGAATGATAGGAAGCTCTATGTTGGATTCCTCGGACTCTATAGAAAGCACAATCTCGGTCTCAAAATGGAAAGATCGAAGAGCTGCCATCAGAGGAATGGAATCATTGAGAATTTCTAGAGGCGAGATAGCTGGAATGGGAAAAGGGGTCGGAATCGGTGTCAAAGTTGCGGTAGGAAGTGGGGTTGGACTTGGCGCTACTGTTGGTTTTGCAGTTGGAAAGGACTGTGCCGTTGATATTGCTGGTGGTGGAACTGGCGTAGGCGAAATTAAGACGGCACTAGTGCTTTGTATTGATGAATCCCTGCAAGAGATGGCAATCAGGGTTGCCAATGTCAGTATAGCGGTAAATACGTGGGGTTTAAGTCGAAGTTTAAGGTATTGCCTCATTTTGGGATGATAACACGGCATGTTTATCACCTCATGTACAGGGCCAAACGGATCATTATCTTTTACAATAATATCTTACCTAGTGTAGGGACCAGAGGTCCTTTTATGATCGAGATAAACAGCTGTGGCGCGTACAGGAACAATTTTGGACTAGGAGGCATATAGATTGGCAAATCACGATATTAGTGCTGGTATGACTCATATCGACGATAGTGGCAAAGCAGCTATGGTAAATGTTGGTGCCAAGTCTGTGACTCGGCGCACAGCCGTTGCGAAAGGATCTGTAGTTATGCAGGCTGCAACATTAAAGACTGTTAGGGAAAATGCAATAGAAAAAGGCGATGTATTGGGTGTCGCACGAATTGCCGGTATTATGGGAGCCAAGAGCACTTCTCAACTTATACCGCTTTGCCATCCCCTGCCACTTGATAAAGTTGAGATCAAATTTCGACTGGATGAAGAACGCTCTTTGGTTGAAATTGAGACGATTGTTGAAACCCAGTCAAAGACAGGTGTTGAGATGGAAGCCCTGCCCGCGGTAAGTGTCGCCGCACTTGCGATTTACGACATGGTAAAGGCGATTGATCGTCGAGCCATGATCGATGGGATCAAGCTTGTTCGGAAAACTGGTGGTAAAAGTGGAGATATCGAACTTGAATGATGAGCTATTGGATCTTTGTAGAATCGCTATTTACATAAGAAGAAATATTGAACATCATATTTCCTGTAGACATGGAAATAGTGGGTGGTTCGTTTATGCGACTCAGAGCTCGCCCTAATAGACATCCGGATGGTTAAAACGAGTATATCTCCCAGATTAAACATAGTTGACTGGTAGATGAGAGGTTGATTTTAATATCTATGGGAGAATTGCCATTCTTACACAACCAACAATCGGTTCTATAGTTATATACGAAGCTTCGAGAGATTATCTCAAACTATGAAAAATCGGAATTGGGATAAATTTATTGATATGTTTGGCGAGTTGCGTAAGACGAGATCACGTCGGAAGATTTTGATAGGGCTTGGAAATCCCGGAGAGAAGTATGTGACAACTCGTCATAACGTAGGTCAATGGTGTATAGATAGGCTTGGTAAAAGGCACTCGATAGAGATTTCCAAGCGGTCACGGTTCACTATAGTTGGGGAAGGGGATATTTCCGGCCATGGTATTGTTCTAGCCAAGCCCCGTACTTTTGTCAACAACAGTGGCCAGTCAATAATATCTCTCATGTCTCAATATCGGGTAGCCCTTGAAGATGTGTTAATTATATCTGATGAAATGGACTTGCCAGTAGGTGAGATCAGATTGCGAGCTCGGGGTGGTTCTGGGGGACACAACGGGATTAAATCTATTATCGAAGCTGTCGGCACTCAGGAATTTGCGAGGCTCAGGATAGGCATTGGACGACCTGTCACGTCTTCTGGAGAGGTTGCGCACGTTCTAGGTTCGATGACTCATGAAGACGAAATTAGGACGGAACAGGCGGTAGATAATGCTATCGACGCAATCGAGATGCTACTCTCTGAAGGAGTTGTAGCGGCCATGAACAGATTCAATTAACCGTTTAATTAAGGCGTATAAATTTCGGTTGTTGAGAGCATATCGGATTGACGGCCTTCTCCGCCTGCCAGTAATACGGAACCGTTTCCAAGAAGTGTAGCGGTATGCCCTCGCCTGCCTTCGATCAGCTTGCCAGACTTGATCCAGGAAATTGATATTGGATCGAACAAAAATGTTTCTGATGTCCTTCCTCCGGCGACGAGCGCTAGTTTTGACTCCAGTAGCGTTGCGGTTCCACCCAGCCTGTTTTGCTTTAATGGCTGGGCCATAGACCATACTCCGCTTACAGGATCATATAATTCAGTGGATTTCAGGGCGCCTTGTGGCCCAAACCCTCCGGCGACTAGAATTCTGCCATCGGATAGCCGGGTTATAGCGGCTCGTGTTACCCGAGTGGACAAGCTTCCCGTGTTTTCCCAGGACTGTGTTGATGGGTCGAATAGTTCAGCGGACCCCCCGGCGCCTCCCATTGCCATCACTCTTCCATCTTGGAGGAGTAGCAGTTCAGGGAAAGAGCGCTGGTTAGCCATGGGTGGTGCGGTTTTCCACTGACCAGTGGAAGGATCATATATCTCCGTGGATTCCAGTGCTTTCCCACTGTTATCTCCACCTACAACCAGTATCCGCCCGTCTGATAGAACTATTCCTGCATGTCTTTGGCGGGGCGATGTCATTTTGCCCGTTGGGCTCCATTGACCGGTGGCTGGGTCATAGATTTCTGCGGAGTCTAATATCTTAATCGACGGTTTTTCTTCGGTGACGGCTTTTCCCAGGAATTGCCCTCCAGAGACTAAAACTCGACCGTCCAGTAAGCGAATCGCAAAGTGATCGCTCCTTACGTGTGAAAGGGATGCTGTAAGATCCCAATTTCCAGAATTAGGATCATGAATTTCGGCTGATGTTAGGAACAACGATGTACCTGTCTTACCGTCTTGACCTTCTTTAACTTGTTTTGTACGACCTCCAACAACGAGGACTCGCCCGTCACTTAACAAGGTTGCAGTGTGACTAGTACGGCTTTGATTAAGTTCTGTTCCACTACGCCATAAACCCTTGACGTCATCAACCAGCCATCGGCTTTGGGTTGGATCAAATATCTCGATCCCTTTGAGTACCCCGTCATCGCCTCCACCTCCTACGATGATAACTCGGCCGTCGTTGAGATTTGAGGCTGAATGTTTCTGGCGAACCAAGTCCAGATCTCCCGCAGGCGAGAAGGTTCCGGTGGAGGGGTTGAAAATTTCTGCAGTTCCATTGGGGTAGTCTTCCGGGTCACGACCACCTACCACTAACACTCTACCATCAGGAAGGAGCGATGCGGTATGTTCAAGGCGTCGTATTTCCATCTGGCCTATTGTCTTCCATTTATTGGTATCGGGATAATAGATCTCAGCCTCTGGCTGTTCCTTGCTTCCGCCAGTAATAAGTACTCGCCCGTCTTTTAGTAGCGTTGCTGTATGAAAAGCTCGACCTATCTCAAGGTCACCTGCGGAGGACCATTGCCCAGTACCTGGATTGTATATTTCGGCTTCGGTCAGTCCAGGATCATCTGATAAAGGATCGCCTCCAACTACCAGTACTCTACCATCTTGAAATAAAGTTGCTGTGTGGAATGCGTGAGCCTTGACAGTGGATCCGGTGGCATTCCATGTATTATCTTGTGGGTTGTATATTTCAGCTGTATTAACAGGCGAGGCTCCGAGCCCGCCGACCAGTAGAATTTGGCCATCATTCAACCGGGTGGCTGTATGTCCACCTCTTAGAGTAAGTAAATCTGGGCCATCAACCCAAGAATTTGTATTAGGATCGTATATTTCCACTCTGCGCATTCTGCCTGCGCTGTCTTCTCCACCTGCTACAAGTATTTTGCCATCATTTAACAGGGTGGCAGTGTGGAAGGTTCGAGCGTGCCTCATTGCGCGTATTGGAGTCCATGTATTATCGGTCGGATTGAAAATTTCTCCCAAAGGTGATGTGCCGAATTCGTCGGTTCCACCTGTCACGAGTATCCGTCCGTCTGACAAAGTGGTCGCAGTATGGCCTTGACGGCCTGATTTCATGTTTAGGATGAACGTGTCAGTCTCGACCGGAGAAATTTCTTTCGGCTGTTCCCCTATAGGAGATTGTGTACCTGACTCTTCGTTTGAGATAGGGTCACTAGTAGGTGTATTACCTAGAAGACATCCTGACAAGATAGCTAATGCCATGGAGGCGTAAATCGAGATTGTTAAAATGTGCATAATTGGGTACTCAAATTTATTAGGAACAATTGTAACTTCTAAGTCGAGGGTGGCTAAGGCATATTACGAATATATATCCTAATATTTAATCCTATTTGGAGTTAGAATACGAGAAAGTTAATGTGAGACGGAACCATAATGGGTAAAGGGTGCTTTTGGTAGCGAGAATGAGCAGTCGGTTCTGGAACGTGATCCCTCAAATTATTGCCGTTAGTTCCCATGAAATAGTCAGTAGCGGAAATTCTACCACCGTATAGTTGTTTAGCAATAGGGTGACCGAGATCTTATTTATTACTGGAAACCCAAGTTCCAGAGTATGGATCGAATGTTTCGACCACGTCCACACCTCCACCGACAATCAGAACCCTACCATCCTTGAGTAGTGTAGCTGTATGTACGGCGCGTCCTGCGTCGAGTACGCCAGCGGGAGTCCAAATGCCCGTGGAAGGATCGTACAGTTCCGTAGTTGCCATGTTACCTCGTGCATTCGACCCGCCTACTACTAAAACCCTCCCGTCTTTTAGCATCGTCGCCGAATGTAGTGAGCGACCATCGTTCAATGTGCTTTCCATCTTAGACCAAGTGTCATTGCTTGAATTATATATTTCCACGGAAATGGGTCCTTCTCCTGCTCCAAATCCCCCAATAATCATCACGGAGCCGTCTTGGAGCACGATGGAACTGTGCGAGAAAGTTCGACGTCGTAACCGGCTGGTATAGGACCATTCCTCGGTAGATGGTTGGTAAACTTCAGCTCGTGATAAAGCTGATCCCTGCTTGAGCCCCCCGATGACTATTACGCGACCGTCTGGTAAGAGTAGTGTTGTGTGACCGCTGTGGGCTTCCAGCATATTATTTGTCAGCCAGCCGCTATCGTCGGTTGGATCATATATTTCTGCGAGTGCAAGTGGTCCGGACTGGCCGACCCCTCCAACAATTAGGATTCGGCCATCTTGTAACTCGATGGCACTGTGGCCCCGTCGTCGGGCAGCCATGCTGAGGTATGGTGACCAAAGCCCTGTCTCAGGATCCCAAACTTCTGCTGACGCTATTGGAGTAAGATCTGGTCCAAGTCCACCCGTTATCAACACCCTACCCCGACTCAATATTGTTGCAGCATGATATGCTCTCGAGGTACCCATCTCTGTTGCAGCTGTCCACATTCCGGACCGTGGATCAAATATCTCCACGGTAGCAGTAGGCCATATCCTGTCGTCGAATCCACCTGCGACCATGACTCTTCCATCATTTAGTAAGGTAGCGGTGTGGGCGCTTCGTGATTCAAGAGAAGGAGTGAGTACCGACTGATTGTGTGGTGGGTTTAACAGGTCTGAGTCTTGATCAGGTCTGTTGGATAACCCTAAAAGATTGCATCCAGTGGCTAAGGTGATTAATGATGCTGCTATTATCGCTGATAGCCTCATAAATACTCGGAGGTACCTCCCTTGGGTTGTTCGAGCATCGGCCCCTAGCCCAAGTTTGGGTAAGAGTTACCTCTGAAAGGTTCCGTGAAAATTTTCTGGGAACAATTTTCGAACAGGGGTATAGTTATTCGCATATTGGACTTACGTTGAATCTATCATTGACGTTTCTAGCCAGTCAACTAACTAGTGTTTGTACTTCAAGCCTAATTGGGACCAATTATACCTATGGGAAAGATGTACATTAACCAATCGGATCGAAGTGGCTTTTGTGGATCTGAATAGCTTGTTGACGTCCAATGGCCTTGCTACACTTCTTTGGATCCAATGGAGGCGTATAGTATGAGAATTACTCTAGAAGAAATGCGGCATATAGCTTCTCTGGCAAGAGTAGGTATGACTGATCAAGAGATCGAGTTAATGCGAGATCAGATGTCTAACATTCTTGAGCAATTTGATGTATTGCAACAGGTTGATACCGAAGGCTTAGAGCCGACCGGCCACTCTGTAGATTTGAACACAATCATGCGTGATGATTGTGTTCATCCTTCGGTTGATAAAGAACAGATTTTGTCTAACGCTCCTGAACGTGAACGTGACCTTATTCGTGTCAAGTCAGTATTAGAATAAGAAGGTGATCGAATCTCACCTTATTAGATTCAGATAGTTCTGTTCTAGGATTACATGGAGTTCCATAAATGAGTTCTGACTTTACTAGACTGTCAATACATGAAGCTTCGGAACTGCTTCGTAATAGACATGTGTCATCTGTAGAATTGACCCAAGCATTTCTAGATCGAATCGAAGCTGTAGATAGTAAGACGAATGCATATGTAACGGTTACTAGTGAAAAAGCTATTCACCAAGCTCGAGCGGCGGATGATAGTATAGCGGTAGGTACCAACGGCCTATTGACGGGAATCCCGATGCAATTGAAGGATAATCTGTGTACCCGTGGGATAAAGACCACATGTTCTTCCCGGATGCTAGAAGATTTTGTTCCTACATATGATTCAGCTGTAGCAGGTGCGCTCTTTGAAAAAGGAGCGGTGCTTCTTGGAAAAGGAAATCTCGATGAATTTGCCATGGGTTCTTCTACTGAAAATTCTGCCTTTTTCCCGACTAACAACCCGTGGGATTTAGATCGAGTACCTGGAGGGAGTAGCGGAGGACCGGCTGTTGCGGTGGCCGCCGATGAATGTATATTTTCCTTGGGATCTGATACTGGCGGCAGTATTCGGCAACCGGCTGCCCTATGTGGGGTGGTGGGTCTAAAACCTACATATGGTTTAGTTAGCCGATATGGCCTGATTGCATTCGCCAGTTCATTGGATCAGGTAGGTCCTCTTACTAAGAATGTTACTGATGCCGCTATTGTACTCAACGTCATTGCGGGACTTGACCGCCGTGACTCAACTTCAATTGATGTAGATGTACCAGATTATAGAAAGGCTCTAACCGGGGACGTGAAAGGTCTACGTATAGGAATACCTAAGGAATACTCGATTGAAGGTATCGAGCCGGGCGTAGAAAAGGCTGTACGAGATGCTATAGAGGTATTTGAAGGACTTGGGGCGAGCGTTGTTGAGATATCTTTGCCTCATACACGTTATGCCCTTTCTGTCTACTACATCATTGCTCCCTCGGAGGCATCGGCTAATCTCTCTCGTTACGATGGCGTCAAATATGGATACTCAGTTCGTGAGGCGGACGGTATATGGGATGCCTTAGAAAAGACCCGCCAACAGGGCTTCGGCGCCGAAGTCAAGCGGCGTATCATGCTTGGGACATATGCTCTTTCTTCTGGATACTTTGAAGCTTACTATCAGAAGGCCCAGAAAGTACGTACTTTGATTCGTAAGGAATTTGATCAAGTTTTCGAGGGAATTGACCTGATCATATCCCCAACATCACCTTCAGTAGCATTTAGACAGGGAGAGAAACTGGCTGATCCTGTACAGATGTACTTGAACGACGTTTTTACTCAACCAGCAAATATAGCAGGAATTCCGGCAATTTCGATTCAAGGAGGAATGTCGGACGGTTTGCCCATAGGGATCCAATTAATGACCCGACACCTAGGAGAAGAGATGCTACTTCGTGCTGCCCATGCCTATGAACAATCTACTGAATGGCACACGATGCATCCTTCACTATAAGAATCCCACACAATATGGGACTACCATTCCAAGTTTAGCTTTGGGTAAAAGAG
This sequence comes from uncultured Dehalococcoidia bacterium, assembly GCA_964608025.1. Classification (GTDB taxonomy): domain Bacteria; phylum Chloroflexota; class Dehalococcoidia; order Lucifugimonadales; family CAJWER01; genus CAZSLO01. Next base: position 10,714 of record CAZSLO010000015.1, on the reverse strand, counting down.
GACCTATTGTTTTTAGAAGGCGTCATCCTTAGCGGCTATACTGTTGAGTTCATCTCGAGTGTACGAGCCTAAGCTTCGGAAATTCAACTCCGTATAATTTTTTATCCACTGCAATGCAACTTTGTAGGCCTTACGATATCGCTCTTCGGCTAAATTTAGAGCTGTTATTCCGGCTTCGTCCAGATCTCCCACTTGCTCAGACATCATCTTGAGGATGTCTTCCAATTCCTCATTCAGTAGGCTTTTTACTACCCGGAAGTTATGAGATTCGCCAGTTTCTGTGTCTTTGGCATCATGGAGCAATCGCTGAGCAATTTGTGCTACGGACATTCGTCCAGTCGCGAGGTCTTCCATGAGTGGGCCATGTAGTCCTGGCTTACCGGCTTGGCTGTCGATACCTTTGGCACCACGGCCGTTTAACCAACCTTCAAGATACTCTATTACCATGCGGGCATTGCGGCGGGTTCCCTCAATGGTAATTTGTCCGTCGGGTACCTTGATCTCTATTGGGTAATTATCTGGATTTGCCATTTCTGCTGTAGGTGTCCAGCCGGAATCCCGTAGTTTCTTGAAAGGATCTGCAGCTGTTTTCATATGAAAAATGTGTGCGACCCAGCCTCTCAGGAAACCTTGGCTTGCCTCCCATTCCTTGTCAGCAGTTATAGATGCCGCTGCGGCATCGTTCACATCTTTATTTGGGCTTGGTAGAGCTGTGGCCATGCCTCCTATTGGCGCTGCACCATGCTTTAAGCAAATAGCAACTAATCTTCTGAAAATGTTTGCAATGAAATCGGTTGTCTTGATATCAACCCCGAATCTGTCTGGCCATACGGAGTTTGGGTCTGTCATGATGAATTCGAAAATGCTTGCCTTGAAATCCCAACGTGCTGCATTCAATCCACCTGCATAAGGACCAAGGGCATAGAGAACTTCTTCCATTTGGAATGCAATGGGCAAGGATTCCACGAGAGGTATCGCCCTAATCACTGCATCTTCTGGTAGGTCTAGGTGTGTAATCGAATAATCGAAGAAATCACGCCAGAGCTTCGCTTCCTCGGCTGATTCCATCTTAGGTAAGTAGAAGTAGAGTCCTTGACCACGCGCCATCTGGGCTCTTCCAGCGTAGAATACTGTTAATGCCGTTCCTAAAATCGCCGCTGGTATTGGTTCTCCGTCAATCGTAACCTCAGGTTCGTCGAGATGTAAGCCTCGTTCTCGGTGCATGAAAAAAGGTATTTCCCCATCTTGAATAACATAATGTCGGCCAGTTGTGTGGTTTGTAAATTCTAGATCGCGTTCGACCGCGGCAAGACGATTTAGGGCAGCAGTTATTGTATCTGTTAGCCTATGGCCGGCTGCATCTTCGTCATCGTCTAGATCCCCCTCGGCCCTAGTGCCATCAGGTCCAGGATTTAAGGCATTAATAAACATATTCGTTATGGATGCAGGGCCCGTTATCTCGATACCGGGCTTTTTAAGATCCTTGGGGAGTGGTGGTACAGACCAAGTACCTGTAGTAGCATCTGATGGTGGCAAATGGCTTGGTAAAATTCCTTTCTTTAACGCGTTTTGGAGCACTTTGGCTCGTTTAATACGAAGATCGTGAATGCGCAAGGTGAAGCGATCATGTAGCGCTACTAGAAAATTATTGAAATCGGGTGTAAATAACTTATCTACTCCATTAACTTCGGCAACTTTGATCCTAGTTGGCGCCACCATCTTAGCCTCCATTTACCTTAAGTAATCGGGGTACACATCGTACCATGCCGATGTATCTCGTATTTTGATATTTGGTGTTAACCACGCTTGGTTAGGCTTCCCGATGGTTGAGCGCTTTGCTATACTCCCGGGAGGTATAGAGACTGAACTGATTCCTGATGGGAGTGAATATATGCCGGTCTGCGCGGTATTGGGTGGACAATGGGGGGATGAGGGCAAAGGCAAGATCGTTGACGTTCTTGCCGAAAAAGCCGATCTAACAGCCCGTTTCTCAGGTGGTAACAACGCGGGACACACCGTGAAGAATCCGTACGGAACTTTTAAGCTTCATCTTGTTCCATCCGGGATTTGTTGGCCGGACTGTATGGGAGTGATAGGAAACGGCGTAGTTGTAGATCCAGACGCTTTGCTAGAGGAAATTGATGGACTAAAGGAACTTGGCATTGATCTTGCAGGCAGGCTACTCGTAAGTGATAGATGCCACCTAGTTATGCCTTATCATGTTGTTCTTGATGAACTTGCCGAAGCTGCCAGAGGCGACCAGGCTCTTGGCACTACAGGCAAAGGAATTGGTCCGTCATATACTGATAAAGCTGCACGCATAGGTATTCGGGCTGCGGATCTGTTTGACTTAGAATCACTTTATCCGAGACTAGAACGAGTTATGTCACATCACAACGCGATTATTGAGAAGGTCTATGAATCTACACCAATTTCGCTTGAGTATGTCATCGACAGATGCAAGGACTGGGCATCGAAGATGCAACCTTTGGTGGGTGCGGTAGAACATGTTGTTTATGATGCTATCGGGGCCGGCAAAATGGTCTTGCTCGAAGGTGCTCAGGGCATGATGCTGGACTTAGATCATGGCACCTATCCATATGTCACCTCATCGCACCCGACAATTGGGGGAGCATCTACTGGCCTCGGCCTTCTACCTAGGGATTTTGATTCTATACTAGGAGTGTTTAAAGCATATAGTACGCGTGTAGGTAGTGGGCCTTTCCTAACCGAATTATTCGACGAGACAGGAGATTTAATAAGGGAATTAGCTGAGGAGTTCGGGACAACCACGGGTAGGCCTCGTAGGGTAGGATGGTTTGACTCAGTTGTTGCTCGCTATAGTGCCAGGGTTAACGGATACACATCCCTCGTACTCACTAGACTTGATGTACTAGATAGTTTGGACAATATAAGAATCTGCGTTGCCTATGAACTTGACGGCGAGCGGGTAGAAGACTTCCCGGGGAGTGTGGCTGTTCTACACAAATGTAAGCCGATATATGAGGACTTCCCTGGCTGGGACAGTCCTACTGCAGGAGTGACTGAAATAGAAAATCTTCCTGAGGGTGCATTGCGTTACGTTCAGCGTCTTGAAGAGTTGGCAGGTGTGCGAATAGACGTCATTTCCACTGGCCCTTATAGACACGAGACGATCACCGTAAGGCAGGTGGTGTAGTACCTACCAGAGAAACGAAATTAATCCGACACCTTTATGGGGCATATCTGTGTGAAGATCCTGCTCCACATTTAACAGCGTAAAATGTCCGGGCGTCGGGAAACTGTATCCATCACGCTTCTATAGGTAGATCCACATCGTACTGGTTCATTACAGTATCGAATTTAGATGTGAAATCTGTGTCTGCCTCTACCATAGGTAGTCTGGGCTTACCGGCATTAAATCCTGCCCTGTTAACCGCATACTTAATGGGTATAGGGTTTGTTATCCAAAAGAGTGCCTTGAAAATCGGTAGTAGTCTACGATGTTCGGCTGCGGCTAATTCGAGGTTACCCTCTAGAATCATACCCATCATGATTTTAATCTGGTTGCCGATAATGTTGGATGCTACGCTGACCACCCCGTAACCTCCGACACACATAATCGAGAAAGTCTCATCATCGTTTCCAGACCAGACCCTGAACCCCGGGGGTGCCTTGTCAATAATTTTGGTGATTTGCACCGGATCGCTTGAAGCTTCCTTGACCCCGACAATGTTGTCGATTTCTGCCAACATCAACGTCGTTTCATCAGACATGTTTAGAGATGTCCTGGAAGGTACGTTATATAAAAGTCCGGGCAAATGTGTCGCTTCTGAGATCGCCTTGAAGTGTTGGAATAGGCCCTCTTGCGTGGGTTTATTGTAGGCGGGTACTGTTAGTAATAAGGCATCGACGCCTACTTTCTCGGCCTCCTTTGAAATTTCTACTGATTTTCTATGGTTGTTATCAGTACTGCCGGCTATCACCGCGGCTCTGTCTCCAACTTCTTCCTTTACTTCGGCGAAGAGCCGAATTTTCTCTTCATCTGACATCGATGGTGACTCTCCAGTGGTTCCTCCTATGACGAGACCGTCAGAGCCAGAGTCGATCAATATCCGTGCCAGTTTACGTGCCTGTGTATAGCTCAAGTCACCGTTTTCGTCGAATGGAGTGATCATTGCTGTTAGAAGTCTACCAATTTCTACCATAATTAGATCTCCTATTTTCCTGCCAGCAGATTTTTGTACAACGCCTCTTCAGCTATTTGTATAGCGTTGAGCGCAGCACCTTTCCTAAGATTATCAGACGTAAGCCACATAGCAATTCCTGTTGGATGAGAGACATCTTGGCGTATGCGTCCTACGTATACTGGATCGCGACCCTCTGCATTTATTGGCATTGGGTATAAATCATCTCCGGGATGGTCTAATACCTTTATTCCAGGCGCAACTTGTAGCAAATCTCGTATCTCTGGTGGAGTAATTGGATTGCTGAATTCGATGTGAACTGCTTCGCTATGAGCTACTCGTACCGGTACTCGGGCACAAGTGGCTGATATCCGTAATTTCGGCCTATGCATGATCTTTCTTGTCTCATCTACCATCTTCATCTCTTCAGTCGTATATCCGTTTGGCAGAAATGTCTCTATATGAGGGAGCACATTGAAAGCAATCTGGTGAGGATATTGCGATGGTTGGATCGATTCTCCTGATAAAATCTGCTTTGATTGCACATGCAATTCTTCTACGGCAGCGGCGCCGGTTCCTGAAACTGATTGATAAGTGTCAACTACAACTCTATTGATTCGATTTGCATCATCCAATGGCTTAAGTGCCATAACTAACTCTGTAGTAGAGCAGTTTGGTGTAGAGACTATACCTTTGTGAGTCTCGATATCAAAACCGTTAACCTCCGGTACCACTAAGGGCACTGTTGGATCCATTCTAAAGGCCGAGCTCTTATCTACGACGAAAGAACCTTGTTCAACTGCTAAGGGTGCTACTTGATGGCTGATGTCACTTCCAGCTGCTATAAAGGTGATGTCAACTTCACTGAGCAACTTTGGCGTGACCTCCTCGATAATTACCTCACGCAGGTTTACCTCCAGGGTTTTGCCAAAGGAACGCTTTGATGCGCAGAGGCGGATTTGGTCCACAGGGAATTGACGTTCCTCCAAAATTTGCAGGAATATCTTACCTACCGCACCCGTTGCTCCTATGACCGCGATATTGCAGCGATCCAAGTTAACTCTCCAAGGTTCAGGATAATTCAATAATAGCGTGAGAGTCCGACCAAATCTAGGTTAACTTGTTTCTTTCGGAGGACTTAGCTTGGGTAACTCTGCATGTTGTGTAGGCGGTACTTAGATATTGATAGATTCGGTAATCAATCTAGTTCTAATGTACCTGTGGCTCGACTTCAAAAATTAAAGAAGCAGTGTCCCAACATAAATTGCGAACTAGACAATTGTACGAGATGAGGTTGGTTTAGAGCCCGAGAATTTTATCGAGCCCGACTGTAAGTCCGGGTCGTTTTACTGCTTCCCGAACTGCCATTAGTACCCCAGGCATGAAACTATCGCGGCTAATTGAGTCATGACGTATTGTCAAGGTCTGTCCCAGTGCTCCGAAGATGAGTTCATGGTGTGCAACCCGCCCTGGCATGCGAGTTGAATGGATAGTTACTCCTTTGAGGACGCCGCCTCTAGTGCCGGGGACTAGTTCCTTCTCCGGTGTAGGAGCATCGAATGAGCCGCCTTTACCTTCTGCAGTAGTTTTTGCAATCGCGAGGGCTGTTCCGGATGGAGCATCAATTTTTTTCTCGTGGTGAGTCTCGGTTAGATCTGCATAGTCAAAGAAAGGAGCGGCAATTTTGGCCAAATGTTCCATTAAAACTGCGCCCATGGCGAAATTAGGTGCGATGATAATCCCTATGCCATGTTCGGATGCTAACTTGTCGGCTTCATTGAGAGTACTTTCTTGGATACCAGTAGAACCGATCACCACGTTTATTTTGCGTGGTGCAGCGGTGTGTATAACTTTGGATGCACCCTCAGCATTCGTGAAATCAACTATGACCTGCGCATCTTGTAGTACATTGTTCAGAGTGTTGGATAGAGGTAGCTGGTCAGGGATGCCTAGGATAGACAAGGTATCATTTTTAGCAGCTTGGTCAACTCCGGCGATAGCATGCATGTCTTCTTCTGCGGAGACTGCTGTGAGGACCTGCTGCCCCATCTTTCCGAGCGCGCCATTTACTACTACTTTGATGAGAGGCATTTGTTAACTCCTCTTTTTTTAGTCGGGGCGTCGTTGTCCGCCGGATCGTCTGCCACTTCGGGGGGGGCCGGATCTGCCGCTTCCCTGGTCATATCTTCGCGGTCTTCCATCACCTCTAGGGTTCCTGTCGCCTGGGCCACGGTCTTTACCAGGCCCTTCTCTATTTGTGGAAGTGTTTTGTCCTCCGGTGTCTTCTAGAAGTGATCGCCGTGATAGAGCGATTCGTCCTGAAGGGTCTATACCTATAACTTCTACTGTTACTTCATCGCCCTGTTTGACTACATCTTCAACTGAGGGTACATGCTCGTTTGAGAGTTCGCTAATGTGTACCATTCCGTCAGTGCCAGGAAGTATTTCCACGAACGCACCGAAGTTCATGATCCTCACTACCTTTCCAGTATAAACGTCACCTACTTTCGCTTCTTTGGTCAAGCCTTCTACGATCTGAATCGCTCTTTTGGTGGCCGCTTCGTCAGGTGAGCCGATCAGCACGGTGCCATCATCTTGGATATCAACTGTGGCCTTCGTTTCCTCAACAATGCCTCGAATTGTTTTGCCTCCAGGTCCGATAACCGCACCGATCTTGTCGACTGGTACTTGGATCTTGATCATCCTTGGTGCGTAAGGACTCATTTGGTCTCGTGGAGATGAGATCGTATTTTTTATAATGTCCAGAATACGCATCCGAGCTTCTCGTGCTTGCTCAAAAGTAGCTTCAATAACGTCAAAGCCGATGCTCTGTACCTTGATATCCAACTGGATGGCCGTGATTCCATCCGCAGTTCCTGCGACCTTGAAATCCATGTCTCCGAAGTGATCTTCCATTCCTTGGATATCAGTAAGTGTGGCGAACTGGCCGTTTCCATTGGTGACAAGTCCAATCGATATTCCAGCCACGGGCTTTTTAATCGGTACACCGGCATCCATAAGAGCTAGGGTTGCTGCACAGGTGCTTGCCATTGAAGTGCTGCCGTTAGAAGCTAGAGCCTCTGCTACTACCCTGACTGTATATGGGAATTCATCTTCATCTGGTAGCACGGCTAACAGTGCTCTTTCAGCCAATGCGCCGTGGCCGACCTCTCGCCTACCTGGTGATCCAACACGACCTGTTTCACCAGTACTATAAGGTGGGAAATTATAATGAAGCATGAAACGCTTGGTATCTTGCGGACTGAGTGTGTCTAGTCTCTGTACATCCCCTATAGAACCGAGTGTAGCTACCCCCAGAACCTGTGTCTCTCCTCTTGTGAAAAGACCACTACCATGGGCACGTGGAAGAAGCCCAATTTCACAGTCAAGCTCACGTATATCTTTTAGGCCTCTACCATCAGGTCTTTTGCCTTCATTGATTATCTTGGCACGGAACTCACGCTCTAGGAGAATTTCAAAGGCATCAGATACTTCTGAGACATCCAAATCAGTAAGGTTTTCAACGGCATCTTCTTTTAGTGAGCTGATTCGGCTCGCCTGGTCGGATTTTCCTTTGCTCTCATCGAATGCGTTGTTGAGTTTGTCTCCGATAAAGTTTGTAACCTGTTGAACAATTTCGTCAGGTGTCCCCGCTATTTCGAATTCTGTCTTTTGGCGACCCACAGCTGAAGCCATTTCAATTTGGAGATCAATTATTTCCTCGTTCGTAGATTGTCCCAAATGTATCGCTTCAAGCACCAATTCGTCTGGTAGTTCTTTCGCACCGGCCTCCATCATAAGAATGCCTTCCCGGGTGCCAGCGACAACAATGTCTAGGGTGCTAAGTTCCAAATCCTCGTATGTCGGGTTGACAACGAAATCGCCGTTTACGTACCCGATTCTTGTAGCACCGATTGGTCCATCGAACGGGATGTCAGATATAGTTAAAGCGGCTGATGCGCCATTTATTACAAGGATGTCAAGTGGATTCTCTTGGTCAGCTGATAGAGCGGTAGCAATAATTTGCACATCATTACGAAATCCCTTGGGGAATAGTGGTCGAAGGGGACGGTCGGTGAGACGGTTTGTCAGGATGGCTTCCGTGCTGGGACGGCCTTCCCGTTTGAAAAAACTACCAGGGATTTTGCCCCGAGCATACATGCGCTCCTCAAAGTCTATAGTTAGCGGGAAGAAATCTATCCCTTCACGTGGCTTGGCCATGGTGGCCGTTACTAGGGTCATCGAGTCTCCGCTTCGTATAACTACAGACCCATTTGCTTGTAAGGCAAGCTTGCCAGTTTCAAGACTTATGTCTGCTTGTCCAATGCGGCGTTCGAAAATAGAGGAAGTCATAGAAAAATCAATCTCCTAGGGGGGCACACAAACAAATAAATTCCTGACGCGAAGTTATCTTCGAAGGCCGAGTTTGGCGATTAGGGTTCGATAACGGTTTACGTTCTCGCGACTAAGGTACTGAAGCAGTCGTCTCCGTTTGCCTACAATTCGTAGGAGGCCGCGACGAGTTGACTCGTCATGTTTATGAACTCTGAGGTGGTCAGTTAGCCCTTGGATCCGGGTAGTCAAAAGAGCAACTTGCACCTCTGTGGAGCCAGTATCATTATCGCTGGACTGGTAGTCCTTGATTATCGGTTCCTTTTCTGTCTTGCTTAGCCCCAATTTGACCCCAATTTGTTTATGGTCTCAAGTTTATATTGTTATCAACTAGAATTGTAGCATAGCGCACCACGCCCATCAATTAGGATCAGCCCTACCATGCGCTTCCAGAACATTCTTAATGTTGTTTTGCATTCAGTCGGTTTCCCAATCAGAATCGAGAAGCATGTCTGGCCCGGCTTCTTAATTAGGAGATGGATATTTAGCTATTATTTATTCGGAACGAGCTTCTATGTCCGCCAATTCTTCGAGAATCTTGATGTACCCTTGTATACCATCATCTCCATGGCCTGCGACAGTTGCAGCCCTGAAAATCTGTGTTACCAGCGGCGTTGTTAAAAGTGGCAACCCTGATTCGGTAGCTGATTCGAGCACTAGGCGGAGATCTTTATGGGCCAGCTTTACCATGAATCCTGGTTCGAAGTGGCCATCCAGGATAGCTGAACCAAGATTCTCGATCATCCAGGAGTTGGCCGCACCGCCGGACATAGCTTTGAGCACTGCATTTAGATCAGCGCCGTTCTTAGCAGCGAACACCAATCCTTCACACATCGCAGCCATTGTCCCTAGCCCTGTGATCTGGTTAGCTAATTTAGTGACTTGGCCCATCCCGTTTGGGCCACAGTGAGTAATGTTGTTGCCGATCACTTGGAGAACCGGGATGCACCTCTCTAGGATATCGTTGTTGCCCCCGACCATAATTGATAAATTCCCGGACTCGGCCCCGTTGACTCCACCACTAACCGGGGCGTCTAGCATGTGAACGTTCTTGTTAGCCAGTAGATCAGCTATAGACTTGGTTACCGAAGGCGATATAGTACTCATGTCGATTACTACGGAGTCGATATTCGCTCCCTCGATTATTCCTTCGGAACCTAAAATAACCTGTTCAACGTCAGGTGAATCAGATACGCAGGTAATTATGATTCCACTCTTAGTTGCGACCTCTTTTGGGGAGGACGCACTATGGGCACCAGCATTTAACAAAGGCTCTATTCGGGATTTTGTGCGATTCCAGACTGAAACATCATATCCAGCTTTCACTAGATTCATACACATTGGTGAGCCGATTAGTCCAAGACCTACAAATCCTATTCGATCCATATCAGTATTCCTCTTAGATTAGCGAGTGCCATTTTGTTAATTAAGATACGCCCCATTATAGCAAGTATGTGGTCTTGCTATGCTGTCAACTTTCGATGACATAAATGGTGATTGGGAAGAATTTTGTACGGGTCTGTAATAGCTTGTTGGCGCACCATTTTTTTGGATAATTACTAGTTAATCACAACAGAAATTTGCTTGACACTCAAATTAGGTTGTGATAGTTTTCACCGGCTTGGGATCGACCCGTTTATTGATGATGGGAAACTATCTATGGACCCCGCTCCTCTAACCAATTTCGAGTGGACCGAGATTAACAGACTACTGACCAACCTTTGGATTATGGTCGCTCTGGTAATCTTCTTTTCTACGAATTTGTTGGTAGGCCATATTCTTATCCCTTCCCTAGTAGCATCATACGATCTCCCGTCTAGTATTCAAAAAACGAGGCCGGGGTTTTATATTCTCGCTTTGGCCGGATTTATTGCCGTGATAGGGGTACTTGTGGTAACTATTGATATTGCTGATGTAATACCCACCATTTTCGATACATATTGGATTGATGGTGGAGTGGACTGATGCAGTCATACACCAGCATCGGAAATCTTCCATAGGGCGTACGATTTGCTTCAAGGCGATTTTCACTTACCTAAGCCGAAAAAGAAGAGTGTACTTGCATTAGGGTTTATTGGTATTGCTGGACTTGTAGGTCTAGCAGTAACAGTTGCGGCGGCGGCATTCATACTATCTGCATGGCTAGGTTTGCCATT
>CAZSLO010000014.1:0-137502 GCA_964608025.1 uncultured Dehalococcoidia bacterium | reverse complement strand
ATATATATAAGGAGAAACATTATGGAATTAAACGAATTACCAGAAGAAACAGCGACTGACATAGCGGAAAGACTGGGGAGACTTAAAGAACTCCAGTCCAGTAACAAGCTTTATTATCAAGAACGGGTTGAGTTGCTAAAGGTTCTTAAGTCCAGCGGTCTTGATATAGGTGATGAAATTAGATCAAGCGATTTAGGAGTTAACGTTAAGATCGTCCAGTCCCGTAGTACTAGACTAGATCGTGACTTGCTAATGGAGTATGGGGTCTCGGGTGAAGTTATAGACATGGCAACTATCATCCGAACATCAAAAGATCACATTAGATTTACCCATACCCAGAACCAAAAGGGGCTAAAAATGGGGCTAAAAACACCAAATGAGGAGGACTGTTAGGCTGGAATAATGCGCACCCAATTGGGCTAAGCCACTACGGCATGCGATGGAGAGGATGGTACGCCCGGAGGGATTCGAACCCACGACCCTCGGTTCCGAAGACCGATGCTCTATCCACTGAGCTACGGGCGCATAAAGATTGTCAGAGCTCGGGACCAGATTTGTTTGCGTCGTTACAATATTGATGGTGGGGTGAGCGAAGGGATTCGAACCCTCGATCTCCAGGGCCACAACCTGGCGCCTTAACCAACTTGGCCACGCCCACCCCGATAGAGAATAATTCTAGCATTGGCCTAGGTAGTGGTCAACGACAGTAGAGACTGGAAATGGAGATTCTAGAGCTGACTAGAGGGGGAGGGGGTTAGCTTAAATTTTTCAGTTCTGATGTAGGCCTAGAAGTGAGTGCGTGAAGTAAGTCTTCGACGAATATATGTTGTTTTGTGTGGTGTCTCAAGGGTTGGCCCGAGTCGACGCTGTAAAGATTTCTACGGCCACTTTTGCGGCGCATAATATATCCTGACTTTTCTAGGTCGGAGATTATTTTATGGGTTGTGCGCTCAGTTATTCCAACATGGTTGGCTATCTCTCGTGCCGTATGACTTGGGTTGTGGAAAATATAACTCAAAACCAACCCGTGGTTGGTTATGAATGTCCATCGAGGTGACGAAGTTGAAGGGAGAATGGTCATTTATAGTACCTGTCAGAATTCGATCCAATGCTAACACATGGGATTGGGAGGCACAAAAAATGTGCGGGTGTTAGTTTTCGTCTGCGAGTCGGATAGCCAAGTTTACAAGGGTCCTAACGGGTATTCCGGTGGCACCTTTAGGATTGTATCCGCCTAGAGATGCGGCCCGGGCTACGCCGGCAATATCCAGATGGACCCAACTTGCTCCATCTGCGAATTCCCCGATAATTTGTGCTCCGGTGATAGAGCCACCATCGCGCCCTCCGGTATTTTTGATATCCGCGATATCACTCTTGTACTGACTTTGGTATTCTTTATCCATTGGAAATTGCCATCCTAGCTCCCCGGTTTCTTTTGCCGAGGCGTCAATCTGATCGATTAGCTGTTGGTCGTTTCCGAAAATTCCCATGCGGACTTTCCCAAGCGCGGTAGATATGGCCCCGGTTAAGGTTGCTATATCCACAATCTTCACAACACCGAGGCTACGTGCATAGGTTATAGCATCAGCAAGGACGAGACGGCCTTCAGCGTCGGTATTATCTATCTCAATGGTTTTCCCGCTCATAGTTGTTACTACATCCCCTGGTCGTTGGGCATTGGCACCAGGCATGTTTTCAGTAGCAGGGATAACAGCCATCACGTTGATTTTGACTTTTAATCCAGCGATAGCACCGATCGCGGCGATAGCTGCTGCCCCGCCAGACATATCACTCTTCATCTGGCGCATTCCAGGGGCGTTCTTAAGATCCAGCCCGCCGGAATCGAATGTGATTCCTTTGCCAATAAGTCCTAGAGTATTGGATTTTGTACCAGGATCTCCTTCATATCTCATTACAATAAATTTCGGAGGTTCATCAGTTCCCTGGGCAACTCCCAGGAGTGCTCCCATGCCATGTTTTTCCATATCACTGCGGTCTAATACCTCAATTTCGAGACCCTCTTTTACGGCAATATCGAGCGCTATTTCTGCCATCCGTGTTGGTGTCATGTAGTTGGCTGGTTCGTTCCCCATATCTCTGCAAAGATTTACGGCTTTTGATAGTGTGGTGCCGAAGTCTGCACCCGCTTGTATTTCTGAGGACTTAGAGGCATTGAATTCCACTATGCGCATCGATTCAATTTGGTTGCCAAGGGTCCCATCTGACTTGTATTTATTAAATTGGTATAGTCCAAGCAGTGCTCCTTCGGAAATTGCTTGAGAAGCCGTACGGGGATCCATTCCGGCAATCCCAGCACCGTGTACGATTGTTGCGAAGTTCTTGACACCAATATTTCTCAGTCGCCTACAGGCCTGTGCCGAGACTCTTCTAACACAATCAATTGTAAAGTTTGATTGCTTACCGAGGCCTGCTACCAGGACCCGGGCTGGCTTAATCATGCCCAAGGTGTGAATCAAGGTTAGCTCATCGGCCTTGCCGCTGATTTCCCCTTCTTTAATTAGATTAGTTATGGCGCCTCCCATGGCTTTGTCAACAGCTCCAGTAGCACCGCCAGGATTAACAACCCCGTCGAACAGGTTGACTACTATAGCCTCGCATTTCAATCCGGTAATGTCGCCGATTTCTACCTTGATTTCCATCGATTCCCCTTTAACTAAATAAATTTGAAGCTCTTAATTCTGCATTATATTGCTAGCGTATATCCGACGGCTACAAGTGCGCCTCCATGCTATAATTTCCAGCGCAGTGGTGGGTGATATTGCCTGGTCCCTTATTACCCAAAGCTAGGTACGCCTTGCTACAGTCTACCGGATGCTATCTCAACCAAGCTCCGGATTAATGTGCAAAGTGGATAGAGTTGTTTTTGTTCAACAAGGATTCCATTAAAAGTTTCTAGGAGAACAAGATGTCAAAGCGAAATATTAGCAACCATGAGCAACAGATTTTAGATAAGGCATCAAGGTTGCTACCTGGTGGGAGTAATGGCAATACCACCTCAATGGACTCAATTATTGCTGCTGGTAGAGGTCCCAGGGTATGGGACGTGAGTGGTAATGAGTATGTGGACTACGCTTTAGGATCGGGCCCGATGTTGATAGGACATGCACATCCAGAAGTAATCAGTGCAGTAGAGAGCCAGCTTTCCAAAGGAACCACATATTTTGCACTTAATGAACATATGGTTGCTCTAGCTGAGGAGATTGTGGAAGCAGTTCCATGTGCAGAAAAAGTTCGGTTTGCAAGTACGGGCACAGAAGCCACATTTTTCGCTATGCGAGCAGCACGAGCATTCCGAGGTAAAGACAAGATACTGAAATTCGAGGGCGGTTTTCATGGCATGAACGATTATGGGCTTATGAGCATGGCACCAACCGTGCCCCAAGATTTCCCATATCCAACTCCTGATGCACTTGGTATTCCAGATTCGATCAATTCGGATGTACTAATTGCCCCATTTAATGATATCGAGACAACCTCGGCCATAATCGAACGCTATCATGATGAACTTGCCTGTGTGATTGTTGAGCCTCTTCAACGCATTATTCCACCTAAGCCAGGATTTTTAGAAGGGCTACGTGATCTGGCTAATCAGTATGGGGTACCGTTGATATTTGACGAGATAGTTACTGGATTTAGGTTTGCATATGGTGGGGCACAGGAGTACTACGGCGTAGTACCGGACCTATGTACTCTTGGAAAAGCGGTAGCCGGGGGATTCCCGCTATCGGTGATTGCGGGGAGATCGGACATCATGGATTATTTCGCTCCCGGTGCTCATGGAGACAAGATGGTTCTTCAGGAAGGGACTCTCAATGGTAATCCGGTCGCAGCGGTTGCAGGACTTGCAACCCTTAAGGTATTACGACAGGAAGGAACATATAAACGGCTATTTGATACTGGAACCCGTCTAATGAACTCCTTGAAGAAATTAGTATACGAGGCTGAAATACCTGCCCAGATTGTAGGGGAGCCGCCCATGTTTGACCTGGTTTTTACTGAACATGAATTAGAAGACTATCGTGGCACCCTGGATCGAGATCAGGAGAAACTTCTTCGTTTTAACAATCTTGTTCGTGACCAGGGTGTCTGGAAGAATAATGCAAAATATTACGTATCGACTGTACATGGGGATCTAGAGATAGAGCAGACTATCAATGCCTGGAAGACTGCTATCCAGGAATTATAGAACGGCTGGGAATCTACGTAAAAACATTGCCTCCCAATTTTAGAAATCGGTCTCGATCATTAAGTCTTTATCTTTGTAGCGTTTAGGTTATCAATCTTTTTACTTCTCTTTCCACTTGTTTGTGAATCTTGAGGACCAGTTACTACCCACTTTCGATTTTCCTAAGATTGATGGTTTATCAATATTTACGCCAAATTAAGACCTTGGTTCTAGCTATAAATCTCAATGTAACAAAACCAGATTATAGATCGGCTTATTAATGAAAATTGTTTAGGTAAAATCTAAGAAATAGGTCGGAATTTGACTTGACATAATCCACGAAATCTACATATCTTTCTTATGATTTCAGGAGGTTAAAGTGTGAGGTTCGGCAACACTACAGTCAACATTCTTAGCGATGGCACCTTTCTTCAAGATGGAGGCGCCCTATTTGGACAGATCCCGAAGGTTATGTGGGAACAACAAGTCAAGCCAGACCGTAAGAACAGGGTACGAATGGGTTTGAACTGTATGTTGATCCAATCACCAAGTGGCAATTTTTTGATCGATACTGGGGCGGGCGCCAAGCGAGCTGACCGTATGAAAGATGCCCATGGTCTGAATGGTAATAAGCTTCTCAAGGAATTGAAGAAAATTGGCCTGACTGCACGGGAAATAGATATGGTAATTCTGACGCACCTTCATTTTGATAGTGCCGGAGGATGTACCAAGCTCGATCGAACCGGACGGGCAATACCCACCTTCCCTAACGCTGAATATATCGCACAAAAAAGCTGTTGGGATGATGCAAATAGTCCTAGTGAACGAAATATAAGATCCTTTTACACAGAGGATTTTGCTCCCTTGGAGGAAGCTGGGGTGCTCAGGCTTATCGAAGGTGACAATGAAGTAGCTCCTGGAATCCGAACCCAGGTTACCAATGCACATTCAGATGGTCACCAGGTCGTCTTGGTAGAAGTTGGTAGCGAACGAATCGCCTTCGCAGGTGATCTTATACCCACACCCTACCATCTTCCACTTATCAGTATATCTGCATTAGACCAGTCGCCTAATGAGACACTTGAAGCAAAGCGTAAGCTTTTAAAGATGGCAGTTGAAGACGGCTGGCTACTGGTATTTGGACATGCACAAGATCCTAAGTCCGGTTACCTCCAGCAACGAAACGGGAAGGCACAGTTTTCTAGTAAGGCCCTCTAGACTTAGGGATTGTAGAATAGACTAACTCATCTTCTAGTCGGACGAGCTCGGCTAGAGTTACTTGGTTAAATAGGTTTGCTGACGTGACAGTCTTGACTCTCACGTAGTTGTCTGTAAGTCCTTGCCAATTCCTATCTCTGTTTTTACCACCATCTTCACCCTCCCAAAGAACCTGTCGAGTCGTACCAATCAATTTTTGTCTGAAGTCGTACGATTGCTTTTTGGTAAGTTCTAGTAACTGTTCCATTCGGCTCGATATTGATATGGGATCAATCTTGTTATCGAACTTGGCCGCACTGGTTCCGGGCCTAACTGAATATGGAAAAACGTGGATTGATGCAAAACGCGCCTCTTTGCATCGAGCATAGGTTTCATCAAAATCATCCTGTGTTTCTCCCGGAAAACCAACTATAACGTCAGTTGTTATTGCTGCATCTGGAACTGCTGTTCTGATCTGCTCTAATGCCCTCATGAAACTCGAAATTGTATATCGTCTCCTCATATGATTGAGCACATCAGGACTTCCGCTCTGTAGGGGAATGTGGAAATGTGGGCAAAGTCTGCTATCGGACCAAATCTCAAGTAGATCATTGTCGATTTCCTGGGCCTGAAGAGAAGATACACGTAGTCTATGTATGTTGGTTTCCGTTAGTATGCGCTTGAGAAGGACGGTAAGTGTGACTTTGTCGAGATCGAATCCATATGTTCCAAGCTGAGTACCTGTTAAAACGACCTCTTTGTATCCAAGGGCGACATGGTGTTTGATGCGATCTATGATGATCTTAGGAGGGATACTTTTTTCCCTTCCCCTAACTTTTGGAACAATACAATAGGCGCATACTTGGTCACAGCCCTCTTGTATTTTGATCATGATGCGGGTTTTTAGTGCGCCGGGTTCGAGTCTTATATTGTCCTCTGCGTTGAACCATGGCATGTCCATAGCAAATCGTGATTCAGTAATCTTTTTTACGAGATCAATTTTTCCTCTGTTTCCGATCACGAAGTCTATTTCATCCAGTGCTGCAATTGCTTCGGGACTTCTCTCCGCATAACATCCAGTTGCTACGATAGTTGCGTTGGGGTTTAGCCTTCGGACTGCCCTCAGTGACTGGCGAGCCTTGCGGTCTGCTACATGCGTTACGGTACAGGTATTTAGTACGTATACGTCAGGCACTTCGGTGGTAGATACTACTTGGAAACCGTTTCTAAGGAAATCAGATGTTAGAGTTGTAGAATCTGCTTGGTTAAGTTTACATCCATGGGTCTCTATTGCCACAGTAGGTCGGGTTAAAGGTGCCATATTTATATTCACGAAGTCGCTTTCAATATTTGACCTATCATAATGGATTGGATGTGCTGTGATGATTTAACATAGTCCCTGTAGCAGTAATTATATAAAAAAATTTGCAAGGGATTGTATATATCTTGGACTTACGAAAAGGTTAACTGATGCCTGATATAGTTTCCATCGGTGAATGCATGATAGAGCTGTTTAGCGATGAGCCTATTGGGCAAGCCTCGACCTTCAACAAATCCTATGCTGGTGATACGAACAATGTTTTGCATATGGCCTCTAGGCTGGGGATTTCTTGTGGATACATTACTCGTGTGGCTGAAGATCCCTTTGGAGACTATCTATTAGGAGCATGGCAAGCCAATTCCATAGATGTATCAGCGTCCAAGAGGGTTCCAGGTTTCACGGCTGTACATTTTATCACCCTCCTGGAAGATGGAGAGCGCGAGTTTGCCTTTTACCGTAAAGGTAGTGCGGCAAGCACGATGGTTCCTGAGGATTTGGACAGTGAATATATTGGCGAATCTCGAATTTTGCACGTCAGCGGTATTATCCAGGCCGTATCACCGAGTTGCAGATCCACGGTTCTTCAAGCTGTCCAGATCTGTAAGGAGCGTGGGGTTCTAGTATCGTATGATACTAATCTTCGCCCTAGTATGTGGTCAGCTCGTGAAGCCCGCGATGCCCTCGAGGAAGTCTTACCCTATATTGACATTGTTTTCACCAGTTATCCCGAGGAAACGTCCGCTGTCCTAGGAGTTCAATCGGAAGAAGCAGCAGTGGACTTTTTTAGGGATCTAGGTGTGGATACAGTGGCAGTCACTTCGGGAAAAAATGGCGCAATTGTTGCAGATTCTAAGAACATACTCAAGGCTAATGCGATTGCGCCCAAAGGTGTATCAGATACCACTGGAGCAGGCGATGCATTCGTAGGAGGATTTTTACATTGTATCGTTCAAGATATGGGGATTGGATCCGGGTTGAGGTGGGGAATTGCATCAGCTGGACTCAAGGTTGCAGGTAGAGGTGGGATTGCTAGCCAACCTTGCCGTACATCAGTTGAGCGTGTAATTGAAGATGTAGAAGTGATTGGAGTGTAGTTAAATTTAGTAGGTAGGGCATTTGAGTAATCTAGTGATGGATATAATCCGGTCTGGGACAAGATTCTGGGATCAAAGATTGTAAAACTTACTTATGCTATTGTTGTGAGTATAAAAGTCTACGCTCTTTCTAATACAAAGACTACATTTATGAATACAATAAATCGCGTGGTAATCACTGGCATTGGCATTGTTAGCCCTGTTGGCCTGACAAGGGAATCTACTTGGAAGAACCTGGTTGCCGGAAGGTCTGGAATAAGTCACATAAGTACATTCCCTACGGAAGGACTTGAAACTAAAATCGCTGGCGAAGTCAACGATTTTGATCCAACTACCTATTTAGGCCCTAAAGAAGCTAGACGGATGGATCGCTTTGTACAGTTTGGAGTGGTGGCCGCCTTAGAAGCTGTTGAACAATCAAAATTAGAAATCAATGACAATAATGCTGAGAGGATAGCTGTCATAGTAGCTAGTGGTATTGGAGGAATAGGTACTATTGAACAGCAAATTGGAGTTATGGATAAAAAAGGAGCATCTAGGGTAAGCCCCTTTCTTGTTCCCATGATGCTCCCTGACATGGCGTCTGGACGTGTGTCAATGACACTAGGAGCCAAGGGTCCAAACTTTGCTACGGTTTCTGCCTGTTCGAGTGCCGGCGATGCCATTGGCGTCGCTTATGATCTTTTAGGACGGGGTGTTGTGGACGTGGCGATCACAGGTGGATGTGAAGCCGCCATATGCCCGATTGGAGTAGCTGGATTTAATGCTTGTAAAGCGCTGTCTAAGAGGAACGAAAAACCTGAAAAAGCCTCACGCCCATTTGACGCAGGCCGCGATGGATTTGTTATGGGCGAAGGAGGGGCGGTATTAGTAATGGAAACCCTCGAAAGTTCTATAGATCGAGGAGCGCAGCCGATAGCGGAGATAGTTGGATATGGATCTACTGCAGATGCTCACCATATAACGCAACCGGCACCAGGTGGAGAAGGAGGAGCGAGGGCCATGAGAATCGCACTAGATGGAGCCGGCTACGATCCCAAGGACATTGATTATATAAATGCCCATGTAACTTCTACGCCTATTAATGATAAAAACGAAACTATTGCAATGAAAAACGTGTTTGGTACTGAAGCATATCGGATTCCAATAAGCTCTACCAAGTCAATGACTGGTCACCTCTTGGGTGCGAGTGGGGCATTAGAGGCGGCCGTATCAGTTATGGCTATCAATCGTGGAGCTGCACCCCCGACGATCAACCTCGAAATACCGGATCCGGATTGTGATTTGGATTATATACCCCATATTCCTCGTAGAGGTAGGATCAATACTGCGATGAGCAATTCCTTTGGTTTCGGCGGTCACAATGCTAGCCTGGTATTCCAAGCATTCGAGGATCAGGCTGTGACATCGGTTGGAGTTTAGGAATAAGGAACGAGGTAACCTAAAGATTATTCGGGACAATATTCCAGCAAAAGAGTGGCGTTTACGACCAGCACCTCCTGCTGGATTCTCATCGGATATAGGATTCCCCGAAATACAGGCTAGGCTTCTTTACAACAGAGGATTGATCTACCCAGAGGATGTCCACGCCTTTCTAGCTGTAGATGAACGTTTATCCCATGATCCGTTCTTGCTGCCAGATATGACTTCGGCAGTAGGGTGTCTTCGGAAGGCGATAGATTTACAAGAAGGTATTGCGGTATTCGGAGACTTTGATGCTGATGGTCTTACTGGGACTGCCATTATAGTAATGGCATTGTCAGAGCTTGGAGCAAGGGTCGTGCCTTATCTTCCCAATAGGGTATCTGAGGGGCATGGACTGAACCCAATAGCCTTAGGAAGTATACGTGGTCAGGGTGTGTCTACCATGATTACGGTGGACTGTGGTACTAACTCTTTTGACGAAATAAGGTTTGGGAATGCCCTAGGCATAGAAACCATTGTAACTGATCATCACACTATATCTGGGACTCTTCCTGAAGCTGCTGCAGTTGTTAATCCCAAGAGATCTGGGTCGGGATATCCGTACTTGGAACTTACTGGTGCTGGATTGGCATACAAGCTGGTCGAGGCATTGTGGTTGGATATAGGTAGGCCAAGGCCGGAACATCTACTTGAAATTGCAGCTATTGGTACCGTTGCTGATCTGGGAAATCTAACAGGGGAAAACCGATATATCGTTAGTAGGGGACTGGAATTCCTGAACTCAACCGAACATCCTGGCCTGAAAGCCTTGATAAAACGGATAGGACTTTCCAATGACAGGATTGATTCGGGAAATCTATCTTTCAATTTGGTGCCCAGACTTAATGCTTCCGGGAGGATCGGGGATGCGAATATAAGCTTGGAGTTATTGACGGCCAAGACAAGAAAGAAAGCAGAAGATCTGGCTGAACAGTTAGAGTTAGCTAACCAGGCGCGTCGAGAAATGTCTGAATTAGCTTTTACCCAGGCGATGGATCAAGTTGCGCTTGAAAATTCCGCAAAAGAACCTGTTATTTTTGTGGGTCATAAAGAATGGCACCCCGGTATTCTTGGCCTAGTTGCAGGTCGATTATCTGAATACTACCAACGACCCGTTATAGCATTGGCAATGGGTGAGGAAATTTCTAGGGCAAGTGTCAGAAGTATTTCAGAAGTGGACGTTATCGAAGCATTGGATATGTCAAAGAATCGATTGGTGAGGTATGGAGGCCATTCTGCAGCAGCTGGATTTACGGTTTATACACAGGAACTCCCTGCCCTAAAATCGGATCTGGTTGGCACTATAAGTACGGGGCTTGATATGAGTGATATTAAACCCGCTGTCGATATAGATTTAGAGGTATCCCCCAAGGATATAGATGAAGACAACTTCGATTTCATTAAATCTCTAGGTCCATTCGGGGAAGGTAATCCTGACCCGGTGTTTTTGACTAGAGGTATGCATATCTCGGAGAGTCGTAGAGTTGGACGAAATGGTAGCCATCTGAAAATGTGGCTTGTACACGATGCCAAGATGTGGGATGCCATCGCATTTAAACAAGGGCACAGTTTTGCTCCAAGTGGTGGAGTGGTAGATGTGGTCTACAATATCGGCTTGAATGAATGGGGTGGTGTACCCAAAGTAGAACTGAAGGTGATTGATTTCCAGATGGTATCCAGCTAATTTCTAACAGTTTTCGATTTGCGGCGGCGGTTTGCCCTCGTTCCGTGTTCGACAATCAAGGGTGGCTCCTCGGTTCTTTCTATTACCCTAGCTTTAATCAATATTATAGGTATTGTAATGGCCAAGACCAACAATGATATGTAGTGGGCTTCCTGCATACCAAATGCCCAGATACGATCTTCTCGTAGAAAGCTAACTCCAAATCGGCCAATTGAGTAAAGGGCCAGGTAAACAGCCCAGAGCATGCCATCCGGTTTCAACCGCCCTCGAAGCTGCCATATTACTGCCAGTGCGACCATATTCCAGACCATCTCATAGACAATTGCAGGATGGACTTCATTTGTGAATCCGTTGGCACAACTTCTTGCAGCTGATTGTGGATGGGTCCATATGAATCCAAATAATGCATCAGTAAATCTCGAGCAGTGCTCTCCGTTAACTATGTCTCCAATTCGACCAATAGTTTGGACGTAAAGCATAGCCGGTGCAGTAAGATCTGCGATCAGTCCAGCTGGGTATTTTTGTATTAAGGCGTAGGCCATACCTCCAATGAATCCGCCTAGAATACCTCCCCAGACTCCTATGCCTCCGGTCCATATTTCAAGCATCTGTATAGGGCGCAGAGAATAGATGTCGGTCCAGTTGTCTATTATGTGGACAACCCGAGCTCCGATTACTCCTCCGATTATGGCCCATATTGCAATTGATAGCACCGCATCTGGATCTACCTGTCTTAGTGGAGCCCATCGTGCAACTAGAACCACTGCTGTAGCAACAGCGATAAAGCTAAATAGGCCATGCCAACTAAGGGTAAATCTCGATACGAAATCTATGGAGAACAGGAACGGACTAATGTTGATTTCAATCATGCTTAACTCTTTACTTCGTAATGGAAATTTTAGGGACGTGATCAACTCACGTCAAGAAGGAGAGGACAAATTATATTGGAGGCATATCGATTATTGCCAAAATCCAGAAATTATCCTTAGCCTGACCTAGATTGTCATTTTAATCATAGAGATACGATGATTACGATTGAATATATAAAGGATTCGTATTTCCGACATCGCTGGCAGGTGATTATTAATGGATGTTGAAATAGAGAGATTCCTAAACTATATGACTGTTGAACGGGGTGTATCAAGGCACACGTTGTCTGCTTACAGGAACGATGTTTGTCAGCTTGTGCAATTCTTAATGGAGTCTGTTCGCCAAGATCCCAAGTTGGATTGGCATTCACTAGGACAACAAGATATTACAGCTTATATAATATATCTCTGTGATAAGGGTTACTCTGATACTACGAAGGCACGAAAAATAGCTTCCTCAAGATCATTTTTCGAATTTCTACTTGATGAAGGTAAAATCGATCAGAATCCAACAGAAAATGTGAGTTCTCCGCGGGTCGGCCGCTCTTTACCTAAAGCGCTAAGTATCTCGGATGTTGATTCACTCCTGAATCATCCCTTCGAAAAATCCCCTGAAGGTTTTAGGGATAAGGCTATGCTAGAACTTACATACGCAAGTGGAATTAGGGTTTCTGAGTTAGTTTCTCTTGACCTTGATGATATCGATCTAGATGAAGGGTTTATTCGTTGTTTTGGGAAGGGATCAAAAGAGCGTATAGTACCGATTTACAAGTCTGCGGTGGGAGCCATATCCTCGTATATTGAGCAGGCTAGACCGGAACTCTCTTCCTCAAAATCTGAACGTGCAGTTTTCCTAAACAAGCGAGGAGCACGTCTCACTCGGCAGGGGTTTTGGCTTATCCTAAAGAAACTGGCAGCTAAGGCTGGGATATCAACTAATATTACACCACACACGCTTCGACACAGTTTTGCCACCCACTTATTACATGGTGGAGCTCCGATTAGACATGTACAAGAACTCCTTGGACATTCGAGTATTACAACTACACAGGTATATACACACCTAACCAGCGAGCATGTGAGGACGGAATATGAAAAATCTCATCCACGAGCATAGAAGTTCACATAGCATAAATGGGTCAATGCCGAAACTTGCTCCCCAATTTTATATAAATAGATTATTGACAGATTTAGTGCCTAGGTTGACCGTTTGTCCTTTCAGCCGTACCCTTTAATTAGAACTGGAGAAAAGTATAATGCCGAGCAAAAATCAACGGGCTGCATCAAGACAGGCCAAGGTACGTAACAAAAGAAAAAAGGGTCGCCCTGCTCCACAAGATTTCAAAGCTGGACCTACCCAAACTCAACAGTCTGGTGAACAGCACGAGGTTTCAAGTACACCAGTTTCAACAGGACAGGCCGCTCAAGATCGGCAGCCTCTTGGGCCAGCTTCCTTGGGGTCCCAGCGACATTCCCGACGCACTAACAGATCAAGAGAAACAGACTTGGCAGTATATCCTTACCTAAAGCCGGAGCTGATTCGCATCGGTGTGATTTCCTCGATCATCTTTGTAATGATCGGTATTATGACCCTCCTGCTTGGGGGATAACCCTAACTTTCTTCCTTCTATTTAGGCCATCGGATCTCTTTGATCACGAGAAGCCTAAACTGGTGCTTAGCCTTATACAGTATTGCTTAATGCTTGTTCATTTTATTCACCATATGAAATAGCGATGGCAAATAAGAGTATCCAAAAGCACGATCTTTCTCAGCTGCTTAAGGCAGTGCCTTCTAAATCTGGTGTGTACCGGATGCGTGATGATTTCGGCAGTATTCTCTATGTTGGCAAGGCCGGAAATCTCCGCAACCGGCTGCGGAGCTATTTTGTTAAGAAAAACCGACTTGAACCCAAGATAAGAACAATGGTGGGTCAGGTCACTGACTTTGATTTCATATTGACTGAATCAGACGAAGAAGCCGTGTTCCTCGAGTGCAATCTGATCAAGGAACACAAGCCCCCATATAACTCTCGTCTTAAAGATGACAAGAGTTACCCGTTTATCAAGATAGATATGTCCGAGGATTTTCCACGAGTTTATATCACTCGTGCTATTAATAATGATGGATCACTCTACTTTGGTCCTTATGCTAGTGCTTCTAGTGTAAGGAGTACATTGGCTCTACTTAAGAAGTTGTTTCCGTATCGCTCTTGCACTAAATCAATAACTGGTACATCCCAGAGGCCATGTCTTGATTACCATATCAACCGATGTGTTGGACCATGTATAGGGGTTGCAGATAAGTCTGAATATGGAAAGGTGATAGAGCAGGTAACCCTATTTCTTAGTGGCAAGACGGAGAAAGTTGCCAAACAGGTCTTGAGACAGATGAGGGAAGCTGCGGATAAACAGGAATTCGAGCGAGCTGCAGTATTGCGAGACCAATTCAAGGCCATTGACAAAGTTAAAGCTGGCCAGAAAGTTCTTAATCTTAGCCAGGAGAGTATGGATGTGATTGGTTTAGCTATTGAAGATGATGAGGCTTGGATTGAGGTGTTTTTCATCAGGGAAGGTAAATTGATTGGTAGAGATAATTTCATTATGACTGGTACTTCTGAGAAGGATCCGGGCAAGATTCTCACTACTTTTATCGAGCAGTTTTACAGTGCC
This sequence comes from uncultured Dehalococcoidia bacterium, assembly GCA_964608025.1. GTDB lineage: Bacteria > Chloroflexota > Dehalococcoidia > Lucifugimonadales > CAJWER01 > CAZSLO01. The sequence goes on along the minus strand of CAZSLO010000014.1, from coordinate 123,017 downwards.
AATCCGTTTGTGCCTGCAAGAATCCTGACCCAACATAGCCCACTTGATCCAGAGGCTTTAAATTTGTGGCTTGGAAGCAAACGTAAAGGAAGAGTTAGCGTTTATATGCCGCGTCGTGGCGAGAAACGGAAACTTGTACAAATGGTAGAAGAAAATGCTGTTGAAGGTTTAGAACAGCTACGTGTCAGGCAAGTTGCTCGTGGTGAAACCGAGGCTGGGATTGTGGAACTTCAGGAGGCCTTAAGTCTGCCCCGCCCACCTCGCCGAATAGAATGTTATGACATCTCCAATATACAGGGTTCTAGCCCAGTAGGTAGCATGATTGTCTTTGAAGACGGCAAGCCCAAGACATCCAACTATCGTAGATTCAAGATCAAAGCTGTTGATGGAATAGATGATTATTCGATGATGCGTGAGGTTTTAACCAGGCGTTTCAAGCGGGCAGGAAATATGATTGAGGCTGAATTAAGAGATAAAAAACAAGATGGATCGAACGTAGATGCTTGGGAGACCGTTCCTGATCTGGTGTTGATTGATGGAGGCAAAGGCCATCTTGGTGCAGCTCTACAGGTATTTCTAGAGTTGGGAATTCAGACAATCCCACTTGCAAGTCTTGCAAAACAGAAGGAAGAGATTTTTGTTCCCGAATCACCTGATTCTATTATTTTGCCGCGGAATTCGAAGGCCCTTTTTCTAGTACAACGTGCAAGGAATGAAGCACATAGATTTGCGATAACTTTTCACAGAAAGAGTCGATCAAAAAAATCAGTCTCATCGGTCTTGGATTCCGTACCAGGTATTGGATCTAAGCGCCGGCGTGTATTACTCCGAAAATTCGGCTCAGTCAAAGGGATAAAGGACGCGTCGATTGAAGAGTTGGCGGCAGCTCCAAGTATGAATCACAAACTAGCTGATAGATTGAAAGAACACCTATAGGCCATGGATAGCGCAAAAATAGATGGTAATCAATTTAACTCTCACTTCATTAAAGAGGTTCGATGATTGAGTTTGTCATGTCATTGTAATTGGCGGCTATATAGATGTAGGATCATGTTGAATCCAAGGGCACATTTTCCTCATCGAGTAGTTTTATTAAAGCTGGTACCTCCTGGTTGATGACGTTTTGCAAGATCGCAAACTGTATTTCTAGCCGATCGGATAAATCATCGAGTAATTCGTAAGATGACTTTGTTGGTGGCCAATCGGCACAGGAGACTATTCCCATCAACTCCTTTATTTTAGCGTAAAGTCCAACAGGGATGCCCCTGGGTTGAGGTCCAGCTGATTTGTAAGGGACGATTTCGTTTTCTACTTCAGATAATTGTCTGAGGATCGAATTGGCAGTATTTGCTATTAATGGATGACTGTCTATATAACGTTTTTCCCATTCGGAAACCTGTTGTTTTACAGATCGTATTTGGAGGATAAGGTCTCTAGTTTCTTCGTACTTGTCCCGGATTTGTAGTTGGAGGTCAAGCTGTTTATCAAATCCCTTTTGCGAGGTGGCTGACCGCGGATCTTTCAATATTTGAAAAGAATCGCTATGAACAGTATCTCCAATCTTGAGCCGCACACTGTAAGTCCCGGGGGCAGCAAGGGGTGCCATGGTTTTAGCAGCGAAGGGGCTTTCGTCACCTGTCTCGTCGGGCAGTTCGAATGATGTGTTGTACATTAAATCCCAGTAAATACGGTTCAACCCATTTCGAATTTTCACTGGATAGGCGTCTTTTGGGACTGGAAACAACTGCCTAATCACGTTTTTGTTTGAGTCGAGTATTTCGATAACCAGATCTTCTTTTTTGTTGTTTTCTAAGATGAAGTCGATTGCAACCCCGTCAGGTGGGTTCATACCCGATGTGAGCCCACTCTTCGTGGGTTTTCCGTCGACTGTTCTGTTCTCGAGCCACGCAGCAGGTGCTCCCAATAAGTCGCTAGTGTAGTGGTTACCGCTCCCTGTTTCGACGATTGATCCAGCTTGTTTCATCATACGAATAGTCGTTCTTGGCTTGAACAGGCGAGTATCACCTGTCAATGCTAAGGCTGATGATTGTTGTAGTGGACTTATATCATCGAGTATCCAGAACGAACGACCGTGTGTTGCGACGATAAGGTCACTGTCTTTCACAGAGATATCGTATATAGGCACGATAGGAAGATTTAGTTGGATAGGTTGCCAGTGATATCCGTCATCAGTTGAGAAATACACTCCAGTTTCCGTACCGGCATAAATCAAACCAGCCTGTTCTGGATCTTCTCGAACTACCCGAGTGAAATCCCCATCTTTGATACCGGAAACTATCAGTTCCCATGTTGCACCGTAGTCTGTAGTCTTATATATCATTGGACGGTCGTCATCGAGTTTATATCTAGTTGCCGCCACATATGCTTTTGCAGGATCATGGATTGAAGGTTCAATTGTGCTGATCATGGTCCATTCAGGTAGATCATGAGGCGTCACATTTGTCCATTTCCCACCGCCGTCTAGCGAAATATGAATCAGGCCATCATCAGTACCCGCCCAGAGCAAACCCGGCTTTGACGGAGATTCTGCAAAAGAATAGATAGTGCAGTATATTTCAGCCCAAGGACCTTCCGAGGTAATAGGTCCTGAGAGCTCCTGTTTATTAGGGTCATCCCGTGTAAGATCCCCGCTGATTGGTTCCCAAGTGGTGCCTTCGTCTGTTGATTTAAATGCTAAGTTACCCGCTGTATAAAGAATGTTTGGGTCGTGGGGAGAAATTGATATAGGAAACTCCCAGCCGAATCGATACTTATATTCCTTTGGTGGTGAATTTTGGTAATATTCCGGCCATACCATAATCACTCGGACTTGGGAATTCTTGTGGTCATACCTCATCAAGGTTCCGCCTGGATATGACGAGTACACGATACTTGGATCACTTGGATTCACGGCGACCTTACCACTCTCAGATAGGCCTATCGTGTAACAGTCATCCCATGTAATAAAACCCTTAACTGATCTGCTAGGTACACTTATAGCGCTATTATCTTGCTGTGCTCCGTAAACTCGATAGGGGAATTGGTTGTCTGTTACTGCAGAATAAAGTTGAGATGTTGGTTGATTAAACCCAGAACTCCATGTCTCGCCGCCGTTGTAACTAACATATGCTCCACCGTCATTTCCCTCAATCATACGTTGGGGGTCGTCTGGGTCTATCCATAAATCGTGTTGATCAGAATGAGCCATATTAATCTTGGAAAAAGTTTTGCCTCCGTCTGTTGAACGCAACATTCCCGGTGCTAGCACGTAGACGGTTTCAGAGTTTTTGGGGTCTGCAAAAATGTGTGTGTAATACCATGGTCTGCTACGAACATCCTCGGAATCGTTGAGCATTTTCCATGAATCTCCACCATCGTCTGATCGAAAAATGCCGCCGTCCTCAGCTTCGATTAGTGCCCAGATAAGCCCAGTTTTGGCTGGAGATACCGATACACCGATACGCCCTATAGTTCCTTGTGGAAGGCCAGTTTGCCTAGTTATCTCTTGCCAGCTGTCTCCGCCATCAGTTGATCTATAAAGGCCACAATCAGGACCTCCGCTATCCATAGACCAGAATGAACGTTGGGCTTGCCAGATTGAAGCATAAAGGATTCTAGGGTTGTGAGGGTCCATTGATAAGTCAGCAGCACCTGCGATATCGCTTTTATGCAATATATTTTCCCAGGTCCGCCCACCGTTCTTTGAACGGAATATGCCGCGTTGCTCGTTCGGCCCGAAAGCGTGGCCGAAGGCGGCTACGTAAACTAGATCAGGATTATTAGGATGGATCCGTATTCGTGAAATATGACGTGTGTTCTCAAGGCCGAGATGAGTCCACGTTTTTCCTGCGTCAATTGACCGATATACTCCATCACCGTACGTAACATCGACACGGATACAGGCCTCTCCCATCCCAGTGTAAATGACGTTCGGGTCCGACTGGGCTACTGCTATAGCTCCGACCGAGGACGTGTTGAAATAACCATCGGAAATGTTATGCCAGTAGGTTCCGCCATCCGTAGATTTCCATACACCACCAGCTACTGCACCAAAATAGAAGACCCCAGTATTCACTGGATCTCCGGCAACTGCGACTACTCTTCCAGCCCTATAGGGACCTATACATCTCCATTCGAATGCTCCCTTGAGGTCGGAACCGCTTAAGGAATTCTTGGTTGTCATGAGGAATTGCCTCTCTATAGTGCCTAGATGTTGCTATGTATACTTTGTTGTGACTTTCCTTATCCTAGAGTTATAAAGGATCTCATCTCGATATTGACGGAGAGTCTGGTACATTTCTACTGTCAAATTAATTTGGTCGCCTGTTGGGTTCCTAATTTCATATCTCTGTAGCTTAGGGTTGATTTGATTAATTCCAGCCGGCCCAATGAAATCGAAGTATATAGTATGAATATATTGTGGATGTCTGGGAAATACTACATGTCTACTTTAGTTTGACAAGATCGTCTGCGAGTACTTTCCGTAGATCGGTAATCTGGTCGCGGATTAGCGCTGCAGTTTCGAATTCTAGTTTATGAGAGGCAACATTCATCTCTTTTTCTAGTTCCTTTATGACCTGTAAGATATCTTCCTCAGGCATGTTTTCATGGATGGCTTGACGAATACTGGTTTCCGAGATTGACTGTACACGCTCTGTGATATCGTGGATGGCTTTTCGTATACCCTGAGGAGTGATGTTGTTATTTTGGTTGTATGCTAGTTGGATCTCGCGTCTCCGCTCTGTCTCGTCCAATGCATGTCGCATCGAATTGGTAATCACATCTGCGTACATGATTACTTGACCTTCAATATGTCTTGCGGCCCTACCAATCGTTTGAGTTAGCGATGTCGATGAGCGAAGGAATCCCTCTTTATCAGCATCCAAAATTGCCACTAGGCTCACTTCGGGTAAGTCTAGACCTTCACGTAAAAGATTAATCCCTACTACAACGTCGTAAACTCCTAGTCTCAAGTCACGCAGTAACTCGCTTCTTTGCAAAGTATCGATATCGGAATGGAGATAATGAGTACGAACGCCGGCTTCAATCAGGTAATCAGCTAGTTCTTCTGCCATGCGCTTCGTTAGTGTGGTGACTAGACAACGTTCTTGTCTTTCAATCCGTAATTTAATTTGGTAAATCAAGTCGTCGATCTGTCCGGTTGTCGGTTTTATTTCTACATCTGGGTCAGAAAGTCCAGTTGGCCTGATGATTTGTTCGGCTATATTCTGTGAATGTTTGAATTCGTATGGTCCAGGGGTGGCGGATACGTAGATTGTTTGGGCGGCACGTCCTTCAAATTCTGTGAAATTGAGCGGACGATTGTCGAGAGCCGATGGTAGCCTGAAACCGTGGTCCACTAATGTTTCCTTACGAGATCGGTCGCCACCGTACATGGCTCGAACCTGGGGAAGTGTCATATGCGATTCGTCGATGAAAAGCAGATAGTCTTCTGGAAAGTAGTCTAGCAATGTATGTGGGGTGCTACCTTCAGGTCGTCCCGCCAGATGTCGTGCATAGTTTTCGATACCTGAACAATAGCCGGTCTCTTGGAGCATCTCAATGTCGTACAGTGTTCTTGATTCGAGTCTCTGTGCCTCGAGAAGCTTGCCTTCAGCACGTATATTGATCAGGTGCTGATCTAACTCTGTTCGGATATTCTCGATTGCGATTTTCAATTTATCTTCAGATGTAACGAAATGTTTCGCTGGGTATATTTCAACATCGTCACGTTCTCCAAGTAGTTCCCCGGTCAGAGGATCAAGCTGGACGATCCGTTCAATCTCATCGCCCCAATACTCTATACGAACCGCCATTTCGTCTTCATACGCTGGAACGATTTCAACGGTATCTCCTCTAACACGGAAATTACCGCGAGACATATCGAAATCGTTGCGTTCGTATTGCATATCTACGAGTTGTCTGATCAAACGGTTTCGGCTGCGCTGTTCACCTTTGCGTAAATAGGCTACGAAACTTTGATATTCTTCAGGAGATCCGAGACCGAATATACATGACACAGACGCGACTATTAGTACGTCACGGCGTGTTAACAGCGCTCTAGTAGCTGAGTGTCTCAGTTTATCGAGTTGTTCATTGATATCGGCTTCTTTCTCGATGTAGGTATCGGTATGCGGAACATAGGCCTCAGGTTGGTAATAATCGTAGTAACTAACAAAATACTCTACTGCGTTGTTTGGGAAAAATTCCTTGAACTCTGTCGCTAGTTGGGCCGCTAATGTCTTGTTATGGGCAATTACAAGGGTTGGACGCTGGACATTTTCGACTATTCCGGCCATGGTGAATGTTTTTCCGCTACCGGTTACACCAAGTAGGGTTTGATGGCGTAATCCGTCAGTAACACCTTCAGTGAGCTTCGCAATGGCATTGGGCTGATCACCTGTAGGTTTATAATCTGACGTGAGGAGAAATTCAAGCATAGCTTAGCGATATCGCCTTAGGCTGACCTCATAATTGGAATTGATATGGCCTGAGGGAGAGTATCCCTGTTTCAGTGACAGTACCCAATATGCCCTCAAAGACTATCCGTATCCAGCCAGTTTATAAAATTACTTGGATATTCGCCACGTCCTAACAGATCTTTCTCTTTCAACAACCTTTCTGCACTGTATTTCAAACTTCAAGTGTGGTGACGGAGAAAGTAGCATTGGATGCCATATACTTGACCTCCTGTCCATGGGGGTTATTGACAGTAGAATAAGATTGTATCTATAGGATCGATATAATGTCGCGAAGTACCATTCTAAATAGACTGGGGCTCGAAAAGTTGATAACGTGATATATGTTATCGATCTATCGGTCCACTTGGCCTGTTAGCAATTTTATGAGTACAGATCAATTATGTCTTAGGAATATCAAGACCCGGTCTGTCTTCGAGTTTCACTTGGATGCTTGTAGTAGAGCCGTTTCCCCTAACCAGTCCCAGTGTTATGTTGTCCCCTGGTTGGGTTTTACTAGTTAGATAGACTAGTAGATCAGCCATGCCTTCAACAGGTTGATTGTTGACAGAGATAATTATGTCACCGCCGGTAGGAAATTGTTGATTATCAAACTCCACGATTTCGGTATTGGGTATTAGACCCGCTTTATCAGCCGGGCCTCTTTCCACCACCGTGGCAACTATGATGCCACGTGTATTACGATCCAATTGATTTGCCTGAGCAATTCGAGCGGTGAGATCACCCCCGGTGATCCCTAGAAAAGAATACCTGTATTTGCCATGCTTTATAAGTTCAGGTACCACGCGTTTAGCTGTATTTATAGGAACTGAGAAACCTACGCCGGAACTCGAGCCACTCCGGCTTGCGATTTGAGAATTTATACCAATGGTATGCCCATGGCGATCTAGTAATGGTCCTCCTGAATTTCCTGGGTTTATTGGGGCGTCAGTCTGTATTATTTCAGGGTTAGAGAAGGGAGTTTCGACACTTGGAATCGTCCTGCCTATCGCGCTTATAATTCCTTTGGTCATCGTGAAATCTTGTCCAAAAGGAGCACCGATAGCTATTGCAAATTGACCGACCTGTACTGTGGAACTATCACCTAAGACCAATGGCTTTAACACCTTATTTCCAGCATCTATTTTTAAGACGGCAATATCTGCATCGGGGTCGCTACCTAGGATAGAAGCTTCATATTCAAGCCCATCTGAAAAAATCACGGTGATTCTGTCAGCTTTAGCAATAACGTGGTAATTCGTGATCAAATGTCCTTCAGCACTCCAAACGAATCCTGAGCCTTGGCCTCTTGGAACTAGTCCTGGAGCCTGTTGTTCAGGTTGGAAAAAACGCCGTAACTGTGGTGGTATCGATTCCGATCTGAACTGTGTGCTGTCCACACTTGTATCTATCTCGATCCTTACGACTGAAGGGAGAGACTTGTTGTACACACGGCTTAGAACCTGTTCATGTGCTGCTACGATCTCGTCACTACCGAGGCCATTTAATAACGATTGACTGGCAATTTCTGTAGGTGTGTTCTTGCCTGTAGATAAGACTTGAGCTGGTTCAATGACAGCAATATTCTCGGGGCTGACATTTTCAGATAACCGTATATCTCTTGTGGATGTTGTGGTTGGAGAGATGTAATCTTGGGTTGTGCTTGCATTGTTCTTGACCAAGTATCCAAAACCCACGAGTGTGATCGAAAGAATGGCCGATGTTGCTAATCCCCAAAAAAAACCCCGGTATTTAGTTGGCATAAGATCCCCCATAGTGTGAGTTATTTAATTTGAAGATATAGGTAGACAGCATACTTATGTTTCGCAGACTGCTATTAACTACAACGTTGGATGTAGCCATTAGATAGTAAATATATGGTGGAACAGTACTAGGAAGAGTTTTATAGCCTAGGAGATGCCAGATTACGGGTTTACGCAAACTTCCCAGATCATCTCGGAACTGCTTTCTTCAAATGGTGTGAGATCGAAGTCGCCATATAAGTTCATTATCTCGAATCCGGAAGCAGTAAGTAAGTGATGATATTCCCATCGATGTCCATAACGGAGTTGGAAGTCTCTGTAGAAACGATTTGTTGCTGTTCCAATTTCGTCTAATTCATCGACGATCACCCTTGCATGGATGAGTTGATTGTGATTGTCGTATCCACTTTGATGCCATATTACAAACCTGCGGTTTGTCCCTGGATCTGACACGTCTCGGAGGTGGTACGCTGTGTCACCAGGCTGTACTAGCATGTCCAGATCAGGAACAAAGACATTGAAAATTAGACGGCCATGAGGTGCCAGATGACTCTTGATATTTGAGAGCGCAGATTTTTGTTCTTCTACAGACAGTAGTGACAGGAACCCACGGAATGGAATAATAATTAATTCAAACTGCTGGCCGAGAGAGAAATCTATCATATCTCCGTGGATCAATGAGATATTCCGAACAGACATATTTTTTGCCTTGCTATCAGCAACTCTCAGCATCTCAGGAGATGAGTCCATCCCTATGATTTTTACGCCTGCTTCTGCTATTGGAATGGAGACCCGTCCTGTGCCGCATCCCAACTCTAGAACGGTACCACCAGATCGGATGGCCTGATTTGTATAGAAAGGAATGTCTTTACTGACATAAGAATAAACTAAATCATATACGTCAGCCCAAAGGTCGAAATCGGTACCCATATGGTGGTTTATCCTGTCATATTTTGGAGCGCAATGCGTATTCGTTCTTCGAGAGAACTTGGTGCATTATCTGGTAGATCTGTAATTGCAGCAGCAGCCTCTTTTGTGGAATATCCAAGAGCAGTTAGTGCGTCGATCAGATCGGTGTTGGTATCTAACTGTGGAGTCGATACGGTTTGCCAGTCCAGTTTACCTTTTAATTCGAGTACAATCCGGTTAGCAGTCTTTGTGCCTACCCCAGAGACCCCCTTGAATGCATCTGGATTTCCGGCAGTTATAGCGATGGACAGCTCGTTTGTAGTTAATGTGGAAAGTATACCTAGTGCAAGCCTGGGCCCGACTCCATTAATGCTAATTAAGGCCTCAAATGCGGATCGCGTTTCCTCTATCGGGAATCCATATAATGTAAGACTGTCTTCACGGACTTGTAGTGAAGTAAATAGCTTCGTGATATCTCCTGTACGGCCTATCAAGGCGGTAGCAGATCCGGGAATATTTGCCCGTATCGTGACCCCTCCAACTGAGATGTCAACCCAGTCTGGTCCGATTGAAACAATGGTTCCTTCGATACCAGTAATCACAGAGATTTACTCATGTATGTTTAAACGACCGATATCACTCGAATTGATGTGGCATATTGCCACTGCTAGGGCATCGGCGGCGTCGCTAGATGGGGTCGCTTCAAGTTCTAGAAGAACGCGGATCATTGCTTGAACCTGTTCCTTGGAGCTACCTCCGTAGTCAGTTACTGCTTGCTTTACTGATCTAGGGGCGTAGCTGGACACAGGGATATCGTTCCTAGAGGCGACTACCATTGCTACTGCCTGGGCTTGACCTATAGCCATGGCTGCTTTTATGTTCTGCCCAGCAAATGGCTCCTCTATTGCTACTTCACCGGGACTCCAATCTTTTACTATGCGAGACAGTTCTTCATAGATAAGGCCCAGTCGTTTTGGGAGAGGATACTTTCGACTTGGGCTCAATATGTCTAAATAGTCCATAGTCATGCTCGAACCATTAGACGAGACTACCCCTATCCCCATTTTGTAAGTTCCAGGATCAATTCCCAAGACACGCAAATCGATTCCTCAGGTATTTCTTCTTGTCATGTTAGAGACTAATCGCCGTCGTTTCCATAGCGGGCAAGGATTTCATCAGTGAAATCGGCATTCGAAAAGATTTTCTGTGTGTCATCTAATTCTTCTAGTTGATCGAGTAGGTTTAATGCCTGTTTTGCGGTCTTCTCATCCAGGGGGACTGTGTTTTTGGGTACCATTGTCAGTTCTGTTGACTGAATCTCTGCCCCATATTCAACGAGGCTTTTTCTAAGTTTTTCTAGTATTTCAGGAGAAGAATAGGCATGTAGGTTGGAGTCAATAGTCTCGAAATCATCTGCACCGGCATCTATGGCTGCTAGGGTCAGTTCATCGTGATCCCCAGTTGATCCCACTACTACCATACCCTTTTGTTCAAATTGCCACGCAACGGCCCCCGCTTCAGCTAGATTACCCCCAAGTTTGGTGAAAGTTGATCTCACATCAGAAACCGTTCTGTTTCTATTATCAGTAAGTGTTTGGAGTAAGATTGCAGTACCACCAGGTCCGTACCCTTCGTAGGTTACTTCTTCCATGCGTGTGCCGTCAGAATCCGATCCCGTAGCACGGTTGATGGCACGTTCTACGTTGCTAGAAGGCATGTTGTTGTCTTTAGCCCTCTGGATCGCCAAGCGTAGTCGGAAATTCGAATCAGCATCGGCGCCGCCTTCACGGACAGCGACTATGATCTCTTTTGCGAGTTTGGTGAAAAGTTTGCCACGACGGGCGTCGGTGACAGCTTTGCCATGCTTGATTGTTGACCATTTAGAGTGACCAGACATCCCTAGGCTCCAGTACGATGCGGTTCACAGAGATAATAGGATTCTAGCATTGTGGTTCTGGAGTGGTCAAAGACAAGGTTTCACTGCTGAGGTTATCCCTGGGACTTAATAGAGACGAGAATCTAGATAGTATGGAATATGTGTTGTGAGAGGAGATAAAGAATCGGAAAACCATCAAATAGTTTCAGGGAGTCGAACAACCATCTTCTTTCGTGCAACATCTACTTTGATTAAAATGTCTTCTAATGCGGGCACGAGTGTCTCGTTGCGCCTGTGGTCCCGAACAAGATAGACATCGTTGCTCCCGGTAGAGAGAATCTCAGTGACTTGACCAAGACTTGTTCCGTCTTCTATGAAAACTTCCATGCCCACTATTTGGTAGTGATAATAAGATCCTTCAGGGGGTGGGCCAATTTGCTCTTCTGGTACCGTCACAAGGGAGCCGTGTAGGTCCTCGGATTCCGTACGGTTATTCACACAATCGAATTTTATGATGAGGTGTTTTTTCGATTGCTGTACCGATTGCACGATTACTACCAGATCATCTATTTCTAGACGGCTGTTTTTTGAGAACCTGTTTGGGTTGTCTGTTAGAGGGAAGATCTTTAGGTGCCCGCGTAGGCCCCATGCACCGGAAACTTTACCGACAGCGACTTTCCCAGTTAACGACTTGGTTGGCAAATGGTGTTGAGAGGAGTCTAGCTGCGCTATACGATCTCTAGCATAGCACGAGTTCCTTGTTTTACGGCAGCGACCCTAAGTAGTGTGCGAATGGACTCCGCTACGCGGCCTTGGCGGCCTATTACTTTGCCTTTGTCGTCAGGTGCTACCTCAAGTTTTAGTACTACGCGACCATCTTCGCCCAGTTCGGTGACTTTTACTTCATCTGGATGAGATGCGATGGATTTGACTATGTATTCAACTAGATCTTTCATCATGCTTTAATTTTCTCCATCGTGCCCATGTTATTGAGCATTCGTTCAACAGCTTCACTTGGCAGCGCTCCGTTTCGTAGCCAGTGGAGCGCTCTCTCTTCGTCTATGCTGACAGTCTCGGGTTCGGTTCTCGGATTGTAGTGGCCTATTTGTTCAACGAAACTACCATCCCGTGCGGCTTTAGAATCTGCTACTACCACCCGGAAGCTTGTTTGCTTCTTGCCACCTACACGTCTCAATCTAATCCTTAGCATAAATTATTCCTGTAGACATACATGACCATGAAAATTTTAGGCTCGGTAACCTAGCTTGTCAACGCCAGATGTATCCATCGTACAACAAAATATGGCGATAAGGTGTGATATTTGGCGTTTTTCCACTGATCCTCGCCCATGCTATAATCGATTTATCTCGATAAACCGCTCCTTGTTCCAACTGGTTGATCTTGCGGTGCTACAAAGTCGCTGTCCCGTTACGCGATGCACTGCTTAAAATATTACTGTTCATATTAAACAGATAGAGGCCGAAAAATGAAGGTATTGTTTTTGGAAGATGTGCCTGGTGTTGCCCAAGGGGGTGATATTAAGAATGTAAAAAACGGGTTTGCGCGAAACTACCTTATTCCCAAAAATCTAGCTACCCCTGCTACACAAGATTCCCTACAACGGATTGACCGACTTAAAAAGCAAGCAGAATCTACCCGGCTCAAGACCTTGAAGGATATGAAGGCCCTTGGAGATGAGTTATCCGGAACCCGTGTTGATATTGAAATGCGGGCCGGTGCAAGTGGCCAGTTGTACGGATCTGTCACCAATACCATTGTTGCCGAAAAACTCGCTTCCATGACCAGCCGAGAGATAGATCGACGAGTCATACAGATACCAGAATCTATTCGAGAGACTGGAACCTATAGTGTTCAAATAAGGTTACATCCTGAAGTCAGGACAGACGTAACCTTGTTGGTACATCCGATTGGTATGGGACCTGAAGAATTTTTAGAAAGTCTTGAAGACATAGGTGAACAGTCAGAGGATGCAGGTCTTTCTGCGGAAGAATCAACAGTTGATGAGAGTGATAACTTGGTGGAAGTCCCGGTTCCAGCTGATGTTGCAGAGACAGACGATTCTAAACAGCAAGACGAATAATTGTCGGTAGATCTTGCTGAGTTATTGCTCTAAGATCTAGAAGATCCTTAGGACTACCCTGGTTATACACCAGAAGAGGTCGTAGTTTGCTTATACTCGTTATAGACTCCAAGATAAATTAAGGCCTTCCGTTGTATGTAGATCGTCTTTTACCCCACGATCCCGACGCTGAAGAATCCGTTATCGGATCTATCCTCGTAGATCCGGAGTCGATCACCAAGGTTACCCATTTTCTTAGGGCATCTGATTTTTACATTGCTAAGAACCGAATGTGTTTTGAAGTATGCTTGTCTTTGTTTGATCGAGATGAGGCGATAAATCAGGTTTCTTTAGCCCATGAACTATCAGTGCTTGGTAGATTAGAAGACGTTGGTGGCACTGCATATTTGACACATGCTGTTGAATCAACTCCGACCTCTGTACACCTGGAACATTATGGACATATTGTTCAGCGTACCTCGGTGATGAGACAACTCATTAATGCAGCTGGTGATATAGCTACTATAGGATATGAAAGTGATTCAGATGTAGAAAGAGCGCTAGATCAGGCTGAGGAGGCGCTTTTCAATGTGCGTTCAGGCCGGGGAACCCGGGATTTTATACACATTCGTGATGTGTTGGACGTATATATGGAGGATACGGCTACTCTAGAATCTGATCAGGGTAAAAATCTAGCTCCCATATCTACTGGATTCACGAAATTAGATGAACTACTGGGCAATGGTTTGCAAAGATCCGACATGATAGTGGCAGCAGCACGTCCTAGTCTTGGTAAAAGCACCCTAGCATTCAATATAGCTCGGCATGCAGCTGAACAAGGTGCTAATGTTGGAATATTCAGCCTCGAGATGAGTGCGGAACAGATTGCTGTACGCCTAATTTCGGGGGAAGCAAACGTAGACAGCCACCGTCTAAGAATTGGATTGCTTAGTGAGCGTGAAGAAAACCGGGTCTTTGACGCTATAGGATTGCTGTCTGAACTACCACTATACATTGACGATACTCCAATTCAAGGCGTTGTTGAAATACGAGGAAAGTCGAGGCGTCTTCAGGCAGAGAGAGGCTTGGATCTATTAGTTGTTGACTACCTTCAATTAATGTCCTCTAGTGCTAGGAGAATAGATAATCGAGTGCAGGAGATGGGAGATTTTTCGCGATCCTTGAAAGGGATTGCGAGGGATCTCGATATCCCTGTGCTAGCATGTTCCCAGCTTAGTAGAGCACCGGAACAGCGTCCTTCACACAGGCCTATCTTGTCCGATCTTAGGGAAAGTGGCAGCATTGAACAGGACGCAGATGTCGTCGCTTTCATCTACAGGGAAGATGTATACACTAACCGGGAAGATTGGGAACGAACACATCCTACAGAAGCGTATCCGGAGAGTGTTGCTGAGATAATTGTGGCAAAGCACCGTAATGGTCCCACGGGCACTGTCCCGCTATATTTCCGTAAAGATGTAGTACGTTTTGAGAACCTTGATCAGTCGGTGGATGCAGGGGAGTTTTCGTAAGATGAGTTACCTGGGATTTCCACCAAAGGTTCGATTTACGCCTGTACCTGATCCTATGTTTGGGCCTCTCCTTGAGCAAATCGAAGATGTTGCAGAACTAAAGTGTACTTTGAGAATTATCAAGCTTTTGCACGGAAAGACCGGATTTCCGAGATATGTCTCAAAGGCAGACTTGTTCTCAGATCCCATTCTTGCTAGGGGATTGGCAAATGATACCTCTGGATCACAGGCTGCAATCACTAGGGGACTGAAGTTGGCTATAGACCGAGGCACAGTCTTGCAGGCAGTATTGGGCACCAACGGTTCGGAGTCCAGTGTATTTGTACTGAATACTGAAACAGGTCGGAAGACGGTAAACACTATTGATGGAAGCACTTTTTCTTCTTTTGACCAGATAGAACCATTTGAGGGACCATTTGATCGTCCTAATATTTTCTCCTTATACGAGGCGAATATAGGCATGTTAAATCCAATGATTACAGAGGAACTGAAAGATGCGGAGAAACAGTACCCATCTGAATGGATTGAAGAGGCTTTTAGAGAAGCGGTGAAGAGCAACAAGAGGAGTTGGCGTTACGTTGCTGCTATTCTGGAGCGCTGGGAGCGCGAGGGAAAGGACGATGGAAGATCTGGGAGAGATTCTAAGACGACTGGCTATAAAGAATTCTTTAGGAGATAGACAACCTAATGATTTGCCAGACTTGGAAGAACAAATAGATATATGTGAGAACTGTGGAGGGCGGGGTTGGCTCACGCTGGAGGCGCCAGTCGGCGATCCTGATTTTGGGCGTACTGTTGCGTGTGATTGTCAGCGCCAAAATATCGAAGAAGATCAACACACACGTTTATTAAAATATAGCAATCTAGGTAACCTGTCCCGGTTCACTTTTGATTCCATCGATATCGAAAATTTACAGGTTGCCGGGAGTAAGGAAAGCTATCTTCGCGCATATGAATCTGCTCTAGATTATGGAGATAGGCTGATTGGTTGGCTTGTACTAGTTGGCCCCAATGGGTCTGGTAAAACCCATTTAGCAGCTGCGATTGGCAATAGATGTATAGAAAGAGGCCATGTAGTTTTCTTTAGTCATGTACCTGATTTGCTTGATCATTTACGCTCCACATTCAGCCCGGCAAGTGATTTGGCCTATAGCGAACTTTTCGAACAGGTAAAATCTACTCCTATCCTCATTTTGGATGGTTTAGGAAGCCATAGCACAACATCGTGGGCCGAGGAGAAATTAGGCCAGATAATTAATCATCGATACAATATGGAATTGCCCACTGTAGTGACTTCTTCGGTATCCCTTTCTGCACTGGACCAATATATTGCTACTCGACTTCAATCATCCGTATTAAGCAAGGTAATAGAAATTGAACCCAAACGTACTGAGCCTGCTAGTCCGCTAGGCCGTATTGAACCGGGAATGCTTGGACGGATGACTTTTGATCGTTATGATCTGAGAGGTAATAATCCGACAGCGAGTCAGAAGGAAGGTTTAGAGTCAGCACACCGTGCTGCGACTGCCTTTGCGGCAGATCCAGAGGGATGGCTGACTCTATCTGGTGAGACTGGGGTAGGGAAGACTCATTTAGCAGTTGCTATCGCCGCGACTCAGCTTGAACAGGGTAAGCCGGTGATATTCGCGTTCGTACCTGAACTCATGGATTATCTTCGCTATACATTTAAGCCGGGTAGCCCAGTTCGTTATGACAGCTTGTTTGAGGA
Organism: uncultured Dehalococcoidia bacterium; assembly: GCA_964608025.1. Taxonomy (GTDB): domain Bacteria; phylum Chloroflexota; class Dehalococcoidia; order Lucifugimonadales; family CAJWER01; genus CAZSLO01. The sequence goes on along the minus strand of CAZSLO010000014.1, from coordinate 106,670 downwards.
GGTAAAGAATGCCCCTCTGCTTATTCTGGATGATCTTGGTAAGGAACAGAGAAGTGACTGGGCGGTTGAAAAGCTCTATCAGATAATTGTCCATCGCCATAATGTGCGTTTACCCACTGTTATAACAAGTATGATGAACTTTGATGACGAACTAGACCCAATAACCTCGCGGGTTCAGGATCCTTCAGTGTCTATACACATACGGATAAAGGCACCAGATTATCGCAATAAACGACGTAGAATTAGTACCCCTAGAACCAAACGATCTGGTAGAACTGCTTCCAACTAATTGATATATGGTCCACAGTAAGATTATTGCTCTCAAGGTAAATTAACCGTCTGAAATAAACGGTGAAATGGATGAGCCTGTTTTGTCATCCATCCATCGTTGCAGACCGTTGCTTGTGCCCTTGGTAGCTCCGCGCTAAACTCACCCTGGGCCAACAAGATTGTTGCCGCTAAGCTGCGAGATTTGGGAATGGATTCATCTGTGGACAGTCAAGGAGAACAAAACAATGATTGATGAAAGAGCCAAAAAATCGATGGAGCTTTATGAGAGAGCCGGTGAACTTATTCCTGGTAAGACACAGCTAGTGAGTCGGCGTGCAAGTCAGTTTGCAGAGGGCGTTAGTCCTGTTTATGCAGAGCATGCCAAAGGGTCACGTTTTTTAGATGTCGATGGGAATGAGTATATTGATTGGGTGAATTGTGTAAGCGCTGTGATACTCGGGCACGCAGATGAGGTTGTTAACAGTGCTGTTAAACAACAGATAGACGACAGTAGCCTTTTCACCGTTAATAGCCCCATGGAAGTCGAGCTTGCGGAATTACTTGTCGATACTATCCCAAGTGCAGAAATGGTTCGCTATTGTAAGGGTGGAGGAGAGGCGTGCACGGTTGCGATTAAAATTGCCAGGGGTAACACGGGACGCGACAAGATACTCTTTTCTGGATACCACGGATGGCATGACTGGTACCAATCGGTTAACTATCTAGCTGACCCTGACACTGGTGAATTTCCTATTACCGGGATCGAGCCAATTGGAGTTCCAAAGATTCTGGCGGGTACTGCACTGCCCTTCACATATGGGGATCTCAATAACTTAGAACAATTATTTGAAGAGAATAAGGGCGAGGTTGCGGCTGTGATGATGGAGCCTCTTCGCTCGGGTATACCGCCTGAAGGCTATCTTGAGGGTGTGCAACAAATTGTTCGAGCCAACGATGCCATACTTATTTTCGATGAAGTATCTTGTGGCTGGCGCACAAGGATAGGTGGTATTCAGGAATACACTGGCGTAACGCCCGATATGTCTGTTTTTGCTAAGGCGATAAGCAACGGATTTCCTATGGGGGTTGTTGTTGGCTCTAGGGACGTAATGGAATTGGCGGGACGAATGTTTATTTCAAGTTCATACTGGAGCGATAATGTCGGTCTGGCGGCGTCACTAGCAACAATCAACGAGTTGAAGAACCGTAAATCTGTCTCAGAATTTGAATTGCTGGGGGAAAAGATGCGTACTGCTATGCAAGGAGCAATAGATTCGGTAGGAGTCCCGGCCAATGTTAGGGGATGGCACTATAGATGCGCGGTGAACTTCGATCTACCAGATGATTCTTTAATGCCTAAGGTCAATACGTTGTTCATTCAAGAAATGGCGCGACGTGGTATACATTGCAATATTGGTTTTACGCCTACGCTGGCCCACACCGATGAGGATATACAACGGACCGCCGACGCCGCGGAGGACACATTCAAGGTCGTTCAGAGGGCCTTGGAGGGTGAACTTGACAACCTGCTAGATGTAGATCCGAAGCGCGAGCCTTTTAGGAGATTTGTGACGTAATATAGGTAGTCGAATTTCTTAAGAATTTCAGCAGTGCATCTAAATTTGGGATGAGATAAAAGCTTCGCGAAATCCATCGATCGAGCCCTCTAGGGTAGAGTCGTTGACACAGTATGAAATTCGAAAATGACCTGGTGTACCAAATCCGCTGCCTGGTACTACCAATACTCTTTGTTTACGCAACTCGTTTACAAAGGCAACATCGTCTTCTAAGGGTGATTTTGGGAACATGTAGAAAGCGCCTCCAGGTTTTACTACGGAGTACCCAATTTTTGTAAGAGCCTCGTATAGAAAATCGCGTTTTGCTTGATAAATTCCTACATCAATGGTTACGTCCTGTAACTCTTTTACTATCAGTTGCATTAAGGCGGGTGCGTTGACGAATCCCAGCGTTCGATTACAGAAGGTGAGGCCATCCATGATCTCGTCTGCATCATTATAGTTAGGGCTTACTGCAACAAACCCTATCCGCTCACCAGGCAAGGCGAGATCTTTTGAATGGGAAGTCACCACAATACTTCTTGGGTGGTGTTTGAAGATTTGCGGGTACTCTATGTTATCGAACAGTATTTTTCGGTACGGTTCATCGCTTACCAATGAGATCTCGATTCCAAATTCTGTTTCTTTACGGCGAATAACATCTCCAATGCGGGAAAGTACGTTAGAATCGTAGACAACCCCCGTTGGGTTACTTGGTGAACTGACGAGCACGATGCGGGTCTGTGGACCGATGGTGTGTTCGAGGGCGTCGAAATCAGGTAGAAATCTATCATCAGGCGGGACAGTCCGACATTGGCCCCTATGATTATCGGCGTAAAATAGGTATTCCACGAAATAAGGTGCGAATATCACTACTTCGTCGTTAGGATCGAGCAAGGTTTTCATTACTACGTTTAGCGCACCACCAGCTCCACATGACATCAATATGTGGTTGGCGGTGAATATAAGCCCAGTTTCTGTGGATAGCTGAGATGCAACGGCTGTTCGTGTTTCAAGATAACCGGCGTTAGGCATATACCTATGCGTTCCAGACGTTGTATCTCTGGAAAGCTTGACTAACTCACGGGTAAATTCAGTGGGCGGTTCCATTTCGGGGTTGCCAAGCGACAGATCGTAGACATTATCGGCACCATATTGCTCTTTGAGAGCAATACCTTCTTCGAACATCTTACGGATCCAGGAGCCTCTCTCCATGAGATTTCGAATTTTATTTGCAATTGCCATTTTTTACGCCCGGGAAACAATTCTTTATTTCCGAAATGTATCCGCGGGCTGTGGAGTTGTCAACGAATTGGGTTGAGGAAATTGAAATATAGGAAATATGATTGAATAATGCCATGATACACTTGGATAATAGTTTATGTATGGGTATCGTATGTTCGAGGTAAAACCCGTATCAGGGCCCGTAGCTCAGTGGTAGAGCGGTCGGCTCATAACCGATTGGTCGTAGGTTCGATCCCTGCCGGGCCCACCATCACTTATCTATTTAGCTACAAGATTATCTCCTCTGGCCCCTCTATAAAAGAGGGGTTTTGTTGTTTACTGCAAATGGTTACTTAGCATTAACTTAAGGATTTTAGTTGGCTTTGACGGTTTCTGTTTAGATCCTAGCACCATCTGGGCAAGCAGAAATAGGAGGATAATATGAGTACGTTCAATGCAAAAGAACTACATAATTCTAGAGAGTTATTACTAGGCAAGATGGAGCGTATCACTGAGATCCCTTTGATGATTCTGTCTCTGGTAATGATCCCTTTGTTAATTGGTCCATTGCTTTGGGATATGTCGAAGAATGAAGAAAGCATATTTTTGATAGGGGACGTATTGATTTGGGGATTATTTGTTGTAGATATGGCGATTAAGGTTTCCTTGTCTGCTGATAGGATCAATTACTTAAAAAATCATTGGTTGGAGCTTATTGCCGTAGTAGTACCATGGTTTCGCTCATTGAGAATAATCAGGTTAATTGTATTCGCAGCGAAAAGTTATAAAGGTATAACCAGGGCTGGTAAGCCTGATTTCCTGTTTGTCTATGCTGTAGGTCTGGTGATGATTGGTGCAACAGTAGTTACCACCGTTGAACAAGGATACGACTCTTCTCTCGTGTCTTTTTCACAGTCTCTATGGTGGTCTTTAGTTACTACCACTACTATTGGTTACGCCTATGGAGATACAGTACCCGTGTCTATGGCGGGGCGTGGAATGGCTGTGATTTTGATGCTTGGTGGATTGGGGATATTTGGAGCTATCACAGCAAATCTAGCTGCAGTTTTTTCAAATGCGGGAGACCCAAGCACCAAGGTTATTGCTGAGTTAACACAGCAGATAAGGGAGTTAAAATCAGAAATATCGTCCGATAAATAGAAAATATGTGGACTTGATAATATTTTCCAATTCCGGTTCGGTTGAATTTGCAAAATAAAGTTTTTAAATGACTAACGGTGATGGGAGCCAAACACGAAATCAATTTCAAACTGTTCTGTCATATGTCCATGCATACCAACTTTCATGTAGGTTTTTCGGGCAGCGTAATTTTCTTCATCTGTATATAGCCTAATACCGCAAATTGAATTATCAGATCTGGCAGTCTCGTAAATGAAATCATGCATACTGGTATATACCCCTTTGCGTCTCCAGTGCGGAATTACGTATACGTTTTCCACCCACCAAAAAGTACCTTGTCTATATGGACTCCACTCTGGTGCTAGTCTGAGAAGACCGACAATGATTTTTCCAGATTCAGCTACAATTTGGTATCCCTTATCTGGATCGGAGATCAACTTACTTATTCCCATCGTCATAGCTTTCCTAGTAAGCGTTGTCCAGTTTGGATCGGCATTTTCCATGTATAGATCTACTACTGCATCAATGTCATCTGGAATAGCTTTTCTAACATTGATCAATGAACTCATATCTATCTCCTTTTCACTAAACCAGAATTGGTTTGCTGTTTGGCGTTATAAAATAACCAATTCAGCGACTTTAATACATAATCCTAATGTTAACCAAACAATTAGAGATGTTTTCTAGTTTCACCTCAGGAGTCTTTATACTATCTTTAAACTTGGTAGTCTCTACTTTGATCATTGGCAGTTGACAATAAGAGGTATCCCTTGAGTCTTTTGAGTAGCACTGGTATATGGAAACCTACTCGCATAGCACTTGTGGCGATTGTTCTTTCTCTTGTTTCAAGCGCTGGTATAGGAATCATTATTGTTTTAGTGGGTGATTTTGATGAGACCGAGGTAAAAATACTAGCTACTACCGGTACTCTAACAGGCTTCAGTATCCTGTCTTTACCAAGCCTATTTCATCTAGAACGGACTCGATATCCGCATGTCTCAAAGGTTGCTATATTTGCGTCGATAACTTTTTTCGGAATGATACTACTCTTGATTTGGGGTGGAGATATCGGTGGTGGTGAAATGTTCTGGAAAAGCCTAGGCTCAGCTGGAGTTGTTTCAATTGCTATTAACCATTCCCTGTTGTTATTGATACCCATACCTACTAAAAAACTAATATCATTATCACAAAGAATCACTGTATCGATAATTGTAATTGTAGGAATATTGATATTAGTTGCTATATGGGTAGGAGATCTCCCGGGACCGCTTATTAGGATTCTCGGGGCGTTAGTGATCCTAGATGCCTTGGGCACCATTGCAGTTCCCATGTTGGTAAGGATTTCAAAGTAACATTGATAAGATATTAGTGTTGAGGTTGGTGTTTTCCAAATATCAGAATGGTTGGCAATTCTTATTTTCCCAATGATCGTTAGGCTGGACGCTGATTTAACAGAATTTTGCAAACGAATGGACGGAACACGGACAGCAAAAGGACATGGCTTTTTGATGAGAATTCTGATTCAAATTCGAGGTCTGAGGGGTTTATTTTGGTAAAAATTGATGTGACAGATCAATTATTAAGAATGAAAACTATTGTATCGTGCGAAGGTTTAGCAAAATTTGAATAAGTCAGTCATATCGTGGGCTTTTTATGATGTGGCAAACACTGCATTTAACATGGGAGTAGTTGGCCTATTCTTGCCCCTCTGGATAAATCGCCAGGAAGGTACAACTGATGCTGACTTGGGGTTGCCAATTGCTATGTCAATGCTTGTAATCTTGATCATCAGCCCGTTTTTGGGTGCCCTTACTGATCAATTAAAAAGCAGTATTCGTGCTCTCACCCTGTTAAACATCATTGCTGTCGTAGCCACGTTTTTTATTGGAGTCAGCGAAAAACTGGTTGTGGGAATAGTATTGTTCTCGATCGCTTTTGTGGCGGTTTATCTTGCCGAAGTGATTTACAACACGTTGTTGGTTGGAGCATCTACACCACGGAACATAGGTAAAGTAGGGGGTATAGCAATTGGACTAGGCTTTATAGGTTCTTTGGCCGTGATTGGATTGGCTCTAAAATATCAAGGTGTTGATCCGAACTATAAGTTGGAATTCCAGGTAATAGCAGCCCTTTTCTTCCTAATGTCGGTGCCGATCACTTTTTTTTATGTTGAGAAAAAGGATCCTGGAAATTTATCCACGCAGCCTGTATTGCAAGCTACTTGGGAACAAATAAAGCGGACCCGTGAATATTTTCAAAGATATCCACAAATAGCTAAATTTTTCATGGCGCGATATTTTTATATGGTGGCAGTTACTACTTCATCAACATTCGGTGTTTTGTATGGTATAAAAACCATCGGGTTTACAGAAAGGCAAGTAGAATATTTATTGCTGGTAGGAATTATTGTTTCCATCCCAAGCGCTGTATTTTGGGGTTATGTGGTTGATAGCCTGGGTCCTAGAATCACACTCCGATGGAACCTGTCAGGATGGGTGTTTATATTTGTTGGTACAGTTAGCATTCCGTGGCTCAACTTGGACAATCAACTCTGGTGGCCGCTGGGCGCATTGACGGGTTTTTGTTTCGGGGGCCTGTGGGTTGCTGATAGACCATTGTTAATTGACCTATCACCCTTAAATTTAGGTGAAATGTTTGGAATTTATGGGACAATTAGTCGGTTAGCATTTCTTACAGGTTCATTTTTGTGGTCCCTGATAGTAGTGACATTTGATTTAGGCCAACCATTTGCGGTCTTTTTTCTTCTATGCTCCAGTATCATCGGACTTGTTCTCTTGTTTAAACTTCAACAAGCTCCAGCTTCAACGAGTTCAGACCATCGCTTCTAAGATTCTTGTTTAAAATCTGATCCCGCTTTTTTCCCTGAATTCCGCTACCGTGTTTCTGATTTGCTGATAGCCTTGGTGGTCGGTCACAACATCTTGAGGTCTTTCTTGGCTGCGAGCCAGAAACCCAGGTTCCCGTATAGATTTAACTGGGCGTGTTCCATCTTGGTACCTAATATCTACGCTCCATCGAACCCCATTTGATTGGTTTGGGGGTGATACATGCGGCACATGCTGATGCATCAACAATGCATCCCCGACTTTCATGGGAATCACCACGGGTTCTAAATAGTCTAGTTCAGGCAAAAACTTGTTGGGTTCCCACTGGTTTTCATATGGAGGTGTATGCTTGTGGCCTCCCGGGAGTACATGGAGGCAACCATTTTCTTCATTAACCGGTACTAATGGAATCCAGAAATTAGGCTCAGGCATCTGCGGCGCGGCTACGATCCGTGACATGAATTTACCACCTGCTCGAGGATCTTCATCTCCAAGACCATATTGCTGCTGGACGTAGGTAATACGCTTTGCAGCATAAGGAGTGTCCTCGTGCCATCTAAAATCGGCTACGCCGTAATTTGGCAGCTTTGGCCGAAGACGATGACGGCCTTCACAATGGACTTCTGGGCCTACTATACCTTCTACAATGTCTATAAGTTTAGAGTGACTTAGGATCTTGAAAAGTTCAGGTCCCATTAGGACTGATCCAACCAATTCTCGGTATGCATCCGGCGAGTCTTCAATAATTTTCAATAATCGGGTATCAAAGCCGTGGTCTTCGTATTTTGACCGTATACTTTCATTTGCATAAAAAGAGTTTGCAATCTGATCTACACTGTCGTCGATCTCATCAATCAACCCTTTTAGTTCTTGAGGTTGGAATAGTCCCTCCAATAACACATAGCCTTTGTCATCGTATTGGTTTCTCTGATCGTCCGTAAGTCCGCTCATTTCCAGCCTCCTTGTTTCATATCCATTGGTGGTATGGATATTTGATTTAGATGGTGCTTGATGCCTGTGATTATATGAATGGATATCCTTTGATACTTGGTCTTAGATACACCAAAGAACGGTTTGTTAGTGGATTGTATAACACTAGGTTTGTCCAGCTTGCCTTTTGGCGACCTATTTTGACAGGTTATATAATATGTTGCTAGTCAGAGACATGGAGTAGCTTGTAAATATGGACATTCAAATCGATCTCAACTGCGATATGGGCGAGAGTTTTGGTATGTATAAGATGGGACTCGATGAAGATGTTATTCCGCATATAAGCTCAGCCAATATCGCATGCGGGTTCCATGCTGGGGATCCTCGTTGGATGAAGGCGACGGTGTTGTTAGCAGAGAATAATGGAGTAGCTGTTGGGGCACATCCTAGCTATCCGGATTTGGTAGGCTTTGGTCGTCGTAATATGTCTGCGACATCAGAAGAAGTGAAAAACGACATCACCTACCAACTTGGCGCTCTCCAGGCTTTTACTAAGGAAAAAAAACTCCAACATGTAAAGCCTCATGGAGCGATGTACAATCAGGCTGTCAATGATGAAGATTTGGCTAAGGCAATTTGCGAAGGGGTGTTGGATTTTGACCAAGATATCATTCTTGTAGCTCTCGCTGGTTCCAAATGGGTATCAATAGCGAAAGATATGGGACTGAAAGTGGCAGCAGAAATTTTCGCAGATCGAGCATTAAATCCAGACGGCTCTCTTGTTTCCCGTTCACAGGATGGTGCGGTACTACATGATATAACTGAAGTTATAGAACGTAGTGTTGTGATGGTTACAGATGGGGTCGTAACAGCTATGACTGGGGAACTTATAGAAATTGAAGCGGATTCACTCTGTATACATGGTGATACTACGGGTGCGGTAGAAATGGCTGCTGGAATCAGGCAAGGACTAGAGGAAAATGGTGTCGAAATTGTTCCAATGTCAAGATTGGTTTGATAATTACTATGGTAGCGACACTTTAGGTGATTGATAAATGATAGAGAGTTTCGTGACTAGGATTAAACTACCGTGATTTACGAAGAACCTATATTTCGTTCATCGGGTGATCAAGCTTTGTTAGTAGAACTTGGTGATGAGATTAACCCTGAAGTCAATCGTCTAGTGCATCACCTTGCAAACTCACTAAAAACTAGCAATGTGAATGGAATCGTAGCAATTATACCGGGATTTAATACTCTACTAATTCAGTATGACGTGTTGATACTTGATCTCCCTGTTCTCAGAAAGTTAGTAATAGATATGATTTCACAGCCGGAACCGATAACTAGTGGTGAGGGTAGACTGGTAGAATTGCCTGTTCTTTATGGGGGAGAATTTGGTCCGGATTTGGAGAGAGTCTCAGACCATTCGGGTGTTGATTCTGCCAGGGTCGTAGAAATTCACTCCGCCACAAATTATCTGGTATATATGATCGGTTTTACACCGGGATTTCCGTATCTAGGTGGTTTGGACGAGAAGATTGCTACTCCTAGAATCTCAACCCCTAAACAGGATATTCCCGCGGGTTCGGTCGGAATAGCTGAATCTCAAACTGGTGTATACCCAGTTTCGACTCCAGGAGGCTGGAATATTATCGGACGTACCCCTTTACCCCTGTTTGAGGCAACTAGAAGTGTACCGTCATTGCTTATGCCGGGCGATTATGTCAGATTTGTTCCTCTGGACGATCCAGAGGACTACCAGAGATTGGTTGATGAAATATCAGTTGGAGAAAATCCAGAGGGGTTGATCTACGCTTGAGTAATACTATACAGATTGTTGATCCTGGCTTATTTACTACTGTGCAAGATCGTGGCCGCTATGGATTTCAGGATATCGGTGTTCCTATATCAGGAGCCATGGATCAGTTTGCGCTCCGTTCTGCGAATTCTCTGGTTGGCAATGATCAGACTGATGCTGTTCTCGAGATGACAGTGATCGGCCCAACAACTGTTTTCAACTTCGATGCCTTGATAGCCATAACGGGTGCGGATCTGTCGGCACAGCTTGATGGATCCCCAATACCTCGCTGGGAACCTATATTCGTTGCAAAAGGCAGCCAGATCAAGTTTGAAGGCATGAAGGATGGCATACGGGCGTATTTAGCTATTGCAGGTGGTATTGATGTCCCGGAAATAATGGGCAGTCAATCTACTTATGTCAAAGCGGGATTTGGTGGATTCGAAGGTAGGGCCATCACCAACAATGATTTAATCTCAATTAGATTACTTGAGAGTGATCCGATACCTTCCCAGATGCCTAGCGATTTCACTCCACCTGTTTATGGTCAAGAACATCCTGTTCGTGTAATGCTGGGCCCTCAGGATATTGCCTTTCAAGAAAGTGCCATTACAAAGCTTTTGGATTCTGTATTTACTGTTTCGCTTGACTCGGATCGGATGGGATACAGATTAGAAGGTCCTAAGATAGGACACAAGGAAGGGCCTGATATCATCTCGGAAGGAAATGCTCTAGGTGCTGTGCAGGTTTCTGGGGATGGTGTTCCTACTGTTCTAATGTCGGATTGTGGTACTACAGGGGGATATACCAAGATTGCTACGGTTATAACTTCAGATATAGGTCAACTGGCCCAAGCAGTGCCAGGTGATACAGTAACCTTTAGTGCCGTAGATATGGATGAGGCAATATCTGCACTACATGAGCATGAGAAAACTCTTGCTGCAATAAGCAGGATTGAACAAGAGGATGGATCGACATCTATCAGTGTTTTAGTTGATGGAGAACCTTTCGAGGTCTTAGATTCGGAAGGGCAAGCCATATCTATGGATAGGGACATAGAATCCCGGACTCTACTGGCGACGGCAAGGACTAAGGATTTGACATTCAGCTTCGAGGTTGAAGTTCGTGGGGACGATGATGCTGGATGATAGATGTACTTCACGAACTAAATAACTGGCTTTTATCGTTCGCTGAAAGCGAATGGGCCATTGGAATTCTGGCACTCGCTTCGTTCACTGAATCTATCTTTTTCCCAGTGCCACCTGATCCGTTGCTTTTAGGGATAGCCCTCGTGCAACAACCACTCGCTTTATGGCTTGCGGTAATAGTAACTATTTCTTCTGTTGCGGGTGCATTAGTAGGTTATTGGCTTGGTAAGCGAATAGGTAGGCCGATTCTCAGCCGGCTATTTTCCACCGATATGATCTTAGTTGCTGAGCGGTGGCTTGGACGATATGGCGTTTGGGCAACGATCCTCGCTGCATTCACTCCCATTCCGTATAAAGTGTTTGCTATTACGGCTGGTGTACTTGACCTGGACCGTCGAACTTTCATAGTTGCCTCGTTGATTGGTAGGGGAGCGAGATTTTTAACAATAGGTGGTCTTATTCTGTTTTTTGGTGAAGAGATCGAATCATTTTTGGCCGATAATTTTGAAGTGCTAACGGTTTTTGGGGCATTACTTGGTATCGTATTGCTAGTTACATGGCGAGTAATCAGTCGGATTAGAAGGAGGAACACTGTGTCATGAGCTATGCTGGCTATCAGAATAGTATGACATCAAGACCAGATATTGCCCCGTGGATTATCTAGGTCTGGCTGGTTTTGAATCGGATAGGCAATCTTTGGATGCCTGGATTTCTGACTAAGGGATAATATTGGCAGACATAATATCCAAGCACTTTTAAGAAATTCGTAGTATGAGTATAGTCGGCCTAGGTGATTGGTTTGTCCATACTGGGTGACTATTTCAGGAGGGATACCATGATTGTAGATTCGCATGCGTATTGTTTTCTTTCTGCGGGATCGGATAGAGGGTATTCGAGTGGTTCTGAGCATCTTCGTTGGGTTCAATCTTCGCACGCGAATCACCACCAACCAGCTTTTCGTGTTAATGATCGCGTTGAAGGATTATCTAACGTGCTAGCGCCATATGGCCGCGACCTTGAGAATTTACCTGATCTTGGATTCCGCGTTGATACCGAGCGTGGTCGTGTAGCTTGGGAATACCAAGGGGAGCAATACACCAAGCATTTTTACCCTCCAAATCTTTACGATTGCAAATTCTCACCGCATAGTTTGATTGGTGAAATGGACTACGCCGGGGTAGATGTGGCCTTACTACATACCGACCCTATGCTCGTCCGTGATAGCACCTATCTTGCAGAATGTATTGCTCTTTATCCGGAAAGGCTAATTGCTATGGCTCCGGTAGACGAATGGAGGCTTCGCGATGAGCCTGATAAAGTCATAGAAGAGGTCGTTACTGCTGTCAAGGTAAATGGGCTTCATGCTATCAAGTTTAATCCACTCGGGTACATGGTAAGCAATGAAGCATGGGATGGTGGATTTTATTCCTCTTTTTGGGACGCTGTTACAGGATTAGGAGTTCCAATTTTCTTCACCCTTGGAACCGGACCAGAATCTCCCTCGTTTACTCCCGGTATCCAGGGCGAGAGGGATGGGTATATCAACGAACTGAACATTTTAATGCGGTGGATGGAGCGATATCCGGACACGGTCTGTAGTCTTACACACGGTTTTCCCTGGCGCACATTTCTAGAAGGAGACCGGATTGTTTTGCCTCCTGATGTTTGGGAGCCATTCAAGGGCGACAACTGTAATCTAGAGTTATGTTTCCCGGTCCGCATTGGAGATATCTTCGATTTTCCCTACAGTGAGGTCTGGCCTACGGTAGCAGAAATGGTACGGAATATAGGGGCAGATCATTTGCTGTGGGGTACCGATATGCCGTTCCAGAACCGATTTTGCACCTATCGTCAGTCACGGAAATGGATTGAGAAGTTTTGTGATTTCCTTGGGGACGACGAATTGGATTTGATCATGGGGCAGACTGCTTCACGAATTCTCGGTATTAAATCGTTGTAAACAAGAAATTTATAAATGATTTGACCTGAACAGATTGGTTGTCGTTTTGCCAACAGCGAATGCCTAAATGATGTCATCAGCTAACACTAGTTTGCATATCGGATTTTGGAGATGGTGATCTCTCAATATACTGTTTTGGAAACCGATTAGTGTGATCTTGGTTACGAAGTTGTTGAAAATATGATGTGCCCTCGACTAAATTGTTTGAGCCAACGAGATTAACCCTAGTCGGATTATGCTGGTGGCCTCGTGTAAGATGGGCTAAGCCTTGGGTGTACCGTGTTTACAAAGGGGTGTGAGTTGAACAACGAGATGATATTGCTCCGGATATTGCACATCGGTTTTGGAGTTTTTTGGTCAGGTTCAGCTATATTAATGACATTCGTGATAGAGCCGCGGTTGAGAACCTTAGGCCCGGAGTTACATAGGCAAGTTATGGGTCACCTTGGCCAAGTGACTGGTCCTATCTTAGGTACGAGTGGTCTGATCACTATTTTATCCGGAATCGCTATGTCGCTACGGCTCCGATGGGGTAATCTTGACAGTTGGTTCGACACAGGCTGGGGATGGGCTATCACCATTGGTTTTGTGGTGTCAGTAATCGCATTGATTGCCGGAATAATGACTGGGGGCGTTGCAAAACAGATTGGTGTAATAAATGCCACGATAAGGGACAGAGTGCCTACTGATGAAGAACTGGACCAAATGGGTAAGATGGCTCGACAACTCCAGATTCTGGCTCGGGCTGCTACTGTTTTGATAATTGTTGGTGTTGGGACAATGGCTGCCGCACGTTTCGTTTAGCATTGGCTTGATTATGGAATATGTAAAATTAGGCAAATCGGGTCTCATGGTTTCTCGAATAGCACTGGGCCTTGGTTTCCGAGGAATCTCATCTGTTGCAGTGGCGCGGCGTTTGATCGAGTATGCAATAGACGCTGGGATTAACTTCATCGATTGTGCTAACTTTTACCGTATCCAAGGTGGACCCTTGTCAGAGGAGGTCTTGAGCGAGATACTCCCAAAATACCGTGATCAACTCGTGATCACGTCCAAGGTTTATGGGAATATGGGGCAAGGGCCTAATGATGTCGGCAGTTCTAGATACCATATTTTAGCCCAAGTGGAGAAATCTCTTAATAGACTGAAGACTGACCATATCGATGTTTATCTTTTGCACCAGTACGATGAAGAAACTCCTTTGGAGGAAACCGTTCGGGCACTTGATGACCTGGTCAAAACAGGCAAGGTTCGGTATATCGGGGCATGTAATTTCCAAGCGTGGCAAGTGTGCAAGTCTCTCTGGACATCGGATTCTCTTGGATGTGATCCTTGGATAACTATTCAGAATCCTTATAGTCTTCTCAACAGGAAGCTTGAGGAGGATATGTTTGAGCTAATCAGGGAAGAAGGCCTCGGGGCTATGGCTTTCAGTCCTCTTGGTGCCGGGCTACTCAGTGGGATATATTCCCCTGGAAGGCCTCCACCACAAGGTTCTCTTTGGGCCTCTAAAACCAAATCCAGATACGATAAATCTTTCCTTGGTCAAGGTCCAGCAATCATGACTGCGTTAGGCGAAATAGCTGCCCAACGGGATAAGACATCGGGACAAGTTGCACTCAACTGGGTCATGTCAAAACCTGAAATCACGGTAGCTATCTCTGGCAATGACACTACTGAACAGCTTGATGAAAATATAGGGGCGATTGGTTGGAAGCTGTCAGATGATGAGATGACTTATCTTGACCGGGTGTCAGAAAATACGGCAGTCAGTTTTACAAACCTTTGATTTCTTGTTGTTGTTTGTGTGAAATCTGCAACACACAACATGGATCATGAATCAACGGCTATACGAATAGTTATTGTTTTTATGAAATTTGATAGGAGTTAATGTATGTCTGAAAACCTCAATACACTGCACTGGAGATCTATAGGACCTTTCAGGGGCGGCCGAGTAGTAGCAGTCGCGGGCCACCCAACCGATCAAGAGGTTTTCTACTTTGGTGCATGTGCCGGCGGAGTTTGGAAGACAGAGGATAGGGGCTTATATTGGGACAATATTTCAGATGGTTATTTTACTACTGCGTCGGTTGGTGCAATAGCCGTCTCTGAATCTGATCCAAATGTGCTATATGTTGGCACGGGTGAGGCATGTATCAGGGGTAATGTATCTCATGGAGACGGGGTGTATCGTTCGACTGATGGTGGAAGAACCTGGCGTAACATTGGGCTCACCGATACACGCCATATTTCACGGATACGGGTACATCCTACGAACCCTGATATAGCATATGTCGCTGGACTTGGCCATGCGTTTGGACCCAACGAAGAACGTGGTATTTTCCGTACTCTAAATGGTGGTCAAACATGGGACCGAGTTTTGTATAAGAGTGACAAAGCGGGAGCAGCGGATCTATCTATGGATCCTAATAATCCTCGTATTTTGTACGCCACAATTTGGGAAACATTGCGGCAGCCTTGGGATTTTAGCAGCGGTGGGCTTGATAGTGGCATATTCAGATCGACTGACGGGGGAGATCACTGGACGGATATTTCCGATAGGCCAGGCTTACCTGATGGACTAAAGGGTCGCATGGGTGTGGCTGTGTCCCCAGCGAAATCTGGTCGAGTTTGGGCTATCGTAGAGTCTAGTAATAGTGGACTATTTCGTTCTGATGATGGAGGCGATTCATGGAAGCTATTGAGTAACGATGCGAACCTTAGGCAACGGCCCTGGTACTACAGCCATGTAGTCGCACACCCAAGTGATGAAAACATTGTCTGGGTACTTAACCTGAAGGCGTGGAAGTCGACTGATGGTGGGTTAAATTTCATCCAAATGAATACGCCACATACCGATAATCACGATCTTTGGATTGATCCGTATAATCCCTATCGCATGATCGAGGGTAATGATGGCGGGGCATGTGTCTCTTTCAATGGAGGAGAATCTTGGTCGTCTGTATATAATCAGCCTACCGCCCAGTTTTACCATGTTGCTGTAGATGACCAGTTCCCATTCCGTGCTTACGCAACACAGCAAGATAATAGCGCTATCAGCGTTCCAAACCGTTCAATAAAAGGCGCAATTCAGTGGGAGGAATGCCAAAGGGTTGGTAATTCGGAATCTGGCCATATTGCTGTCAAGAATGGGAACCCAAATATCGTATATTCAGGTAAGCCTCCACATGGCGGAGATTACCTGCTGAGGTATGATCTGGGTGAAGATCAGGTTCGTGTTATTTCACCGTGGCCAGAGTTCAATTGGGGGACTGGAGTAAAAGATCATAAGTACCGATTTCAGTGGACTTTCCCCATCGTTTCGTCTTGCCATGATCCCAGCCTATTGTATGTTGCGGCTAATGTGGTTCTTAAGTCTGAAAACGAGGGCTCAAGTTGGACTGAGATTAGTCCAGATCTAACCCGTCAAGATATCACCAAAATGGATATGCCGGGTGGCCCAATCACTGGCGATCACACGGGTCCAGAGCATTACGGTACGATATTTTCTTTCGCCGAGTCTCCAATTGATCCAGGTATTTTCTGGGCAGGGTCGGACGATGGTTTAGTTCATGTCTCGGTCAATGGAGCCGAGACTTGGGTCAACGTGACACCGGTGGACTTGCCAGAATGGACCACGATTAGCACCATAGAACCATCGCATCATGATCCGGCCACCGCATACATGGCTGCTACTAGGTACAAGCTTGACGATAACTCACCTTTTCTCTATAAAACCAATGATTTCGGAAAATCTTGGACCAGTATTACGAACGGTATAAGGCCCGAGGATTTCACACGGGTCATAAGAGAAGATCTAGTTTCTAGCGGGTTACTGTATGTGGGTACAGAGACTGGTGTGTATTTTTCGTTTGATGATGGAGAGACTTGGCAGAGTCTCCAAATTAACTTGCCGGTGGTACCTGTACACGACATTGGGGTAAAGCATAACGAGATTGTCGCAGCGACGCATGGACGTTCATTCTGGGTTCTTGATGATTTGGCTTACCTGCGACAGTCTATTAAAACTACAGGAGATATACATCTATATAAACCAGCAGACGCGTTTCGGATACCTCCAGTCACGGGCCTGGTACTCACTCTACCAGGCAAGAACTACGGTTTTGGGGCTGCTACCCAGGCGACATATATTGCAGAAAATGCTTTTAATGGTTCTCCAAAACAGCGATTTCTTAATGCTGGTACCAACCCTCCGGATGGTGTTGTTATACGTTATTTGTTGCCAGAAAAATTCGATAGCGAAGTTATTCTTGAATTGCTGGACTCAGAAGATTCAGTTCTTAGGCGCTTTTCTTCCAAAGCTCCCTCCGATCCTACTACGGGGGCACCACTTGAACCGATGTTATCGACCAACACAGGGATAAACATCTTTGAATGGGATTTAAGACATGCAGGGGCTATTGATGTTCCCGGTGCAGGAGCTGCCGACAAAGCTTTATCAGGTCCGATAGCAACCCCCGGAATCTACAAGGTGAGATTAACCGTAGATGAAACGGAACATTTAGAGACATTTGAACTGTTCCAAGACCCGAATAGTAGTGCCTCGATTGATGATCTTGTGGAACAGCGTGATCTCCTGATTCGGCTTAGGAATGAACGGACTGGCCTTAGTTCTGCGGTTCATCAGGTTCGTGATATCAGGGATCAGGTTGAGCAGTGTAATAATCGCGCTTTGTTGGCAAGTAATCTAAATAGTGTGTCAAGGTTATCGGATGATTTGATAACAAAACTTACTGCCATTGAAGAAGATATTGTTCAAGTTAGGGTCGATGGAAGGATGGATGGGATAGCTTATCCGGCGAAGCTGGTTGAAAAAATCGCCGAGTTAACTGTTGTTGTTGCTTCTGGCGATCATCCACCCACGGTGCAAGATTATGATCTTTTTGAGGATCTATGTTCCCGGATACAAATAGTGTTAGGTCGTCTTCAGAAAATAATAGAAACTGATCTTAAGGAATACCTAGATAATATATCGGAATTGCCGGTAATAAAATCCTAGGAGTGAGACAGATTTAAAAGCGTCTTGATTTATAAATAGGCAATGCAGATTTCATCTTTTCTGAGGGCCAGAGATCAAATCTTTTCAGAACGGTGCGGTGTTAATTTTAATCCAGACGCTCTTTTGGTGAATAATACTTAGTATGGTAGCGGTTCCTAAATGGTATCCGAACTACCGGGCTGTCCATCCCGCGTCGATTACCATGGAAGCTCCTGTAATCGATTTCGCTTGATCCGTTGCAAGAAACACTGCCATATTAGCTATTTCTTCCGGATCTATGAGACGCTTAATTGCGGCCGGCTCAAGCATAACTTTTTCAACCACTTCTTCCTTGGAAATGCCTCGTGTGCGAGCTTGGGATCCAATCTGTGATTGAACCAATGGTGTGTTCGAATATCCAGGACAAATTGCATTGACTGTAATTCCGAACTCCCCTACTTCCAGTGCAATTGTTTTGGTCATGCCAACGATTCCATGTTTGGCTGATATGTAGGCAGATTTGAATGGGCTTGCTACCAAGCCATGAATTGAAGAAAGGTTGATGATACGACCCCAACCACGCTTTTTCATACCAGGTACTACAGCCTTGGTTAGCTGAAATGGTGCTATCAACATCACTTGGATCAATTTAGCCCACTCTTCATCGGGAAATTCTTCTACCGCATCGAGATGTTGTAGGCCAGCGTTGTTCACGAGGATGTCAACTTGCCCTGCAACGTCTAGTACACGATTCCCTAATTCCCTTGTTCCGTCAATGGTTGAGATATCCGCCTTTATAAATGTGCCATTAACTGAATCAGCGACTTCGGTCCCTGAATCTTGTACGTCTGTCACTACCACTTTTGCACCTTCAGCTGCGAAAGCCTGCGAAATAGAACGACCGAATCCACCCCCACCTCCTGTAACCAGGGCAACTCTATTCTTCAATTGCATTTAATCTGACCTCTGATTTCTATTGTATGTTTACACACAAGAAAGTCTCTAACCTATCCGCTTTGATATGCGATATCCTAGAAATTTGAACTTGCCCCAGGACTCAAAAAATGAGTCTATCTCGTCCGGGCCGATACCATAACGTTTGTAACAATATTTTTCCACTTCTGAGTCGACTGGTATTCGGCTGAAGTCGTGTTGTAAAACGGACATATGTCCGGCTGAATACGGTCCGATCCCCCGTATTGCCAGTAGATCCACATAGGGGACGTGCCTGTTAACCGTGTTGCCGTAGATGTCAATCACGCCTTGAGTTAAGAGCTCTTCGGTTGCTTCCGCTGCCACCTTTGCCCTAAATCCTATTCGCGCACGCTCCCGCAGTCCTTTTTCCCCCGCCTTGATTATTTCGATCGGTGTTGGGAACACCCCTTCCCCAATACTGTGTACCAGTGCGGCTACCATGCGTTTACTGCCAGACCAAGCTATCTGTATCGTACAAATCGTCTTTATGAAATCCTCATAAAACGTACTCCCCCGGAGGTATCGGCCACCACCTTCTTCTATGAAAATAGCTATCCAAGGTTGTATATGGCGGGCTTTTACAATTGCTTCTAGTGGAATCCAATCCGCAGAAATCCATCGACTCACCACTTGCACCGCTTCGTGCATCTCAAGTTTGTCGACTTGCTCGCCAGTCAATGCAATATCGACGGAGTTTAGCTGGGATTGCTTGATTTCAATCCTACGGATTCCTGATTTCAATCGATCTAGCCTTGCAAGTATCCCAAGATCCTCGTCCCATTCCCACGGTTTTAGATCAACCCAACCATGGGAATGGACCGTTCTTTTCAACGATATCGGATAGGGAAGTACCAGGGTTTTATGAAGTTTATCCATTACAAGTACATCATACGTAATCATCTGTCCCAAACCAACGGGTACTAATCTCGTTTTTGAGATCCTGCCTGATGACGCGCTTGTTATATGTGTTAGAGTACGAGGATGAAATTATGGGAGCCCTTTGCAAATACCTTTAAAGCCGACCGACTGACCTTATTTCAAACTGATAATTGGACAGTTTTGATAAGGAAAAACCAGGTTACTCTAGGCACTCTTGTTCTGGCAGCCAACCGTAATTTTATTAGTGCTTCAGAGTTGACCCGGGACGAATTGCTTGAATTTCCTGTTGTTGTAGAGCGGCTCGAAAAAACGCTTTCTGGTGCATTTGGCTTCGACAAGATCAATTACCTTTTGTTGATGATGTCTGATAGGCATTACCATTCACATGTTGTACCCAGGTATGAAAGCCCACGAGAGTTTGTTGGGATAAAGTGGATTGATGATGGATGGCCCGGCCCGCCGAATGTTGCTACACCTGAGACCGAGGAAGCCACTCTTTTAGCTATTAAAGATCATCTCAAAGGGCATCTCCAAGGTTGAAAGAACATCGGATTAAACTGTGTATGCTTTCGGGGTCTTTTGAATACGATTCCTATGATTCTCTAACCATTTTCAAAAATCATATTGAGCGGACTCACGAAATAGATTGCACCATTGTTGCTTTTCAATCGGAGGACGACCAGCGCTCATTAGAACTGATTGATGATACGGACGTCCTGATGGTGTTTACAAGGAGAATCAATACCATAGGTTTGGAATTGGACCGATTTAAACGATACTGTCAACAGGGTCGCCCGATTGTTGGAGTCCGAACCGCAAGCCACGCCTTTCAGAACTGGCTTGATTTCGACCATGAAGTCCTCGGAGGTAACTACGGAAATCATTATGGGGAAGGTCCAACAGTCGGGGTACAGATTGTGCCTGAAGCATATGGCCATCCTGTACTTAAAGGCATAACAGACCTAGAGTCCAAGGGAAGCCTATATCGAAATACGCCTATAGCAAACGATACTACGCTATTGCTAAATGGCATAACTGATGAGGCTTCTGAGCCCGTGGCATGGACTCGGACAAATCTAGGGGGACGTGTTTTCTACACTTCTTTAGGCCACCAAGATGACTTCCGGAACGACCGTTTTTTAAGGCTTTTGACCAATGCAGTGCTATGGGTTGTTGGAGTTTAATGAGCTTGGAGTTTAATGAGCAAGGATGATGAATATACTAATCATCTCCTGTTGAATTTGAGATCCCAGTTTGTCACCCGAGAAAGTAGCTGGGACCAAGTAATCATCCAAAAAGCCATACCGATATCTAATACAGCGATGTTGTTGTGTGATCTTTGGGACAAACACTGGTGCAGTGCTGCTGCCAAACGTTCTGCTGACATTGCCGAACGGACCAATGAGGTTGTTAGAGTTGCACGGGAGAATGGCGTCCAGATTATACATAGCCCATCTGGAACTATGGATTTTTATGGGTCTGCACACCAACGGATTCGGATGGTAGAAATTACAAAGGTTATTCCTCCAGAACCCATTGAAATATCTGCTCCTACACCGCTACCCATCGATGATTCCGATGGAGGATGTGATTCAGAGGAGAGTGTGCCTCGTTCAGTATGGACTCGTCAACACGAGGCTATAGATATTGGTGACAGTGACGTGATTTCAGATGATGGGGAAGAAATTTACAGTTTTATGATCCATAGTGGCATAAATAATCTCATTGTGGCTGGAGTTCACCTCAACATGTGTGTCTTGAACCGGACTTTTGGTATCAAGAAAATGATAGGTTGGGGGATAAATTGCGTTCTTGTAAGGGATTTAACAGATTCAATGTACAATCCAGAAATGGTGCCTAATGTTAGTCATGATCGTGGCACGGATCTTGTAATCAAGTATATAGAACGATACTGGTGTCCCAGCATTATGAGCGACGATCTGATCCAAAAGTATTCTGGGTAGAAAAAGCTTGTGCTTTCACCTTAAATTGGGAATACATTCCCTAGGGATTACGGGGATTCATACCTAGTAAAGGGAATGTACTAGTTTGAAATCTCCAATTTCGTGATTCGCCCACCTATCATCCATTCGGCCACGTATATATTACCGCTACTATCAGTAGCAATACCGTGTGGGCTATTGAACCGACCTGACTGGACATCTTCTGATGTGACGTTTGGCCAGTCATCAAGCATAGTGAAAGCGCCTGGGTTTTCCCCAAGATAACCTAATAATTCATCGTTCTTGTCTAGCACGGTGATACGAGACCCACGCAATTCAGCTACCATCATCAATTCACCGTGAGTGGCAAAGCCGCTTGGGGAGTGCAGCCAATTTGCACCTGGCCCGGTTCCGAAGGCACGATTGAAGTTTCCATTTAGGTCATAGACTTGTACACGCGCATTACTTCGGTCTGCTACATATAGTTCACCGACGTCCTTTCGGGTGTCTATCCATATGCCATGTGGACAAGTGAATGGGCCTGCATCCCCTTCTTCGCCGTTAATGCTCCCTATATGGATTCCATATTTATCATACCGATGAATATAATTTTGACCGTACCCGTCAGTTACCCATATATCCCCGTTCCCACCATTGGATTCCTCATTAACGGTTACGTCTGTTGGTGCATATTTATTGTTGTGGTAAACCCCCAGATCTGGAGGTTGAAGTTTGCTCACGGTTTGGCCATCAAGTGTAGTTTTAACAACCTTACCTGTAGTATTGTCCGCGAGCCATAAAAATTCCTCATCGTTCTCTTTCACTATCGACATTCCATGTGCGTTGGATACCGGAGCGTCCCAAGACGCTTTGTGATTTCCCTCAGAGTTAAAGATGAGTACTATTGGGTCTGCCTGGTGAAACGCGATAACGTCACCGTTCTCGCTTACCACGATATCGTGGTGGGCCCAGCCTGTGCGAGCGCTCTCTGAATCGGGACTTTTTGACCACCCATCGATCCAGTCGTAGTGGCGGTTGCTTTTCCCAAGCTGCATGGTTTTACTCCTCTGTTGCATGCCGAATTATTCGCCGGCGCTATTGCCTTCCAATAGCGCCACTAATTCCGAAGTGTGGATCACGTCTCTAATATCGTTAATTGGAGTTTGGCCATTGATGATTGATTCGGTGACATGTTTGTGCATCTCAAGGGTTCCATCATATGCATGGGTATCTTCAATCGCATCCTCGAATAAATTGGATCCGTGGACTGTCCTGGCTTCCTTGGCGCTTTCCAGAATCTCTATTTGATTAGGTATTTGTATGTAGCACCCAATTCCTATGCCATGGGCTTCAGCTCTAAGTGTGCGCCCTCCTGATGAACGATTGGCAAGTAATACACCATTGGTTCCGTTTTTAAAACGCATAAGAGCAGTGTAGTCATTTGGCCAATCTGAGCCATTCGTATCTTGGAATGCCTTTGTATCAATAACTTCGCTTCCGGCCACAAAACGTATTAAGTCGACCACGTGGCAGATGTCATCCCACATTGTGGTTCGGGGGGGCTTCGGAGTGCCGAGAAGATCTTTGTGGAATTCGCCTACCACCAGTGTGGGACCGCCTTTTTCCTTTAGAAGCCGCATTGTTTCCTTGGTAACAGCGGCGAATCGGCGCTGGTAACCCACTGCGCAAATGACGTTATTGGATTCTGCTGCCTGAAGAAGTTGACGAGATTCTGCAGGATTACCCCCGGCCGGTTTTTCGATGAAAATGTGCTTGCCTGCGTTCATACAATCGATCGCGATCTGGGTCATATATTCTTGGCCCATAATCACATATACGATATCAGGATCGACCGATTCGACCATCTCATGGTAGTCTCCAAATGTTTCAGGTATGTTGTATTTGTCTACCACTTCGCCCATTCGTGATTCGTTAAGTTCAGATACCGCTGATATCTTGGAATTCTCGATTCGGCTGACGGTGGGATAATGGGCTGACTGAGCTCTTCTTCCAGCACCTATGAATACTGTTTTCAGCATTTGACACCTCTTTTTTGAGGAAATTTACTAGTGGGTATTTCTTCTCCGTAGACGGGATTATATGGGCGCTGATTAATAGGGTCAACGAACGTGTTGCTTGCTTGATATTGCGGTGTTATTGTTGGCTAGTCCCACGGAGTACAAACTAGGAGAAACTTCACCCATGGTTAGAAAACAAGACAAGCTACGAGTTGCTATTGCTGGCTGCCATAGAATGTTAGACACCCTAAATCGCGGACATAACTGGGCAAATGGATTTGCCCGAGTTCCGGATACCGCTGTTGTGGGTATTTTCGATAAGGATCAGGAGACACGGGACACATTCCGGTCTGTTTGGAAGGATACATGGGGGGAGATACCGGGATACGATGATTACGAAAATATGTTGGCTGATACAAGGCCCGATATAGTTTGTATTACTACTAGACAGACCATGCATGCTGCCCAGGTAGATGCAGCCGTTGCTGCTGGTGTACGTGGAATTGCTATAGAAAAACCTTTCGCCACTAGCCTAGCGGAGGCTGATCGAATCATCTCTGTTTGCGAACAAAATAACGTTGCCATAGCGTATTTATTAGATAGACGATGGATAAAGCGGCATCGTGCGGTGTGCGAGTTGATTTCCGGCGGGGCAATAGGAGAAGTTAGTAGCGTTGTAGGGTTTGGCTCGGCGAACCTGATTAACCACGGGTGTCATTGGTACGATATGGCCTTTGCCCTAGCAGGTGACCCGGATCCTGTTTGGGCGAGTGGTCACGTAGAAGACGTATCCGGAGATCCTCCGGATTCTCGTAGATCTATGGATCCTCCCGGTCGTTCAACTATCAAGCTTGACAATGGTAGTTTCATACACATCTTGCCTGATGGCTTTCGCATGGGCTTTCAAGTTGCTGGTTCCGAGGGCGGATTGATGGCCCTACATGATTTCAAAAAAGCATATTACTGGCGTGAAGACGAGGAAAAACAGGTGCCGATTGACTTGCCGGATGATCAAGAAGAATGGCCTGCAGGTCCGGCGGCAATAAAAGATCTAGTCAATGCTGTTGAAAATGGAGGAAAGACGGCATGTGATGCTGCAGAAGCGCGTCGGGCTACGGAGATAGGCTTCGCTATACATATGTCTCATAATTCCAGTGGTGCCAAGATACAACTACCTGCTGCTGATCGGTCATTGAGGATCGAGTCATTCCCCTGGGGTAATGAATAGACAATATTTGTGGGTAGTGATCGAGCCGCTAATCAACAAAATTTCAGCTATTGAGTTGACTGCAATGTTCAGGTGCCATAGACATCGTAACTTAGGTCTGTGCAAAGTACCTGTACCGGGTTCGAGCGGTGGCGATAATTTCTTCAATGTCCTCCGCGAGAATGTATCCTTCATTGGCCAATGTGTTAGCGGATTCTAGTACCCTAGAGGCAAAATCGTCTTCTGATCTGTAACGCTCCTCGATGGATTCACGGGGGTCTCCGTTAGACTTCCGATCTTCACTAGTCACGGCAAAAGGGAGTGTCCAGCCCATTAGGCCGCCTGTGACCCCGATGATCAAGTCTGGATTACCGATTTTGGGATTGCGAAGATTCCATCCTGTATTGGTAGCCAGTGGTACCGTGATATCAGGTAATCGGATTCCTGCAACCTCATTGCCATCTTCGTCCACATCTGAGACTAGGGCCGGGTAAGTTTCCCCTTCTTCAGGCGGGAGCGTGGTCGTTCTTCCAATTACAAGCTCTGGACCGTAGTCGAGCCTGATGGCCTGTGTAGGGACGGGTGGGAATTTGACACCTGGTATAGCTTCGAATCGATCTTGTAGCGTCTTAGATTCCACTGCAGTGCCGTCATTAAGACTGGGATGGCGACTTGGAGGTGCAGGTTCTCCCATAGTGACCCACCTATCAAGGTTGTTGAGCGCGGCCCTAAGCAAAGGATTATAGTCCACAGCGTTGAAAGGTAATTGTCCACTTACATTGTCACTCGGACGTATATTCTGTGGAGGGAACGGCCCCGAACCATGTTGTGTTCCGGCGAAGTGGTATCGCCGTACATTCTCGTCTTCTGGAGCATCCTGCATAGTTTGAAGATCAGTGTGTATGAGTGCAGCGTCTCCCCTCCAGTACTCTGCTGAAGTGTTTACGAACATTGTCTTTGGCATCATACCGTTCTTCTTGAGATTGGAGAGCAATGAGCCGGATTGACACGATATCGGGTCAGTTTGGATTTTGTCTGTAAATGGAAATAGATCAGGCATTACGAAACAAATGTCCTTTGAAGGCTGCCCAAATCGGAGATTAAATTCTCCACGCATGGCACCAGCTACGTGGCTGATTACCCCGTCAAGGGATTTGCGACCTTTTTCATCTTGATTCATACCTGAATAGAGCATGTGGCGCAAAAATCGGCCACTTTGGGACCGCCCGAAAGCGTATGCGTTATCTATACGCCCCGCTGCTGGATTGCCGGAATTTGATGACTCGTACTTTAGGAACGATACTGAGTCACGTACGGCAGCAAATCCTAGGCCGACGATTCGGCTACCTTTGGCTTTGTATACAAGTTGGTAGATCAGACCTGGCTCGAACCCTGTCGGCTTGTGGATATGACTTACTTCTGGATCAATCTTTCGCCCTTCAATCTGTACGAACGACCACTCCTTGCGATCAATTTCGGTCAACGGACTGTTGGGATGGTCCCTGACATATAAAGTTGCGGATTGTTGATCCCTGTCCGAAGGAGGATGAGGTAGATGTTCACGGTCTGAGAGCATGTGTACTGTAGTTGGTTCATTTACTTGGAACCAGTTCATGATACGAGCTTCGATCGGTCCTTCTTCACCGATTGCCTGGGGTGTTCGCATTCCTATTAAACCGGGTGATTCAGGAACGTCTGCCTGCCACCCGCACCAGACTACTGTGTAGCCATGGCGGAGTAGAAAACCGTTGCCGGGTGCTAGAGGAGCGGATGGATCATCAACAGGGCCAGCACTATTGAAATTATTAAAGGCGGTTTTGTTGCCCCGGTTGCAGACGTCGAACATGATGGCCCGGTTTCCTCTGTCGGGATCGACCGGCTGAAGCATCTCAAAATGGGAAGAAAAATTAACAAGACCATCGGGCCCAGTGGGAGCAAGACCAATGTCAGTGATATTAGCATTGGATATTGCTTTCGGATCCACGCCGAAGTGAGCAATGCCTTTTAACTCACGGTAAGGACCTGTGGCACCAAAGTGTATGCCCTGAGCATAAGGAGAGTTCTTGGTAATTTCCAATTTTAACAGCGGCAATTCATACTCCTTCTTCGGACATCATTGCTTTGCGTAGTTGTTCGGTTTCTTTCAAGTCAACAGATATAGGTGGCATAGTTCCAGTATTGATGAATATCACACCATAGATTTCACGAGCGTGATCAATACTGATTTTTTCATCTAGTAGATCGGATAAAACCATATCCGGATCACGTTCTAACGGGTTGCCCCATCCACCTCCGCTGGCCAATTCATGGCGTATTAGGTCTCCATTACGCATTGGAGCTGTGCCCATAGTTGTTAGAATCGTTTCCGTATCACCTGGGTTGAGTATGTTGTATGACGGGGAGCCTTCTCTTCCACCCTCTAATCCGAAAGGTCTGTAACGGCGTTTGTCTGATCTGAGTTGCAGAAGTGCGTCTTGGGCAAGGCAACGCACACTCCTGACTTCGGATAGAGCACCTCGGTATTTGCCTGCGCCCCCTGAGTTTGCTAGAAGTCCATACTCCTCGATGCGTACCGGGGTTTCTACCTCAGCTATCTCTACGGGAGTGTTCGAAATATTGGCTGCTGGGTGCGCTACTCCGTCAGGTCCGTCACCTGATGGCCGGGCTCCTCTCGCACCCGCAAAAAGATCAACGTAGGCAAAAGCACCTGTTTCACCGTGGCCACCAATACTGATAATGGTGTTTCCACCTTCTCCATCCGCAGGGACCCTGTCAGGGACGGCTTGTGCGAGCGCTCCTAAGACGGTGTCCATGATTCGGAACCCAGTAATTCCACGAGCTCCACATGCGGCTGGTAATACGGGATTAACCACCGTGGCTTCTGGTGCATTGACATCAATTAAGCGTGTATATCCTGCAGAGTTAGGTATATTGGGATCCATTAATAGTCGCAGAGCCCCATAAACGGCTGCTTTTGAGAATGGCAGTGGAGAGTTAATTCCTGCTTTCATTTGTGGAGAAGAACCATCGAAGTCTACGGTCACCCTGTCTCCAGAAACCTTTACAGAGACTTGTAAGACCATCGGGCCGTCTGCGACATTGTCAGCGTCAATGTGCCCTGTAGATCGGTATAGACCATCTGGAATTGCGCTGATCTCCTCTTTAGCTAGTTGTTCGGAATAGTCGATTAGGGCATCCATGTTGTCTCTCACTGAATCAGTTCCGTAACGATCGGTTAATCGAATAAGACCTCGTTCACCGGTTTTCACTGCGGCGATTTGTGCTCTTAGATCTCCCAGCACCTTGTCTGGTACACGTACGTTAGTTTCAAGAATAGCAAACATTGCTTCCACAGGAGTGCCCTGATCATACAGCTTGAGTGTGGGAATCCGGAGTCCCTCTTGGTAAATCTCAGTCGAGTCTGTTGAATTTGATCCTGGAACTATGCCACCTATATCGGTGTGGTGGGCCACCACACCTGCGAATCCTTCGAGGTTATCTTTTACAAAGACTGGTTGAATGACATATACGTCAGGAAGATGAATGCCCCCGGAAGTGTATGGGTCGTTCAGGATAAATATGTCACCATCAGCCATATTATCGCCGTATTTATTGATTACCGAGGCGACCGCGGCCGGAAATGACCCAAGGTGACATACTATCGTGAGACCTTGGGCTACAACTTGCCCATTGCGATCGCAAAAGGCAGTAGAATAATCCATGGCATCTTTTACTACACCTGAATGTGCAGTCCGCATTACCGTTAATGCCATTTCGTCTACGAGGGTATCTAGCCCGTTCCGAATGACCTCGAACGTTATCGGATCTATGTTTCTTGGTAGCATGATAATCCTAGTACACACCTTTCATTTGCATTCCGGATAATTTCTAAAGTTGTTGGGTCAATTTACCTGTCCATGATCAAAGGTTTAATAGAGTCACCCGACTTCGATAATAATGTTGTTTGAAGAGTCTAGACTTGTACTAGAGCCAGGAGGCACAACCGCGGTTGCGTCGTATTCCTCGATTATTAGCGGCCCCGTTGCCGGGTTTTCTGAAAGATCTTCGCGACCGATGACCGGTGTTGATAGTAGACCATGTTCAGCGCCAAAAAAGGCTGGCCTTTCGTTCTTTTGGGTATCTCGGGCCGTTTGATTAGATGGATAACTCGGGGTGACCTGGCTTGGCCTCCCTACCGCGGTGAGCCTTAAATTCACAATTTCTATTGGCTCGGTTGTTGCCTTGTGTCCATATGTTCTTTCATGTTCATTGTGGAAAGTAGAAGCAAGCTTGTCCACCGTGTCAAAGTCGAGGTTCCCATTTGTGCAATGAACCGTAAGTTCATAGGCTTGTCCGACATATCTGAGATCAGCCGATCTTCGGGTGATCACGTCGGATTTCAAATATCCCTCCAGCGTAAGGTTCTCTACAGCTCGTAATTCCAGCTCTGAGAAAGCTTTGTTAATGGCATTCAAGTCTATTTCGGAGATACGCGCAAAGTGGGTTTGTACGAAGTCATATTCTGGGAGAGCTTCAAGTAGGCCGATCGCTGAGAAGAGTCCCGGTGTCGGTGGCACAATTACTCTACTTATTCCTAGATCCTTTGCCATTTCAACTGCGTGTATTGGCCCACTACCGCCAAATGCTAATAGTGCAAAATCACGAGGGTCTC
This sequence comes from uncultured Dehalococcoidia bacterium, assembly GCA_964608025.1. Taxonomy (GTDB): domain Bacteria; phylum Chloroflexota; class Dehalococcoidia; order Lucifugimonadales; family CAJWER01; genus CAZSLO01. The sequence goes on along the minus strand of CAZSLO010000014.1, from coordinate 77,102 downwards.
GACCCCTATATGTGGAGACGGCTCGGATAGCTCGAATCATTGTTACATTCGCTACCGTGTGGACACCGTAGGCGGCTTCAAGCAAATTTGACCCTAGGGGAGTCGCAACATTGTCTTGCAAGACCTTGGTGGAAAGATCTGGCTGAAGACTTACAGCTCCCCCTGCAAGTTTGGTTGGACTAATGTAACCGAGTACGACGTTAGCATCAGTAACGGTCGGTTCTTGACCTCCAGTCCCATAGCATGCGGGTCCAGGAACAGCGCCCGCACTTTGGGGCCCGACCTTTAGAGCACCACCTCTGTCTATCCAAACAATGCTTCCACCACCAGCTCCAACTTCGGCCAGATCGACCACTGGCACTTTTACGGCATGGCCTCCACCCTTAACTAACCTGCTAGAAAGTGAAATCCCAGCACCAATCTCATGTTCTGTGGTCCAACTCAACTTGCCGTCTTCAATCAAGGATGCCTTTGCTGTTGTACCTCCCATATCAAAGCTAATTATGTTTTCTATGCCAGCCCGTTTTCCGACACGCTGGGCAGCAACTACTCCTGCGGCTGGCCCAGATTCGACGATTCTTACTGGAAACTCAGCAGCTTTTGATACAGACATGACCCCTCCGTTCGATTGCATGATACGAAGAGGAGCCGATATGTTGGCCGATACGGCCTTGTTGTTTAGGGAGTCCATGTAGCCCTTCACGATAGGTCCTAAATATGCATTTATGACTGTAGTACTCGTTCGTTCGTATTCTCGTATCTCGGCTAGGACATCTACGGATAGACAGCAGAACAGGTCAGGCAATTCACGTCTTACGATTTCACCTACTTGACGTTCATGGTCCCCATTTCTATAAGAGTGCAGCAGGCATATTGCTACGGAGGATGCACCTTCCTCGCGGATGCGCTCAATGGCTTTAAATATAGAGACTTCATCTAGGGGTCGAACTATTTCTCCCTGTGCTCCGATCCGTTCGTCTATTTCAAGCCTGAGGCGACGTGGAACTAGCGGGCTTGGTGGTTCGTAAAAGAGGCTGTATAGATGGGGTACGCGTAGGCGTCGCAATTCGAGTACGTCCCGAAATCCCCTTGTAGTCAAAAGAGCTGTCTTGACGCCCTTGTTTTCTAGGACTGTGTTGCTAGCGACAGTAGTACCGTGGATGATCTCTTGTATTGAAGTTCCGTTTACGTCATGTTCCGCGAAAAGCTGTGTTGCGCCGTTTAGGATTCCAGTCGCATAGTCGATTGGAGTAGATGAGACCTTTTTAACTTGGTATCCACCTTCAGGATTGAGTAGTACAACGTCGGTAAATGTTCCGCCGATATCTGCGCCAAGTCTGTACTGTGCTTCATCTTTCAAACCATGCTCCTTTGATAGTGAGTTTCATACTTTCTGTCAGCGTAGCTTGAAAGAGGTTAAGTATGCGGTGAAGTACTGTCAAGCCTTTCTTGTACTCTTTTCTAAGTACGAAATATGGATGATATTTTGAGATTCTATGTTTTTAGAATTTGCGGAGTTTTCTTTCAGATATTTAATGTGTTGTCGAAAGGAAGGATCATATCCAGTGTAAAATGTAATTTGCGTTTAGATAAACTGTGGACAAGAGTTAGATGAAAGATTTAATTATTTCCGCTGAAGGAATCAAGAAGACCTACGATACTGGTTCAGTGACTGTACATGCCCTCAGGGGAGTTGGACTTAAAGTTGAACGAGGTGAAATAGTCTCGATCATGGGGCCTAGTGGTTGTGGTAAGACCACTCTACTTAATTGTCTGTCTGGGCTAGATGAGATAGATCAGGGAAGTGTTTTTATCGATGGAGTTCTCCTTCATCATCTGCCTGACGACGAGCGGAGCGAATATAGGGCACGACGCATGGGGTTTGTCTTCCAACTCTACAATCTTTTGCCGGTGTTAACGACTGTGGAGAATGTCGAGATGCCACTCCTTATCTCTGGTTTTGGAGCATCCGAGTCTCGCAACCGGGCCCTAGAGATGTTGGATCTTGTAGGCTTATCCGATTGGTCTAAACATATGCCTAACGAACTTTCCGGCGGACAACGCCAACGCGTGACTATTGCACGAGCCTTGGCCAACGAGCCCTCAATCGTTTGGGCAGACGAACCAACCGGTGATCTTGATAGTGAAACTGCCAGCGAGATAGTGGAGCTTATACAAGATCTAAATCGCGTGAACGGACAGACCTTCGTTGTTGTCACCCACTCAATTGAGGTAGGAAAGAGTGCTGGTAGGATCATCCGAATGCGGGATGGTTTGATAGAGGATGATGGCTTGGTAACCTAGGATCGTATTGAGAGCTCTTAATAGGAATTATTGAGTTAATGGAAGAACTCTTTGGTCTATCGATGACAACCTTGATGTACATTTTGCTTGGGGTTGTATCAGCTTCAGTAGCGGGACTGTTGGTATTGGCATTCAGGAATAAAATCATGCTGAAGATGGGACTACGGCCTATACCGCGCCGCCCTGGCCAGACAGTTCTAATCATTCTTGGGGTTATGTTAAGCACCGTGATTATGGCTGCAGCATTTGGTACAGGGGATACTCTCAGTTTCTCAATTCGGAATGAAGCTTTGATGGGTTTGCAGCACATCGATGAACTAGTCATTCCTATTCGTGCAGGGGAATATGATAAGTTTGGCGCCCTCTACATAGATCAGACAAGGTTCAATGAGATTCGGGATGAATTGTCCTCGAACGAACAGATTGATGGTATTACACCGCAGGTTTCTGAAAAGATCGCCGTCCAAAACGTAAGGACCAAGCTCAGTGAAGGCCAGATGAACTTGGTAGGACTTGACCCAACTCAGATGGAGGGTTTTGGTGATCTACTCTTGGTTGATGGTGGAACGGCTTTTCTTGATGATCTTGACAATGGAGAAGCATATATATCGAAGAAAGGGATAGAGGAAATCGGAGGTCGTATAGGTGATGAAATAGTCGTGTTTCTTGAAGGGGAAACACAGGTACTAAAAATCAAGAATATTTTGAATAGGGGAGGTTTTGCGGGCATAGATCCAACGATGGTTGTATCACTAGATATGGCACAGCAACTTGTTGGACGGCCCGGTCAGGTAAACACGATTGTTATTTCAAACAAGGGAGACGAACGATCTGGTAGTAAACTGACCAAGGAGGTAACCCAAGATCTGAGGACACTGTTCAATGACCCTGAAATCGCAACACGCCTCAAGAAATTATTCAACCAAGAGCTAGTAATTACAGCAATAGAAAAGAAAATCACCGCTAAAGGGACAAGCATTAAACTGAAGGACGATCTAACTGAGTTTGTAGATGAGTTGAGGAAACCCGGTTTAACTGACGGACTTAACAGTCTCTTGGCTGACAGTGATTTGACACGAGTTATTCTAGAACAGGTAGAAGCCGACGAGATTGAAGGAATTGGAGAGGAAGCCTTCACGCTTTTCTCAGACCTTTCAGAGTTCCGTGTAATTAAGGTGAAGCAGGACATACTCGATACAGCGGAAGCAGCTGGTAGTGGAGCAACCTCGATTTTCATCCTGTTCAGCTCGTTCTCTATCACTGTCGGGATATTGCTAATCTTTCTTATATTCGTGATGCTTGCTGCTGCCAGGAAGTCTGAGATGGGAATGGCAAGAGCGATAGGCGCAAAAAGACGGCACTTGGTGATGATGTTTGTTTTTGAGGGCACGGCTTACGCGAGTATATCAGCCGCAATTGGGGTGGCTCTTGGACTAGGCGTCAGCATGTTGATGATAACTGTTCTGAATCAGATCTTTTCCGACATAGAAGAGGATTTTATCCTTACTATCCATTTTGCGCACAGAAGTGTGATAGTAGCTTATTGCCTAGGAATGGTAATCACATTTGCTACAGTAGCTATCTCAGCTTATCGGGTGAGTAGGTTAAATATTGTGGTAGCAATACGGGGTCTTCCTGAAGCTATCATTCCTAAAAGCGATTCAACATTCAGGGATAGATTGTTTAATTTCCTACGGGCGTTAATGATGCCCGGTTACTATCTTTTCAAAGCATTCAGATTTTTGTACCAGCGACGATTTAAAGAATTTTCTAGGAATCTTGGCCTGGCATTCGCGGTCATTTTCCCTGTATGGCTAATATCAATACTAATGAGTTTGCTGAAGTTCATACAGCCTTATTTATTGCGCGGTTGGCTGGTATTCATTAGTGGTGTGGTGATCACATACTTTGCAATATACCAGTGGGAAAGGGTGTCCTGGTTCGGGGCGGGTGTTTCTTTGACTATTGTTGGACTAGGCTTCATGTTGCGCTGGGGTTTAACTTGGACGAATACACAAACCGATCTGGTTGACCGTATCTCGTTCACGATAACTGGTATTACGATGCTTGTTTTCTGGGCTTTGCCATTCGATTTCTTCGAGCCTTTAGTAGGCGATCTAGAAGGCGGATTTGACATAATGTTCGTTTCTGGAATTGCAATGGTAGGGGCTTGTGTCTGGACGGTCATGTACAACGCTGATTTACTTGTTAGGATACTTACATTTCTCACTGCTCGAGTTGGAAGATTGCGCCCGGTGTTGGTTACGGCTGTGGCCTATCCAATGAGCTCGAAATTTAGAACTGGATTAACACTGGCGATGTTTGCATTAGTTATTTTCACCCTAATTATCATGTCGGTACTTACTACCACTTTCACAACCCAGTTCGAATCTTCTCGCAAGATATACATGGGGTTTGATGTTGGAGGGTCTATTAACATCAATTCTCCGGTTAAAGATATTGCTGGTTCTATTGATGTGGTACCAGATATGGAACCATCGGATTTCGAAGCGATAGGTGGTTATACTTTGGTAGGCTTGGAACTCCGGCAATTCGAAGGAGAAAGCGGTCGTTGGTTCCGTAGGACCGGGATGTTACTAGACCAAGAGTTCCTCAGAACCGCCGATATCGATTTTAAATTAATTGCAGAAGGTTATGGTCCGACATCCAACGATGTACTGGAATCGATGAGGGCCGATCCCTCCTTAGCGATAGTGGGCGGTTGGATGGTGCCCAATGAGAATGAGATTGAACGTGAAGAGGATGAACCAAGGCTCTTCGGAGATCTGCATTACGATTCATCAAGTATGGAGCCCGTATCGATTGAGATTAGAGAGCCCGGTACTGGTGCGCAGGTAGAAGCTAAGGTCATCGGCATATACGAACGCGTCCATGCGAACGCTTTCCGGATCATTGGATCGAAAACTCTAGTAGATGGACTGGTGCCGTTTGAGATTCCCTTAACAAATTATCGTTTCAAGCTAACTGAAGAAGTCGATCAAAAAGACATCGCGCAATCTCTTGAGGCAGGTTTCATTGAAAACGGTATGCAGACAGAAGTCTTTCAAGAAACTATCGATGAAGAAACCTCGACCGGCCAGGCATTCTTCAGATTGTTTACGGCATTCATGGCTCTCGGACTCTTTGTTGGAGTTGCGGCGCTAGGAGTTATTAGCACCAGGGCTGTTGTCGAGCGTAGACAACAGATCGGAGTGTTGAGAGCAATCGGATATAAACGAGGAATGATCTCTCTTAGCTTCCTGCTTGAGGCATCTTTCGTATCTTTGCTGGGATCCGTTATCGGTCTCGGATTGGGGTTGCTTCTTTCATACCACGCGGTCAACAGCATTCGTGATGATGCTGGTATTGCAGGTATCACCTTTGCTGTTCCATGGCTACAGATCGGATTTATACTTGCGATTACATACGGATTCTCTCTCCTGACCACATTTTTACCCGCGCGACAGGCATCACGTATTTATCCGGCGGAAGCTCTACGATATGAGTGACCTTATGTAGTCGGAGATGATAGTGATACTAATCTTATAGTAGCTGTCGAGCTAACTTTGAAGAAAAATGAGCTTAAGCCTATATTAGTAGGATATTATTTACATAGTTGTTTGTTACGTGGAAGCGTCAAGTTTGCGTCGTAGGTTGTCGAGCATGTCATCGACCATCAAGTCGAGATCGTATCGTGGTTCCCAACCCCACTCTTCTGTAGCTACCCTATCATCTAACTTGTCAGGCCATGAGTCTGCAATCCCTTGGCGTAAGTCGTCTATCTCATATGTTATCTGGAATTTTGGCAGTCGCTTCCTGATAGCTGCCGCCAGTTCTGTTGGAGTGAAACTCATCGCATTAACGTTGAAGTCCGAATGATGCTTCAATTTAGAACTGTCGGCCTCAGCGACATCAATCAAGGCGGATATTGCATCTGGCATATACATCATCGGCAGTCTTGTATCAGGACCAAGGAAGCATTGGTACTTGTTTTCACGTATTGCACCGTAGAATATTGATACGGCATAGTCTGTAGTTCCGGCCGTTGGCTCGACTTTCCAACTTATGATCCCTGGTAATCTAACACCACGGACTTGAAGGTTAAGCTTTGTAGAATAGTAATTGCCCATTAATTCTGAAAATACCTTGGAGATGCCGTATACGGTGTTTGGTTTTTGGACAGTATCGTTTGGAGTATTGTCAAGCGGGGTGCCAGGGCCGAACGCAGCAATGGAACTTGGTATTACCACTGTTTCCAATCCGTGAGCGAGGCTTGCTTCAAGAATGTTGTTAGCACCTGTGAAATTGACGTCATAGGCAATTTGGCGCTTCTGTTCGGCGAGGGCAGAAAGTACCGATGCAAGGTGAAAGATAGTGTCAATCCTATGCTCTTGAATGACGCTGCTTACTTCATCGTATTTAGAAACGTCGACGTAGGTGCACGGTCCAACTAGCAATTCTTTTGGCACTGGGGTGACGTGTCCCGCAGCGACCACGTTCTGATCTCCATATTTAGATCTTAGGGCAGGGACAAGCTCAGACCCTATTTGACCACATGCACCAGTTACCAATATTTTCTTCATTACTTACTCCAATATGTGATCCGATGTGCAGGTTGAAGTTGATCACTATTTTTGAAGAATCGAGTCTAACACGTACACTTTTCAAGTAAATAGGAGTATTTGGGTGCCTGTTCTACATTTGTATAAGCTTATAAGTGCTACCATGAAAGACAAGGACTAGTTGTTGAGCAAGATTTCGTATTGGGGATAGGAAAACGAGATGCCAGATTGGTGGTTAGAAGCAGCGCTCCCGGCGGCAGTTTTTGGTACGCTACTAGTGCTTTGGATAGTATTGCCGCCTAGAGATGGCGAACAGGACATAGCAAGTCGCGTCCGAGACTGGATTTTTCGTCGGAAAGATACCTCTTAATTTTCCTGCTTGATTTATCTTTGGTTAGTGGTGGTGTTTGAATTCATCATTGGGACTCTAGTACGCCACGGAACCTTTGGACAGCGTTCTCAGCGTTAATTATTCTTGGGGTTATGTCGCAACAACGTTGACTAGCTTACCTGGTACGTAAATGATCTTCCTTAGCGTTTTACCTTCTATGTATGGCTGGATTCGTTGACTCGAAAGGGCAGCGTTTCGGGCCTCTTCTTCTGTGATCGACACTGGTATTTCTATCCGGTCTCGGAGGCGTCCATTCACTTGTACGACTAGTGTAACCGTCTCATCTGCGGCTAATTCAGGATCCCATTTTGGTAGAGTTTGGTTGTGGATGCTAAATTCGTGTCCGGACCGTTCCCACAACTCTTCGCTAATGTAAGGTGCCATCGGTGCCAATAGCAATAATAGCTTCTCTACAGCATCTTCCCAGGTATCCGAGTCTACTGTTCGAGTTTCCCACGAACGGTTCATATCATTCGTAAGTTCCATTAGCGTGGCAAGGGCGGTATTGAATTTGAATTTCTCAAGGTCTTCGGTCACACGCTTTATTGCCTTATGTGTGGTTCTAACCAAGTCCTTCACCGAATCTTGGTCGGTTGGATTTTTCCCAAGTTCTCCACTGTCACGATGGCATAATTCCCATATTCGATTCATCCATCGGGACATCCCGTTCAATCCCGAATCGCTCCAGTCCCCGCCTTGGTCCCAGGGTCCTAGGAACATTAGGTAGCATCTCACGGCATCTGCGCCAACACTTTCAACGTATTTATCGGGTGCAACTACGTTTCCTCTAGATTTACTCATCTTCTGGTGGTTGGCAATTATGTGACCTTGGTTGAAAAGTTTTATAAATGGTTCGTCGAAGTCAATTAACCCAAGATCACGCATTGCCTTGGTGAAAAAGCGAGCGTATAGCAAGTGCATCACTGCATGTTCTGCCCCACCAGTGTACTGGTCAACAGGACTCCAAGCTTTAGCTGCCTCCTGTTTGAAAGGCTCCGATTCTTGATGTGGACTTGTGAATCGGAGCTGGTACCATGACGAATCCACGAATGTATCCATAGTATCGGTTTCACGTGTTGCCGGCCGGTCACATTTTGGGCACGGTGCATTCAGGAATCTTTTGTGCTGGACTAATGGAGACTCGCCTGTTGGGAGAAATTCAGCGTCATCGGGTAATAGTACTGGGAGGTCTTTTTCAGGGACGGGTACAGTACCGCAGGTGTCACAGTATATGATAGGAATAGGGGTTCCCCAGTATCTTTGCCTAGATATCAACCAGTCTCTCACTCGGTAATTCATGGCCCTGCGACCCCAACCCATTTCTTCAATGAAGTCTGCTATTTCTTCTTTGCCTTGTTTGCTGGGCAGGCCGTCAAACTGATCGGAGTTGATCTGGTTTCCTTCTCCAACATAGGCTTCCTCAATATCTTTCCCATCCCAGTCTTCTGGTGATATCACTACTTTTATGGGAAGGTCCATTTTTTTGGCAAATTCAAAGTCACGCTGATCGTGAGCTGGCACAGCCATTACGATTCCAGTGCCATAAGAAACTAATACGTAGTCGGCAACGAATATCGGCAGGAGCTGTCCTGTAAGATGGTTGGTGCAATAGGCCCCGGTAAAGACCCCAGTTTTCTCTTTTTCTGTCGATAGGCGCTCGATCTCGGTTTGGTTTCGTGCTTGCTGGACGTATGCCATGACATCTTCATGGTATTCAGGGGTTGTCAGTTTTTCGACTAGCGGATGCTCTGGGGCTATGACTACGAAAGTCACCCCGTAGATAGTGTCTATTCTTGTTGTAAATGTGGTGAACGAATTTTCATCCAAGTTATACTCTGAAATATCGAACTCTATTTCTACGCCTTCACTGCGTCCGATCCAGTTCTTTTGCATGATATTAATTTTCTCAGGCCACTCGATTTGAGAGTGATCGAGAAGTTCATCGGCGTAGTTTGTTATTTTGAAGAACCACTGGTTGAGATCTCGTCTTGTCACGACCGAATCGCATCGTTCGCATCTACCATCGATAACCTGCTCGTTTGCCAGTACGGTGTTGTCTTGCGGGCACCAGTTCGCTGGGGCGAAAGCTCTATACGCAAGCTCTTTATCGTAGAATTTCAGGAACAGCCATTGGTTCCATTTGTAGTATTCGGGATCGGATGTGTTAATTTCCCGATCCCAATCGTACAGTGTGCCCATTGAACTTAGTTGTCTGCGCATGTTCTCGATATTTTTCTTTGTTCGTACGGCTGGATGTATACCATCTCTTATAGCGGCGTTCTCGGCGGGTAGACCGAAAGCGTCGAAACCCATTGGATGTAACACGTTGTACCCTTTCATGCGCATGAATCGTGCATGTGCATCAGATGGGGCCATGGCATACCAGTGGCCGATGTGGAGGTCACCGGATGGGTATGGATACATTGTCAGTTCATATCGTTTGGGCCGTGGGTCGTCATCATTGACTTTGTAGGTTTCTTCACTTGCCCAGCGTTGCCGCCACTTAGACTCAATTTTGACTGGATCGTAGCCGACCTCTGGTCTAAGAGTCGGTTTCGTAGTCGCCATGTCGGCCTCCTCTCAATCTTGTCTATCTCGCCAACAAACACCGGATCTACGCTTCGGGCCTGAATGGTATACTCCCGAAGTATGCTGCGGTGTTACCCAAACTACCTGGTTTTAGGCAGTATTACCTTTGGATCTATTTCCCCCATTTGATCGACCGGTACAATTTGGTTTCAGATAGAAGCTTAAGCTGAGACCCCGATCTCCTTGGGACGAATGTGAAGACCAATTTCGATGGACTTGGTGAGGAAGAGTTTCTACCTTGTCCAATTTTCGATCGCACCAAATTTGTTGTTAATACTTATCAATGCGTCCGGGTATGTTTTGACGTGACACTCACCGTAGCATGGCGTTTAGGGCCGGTCAACCGGACGGATTGGCATCTTATCCAGCAACTATTATTGTGGCATCAATTCCACCAAAATTTGTACCAAGAAGAGAGATTCCGAGGCAAGCATAAAAAAGTGTGAATCTATATAAATGTACTAGAACCCCGAGATTTCCAGAACCGTTTTCGATAACAGCTTTGGATTCTGTTGTATATGTCGCTGGAGCCGATGGGATAGCTTTTGTCAGTGCATAATTGGAATCTAACTACCAATCATCCCGATTAGATTTATCCTGATTGGAATGACTTCTTAGATGATACAATTTGCCGCCCTATGCAGATAATTTACCGAGGAGATAGCAAATGGAAACTGGTGATCTAAATCGAAGTGTCTTCAGAATCGATACTCCGATGGTGCCGCCCAAGTGGGCCTTGCTCCAGAGGGAATTGTTGCGGTCACAGGCCACGGCCTGTGAGAGATTCTTCGAGCACTACTTTGATGATCGTGGCTACTTGCTTTGCGTTCCGAGGTGGGGTGGTGACGACGGACCGGATGACGCTGCCGAGAATCTGCTCAATTGGACTATGCTTCACGCACTCGGTGCTCCGGACATAGTTTTAGATCTCTTTAAGAAGGGATGGGAGGGCCACCTTCGTCAATATACAGAGGCTAAGACTGAATTCGTACCATTCGCACGCGAAGGTATGTATTTCAAGGAATTCCCCGTCATGTTTGATTGGTTCCATAATAGTGAAGGATTCTCGAGTTTCTTTCTGCAGGGATTGTCAGACCCTAACGATGCCGCTTTTGCCCTACGTACGAAAAGATTCGCCGGGTTTTATATGGGTGAAGATTCAGGTGCACTTAACTATGATCCTGAGTACAAGATTATCCGGAGTATGATGAATGGTAGTCGAGGACCCTTGCTGCGGAAAGCCACGGCCTTGGATTGGGCAGGAGACCCAATTGAAATTGAGGGGAGGTTTGACCCGGGTCATGGCGAGCGTAATTATGAAGAGATGCTGAAGCATTTCGAAAAATATAACGATGTTGTTGGTGATCATCCTCTTAATATGAGTACGACTACACTGGCATTTAATGCGTACGCTCTTACTGGCGAACAACGATATTATGATTGGATGATCGAATATGTTAATGCTTGGGTGGAACGTACTGAAGAGAACGATGGGATTATCCCCAGTAATATAGGCTTGGATGGATCAATAGGTGGAGAATGTGATGGCAAGTGGTATGGAGGGGTCTATGGTTGGGGATTTTCGGTCTATGACCCAGCTACCAATGAAATACAACATAGACCTTTTATGGGTGGCCGTGTGCCGTTAAGCTTTGGAAATGCTTTCCTGGTAACTGGAGATCATCGTTACATCGATACTTGGCGTGGTGTGATTAATTCCGTTAATTCCAATGCCAGATCTGTTGATGGCCGGAAGGTTTATCCCCGTATGTACGGTGATGATGGTTGGTACGACTTCAGGGATGAACCTTTCGATGAGGGGGCACTGGAGTTATATTATTGGTCGATGAAGAAATCCGATCGTGATCGTGTGGTAGGTGACCCATGGATTTCATTCCTCGAAGGAGATAATCCGAGATACCCTGTAGAGGTATTAGAGCATGACCTTGAAGTGGTTAGGTCTAGAATGGAGGGCGTTAGGCGGGACACAGCCTCGGCTGATACTAGGATGTCCGATGACATGAACCATCTTACGCCGGCCATTACTGGTGGGTTAACACAACTCATGCTTGGTGGATTGCCCACCGGTCGTGAAGGCCACCCTTTGCATGCTCGTATACGCTTCTTCGACCCTCTAAGACAACGTGCCGGTATTCCTGAAGACGTGGCTGCCCTTGTTACTGGCATGACAGACACTGAGACTACCATAACATTGGTTAATATCAACCAGGTGGAGGGACGTACAGCAATCTTGCAGGGAGGCGCATATGGTGAACACCAAATTGTTGCGGTCAATTCTACTGACCAATCTCTGGACTGCCGGGATGGATATTGCTCAGTATATCTTGCTCCTGGATCTGGTTCGGAAATTAAGATACTGATGAATCGATATGTCAACAAGCCAACCTTGTGTTTCCCTTGGATATCCTGAATCGGCTATATAGGAGGATAATTTGAAGATTACCAATATCGAGATGATCCCGATCCATCCTGCCTTAGCAAAACGATATGATAATCCGGATGGCCTGGCCAGAATGGGCAATATAGATTGCCGTATGGTTTTCAAGGTAACAACGGATGTTGGTATAGTTGGATATGGTGATTATGATTGGCCTGGTCCTCCTCCCCCAAAATCAATCGTGGAGCCTCTCATCGATCGTAGCCCGTTCGATTTCCTGCTGAGTGATCTAAACCTAGGGCTTGTATGCGCTCTTTATGATGTCATGGGGAAATATCTTGAGGAGCCTGTGTACAAGCTCTTGGGTCAGAAAGTGAGAGACGCCGGTGCCGTGGCGGCTTGGACACGCCCATGTTCTGCACAGGTATTTGCTGGTGAAGTTCAGCGTGCCGTCAAAGATGGTTACCGGGTTTTCAAGATGCACACCAGTCCGCAGTTCGATCCTATGGAACAAGCACAAGCAGCAGCTGATATTGCACCTGATGGATTTAAACTCCATCTCGATTTCAACGGAGTTGGAAGGACCCTTGGTGTTGTAAAGCCACTAGTGGCAGACATGGAACGCTATCGACCTATAGTTGGATTTATTGAAGATCCCTTACCACGCACCGATATCGACGGCTGGAAGAAGCTACGTGCCCAGACAACAATTCCGATTGTGCACGGTGGTAACCCGGTCCTTGGTGGTTCGTATGAAATGGCAAACGGGGTAGCGGATATCTACATGTTGGGCGGACCTATAGGAGATATGATGTCCAGGGGTATGTCAGCAGCTAGAACTAACACCCAGGTTATAATGCAACTAACTGGTGGTACGCTTATGAAGGCGATGACCCTCCATCTTATGGCAGTTCTTCCTACGGCATCAGCTCACTCTATCAACCTTGATGACCAATATGAAGAAGACATTACTACAGCCCGCATACCAGTTATAGAAGGTTATTCACCTGTTCCTGAGTCTCCAGGACTTGGTTACGAAGTAGACGAGGCGATGCTGAAGAAGGTTGCATCAAATACTCCAATTGAGGAGACAAGGCCTAGGGTAATAGGAATACTTAATCTCCCAAATGGCAAAGTTATTCATACTCCCAGGCAGCCCCTGCCTCAGCGAATAACAGGGATGGAGGAGGGAGCTATTCGGGGAATTAACTTTGAGTGGTGGGAAGATGACGGTAGCCTTGATTTCGAGGACGCGTATCAGCGTATGAAGGTACAAGCTGAATCAAGTGGCCAACAGGTAGTCGACTGATTTGACCTAAGATCCTATATGGGAACTTGTTTTTACAAACGAGTTGCCTTCACCATTATGGCGGTAGATGCTCCTTCTTATGTGTAGGCTTCGATCGAATTCCATTTCAGATGTTTATCTGTCCGCAATTTCCTAACTGCATCTTGGATATGTTTTGTATTTTAATTTGTTCCTATCTCAAAACTAGACCGGGTACTGTAAACGTTCAAGGTCGCACTACGCTGCCGTCCGCACGTCTAACCGTGTCCCATGCCCCACCATATGCCCGATTTTTGTAGGGATATTGGGCGGCTATTTTCTCATCTATATCAATTCCAAGTCCTGGTTTCCCGTTGGACCACATGTATCCGTTCTTGACCTCAGGGCATCCAGGAAATACTTCCTTAGTTCGTTCCTGAAAGATCGCGTATTCTTGTATTCCGAAATTGTAGGCATTAAGGTCTAGCATCAAGTTCGCCGCGTGTCCAACAGGGGAAGTGTCTCCCGGACCATGCCAGGCGGTCCTTACATTAAATGCCTCGCATAACGCCGCGAGCTTGCGGGCCGGTGTCAGTCCACCGATTTGTGAGATGTGTACCCGTATAAAATCGATCAACCGTTCCTTGACCATCGGAATAATCTCATGGGGGTTGTTATAGAGTTCCCCCATTGCCAAGGGTGTGCTGGTTTGCTGTCTGACCATGCGGAAATAGTCGTTATCTTCTGGAGGAAACAGATCTTCTAAGAAAAAAAGTTTGAATCTTTCCAAGTCCTTAGCGAATCCAACTCCTTGGATCGGAGGTATACGCTCATGTACGTCGTGGAGCAATTCAACTTCCCATCCAATTGTTGACCGAATGTGATCAAATAGACCAATCGCTGACCGTATATACGGACTTGGTTCAAATATGCCCGGTGGGTGCGAGATTAATTCACTAGTGGCCGTTGTTGGGCGTTCAATCCTGTCGGTAATAATGCGAGGCCCTTCTCTTGGGCTGCTAATGTTATTAGTACCCGCTCCATATGACTGATACCCGGGCGTACCGATCTGTACTCTGATGTAGTGGTAGCCGGCTTCATTAAATTCCCTGATCTGGTTTTCTATCTCCGAATGTTCGTCGCCACTGGCGTGTACATAAACGGCTGCCGCGTCTCTTGCCTTGCCACCCCAAAGATCGTAAGTGGGCATTTTAGCCAATTTGCCCTTGATGTCCCACAAGGCCTGGTCAATGCCACTTAGTGCGTTATTCAAAACTGGCCCGTTTCGCCAGTAAGATGAAACGTAGCTTGATTGCCAGATGTCCTCGATTTCCCCCGGGTCTTTACCTAGTAAGAATGGGCGCAAGTAATTTTCGATTGCTGAAACAACTGCCGATGGTCTTTGAGTAAACGTTGCGCAACCTATGCCGTAAAGTCCGGGTTCCGAAGTTTCGACCTTCACGATAACAAGCCGGATACCGTCCGGCTCAGTAAGTATTACTCGAACATCACGTATTTTTAAACTAGCCATGGTTTTTCTCCCGCCTTGAGTGTCAAATTTGCCCTTATCATATGGGTTAGTCCGGTACCTCTAGTGGTCTACAGACTTCACAGAACGGGTTTTTAGCGTTGTTGGGTGGAAATATAAGACACATCTATAATTATGGTTTTGATAAACTATCAATTAGAGTGTGTTATCAGGACCCACATGGGACTTGCTCCAACAGCGTAGGTGCCGAAAGATTCAAGCGCCCCAGTTTGTTGGTTTATCCTAAACGACGTGAGTTTGCCCGTCTCAAGTCCAGCCGCATATAGGAAGTGTCCCTGAGGATCGATGCTAAATGCCCTGGGTACGCGTTCTGCGGGGGTATGGCCAATTGGTGTTAACTGGCCGGTTGAGGGGTCAACTTTGAACCCTGCGATGGAGTCATGTCCTCTGTTTGGTGCATATAAGAAACTCCCTGATGGAGTTATTTGTATTTGGGAGCAGGAGTTATCTCCATCGTAGTCCGCGGGTAAAGTCGACACGGTCTGTACGGCACTTAGGGTTCCAGATTTGCGATCGATTTCATAAGCAGTGACGCTGCAGCCTTGCTCATTGGATGTATAGAGTATATTGAGTTCGGGGTGGAAGCAGAAATGGCGAGGCCCATCTTGCCTAGATGGAGTCTCGATGAAAGGAGAGTTCGGTGCTAGGATACCTTCGTCATCGTCGAATTTAAATTGGAAAATGGCATTAGGTCCTGCGCCTGCAATATGAGGGACGAAGACAAACTGGTTTGTGGGATCAGTTTGTATGCAGTGTGCTCCCGTGCCTGTCTTTATCCATTGAACATCTGGTCCTGTAGCAGCACCATCATCACCGATACGGTGTACGGATACACCACCCCCTGAATAGTAAGCAGATAACAAGAACTGGCCTTGTCGATCAGTTGCCATATAACAAGGGTCTGACTCTAGTCCAATTTCTGAAATCTGATGGAGTTTACCCGCCGGATCAACGGAAAAACTAGTTACCTGGTTAGTACCACGGCGACCGGCGTAAATGAACTGGCCGCTTGGATGTTTTGCGAGTGGACCTGGTTTGCCGGAGACCCGAAAACTCTCCGGGTTTTCTAGGTTCCCAGATTGGTCATCCATATCAAATTTTACGATCTTGTCTTCATCGGACAACGTAACGTATAAATGGCTCATTCCTATCCTCCATATCGGACATTTGAAAGATACTACAAATGAATTTGGGGATAAAGGAACGAATTGAGGTGATATGGTTGGCTAATACCAACTAACAATACAATGTGTAGATACGGCAGGCTATTCATATCGATTTGGTAGATAATGGTAATGAAATCAAATAATCGACACAAAGGATAGTAAGCGTGAAACCGGATTCTAGAAAAGAGGCGGCAGTTTTACTGAGCGCAGGAAGACTTGCTTTAGACAAAATGGGAATTCTACCACTGTCGATACGGCCATCTTCCGAGATAGATGCGTACGCTGTACAGGACTTACTTCACCAGCAAATCAGCGATAGGGGTTTTGGAGAGTTAGTAGGGCATAAGATAGGGTGTACCACGGCAGTAATGCAAAGTTTTTTGGACATTGATAATCCATGTGCTGGCGGAGTTTTCGATTCGACGGTTCGAAATAATTCAGGGACATTCAAGTTCAATCAATTACTTCACCCCGGAGTTGAATGTGAGATTGCTGTTAGATTAGGCGCCGATCTAACCATGACTGGAACCCCGTACGATATAGACTCGGTCGCTCTTGCCGTAGAGTCAGTCATGCCTGCCATAGAAGTAGTAGACGATCGGTGGCTCGACTATAAATCGATCGATACTCCTACCCTGATAGCAGACGACTTCTTTGGCGCCGGTTGTGTACTCGGGACCCCGATAAAGGACTGGGTGATTACTGAATTGCCCAACGTTAAAGGATCCATGTTGATCAATGATAAACCCGTTGGATCTGGAGTGGGATCCGATATCATGGGCCACCCGTTTAAAGCGTTGGCCTGGTTAGCGAATTCAATGTCAGAACGCGGGAGAGGTCTTTTTGCAGGTGAGTTTGTGCTGCTCGGTAGCCTAGTAGAGACCAGATGGGTTGAACTAGGTGACGTTGTTACCATTGAGCAGGTTGGGCTAGGTACGGCTACTGCGCATTTTGTTTAAGTTATGGCGTGTCGCTAAATCACAGGTTCGTTATTAAGTGAGCCACACGATCAGCAGCTTTACCGTCAACCATTAGGGCAGATCTTATCTCATCTCTGTTTTTCCCGATAAGGGTTTTCCCAAGTAGTCTCCTAACATCGTTTTGGTTGTTAGCCTCGTAATTACCCCCTAGTAATGATATTGGGAATCCACCACAAGATGTTCGAGTTTCTTGTTCGTCGTCTTTCAGGAGGATATTGATTGTAGGTACCCCTAATATCACTGACTTTAACCCCATGGTAGAGAAATGTGTGATAACTATGTCGGCTAAAGAGATAAGTTGATGACTGTCAATCTCTGTTTGTATTAGGGAGTTGCCTGCCATAGCCAGAATTCTGTTGTAATCACGGGTATCTCTGGGATGACTTGAGAAAATTAGGCGGTCATTTTGGCCGAGACTGTCAATAACCCATCTTAAAGTCATCGGTATTCTAGGAGAACCTGGCCTAGCCTCCGCCTGACCAAAATATACAATTATCCTCTCTTTTGATATGCCGAGTTGCTTTCTAATCAAGCTTCGATTTATATCAACAGGGAAATCGTAAAATTTATCTAGTCCCGGGTGTCCTGTAATCCTAATAGATTCTCGGGGTGCACCCCTTGAGATATTGATATCTGCGGTTAGTCGATCGAGATTTGCGTAAATAGATGCAAAGTGGGGATTATACTTTGGTCTCCAGCAACCCCATGCTTCTACAATTTGAACCGTATGTATTGACTTCGATTGACCTGCTTCTACGAGGATGGCTTCAATGTCGATTTCAAGACCACTCTCGTCGCTTGAGCAACCAACTAGTATCCGGTCTGGGCGATATTCTTCGATAAGTTTATTTGCAAAACTTAGGGGAATGTCTACTATACTGCCGGTATAACCTGTATAAGAAATATCTTTGCAGGATATGCCGGCTCGCTGGAACGCATCAACTGAGCCACCTAAAGATTTTGCCTCTGGGGACCTTCCGTCGACTCCGATGAGCAGGACATCATGACCTTGGTTTCTTAATACTTGTACTGTGGGGCCAACACTTTCTGCTGGTCCAGGGTGTCTTGCTGCAGCTATGATCCTCATTGGGCAAGTATAGTCTTTTGAGTCATTACACGTATTTACAGATATGCTATACCCTATAGTTACATAACTATTACCACCAATCTTGCTTCGGAAACAGGAAAATTCCATTGGTGCTAAAACGCCGAATTGTTTGCGATACGCGTGGAAGACTCTAGGTCTATTCGAAGGTCAAAGAATTTGTTGCACCTGAATTGAAGTCTGAGCTTCTTTGAACTAGTCCCACCTTTCAGATAATGTTTGATGGGTCTGAGAGGCCTCGATTCTTCATCAATCGACTTTTCTTAAAATACCGCAAGTTTGTTTTGGATACAGTTATGAAGGCGTTGGGGCCTCGGGTTTAATTAATCCCTCCGACCTAAGTTCCTGCCAAAGATCTGTATTTATTGGGTGTGATGCCATCTTTAGGTTCTCCTCCAACTCGACTATGGATCGTGCTCCTGGGATTGTTGCTGCCACCGCAGGATGTGCGAGCCCAAATTGCAATGCGGCTGCTTTCAAGGGAACATCATATCGATCACACACGTCTTTTATACTGCGTGCCTTGGCTAGAACTGTCTCGGAGGCGGGTAAATAATCGAAGGTTTGATCATCCGAAAGGTTTGAGGCTAGGATACCGCTATTGTAGGGTCCGCCTAGGATTACACTTATTCCTTTCTTCTCACAAAGAGGCAGAAATTCTTCTATTCCCGATTGGTCGAGAAGTGTGTATCTGCCCGCCAGTAAAAAACAGTCGCAATCAGTTTCACGGGCGAAGCGTGTTAACATCTGCCACTGGTTCATTCCAGACCCAATCGCATTGATCGTTCCCTGTTCCCGAAGTTCGACGAGTGTAGGAAATCCTTCATTAATTACTTGGTCATAGTGGTCTTCTGGGTCGTGCGCCATGACGATTTCTACCCTATCGATCCCTAGGCGTTGAAGACTTTCTTCATGGGATCTGAGTATACCTTCTCGGGAATAATCGAATACAGGGTCCATTTTTGGAAGATTAACAAACTGTTCGCTTTCTGGTTGCTCTCCCACAGGTTGTAGTATTCGGCCTACCTTGGTTGAAAGGACGAATTCATCGCGAGGAATCTGTTGTAGAGCTCTACTGAAATAGGTTTCACTACGACCGCTGCCGTAAAGCGGTGCGGTGTCGAAATATGAGATCCCGAGTTCGTGGGCCTTGAGTATAGTCGCGACAGCCATATTTGCCTCGACATCCGTATACAATCCTGCAAGAGGTGCACCGCCAAGGCCAATCCGGGTAACTTTTACACCTGTCTTTCCTATCTCAGTCTTGCACAGGGGATTCATTCTGCAGCCTCCAGGATTTAGGGATAGTGTTAGTGTTGGAAAGGATTTTCAACTTGGTGTCTGCCTATTGCCTTGAGTTGAAATCGGATCTGGGCGGGGACAGGATGATTGTATTGTAATATGCTTGCCTAGATCAGATGAATCGTGCAGGCTGTGCATTACCTCTAGGACATGATTTGCAAGATTAGCATCGATTCGTGATATGCGTTTTTCTCTTAAAGCAGATGCCATTTCTAATACACCTAATCCCCGACCACCTTCTAATAAACGGAGAGGTTCCTCGACCCATTGGTCATAGGTTTTCTTGATCATAACAGGTCCCCCGAAGGTGTTTGGATCTGGAACCCTGATCGTGCCATGTTCCCCGAATATTTCAAGCCTCTGGGTTCGTTCGCTCTCCAGATCGAAGCTCATTGTGATAGAACTTGTAACCCCATTCTCGAAAAGGAGACTCCCTACCACGTGTGTAGGAACTTCCACGGGAAATTTTTTGTTTGGATGTATTGCGCTGGTACGTTCTTTTCTGGTCCTTTTAGCTATGCTCGATACTTGGATTATTGGTCCGAGGAGTACGACCAGCGCAGTGATATAGTTGGGACACATATCAAACTCTGGACCTCCACCGCGGAGATAAAAGAATCCAGGATTTGGATGCCAGTGTTCATGACCCCTACTAGTGAACTGTGCTGAGGCTGCGATGGGGTTCCCAATAACTTGTTCATCGAGTAGCATCCGGCTGGTTTGTATTCCTGCTCCAAGGAAGGTGTCCGGGGCACATCCCACCATTACTCCTGTTCGGGCAGCCGCTTTTAAAATCGAATAACCATCTGATTTTTCGATAGCAAGGGGTTTCTCTGAGTACAAGTGTTTACCGGATTCGATGGCTGCCAGGCTAACCTGGG
The DNA here is from genome assembly GCA_964608025.1 of uncultured Dehalococcoidia bacterium. Lineage (GTDB taxonomy): Bacteria > Chloroflexota > Dehalococcoidia > Lucifugimonadales > CAJWER01 > CAZSLO01. The sequence continues at coordinate 56,608 of CAZSLO010000014.1, read as the reverse complement.
CATGAGCTTGCGGTACTGTCAAATTAAGAATCAATCGTATTTCAGTATCAGAAAGAATCTCTTCGACTTTACAGGCCCTGGCAATTCCAAATTGGTTGGCTGATAAGCGGGCCTTGTTAAAGTCCAAGTCAGCACACGCAATTATTTCGATGTTTTCGTTGTTGACGAGGTTTTCGAAATACATATTACTTACGGCTCCACATCCTATGACACCGATAGGTAATGGATCGTGTATTTTAGTCAAGGCTTGCCCATAGCAAACCTCGTTTTGTGATTTCCATCACCTCTGGGACTTCGAAATCTTCGAGCTTGTGTCCGAGGGATGAGAAAAATACGCGGCCCTGTCCCCACATTCGCTTCCAGGCTACAGGCATCACGCATTCAGAAATCCAGGGACATTCGTACGGTGCGATCTGGCTGATCTGTTGATCTCCTTTGAATGTAGTTGTAGCAAGTACCTCATTACTGGGATCTACGTGCATATAGTATTGCTCGGAATTAATATTGAAATCCTGGAGGCCAGCGGTGATCGGGTCGGTACGATCGACGATATTCACCCTATAGTCTATGAAGCCTCCCGGATGAGATACCCATTGACCACCTACCATGAATTGATAGTCGGTGCTCATTCTAAACGAGTCTCCCATGCAACCGTGCCACCCGGCTATACCGACTCCACTAGCTACGGCTCTAAGAAGATTGGTCTCTTGTTCTTTCGAGATTATCCCTTGAGTCCAAATTGGTACGATTAAGTTGAATTGCCTGAGTTGATCAGAATCCAAATAGGCATCAAGAGTGTCACTAACTTTGACCCTATACCCTTGTTCTTCCAGCCATGGTCCAAATATGTCTGAGCATTCCTTCGGTGAGTGTCCTTGCCAACCACCCCAGACTAGCAGTGCTGACTTCATCTGGATTCCTCCGATTCTATTGAGAGGGCTTGTTGGGTTGAGTCTCGTGTATCATTTCTGAGCTATCACCACAGCATATATCAATAATATCAGGTCGTCATCTGGAGGCAGCTAATATGAAAGATCCGCTGAGCTGGGGAATCATCGGCACTGGCAAGATTGCCAGTGCTTTTGCCAGTGCCATTGACCAAACTGATAGTGGCCGCATTGTGGCTGTTGCCAGTAGGACCAAGTTAAATGCCGAACATTTCGGAGAGATGCATGGCATCGAGCGGCGCCTGGCAGGATATCAAGCTTTGTTGGACGATGATGACGTTGAGGCAGTTTACATCTCTACTCCTCATCCCATGCATGCTGAATGGGTAATAAAGTGTGCCGAGGCAGGCAAGCATATTCTATGTGAAAAGCCAATTACTTTAAATGCGGCCGATACGATGTCGGTAATTGAAGCTGCTAGACGTAATAATGTGTTTTTGATGGAAGCTTTCATGTACAGGTGTCATCCACAGACCAGCAAGCTCGTGGAACTACTACAGGATAAAATTGTTGGGGATGTGAAGTTGATTAGGGCCACGTTCGGATTCAGGGGAACTTATGATCTTGAAGAGAGACATCTAGCCAACTCTCTTGGTGGTGGGGGAATCCTAGATTTAGGCTGCTACACGGTATCGATGAGTAGACTCGTAGTGGCAGTTGTACAAGGAATCGAAGTTGCCGAGCCTCGGGAGATATACGCTGTTGGACATGTTTCTAGCGAGAGCCATGTGGATGAGTACACCTCGGCAATCCTGAAATTCGATGGTGACATATTGGCGGAAGTATCCTGTGGCGTCCGACTTGCAACTGGAAGTGAAGTACGTATATATGGCACCGATGGTCATATTGTTATACCCGAGCCTTGGTTTTGCAGTGGCCGTGAGGGTGGGACTAGCTATATTGAAATTCATAGAACTGGTGAACCCTCTGAATACCTGAAAATAGAGACAGGCCGTTGGTTGTACGCTATTGAGGCTGATCACGTCTCCGATAACATTAAAAACCGACAGGCTTCATTCCCAGGTATGACATGGGATGATTCATTGGCCAATATGAGGACGCTGGATCGATGGCGCGAAGCGATTGGTATGGATTATCAAGCCGAACGCGAAGATAGTTTGATCCTACCAATACACGGACGTCCACTTGCCAAACGTGACGACTGCTACATGACATTTGGCACAGTTACTGGGATAGACAAACCAGTTTCCAAGATAGTTATGGGAACACTCAACCGACGCGATCTCCGATATGCATCATTGATATACGATGACTATTTCGAGCTCGGTGGAAACTGCTTTGACACGGCACGCCAATATGGGCAATCAGAACCGACTCTTGGGAAATGGATGCGTAACAGGGACATTAGGGATCAGATAGTACTCTTGACCAAGGGAGCCCACACTCCCAACTGTTATCCAGAGAATGTGACGATTGATCTAGAACGGAGCCTTGATGAATTAGGTACAGATCATGCTGATATATATCTTTTGCATCGAGACAACCCAGAAGTTCCTGTTGGTGAATTTGTAGATGTATTAAACGAAAATCACGCTGCTGGAAGGATACGAGTGTTCGGGGGATCTAATTGGGATGCCGATAGAGTCGATGCTGCCAACGAGTATGCCGCCAAACATGGTTTCGTTGGATTTAGTGTAATTAGCAATAACTTCAGCCTTGCTAGGATGATAGAACCTCCATGGGAAGGTTGTCTAACGGCATCCGGTATCCAGTTTCGAAAATGGCTTGAGAAAAGCCAGATGCCTCTTTTTTCATGGTCTAGCCAGGCGCAGGGATTTTTCTCGGGAAGATCTGGGTCTGATCGGACATTCGTGTCTGCCTGGTACAGCGAGGACAATTTTGAACGCCTAAAACGTGCAACCACCTTAGCTGAAAATAAAGGCACAGATCCGACAGCAATCGCGTTGTCTTACTTGTTGGCGCAGCCGTTTCCCTTATTTCCAATTATCGGACCAGCGACAATGCATGAAACCATATCGTCGCTCCAAGGTCTGCTGATCCATCTTAGCCCAGATGAGGTAGAGTGGCTTGACTTGGAGCGATAATCTTGGGCTTTAATGACTACTGTCCCCTATGCTTTTCCGAGGCAACGGTCTTGTTCCACGAAGTCCGTGATCGCGCAATGAACAGAGATTTTATGCGCTGCACATCCTGCGATTTGGTTTCAGTACCAAGGCGATTCCACGTGGGGCCAGAAGCCGAGAAAAAGCGCTATCTGGAACATAACAACGATCCTGACTCCGAAGATTACCGGGCTTTCCTCAACAGATTATGGGAAAGATTTCGACCTTATCTTCGGACCGGATCCAAGGGATTAGATTATGGTGCGGGTCCAGGACCTGCCCTTGCTGCGATGATGGAAGACGATGGATTTGAAGTCTTTGTCTACGACAAGTATTTTTCTCCAGATATGGCTGTATTGGATGATTCGTATGATTTCATAGTCTGTACCGAGACTGTAGAACATTTCGAAAATCCTGCGTTAGACTTCACTGTGTTTGAAAGGATATTAAAGCCGTCAGGCTGGGTAGGAATAATGACAGCGATGATTGAGGATTGGTCGAAATTCCCAGGGTGGTACTACCACAGGGATCCTACACACATAGCCTTTTATTCCGTAGATACCATGAATTGGATCGCGGAAAAACATGGTTGGCAGTCTGTATTGATACAAGGAAATATTGCGCTGTTTCAGGGATAAATGTAAAAAATTATATATGGCCAAGATTGGTTTCTGTCTTAAGAGGTGGTGCATCCCAGTATCGATGAGGAAATGTACTTGCAAAAGACGTCCCTGCAAGTGGGCTTTCGGGAATAGTTTGGGACTACATTGAATGTGCCGATTGACCTCAGTCTGTACGGAGACGATATTGCCTTGTTGGTTGCCTGGCACAATAATAGGATCAAGGTTGCGAGGTTAGACTAGATATGAGTGCTAGATACGATGCGGATTGGATAAACACCCTTCTGGATGAAAATAGGCTCGATGGAGTTGACCCCAAGGAAATACTCGCAGACCTTGGTATCAGATCAGGACAAACGGTTGTGGATTACGGTTGTGGGCCGGGATATTTCACGCTAGCAGCAGCCCAGATGGTTGGCCCAACTGGTCGAGTATTTGGAATAGACATAGAATCGAGTATGGTATCTTTCGCGGCAAAAAAGGTCAGTGATGCTGGATTTACCAATGTGGAGTTAGGATTGAGTGATGGAATTTCAGCTCCGGTGCCAGACTCGACGGCTCACTACGTAGTATGTGCCCTAGTCATGCATTATCGGGAAACACATGAAGATAGGATATCTATTATCCGTGATGTCGCCCGAATCCTGCGTCCTAACGGCGCCGTTATGTTTATTCAATGGAAAGCCGAACATCAATCGACGACTGGGATTTCTTACAATTCTCTTTTCGACATCGCAAGCCAAGTCGGATTAGTTTGTGACGGTCCTTACTATGCCTCAGATCGTCAGTACAAAGCGATCGCTAAAAAACGCTGAACAAAAAGGAGGATTCACATCAAGCGGATAGGGTTTTTATTAAAGGTCAAGGACGATCGTTTGGATGAATACAAGGAATACCATGGAGCCGTATGGCCTGACATGCTCGAAGCCCTTTCACGAAACGGCTGGCACAACTATTCCCTATTTATGCGAGAAGATGGCCTCCTCTTCGGGTACTTTGAAGCGACAGATAGCTTAGAGGCATCACTGGTGGGTATGGAATCCGAGGATGCTAATCGCCAGTGGCAGGAATTAATGGCACCATTTTTTGAGATTCCACCCGGTGCTCACCCAGACCAAATGCTTCTGGAACTAGAAGAAGTTTTTCATCTAGACTGATACGGTGAATTAGAATGGAAACCGGCTTACTAATAAAGAAGATCCTTAGAATGAATGGAGGTTAAGATGAGACTTAAAGACAAGGTGGCAATAGTAACAGGCGGAGCAAACGGTATCGGGCGTGCAATCTGCGAACTGTTTTCGAAGGAGGGAGCACAAATTGCTATAGCTGATATCGATGTAGATGGAGGACAAGAGACACTACGAAGAATACAGGAGACGGACGGCACCGCCACTTTTTTGAAAACAGATGTCTCTGTGGAGGCAGATATCGAATCGATGGTTGACTCTGCTGTCCGTGCATTTGGAAAAGTCGACATCTTAGTAAATGATGCAGCTGCATTTGTGTTTGGTTTGATAGAAGAAGTTACGCCATCTGATTGGGAACGCGTTATGGGGGTAAATGTTATTGGCCCTGCCAACGCGGTCAGGAATGTTGTGCCACATATGAAAACAGCTGGGGGTGGTTCCATAGTCAACATAGCATCAGTTAGTAGCTTTATAGCTCAGCCAGCATTCATACCTTACAATTCTTCTAAGGGTGCTCTACTTCAGCTCACCCGCTGTCTTGCGTTGGATCTTGCCCCGCATAACATACGCGTGAACTGTGTTTGCCCAGGTGCAGTTAAGACGCAAGCTTCTGAAAGACATCGCACTTTTATTAAGGCCTCCATGGAGGATTACGACCGTGATGCTTCTGAATCGAGTTATCTCAAACGGGTAGCGTTGCCCTCGGAGATTGCCTACGGGGCACTTTTTTTGGCTTCAGATGAAGCATCTTTTGTTACGGGTACTCCGTTGATAATGGATGGTGGAGGTGTTGGTTAAAGATTGTATTGAGATTGTTGTTGTGGGCTTGATCTAATATCTGGCAACATCTTATTCAGATATTAAATTCACCGCCAACGGTGAGGAAGATTCTTGAGATTCTGGAATCCTAATGCTGTACATAAGGCTTCGTATTCGGTTTGGTTTGCACCTTTCCATTCGAGGTCATCTTTAGATTCTGTCAATGGTACGTCCAGCCTTAGTCGTGTAAGTGATTTATAGAGCATCGCATCGGTGCGACGTTCTTCAAGAGCTGTGGACATTGACTTTGCGCCGCGTGGTTTAACCGTCCACTCATCATAGTTGTTTGGGATTGATTCGATCTTATGATACTCGGATAAAACTTTTGCGGTGGACTTGTTACCCCAGCGTTTTATTCCAGGAATCCCATCTGCGGGATCTCCCACTAGAGCTAGGTAGTCGGGGATCGATGCAGGGTGCACTCCTAATTTTTCACGGACTCGGTCCAGGTCATACAATTTCTTGCGGCGTCTGTCGAGACAGACAATCGTGTTCCCTTGTACTACTTGCATTAGGTCCTTGTCAGGTGAACATATAACTACCTGTTTTACTTCTTTATCAACAGCAAGATGAACTGCTGCTGTAGCTATGGCATCATCCGCCTCGAACTCTTCCATCGGCCAAACGATGATTCCTAAGGACCTGACCACTTGTTCTGCCAGATAGAATTGGCCTAGGAGATCTGGTGGAAGGCCTTCGGATGTTTTATATCCAGAAAATAGATCATTGCGGAAAGATTCTATAACGTGGTCGAATGCGCAGGCCACATGAGTGGCTCCTTCTTCTCTCAGCAATAGAAGTAGAGTTTGTATCAATCCTCGTACTGCGCCAACCTCTTTGCCTTCATCTGTTGTAACACGTGGCTTGCCGAAGTACGACCTAAATAGCTCATATGTTGTATCTACCAAGTGAATCTTCACGGTAGGGATTTACCTATAACATCGTTCCTACACATCATGAAATCATATCCCTAGTTATAGATTTGTATGCTAGACTCTTCGACAAATTCGTGTAGACCCTACTTTCTCCACACGGAAGACTCGTAGGTATACAGTCATTGCCACATATATTACTGGTGGTTGAAAGGTTATACAAAATTTGAGTAATGAATGTTCGAACTGTAGGTTTAATAACTCTAGTAACGGACGCCTATACTAAAGTTAATTAAAGCCCGTTTGATGGAGGTGAAATGTGAGTAATAAGACTTATCGCGTTGCTATGGTTGGACTGTCCGGAATTGCGTCGGGCGTTCCTAGCCAGAGTCTCCCTGGTCCCCTAGGTCGTGAGTTAACCACATCACATGCTGCCTGTTTGGCGCTTATGCCGAATATAGATGTAGTAGGGTACTGCGATCTTGTCCAAGATATGCTAGATAACTTTGGAGATGCTTGGAGCAATTTATGGCCTCAGGCCAAACCGTACACTGACTATAAACAGATGATCGCTGACACGAAGCCCGATATCCTAACGGTTGCGACTGGAGATAACAGGCATGCTGAAATTGTAGTAGATGGTGCCAATAATAGCGTTAAAGGTATTTTTTGCGAAAAGCCATTGGCCACTTCTATGGAAGACGCTAATCGAATGCTGACGGCCTGCCAGAATAACAACGTGGTGCTTAGCATAGGCCACACAAGGAGATGGAGGCAATTATATTATCGGATTAAACAGGCGATTGATGAAGACGCGATAGGAAAACTGAATACAATAATTGCTAGCCAGCGTGGTCCAAGAGCCATGATGTTTCGGAACGGTACTCATATCTTGGATGGCATCTGTTTTTTTGCCGGGGATGAACCTGCACAGGTAGTGGCTAAATTGGAAGATGGGTTTGATGATTGGGACCAGTATCGGGGAGATGGTGGCAAGCGGCCCGAAAACGATCCGTCGGCCAGCGGTTTAATCATGTTCAAGAATGGCGTACGTGCGTTTTATAATGCAAACAAGAAATCTTTCCCGAGTACTTCTACCCTTACCCTGCAAGGTGAAAAAGGCGAAATCAACTTTGAACTAAACTCTGTCTCAGCAACCCTTACGTCTAGTATGGGTATAAATGGTGAAGCAGGTACGACAGAATTAGTGCCTGCAGACTATCAGGCAACTCACTATGTTGCTGGCTACGAAGAGATGATTAGATTGATAGAACGGGGAGGAGGTAAGAGCGCCGGGCCTGGAGAAGAGGCACGTTGGGTCGTGCAAATACTTACTGGTTTCCTCAAGTCTCACCAAATGGGCTCACAACTGGTAGACGTTCCACAATAAAGTCTGGGAATAACTTACGGTGATACCATTTCAATGAGACAACACGTAGTAGTAATAGGTGGTGGTGTCGTGGGGTGTGCGACTGCTTACTATCTTTCTCGTGAAGGTGTGGATGTAACGCTCATTGAGGGCAGGCGGGTTGGTTGTGGAGCTTCGGGCTATGCCGTAGGGCTACTTAATCCTTTGACAGGCTCGGGAATTCCGGGTCCTATGGAATCTCTGTCAGCACGCTCATTTGAAATTCACAGACAGCTTTGGCCTTTGTTGGATTCACAGACAGATGTAGATATTGAGATCGAGATGATTGGTCATTTGGAACTCTGTCACACCGTAGACGATTTAGTGGCTGGCAAGGAAAAAATGGCTTTTTGGCAGAAATCCACAAGTTTCACAGCCGAGTGGATTGAGCCGGATGAAATTGACAAACTTGAACCCCGGGTCAATAGGGAAATATTGGGGGCAGTTCTGCTCGAAAATGTGGCGCTTTTGGATAGTTATAAATTAACACTCGCATTGCTAAAGGCCTCTGAGGCACATGGTGCGATGGTAGTGAATGGTCAGGTTGTTGGGATTATGTCTTCAGGAGGAGGAGTAACAGGGGTCAAGTTGGATGATAGGGAGATCGGATGCGATGCTGTGGTAGTGGCTATGGGTCCATGGTCGAACAGCGCCTCCAATTGGCTGGAAATTAATGTGCCTGTCAAACCGCTAAAGGGACAGATCATCCATCTAGAGAAGCTGGATACACCGTTGGGTTATCACCTTGCAGGGCCTGGGCAAGTAGTAAGTAAAAGAGATGGATTTGTCTGGGTGGGTGCAACTGAAGAAGAGAAGGAATTCGACTTGGAGCTTACGACAGATGCACGTAACGAACTCATGGATCGTTCCGTTAAAATGGTGCCTTCTTTGGACGGGCATCCGATTGTCCGGCAGACGGCATGTCTTCGACCGGTTTCGCCAGATCGGTTACCAATAATTGGACCAGTACCAGGGTTAGATGGTACATATCTAGCAACGGCTGCTGAGAAAAAAGGTATTCTTATTGGTCCAGCCATAGGTAATGCAATATCGGACCTCGTAATAACGGGTGAAACGGATATCCCAATTGATTCGTTCCAAATTACTCGTTTCTAACCATCATCAACACAACCTTCGAAGTTTGAACTCGGGTCTATACTGGAATCAAGATAAAATCGTTACAAAACAAGTCATTCCTTCTCAATCTGGAGTATTAGATGCTAATTATAGACGGCGACTATCCGATGGCCAACGGGGCTATCCGTTCTCAGAGGGAGCTTACAGTTCCCATTGACCAGGCGAGAGGTGTTTCGCCTGATTTCCCTATAACTGCAGGTCGTCCTGACAGTGCGATTATGGCTACGATTCCAGAGATGCGGAAGGCCGAAGTAGCTGCAGCTATTGTTAAGGTTCTCGGTTGTATCAAACGGGATGGACATGAACATGGTGATGTAAGAACAGATGAGCTTTCATATGCAGCTGCCCATGGGCAGCTTTCGTATTATAGGATCTTAGAGACGAGAGGTTTTGTCAGGATGCTCACTACCAAGTCTGAGTTCAAGGAACATATGCAGATGTGGTCTACGGCTCAAAATCGGGACAATTTGCCGGTGGGGTTTATTCTTGGGATGGAAGGTGCGGATCCTATAGTATGGCCAGAGCAGGCACATGAGTGGTACGAAAATGGTCTTAGGGTAGTGAGTCTTTCACATTATGGGGTTAGCCGATATTCACATGGAACAGGAACAGGTACAGATGGGGGTCTTCAAGGAGATGCAGTTGGACTTCTAAGGGAGATGGATAGACTTGGAATGATTTTGGATGTTTCACATACATCTGACGAGTCTACTAGGCAAGGATTGGATAATTTCTTGGGTCCGGTTTTGTCTACCCATCAAAATTGTCGTGCGATTACCCCTGGGGAACGACAGATACCAGATGATCTTCTTCGTAGGATTATAGATAGAGGTGCTGTGATTGGTCATTCGATGGATACATGGATGCTGTACCGAGAAGGTGTGGACTGGGCAAATATTCCTCCTAGACGTGATGTTTTTCCACTCTCAGGTGTGACATTAGAAGATTATTGTGACCACATCGATCACGTTAGCCAAATGGCAGGCAATACTCTTCACTCTGCGATTGGTGGAGATACTGATGGTCAAGGTGGTTCAGATGGAGCACCCTATGAAGTTGATACGGTGAATGATTATCAAAAAGTAGCTGATGTATTAGATAAACGTGGATATTCTAAAGAAGATATCGAGAACGTCATGTACCGTAATTGGCAACGATTTTTCGACAAATGGTTGCCTGAATAATTTCTGAATTCAGTTGACACGGTAATTCCAAGACGAGCTACGATATTGTGGGTTTGTGTTGGGCCCAAGGCTTCGCAGCTTCAAAGGCAGAGGATGCGGCGATTACTCTAGTTTCGTCACCAAATCTACCTATAATTTGCAGGCCAACCGGGAGACCGTTATTTGTGAATCCGCATGGTAGGCTTGCTGCTGGGTAACCGATCATGTTTACGTTGAAATTGAAAGGATTGTATCCTTCGAATTCGTCAACCTCCCGTCCCTCTATTTCGGTGGTCGGCTCACCTGCTGGGAATGCTGGTACTCCTGTAGTGGGGTTTATGAGTAGATCAAATTCCTCAAACTTATCTTGGAACTTGGATTTAATTACTGCCATTTGTCCCAACGCACGGACATAGTCTGCGCCGGTCACCCTAGACCCATCTTCGATCTTGCGACGGGTATATGGCATCATGATGTCCTTATGTTTCTCGTAGAGCTTTCCAAAACCCTCATAGATACTGGCACAAGTTAGAGTCCAGAAAGTGTCGGAAGGGGTATCTAGTCGTATGTCGTACTCTGCGACGGTGCATCCAATATCCTCGAAAGTATGTGCTGCTTGCTCTGAGATATTTTTGATTTCTGAATTGACTGGAAAGCCACCAAAATCGGGGCTCCAACCGAATTTTAAGCCTTTAATATCTTTATCTGTTGCGGCGAGGTAGTCGCTAGGTAGATCACGCAGCGCATTAGGATCCCTAGAGTCCCATCCTGATAGTACTTGGAGCAAGACAGCTGCATCGCGTACAGTTCTGGATAGGGGGCCGTGTTGACTGAAGTGATTAATTGTTGGAGGGTTATCTGGTCCGGGGTGACGTGGTACTCGGCCGATAGTTGGCTTAATACCGTATACCCCGCAGAAACTTGCGGGGCCACGTATTGAACCCCCTCCGTCACTTCCTTGAGATATTGAACATAGTCCTGCAGCGACTGCTGCCGCTCCTCCGCCGCTAGAACCTCCCGAACTAAAAGCGGTGTTCCATGGATTACGACAAGCATCACCTAATAGGTTAGTGGTGTCACCGATCATGGCGAATTCTGGGCAATTTGTCTTTCCCAGCATAATCGCCCCAGATCCGAGGATGCGTTCCACGGGAAGTGAGTCCCAGTTTGGGATACGATCCTGGTATATAACTGATCCCGAAGTGGTTCTAACACCATTCGTACTTTCAGAATCCTTTATGGAAACAGGTACCCCATGTAATGGGCCTAGCGTGTCTCCTCTCATCACTGCATTTTCGGCTGTCTTTGCTGATCTTAAAGCATGCTCTTCTGCCACTGTTAAGTATGAATTAAGGCTTTTGTCCAGGCGGGATATCCTATCTAGAAAGATTCTTGTGATCTCGACAGGCGAGATCTTTTTCTCTTGGACAAGATGCCGTATTTCCAATGCACCTGCGAAGGCTAGGTCGTCATTTGAGGCCAACAATAACTCCAAATTTCTATCTTGCAAATTAATTCTATATGTATAGTCGTTTGGTTCAAGATTTCTCTATTTATAATGCCCAGAATTCTTCTGACAAATGGGCACGAACTGGATGTGGCTCACGGATAAATGTTTACCAATTCTCCTGGTTTTTGTCCCGTGTGAATTTTTCCATCGAAAACAATCTCGCCGTTTACCATCACCATTTCTATTCCACTAGGATACGCTTGCGGTTTCGCGTCTGTGGTGTTGTCCTCCAATGCTTTTAGATCCATCACTACCAAGTCTGCCTGTAAACCAGGCGCCAATTGCCCCCGACCTCGTATTTGAACAGATTCCGCTGGTAAGGATGTTAGTTTTCGAACCGATTCTTCTACACTCATGAGTTTTCGGTTTAGAGCGTACTCTCTGATGAAACGGGGAGCATAACCATAGCTTGATCTATTCATTACGAGTTCTCCCAAAGTGCCTTCCATTGAGGCTACCGACCCGTCACTGCCTACACTACAATATGGATCAAGCAGGAGTTTGTCTAAGTCTTCCTGTTTTGTAAATATATGCCGTATCAGTACTCCTGCGAAATCTTCGCCATCGTCACTTGCTATTCGTAGGATGGTTTCGGTGTGGTCTAATCCTAGGGTAAGCGAAGCTTCCTCGAGAGTTTTCTCTACGAGTTCTGGGTGTGCTTTCGAATGTGTTAGGAAGAAATTTTCGAAACTCCCAAGTCGAAGTAGGAAATTGGTTGGATTCTCGATATAGTCCCTGCAATTTGAGATTGTCTGGGGATCACGTAGTCGTTGGGCAACTATGTCTTTTGGGCCTTCATGTACCCAAGGTGGTAAAAGATCAGTTAGATGGGCCGGACCCCACGGATCCGGGAATGTGTCGATTCCAACTTGTTGACCACGAGTTCTTTCTGAGGAAATCAGTTCTAGTACATTGTCAAAAGCGTCAACTTGAGCGTATGGCCTGGGAGCTAGATGAGATAGCTGAATAGGCAGGTCCGCATAACGTCCTATGTTTAGCGCCTCTTGTACCGCGTCGAAAAAACTATCTCCGCGGTTCCGAATGTGGCTAGCGTAACAGCCTCCATGGAGCGAGACTATCTTGGCTAAATCAACTAGTTCGGTCTCGTTGGCGTGCTGTCCAGGAGAATATTCAAGGCCTGTTGATAACCCGATGGCGCCCGCAGACATTGCTTCTTTAACCAGTGATTTCATCACATCCATCTCTGACGATGTGGGTTCTCGTGGGTCGAAACCCATAGCTGCCAGACGAATGGCTCCGTGAGGCACGAGAGGCGCGATGTTCATCGACTGTCCTTTACGAAAAAGTGCCTCTAGATATTGATCGAAAGTTTTCCAGTCCAGTCCTATATCCCAGTCCTCGTTGAAGCCAATTGTCACGACTTTCGTGAGTTCGCTGTCCGGGGCAGGTGCAGGCCCGTGACCACAATTCCCGGTTACCAGGGTAGTCAGGCCCTGCCGGATGCCACTTTGTGCTAATCCATCGACATAGATAGGGAAATCAGAATGACTGTGGATATCAATAAAACCTGGGCAAACGACTTTTCCGGAGGCATCCCATGTCTTTGCCGATGAAATATTACATGCATCATCCAGATACTGTATTTTTCCTGATGCTACCGCCAAATTTTGGTTAAAGGGTCGTGCCCCGGTTCCGTCAATAACAAGTCCATTTTTAATAACTAGATCTTTCAAGTTAGCCTATTGTCCTCATGGGAGAGATCATTCGGCGATTTTAGTGAGTTCGATTACTACAATGCAAGATCATGGTTACAGCAAAGAGGTTTAATTTTAATTTGCTTCGGTTTCCGATTTTCTACGCTACGTTGTACCACGTTAGGCCCTGATGTAAAATGCCGTGCGATCCTCTAAGTAATTTTATCGTGCAGGCTTAATGTTATGGGCGACTTAGCATTGATGGCGCATCTTATGCGGAGGGCCGGGTTTGGTGCTTCTCGCGATGAACTTGAAATGCTTGCTTCCAGGCCTTATGACGATGTGGTAGATGACTTATTACACCCTGAAAGATTCCCTGAAGTAGAAGAGGATCTCGTAGACCGTTTTTATGGATGGGACAGTTTCCACGGCCCTCCCGCACGTTGGATATATAGAATGGTCAACACGCGGCGTCCCCTTCAGGAAAAAATGGCCCTGTTTTGGCATCATATTTTTGCGACCGCGTTCTTCAAAAGTGAGCATGTTGCGTCACTCAATCGTCAACTCCAAATGTTCCAACGTGTGGGTATGTCCAGGATGGATACTATCTTACTGGAACTCTCCCGAGATCCGGCCATGATCTTTTGGCTGGATAATAATGAAAATGTTAACGGTGAACCTAACGAAAACTATGGTCGAGAACTCATGGAGCTTTTTTCTATGGGAGTGGGTAGCTATACGGAGGATGATGTAAAAATGGCAGCCCGGGCTTTCACGGGCTGGTCTTTTGAACAGCCAATTCCTCTGTATCCGCATGGACTTTACGATTCCAATTTCGACTATCGCCCAGAAGAACATGATGACAGCCTAAAATCATTTTTAGGAGAGTCTGGATCACTTAACGGTGGTGATATCATCGACATAATAGTGAGACAGCCTGCGACCCCGACTTTCATTGGACGCCATCTCTATAGTTTCTTTGTAGCAGACGAGCCTCAGGTACCCGCATGGCCTATCGAACCACCAAGGGATCCAGGTGCCATAAGGACCCTTGTGACCGCATACTTGACTTCAGACGGAGATATACGAGAGGTTTTGAGAGCTCTGTTCAAGTCTGACTTTTTCAAGGTTGCGCAATACCAGCGTGTGAAAAGCCCTGTCGAACTCGTTACAGGTGTTCTCAATCTGGTTGGAACACACCGATCACCCGAACCGGGCATCGGTTATTATCAGGCTTCCGTTACGGCGATGGGTCAGGAATTATTCAATCCCCCTAGTGTCGAAGGATGGCATACAGGAAAAGAATGGATTGATGGTGGAACATTAAACGAACGTATTAATTTCGCTGTTAACGAAATCGGAGATGGGAGCAAGCCTGGAATTCGCTCTATCATGAACCGGGTCTCTAAGAATGGATCCGAACTTTCACCGGAGGCGTTTATGAATGTCTGCCTCGACCTTGTGGGCCCCCTGTCAGTTGGTGTTGATACCCGTAAGGCATTGATGGACTACGCTGAATCTGGTGGACCACTTAGGTTTGATTCTGAAAATGACAAAACGGCATACGGGGATCGGATTCTTCGGATGATTCAATTAATTGTCTCTTCCACGGAATACCAGTTCGGGTAGATTTACCATTTCCAAGTTCACATAAGGTTAAAAGTATAAAGTGCTCTCTTGTTATTGAGAGTGATGAAGATCATCAAGGTTGTAGGAGGCGGAAAACATGGTGCTAAACGGTGGCAGTGATAAAAAACCAGTCCTAGTTGTCGTCCAGTTATCAGGCGGCAACGATTTTATGAACACGCTTATTCCTTACACAAGTGGTGTTTATCACGAATCCCGCCCAGTAGTTGGTATACCGGCCGACAAGGTGTTACCCATGGATGATAAGTTAGGATGGCATCCGTCATCGGCAGCCTTAAAGAACATGTTTGATGAAGGCACAGTTGCAGTCGTACAGGGTATCGGATATCCCAACTCCAGCCGATCTCATTTTCGAGCTATGGATATCTGGCACACTTGCGAACCAGTAGAGGTTGGTACGGAAGGATGGCTTGGATTAGCCACACGGGAACTTGATCCCAAGGGGGATAATGTTCTCACCTCCGTAAATTTCGGTAGAGGTTTACCCAGGGCTCTGGCTGTCTCAGGAGTTCCTGTAACGTCGGTTGGTGATCTTGAGAACTACGGACTTATGACAGGTATAAGTGACTATGAACAGCGAACCGAGGCACTGGATGTCTTTAAACACATGTACGCACCTGCTGTCGGGACTGGACCCGTCATGGATTACTTGGCACGTACCGGACTTGATGTGCTGAAGGGAGCTGATGAATTGAAAAAAGCTCCAACAAACTATTCGTCTGATGTCGAATATGGAGACAATGCTATTGCGCAAAGTCTTCGGGATGCCGCGAGAGTTCATCTTGCGGATTTAGGGACGCGGATCTTGTATACGAACCATGGCGGTTATGATACCCACGCTAATGAGGTACCGACTCACCCACAACTTCTGAGCGACCTGTCTGGTGCAATCACAGATTTCTTCGATGACCTTCGTGCACATGATGCGGCCGATAATGTTGTCATGCTCGTATTCACCGAATTTGGTCGTCGGATCAAAGATAACGCTAGCGGTACGGACCATGGCACTGGTGGGGGAGCATTTTTAATTGGAGATCCAGTAAAAGGTGGATTGTATAGTGAATATCCGTCTTTGGATCCTAGCACTTGGGCAAATGGAGAAGATTTAGAGCACACGATAGATTTTCGAGGGATTTATGGAACAATTCTTGAGCAGTGGATGGATATAGAACCGACTGAGATAGTAGGTGGACGATTTGAACAGATACAACCGTTTATCAAGTGATATGAGCGTCCCTTCTTTTCGACAGACTTAAATCCAAAGGAACAAGAAATTTATGCCTATACCATACGCGCTTTTGAGGGCAGGATTTCCTTATCTAAAAACGGTTGGGATGCGTCGGGTAATTGATTACCCTGTCGACGTGGCAATCACAGATGACTTGCGCGTATTTTCACTATGTAGACTTGAAGGTACCGCGAAGATAGCACGAGTCGCTTGGGAAGACGATGCTAACCTGGGTGATATTGGTTCTACTGGTACTGGGGATGGCCAGTTCACATGGCCTTCCCAGATGATTCTAGATAACAAACAAGATCTTGTTATTTCCGATGAAGCGTTGCACCGAATAACTTTTCTGACCACAGAGGGTGATTTTGTAAGTAGTTGGGGTGACCACGGTACCGGTGATGGAGAGTTAAATGCACCATCGGGTATAGCGTTAGATATAGAAGAGAATTTGTATGTTGCTGATTCTATGAACCACCGGGTACAAAAATTCACTAAAAATGGCAAATTCATCCTGAACTGGGGAGAATTCGGACGAAATCCAAGGCAGTTCAATATGCCATGGGGTATAGATGTCGATGAAAAGAACGATGTATATGTTTCAGATTGGAGAAATGATCGTATACAGAAATTCACTTCAGATGGAGAATTCATTTTTGAAGTAGGTGTATCTGGTATAGAAAATGGTGAATTCAACCGACCGGCAGGGATTTCAGTAGACAAGGATGGAGATATTTACGTTGCTGATTCTGGAAACAATCGTGTACAGCTATTCAATCCTGAAGGACGTTATATTGATAAATTCATAGGAGATGCTGATCTTTCAATTTCTGGTCGTGCATATTTGCTTGCCAATGCAAAGCCTCTCAGATTGCGAGATATGGCAAATATAGAACCACAGAAACGTCTTCGGAGTCCGAGATCAGTGAGAGTAGACATGGATGGACGTATGTTTATTGCTGATTATGGTTCATTCCGAATACAGGTATACCAGAAGGATGCCATACCCCTCTCTGAAGAAGATATTGTAGAGATGCCCAGATCACCGACACTACAGGTGACCTAAGGGAAAAAGTCTCCTTTATCTTGGGTACTTCATGATAGGTATCTTGCAAAGCAAGATGATGGGTCTTAGTTAGGTCATCACATGTATAATAGTCGTCGTTATCTAGGCATCGTGTGATTGCGGTAACGATTACTACTCTAACTCCAGGTGTTTTTTTATGACCTTGGGACTACTTTGGTTACAGTTGGGTGCAACTGCGGCAATCATATTAATAGCATCCCAGTTTCTAGCTAGATCTGCTGATGTTGTTGCAGAAAAAACAGGATTAGGGCGCTCATTTGTAGGTGTAGTAATGTTGGCGACTGCCACCTCGCTCCCAGAACTAGGTACTGGGATTAGTGCAATCGTGGTCGTTGATGCGCCTGATTTGGCTGCTGGTGATGCATTTGGCAGCAACTTGTTTAATCTTATGATCATAGGATTTCTGGATCTCTATTGGCGTAATGGACCTGTCCTTAACAGTGTCAGGTCAACTTCGGTGGTAGTAGGCGCGCTTGGTATAGGTTTGATTGCACTTGCAATCGGGTCGATCTATCTTCATCACGCCACCACTGCCGCATCTTCTTGGCTACTCAGTCCTGTTTCTATCTTGTTGATAGTAGGCTTCCTCGCTGCGATGTTACTTATATATCGACATGATAGTAATGAAGGATCTTTAGGAAACCAGCCGGAAGTAGAGCTGAATTATGGAGATCAAGGCTTAGGCCGAGCCCTATCGATTTACGTAACGGCCGCTATAGCCATACTAGTGGCCGCTGTTTGGCTGGCGATGACTGGAGATCACCTTGCTGAGAAAATGGGATGGGAAGCCAGTTTTATGGGTACGCAGTTTCTAGCAATAAGTACATCGTTGCCAGAGATAGCTACATCTTTTGCGGCTTTGCGTCTTCAGGCACCGGATTTAGCAATCACAAATCTTCTGGGTAGTAACATATTCAACATGGGTTTTGTACTCTTCTTCGATGATCTGGTCTACAGTTCGGGTGCTGTTTGGGGTGCGGTTTCCCAGGTCCACATTTTGACCGGATTGATCGCGATTTTCATGACGGTAATTGTGATTGTAGGGGTTCTTACTCGACCGAGATCTAGGATAGGCACTGTGTGGACACTAGAAGGAGGGGCTTTGGTTGCCCTTTATGCAGGTGCGAGTGTGCTCGTATTCACATTAGCTTGAGGTTTACACTCGGCGTTTTACCAAGTATGAAACAAGCGTCTCAAGAGAGTCTCTTTCTGGCGTCTGCGGAAGGTCCTTGAGGGCGTCGAGGGCATTTCGACTATAATCGTCAGCGACTTGATAAGATGACTCTATGATTTCGGGTGTTTGGATTACTGATATGGCCTCTACTAGGTTATCCTGATCTTCGGGTCGGGCACAGAATTGTGCAATAGGATTGTTTGGGCTGTTGCGTTCTAGCGCGAGTATGGTTGGTAGAGTTAGTATTCCCTGTGCTAGATCTCTTCCTACAGGCTTACCGGTTTCTTCGCTTGTTCCCTCGAAGTCAAGGATGTCATCTGTTATCTGAAAGGCCATCCCTAGATTGTAGCCATAATCGTGAAGTGAGTTGATTATGTTATCTGGCGCGCCGCTGAGTATCGCGCCTGATTCGCTGGCAGTGGTGAACAGTGATGCCGTCTTTTCGTAGATACGCTCAAAATATTCATTTCGGGTAAGTGTTGTATCGTAAGATCGGGACATTTCACTGAGCTCACCGCTGGACAGTTCCATAATCGTCTCTGCAAACCGGCGTACCACCTTGATGTTTCCGGTATCACAAACAAAGGTGGCAGATGTGGCAAATATGAAATCACCAATTAGGACAGCTGCGTTTTTGCCCCACATGCTACTGATTGTCTCTTGTCCGCGTCGCAGTGAGGAATTGTCTACCGTGTCGTCGTGGATCAGGGTAGCTATGTGTAACAGTTCGACTGCTGAGGCCATAGTTTTAGGAGTATGGCCTTCATTGGTATTGAATCTTGAAGACAGCAAAGTTATAGCGGGTCTAACACGCTTACCGGTAGTATCTAGAGCGTGGCCTAGTAGCTTCAACAGGAATGGGGAATGGCTCTTCGTAAGTGTCTTAAGTGTATCGCCAACTTCTTCTAGGTCTTTTCGGATTGGAGCGTATGCATTTTCGAGAATCTCGGTAGAGGTGAGTGCGCTAATTTTTGTATCCAATTCAGTGATGCCGACCATATGTAATTTTTTGCACTAGATCTCCTCACAGTCCATTTTATATCCCGATTTTCTCAGTCTCTTGGTCGATGATTGTATCGTCTAACTTGGTAAATAGAGGCTGAGGTTCGCCAAGTATTTGCCCTTCCAAAATATCTTGTGCTGACCATTCCCAGCCTTGTGTATTGATATCACCAGTAAATCCCAACATAGCGTGGAGCTTAGCCGAGCTAAATGGAAGGAATGGACAGAGAATAATTTTCAAGCAGTTAACTACAGAAAGAGTAGTCCAGAGGGTAGTAGCGGCTGAATCCCGATCTGAACGTATAGCGCGCCAGGGTTCTTTTTGATCGAGGTAGGTGTTTGCAGCCCTGGCTAAACTCATGGCTGAGTTGAGGGCAGATCGGAATCGACACATTTCCATATGTTCAGCAACTTCTACGAGTTTCTGTTGAGCATCTTCAATCAGGCCACTTGAAATTGAATCTAGTTCTCCTGGTGCTGGTACTTTACCTTCGAAGTTGCGGTAAGTCATAGTCAGTACTCGGTGCACGAGATTTCCGTAGGTGGCAACCAATTCATCGTTGTTACGGCGAACATATTCTTGCCATGAGAAATCGGAGTCGCTGGTCTCTGGCATTGTTGCGGCGAGGACGTAACGCAATGGGTCTGGTTCATACCTATCTAGATATTCAGGTAGCCACACTGCCCAGTTTCGGCTTGTTGATATCTTTAGACCTTCTACGTTTAGGTATTCGTTCGCGGGTATGTTGTAGGGGAGGTTAAGATTTTCATAACCGATGAGCATGGCAGGCCATATGATTGTATGGAATGGGATATTGTCCTTGCCCATAAAGTAATAGGCGCGACAATCTCCTTGCCAAAAATCGCGCCAACGTTCTGGGTTCCCACTGTTTTTTGCCCACTCTATAGATGCTGAAAGATATCCAATGACTGCTTCAAACCAGACGTATATTCGTTTCCCATCATATCCATCTATAGGAACAGGGATTCCCCAATCAATGTCTCTGGTGATTGCTCGGTCGTGGAGCTTGCCTTCCAAGTATCCGATCGAGAAGTTCCTAACGTTTGGTTTCCAATGTTCTTGAAGACGTACCCACTCCAGTAGTTGGTCCTCGAATGCACTGAGTTTAAGGAAAAAATGTTCGGTGTTACGGATCACCGGTGAATCACCACACAATTTGCATCTCATGTCGATCAGGTCTTGGGGATCAAGGGTTCTACCACAATTATCACATTGATCTCCCCTAGCCTGGTCGAAGTCACAGTTAGGGCATTTACCCTCAACGTACCGGTCAGCTAAAAATCTGCCATTGGTCTCGCAGTAGGGTTGGAGCATTGAATCCTTGTATATGTGCCCGCTGTCGAGAAGTTTGAGGAACAGTTCTTGGGCCACGGTTGTGTGGTTGTCAGTATGTGTGGATGTGAAAAGATCGAAAGTGATTCCTAATCTTTCCCAATTGTCCAAGAATTCGGTGTGGTATTGACCGAAGACCTCTTCGACAGATATTCCACGGCTCTCCGCGGCGAGCGTTACGGGTGTGCCATGGGAGTCGCTACCTGAAACCATCAGGACGTCATTACCACGCATCCGATGGTATCGGGCGAAGATGTCGGCTGGTAGATATGCGCCTGCGACCTGACCTAGATGGATGGAACCATTAGCATAAGGCCAGGCTACTGCGACGAGGATTCGCTCAGACAATTCCCAGTCTCCGTAGATCTTGGGACTAACCCTTGAATGTTATCACAATAGTCTTATTCTAGCTATGAATTTCTAACCACAGGCGGTAAACTGAACGTTTTGACAGGCCAGTTTCATCGGCCACCTTTGGAACTGCATCCTTAGCCCGGACTCCATTTGCACGAAGAGCGGACAGTCTCGATCTTATTTTACTCTGATCAAGTTCTGGTACCGGTTGTTCTTTATTGCCTTCAACTACAATCGTGAACTCACCCTTGGGTCTATTGAAGTGGCATAGGGCTTCAGAAGCGGATCCTCGAAACACCTCTTCATGTAGCTTTGTTAACTCTCTACATATAGCAAGTTCTCGATCCCCCAGCGAGTCAGCTATGTCTACCAATGCATCTCGTAGTCTATGGGGAGTTTCCAATAGTAGTAGGCATCGCGTTTCTGAAGCAGTTGCTTTAAGCAACTTCAAACGTGCTGACTGCTTTTTTGGAAGAAAACCCAAGTATACAAACTGGTCGACGTTCATACCTGATACTGAAAGGGCAGTGGTTAGAGCGGAAGGCCCAGGGACGGACAATACGGTGAATCCGGCTTCTACGGCTGCTCGGACTAGCTCGGCACCGGGATCGTTGATACCTGGCATGCCAGCATCTGATACGAGTGCAATGTCGCCCGTTCCTAATTTTGCTAGCAACGAGGGTATTTTCGTTCGACTATTGTGTTCATTATAGCTAGTGGACGGGGTTGCGATGTTGTAGCGATCAAGGAGTCGGTGGGTCACCCTAGTGTCTTCGGCTGCTATTAAGTCGACTTCACCAAGAATACGAAGGGCCCGAATAGTGACATCTTCCAAGTTGCCGATCGGTGTAGATACTACATAGAGGATTTGCAAGAGTTATTACCGTTTCTGGAAGGAACTTAATTCAAGGTAATTTGCGATCATGGTCCAAGAACACTAGAAACGTACATAATTGTTGTCGGTTCATAGGAACTCGGGATTTTTCAACACTTTGCTACCACTATACATTGTCTGTATCGATTCCCATGTTTTCACCACGAAGCTGGCGCCACCTGATGTCGTATATACCGGGGTATCGAACTGGTAGATGCCCGGAGTCTATCATCAACTCTAGTGGGTTGGACCTAGTCTGGAGAGGGATAGATACACGTTCGTGTAAACGAGCTGATTCGTATATAGCATATGCCATTTCGATGGCCTTGTATCCGTTTGTGGCTTCGCCTCGGTGTATCTCGATATTTCCATTAATCCAATCCGCAAGCTCATCAGCTTGAGCAGTATTTCCTTCGGCAGTTACGAAATTGTCAATACTATCGGAATTAAAGAACTTCCCACTTGGTGAATGATGTTCCCATTTTCCAGCTGTGTCTTTATTCATAATACGTAGGTTAGTACTCAAAAGTTCTATTATGCCATCCGATCCGTAAACTATGCCTCCCTGATGATATGAATCCGTCAATTCACTGAGGACCATTGCTTGAGCCCCATTTTTGAAGCCCAGAACACCAACAGCCCGATCTTCAATCCGTGTTCCTCTCTCATGTCGATCTGTGTAACGTTCGATGTTACCCATAACCCATTCGCATTCGTCGTCAAGCAGTAGGTAACGGAACATATCCATGAGATGGGAAGCGTCGTTTGGTAGTCCTGAACCGGAAATAGCCGTAATTAATTGGACGTCACCTATCGCTCCGCTTGCAATTAACTGTCGAGCCATTTCATAAGATGGCATAAAGCGCCATTCATGCCCAATGACCAGTTTCACCCGGTTGCGACGGCAGGCAACCCTCATTTCATCAGCGCGTCCTGGGTTCTCAGCCATTGGTTTTTCGCATAAGATCGCTTTCGGTTTGCGCGCTGCGGCTGCTAGTGTCCAAATCGCATGCCCCTTATGCCAGGTACCGATGGATACGACGTCCAGATTTTCAGAATCCAACATTTCATTGGCATCTGTGTAATGAGTCGGATGATAGTCTTCATAGTCAGAAAAATTCCGATCATAGTCTTCCATGGCAACCTTGCTTAGATCTGATAAACCCACTACCTCAAACTTGCCACAATTTAGATAACCAAAAGTGTGGGATCGTGCCATGTTGCCACAACCGATTACGCCTGCCCTGAGTTTGACTGTCATTTTTAGATTCCTTCCAATGGATCAATTTAAGCCCGGTGGTTTCGGTATGGGCGAGTCACCGAGTTTTCCAAATCAACATACCAAAAACCATACTGGAATATTATTTTCGAGTTTGTTTCTTCTTTAACAATATGGTTGACGTAATATGCCATGCAATAAGATTTGGTTGTAGGATGCCCGAATTATATGGGATCAGGTGCAGTAATGTTCCGCGAGTTGGTCGAGGGCGTTTGCGGTTCATAGGCACTATGCTAGACTTGCGTATCCGATAGATCGGCCGCAGATTGAGGCTAGATTGGAGCAAGACAATTTTGAAAACAGGAACGGACTACCAGTTTAAGCTGGGGATGTTCTTAAACGAACTAAAACTACCATTTGACGAGTCGTTATCAGTTGCCAGCGAAATTGGTGCTGAATACGTGTGGTTTTCCAATGTGCCGGACATGCCAGAAATTGTAGATATGACTGATTCCCAGATAGATAGTATTGCAGAAAAAGTGAAAGGACATGGCCTAAATCTTTTTTTGATTAGTGCAGCTAATCCTTTTAAACAGCTACATCTAACAGATATAGATGCCCATTCCATCCAAGATAACGAGGAATATCGGAAGGATTTGGCAGAGATTGCTAGGTCCATTGAAATTGCCAGTCGCTTAGACGTTCGATCTGTTCTTACTTACACATTTGCTTGGCCTGGGGAGTACTCAGCAGCAAAGCCGACTTGGCCTATGCGATGGCTTACTCGTGGTGGGGTAATATCTGATGTAGATATGGATAAACTTCAGGCAGCATTTCAACCAGTCGTCGAGCAAGCAGAGAAAACTGATGTTGACGTCGTCTTATCTATGATGCCTTGGAATTATACGAACACTACTAACAATTTTCGTAGAATCGCAGAACGCATTGGTTCATCTAGGGTTAAAGTTATGTGGGGACCTGCGGACAACATGAACTGCGGGGAAAATGATGTAGCTACGGCTGGCTTCACGAACGTTCGCCCTTATCTTCACTCTCTCCATGTAAAAGATTTACATGTGAAAAATGGTATTGAATTGGATTTTGACTATAAGCCGGTTGGGGAGGGAGATGTAGATTTTTTGAGTGTTTTGCGGAATCTTCGAGATAATGAAATAGATGTCGTTTTGTCCCTAGCTACACACTTTCAACCAGCTAACGGATCCAGGGTTGAAGCTATGAAAACCAACTTCGAGAATATTAGAGATTTGATAAAACAGGTTGAATCAAGTGATTAGATAATGGATAGGCAGCTTCAGATAGGATTGATTGGTTGTGGTGGAATAAGTAACCATCATCTCCCCAATATCTTAAACACTAAACAGATGCGTCTTATGGCAACCATGGATGTAGTCGAAGATGCGGCCCGGGAACGGGCAGAACAGGCTGAAGCAGCATACTTCACCACAGACTTGGAAAAGATTCTTTCAGACGATGAAATTTCTGCTGTTTTAATCTGTTCTACCCATGATACGCATGCAGAACTTGCGATCGCATGTCTCGAAGCAGGTAAGCCAGTATTTTGCGAGAAACCTTTAGCGATGACGATGGAGGATGCTCGAAGGATTCAAGAGACTGTTCATAAAACAGGTTTGCCTCTTATGAGCGGATGGTGGTTCAAGCATTCTCCGGTGACGAAAAGACTACGCGAGGTTATCCGCCAGCCACGTTTCGTACTATTCACCTGCAGAGTCCCGCCTGGGCCAAGAATTAGTAGTGATCCATACGGTAGAGGCGGTTTGCTGGATACTGCTGGATACAATCTCCACTGGATATGGTATGTGATGAGATCTCAACCCGTGGAAATCTATGCACAAGGCATGGATGGCAAACCAACTAGCACCAGCACGATCTCAATTCGTTTTGAAAACGGTGGAATTGGCACATCGATTTACAGTGATCTGGGGACTGGAGGCATTCTTCCGAAACACTATGCCGAAGTTCAGGCGGGTGATGTGAGCGCAGCTACATTGCGATTTGGCAACCTTGTATTCGATGGAACTGATGAACCTGGTATAGACGAAAATCGATACCATAATGGTTTTGATGAAGAAATGGAAATGTTTGCTTCTCTTTGCATTGATGGAGGGAAAAGTCCGATGGATGCATGGGAGGCTTCTATACAGACCCTTATATTCGAAAAAGCCGTGGAGTCTATGAGAACCGGAAAGCCAGTGCCAGTAGATGTAGAGAAGGAGTTTTATATACCAGATGGTATCTTAACTTCCAGCATCGCCTCTTTCGGTGACAACTGAACGCGTGCAAGATTTCACGGTCGAAAATGACCGGGTCGATTTGCCCAGAGGTGCCACGGCTAGAACTAAAAGGGTTAAGGTAGGGTGGCGTGGGCGACAAATTATAGCCCTTAGCCAAGGTGACTTCCGTAATTATATTTACCCTGTCTTCACCCCGTCAGGTATCCAAGTAACGGCCGAGTCTCCTATCGACCACCCACACCACCAATCTGTAACGATCGGAGCTGATCACTTTAATTGCAGATTGCCATATTCTGACGATAAATTCGAGGAAGCGAATTATAGCTTTTATGTAAACTATGTATTTCAAGGAAGGGCCCCTGGCAGAATTGTGAGTCGTACCTTGGAGGATACCCAGATTGATGAGAAACATCTCCAATTGGTACAAGATCTTGATTGGAAAGGACCGGAGGAATGGGGCGCACCCAATAGGAGGACCGTCGCAGTGGAAAGACGGACTATCGATGTGCGTGTTGAGGAAAAATACAACCTGATTGACATCTATACGAAAATTAGCCCAACTGAGTGGGATATATCCATTGGGCCTACAAGACATGCATTCTTTACAATTCGAATAGCGGATGGATTGAGGGTTGTAGATGGGGGTGCGTTGTTGGATTCCGAGGGACGAAATAGTGGTGATGCTATTTCAGGAAAATCCTCTAAGTGGGTCGATGCTTATGGTTGTATTTACGATGATTCCCAGGTTGGTGTGGCTGTTTTCCCGGACCCAAGCGTAAACGCTCCTTATTGGGGAGTTGCAGACTATGGCACCTTAACGGTAAATCCTTTGTTCTACAAGCCGTGGGAACTTGGAGTTGGAGATTTCGTCGAAACCGGGATAAGACTTGTTGTCCATGATGGTAGTCCATACGAGGCTCGAATCGCAGATTTATATGATGATTTCAGTTCCAGCATAAAGTAACAGGAGACTTAATTGAAGATACTCAGGTATGAAACAATTGATGGCCCGAGATTTGGAGCTCTTGAGAATGGCGGTGGAATACGGGTGTTGGAGGGGTCACCTTTTGGCGAATTTAGCATAGGAAAAGAAGTGACATCAATCGATGATGTCAGGCTGTTGCCGCCTATAGAGCCGACCAAGGTTATAGGAGTCGGCCTTAACTATGTCTCTCATATTGAGGAGATGGGTCTTACGCAGCCAAGCTTTCCAATGTTGTTCATGAAGCCCCTTACCGCAATTATTGGTCCTAGTGATCCGATCGTATATCCGAAAAAAGGGAGACAAGTAGAATACGAGGCGGAACTGGCTGTAGTGATAGGTAAGGAAGCCCGAAATGTGAAGGAACAAAATGCGCTTGAATATGTCCTTGGATATACCTGTGGGAATGATGTAAGTGAGCGAATAATTCAAAAAGCTGAGATGGCCTTGGGTGCTCTTCTTATATGCAAAGGTTTTGACACGTTTAATCCATTGGGTCCGGTAGTAGATACAGATGTTTCACCAAGTGATCTCCAGGTAACCGCACGCGTAAATGGAGTTGAACGGCAAAATGCCAGTACTTCAGATCTGCTCTTTAACGTATCTCAGCTGGTTTCATACATTAGTGAGGCCATTCTACTACTACCCGGAGATGTAATTATGTCTGGCACTCCCTCAGGTGTTGGTCCGATTGTTCCTGGGGATCATGTAGAGATAGAGATTGAAGGTATAGGAGTACTCGATAACTCTGTAATTTCAGAATCATGAAAATTCGTGTTCCTATATATGAATACGAGTATCCAGTCTCTCCTGTTACCAGATCCGGTGACATTCTGGACATAATAACTGATTTATTCTATATCGGGGATTTTTGATGGACTTGGAAATCCATTGAGATCATGGTCAATTGGAGGAAATTTATTATGTTGAAGAGGCTTTTGTCTGTATTGATAAAGGATCCAATCAGCGCAGTATTAAAGTTTGAGGATCGACCCTATTTGTTGGGAGAGACTATAAAGATTCAAGTTGAACTGAGCTCCCGTAAGGAAAGCGATCTTTCAAGTGCAAGGATTGACCTTGAATGCGAGGAGCGTTGGGTTGATACTTACATTAAGATTGAGCCCCTAGGACGCACAGGCGGGATGCTTGGTAAAGGGAGGGAAATACCTGGTACAGTACCTAAGCGTGAGGTTCAAGAATACTCCAACACATTTGTACATAGCACCTTTGAATTCTCTCAAGATACCCGACTAGTACCTGGGAATTCAGTAAGATACGAGACCTCTCTCCTAGTAGAAAATGAACGACCGCCACACGCGGGCGGCGGTATTCTTGAATGGCATTTGGTGATCACAGGAGAGTCTGAAGTCCCTATGATACTCTCAAGGACACCAATCCAGATATCACTACCGTAATTTTAGGCTTAGGTTGATCACGTTGACATCATCTTGATCCCGTTCTAAACTCCCGGTTAACTCTATTTATCGCATACCATGAGTACTAAGATATGACGACTTCAATCAAGCTTAATAATCTCGAGATGCAAAGTTTTATTAGAAGTGGGTACGTGGTGATTGACCCAGGCTTGCCTGCAGAGTTTCACCGTAGCGTGTTCGAGTCGATTGACGGGGTTTTTGAAACAGAAGGCAATCCAGGAAACAACTTGATGGCTCGCATCCCTGCTATTAACGAGGTTTGGGATGATCCTTCAGTGGCTGGTGCTCTTGAGAGTATCCTTGGCCCCAATTATTACATGCATCCGCATAGACATTGTCACTTCAGGCCACCACATAGCGAAGGTCAAGTTTTACATAAAGATGGTTTCTCTCGTAGACGTCATCGAACTCGCTGGGTGCTGGCAATGTACTATCCACAAGAGACTACATTAGATATGGGCCCCACGGCGGTTGTACCAGGTAGCCATTATTACAACACTGAGGATGGGGGTACTGCTGGTGAAGAGATTCCGCTTTCGGTACCGGCAGGGAGTGTTGCAATTGTAAACTATGATATTTGGCATCGCGGGATGGAAAATCGGAGCGACCGTAAGCGCTACATGGTGAAATTTCTGTTTTTGCGGATGGAAGAACCTCGTTCCATCAGTTGGGAGGACAATTCCCAAATATCGGCAACAAACGGAGAACATGAAGCGATGTTGTCAGCAATGTGGGCTTGGCATACGAATATTAAAGTGGACACTTCTATTAATGGATCTGGGGATCAATCGATAGAAGATCTTCTCCAGTCTGTAGTTGATAATCCTGAACCAAATTGTTTGGATGCTGCTTACTTACTCGCTCAACGAGGAATCGAAGCGGTACCTTCACTTGTGAATGGGCTCATGGTTGATCGTGGGGATTCTTCTCCTTCTGGTGAAGTCTCATATGGAAGACTCGCTTCCGCGGATCGGCCTGAACAGATACGTCGTAACATTAGTTACGCACTAACTGCTGTAGGGAAACCGGCTGTGCCGGCGCTTATCGATGCTCTAACACATGATGAGTGGTGGGTTCGAGACACAGCAGTTGAAACTTTGGGTGATATAGGGCTGGAAGCTGAGGATGCCGTACCATATCTAATTAAGGCACTTGGTGATGAATCAAGACAGGTCCGTCGCCATGCATCTGAGGCCCTTGGTATTACATCACAGACCGGATCAAAAGCAGTTCCAGCGCTGATAGATTTACTCAGGGATAATGATGAAGTTATCAGGAGGAATTCTGTCTTGGCTCTTGCCAGGGTTGGAAGCAATGCTCACGAGGCTATTTCAGCGCTAAAGGATACACTTAGTGACCAAGATAGATATGTGAGAGGCAAGTCTCTCGAGGCGCTTCGACGGATTGGAACTTTGGAAGCGAATAATGTTTTAATAGAAGACCTACTTACGTCCCGATGGTGTGAAATAACTACTAAAGACAACCTTTTTTAGGGGGGAATATTTTGGATAAATACAAGGTCGCTATAGTCGGGTTAGGTCGGATGGGAAGTTTTCTGGATATGTCTATTGCAAATGCCACAAATGAGAGTGAAAGACTCGAGTTAGTGGCTGGTTCGGATTTGCAGGAAGAACGTAGAGACATGTTTGCAGATGCCTGGGATGTTCCTGTTTACGAAGACTACATGGACATGGTAAAGAAGGAAAAGCCAGACCTAGTTGCGATTTGTACGACCGCAACGGGTTTGCCTAAGCCAGGGAGAGAAGCCCCTTCGAAGGATTTTATCGCAGACTCCCATGCTGACGATGCAATCAATGTTGCTGATGCAGGGGTACCGATGCTGTGGGTAGAAAAGGCAATGTCCTGCTCGATATCCAAGGCCGACGCGGTGTTAGAAATTTGTAAAAAACAAGGCACGAAGTATGGGTCGGGACTGCTCCGTAGGCATAATAGCCGATATAAGGCTGTGCGGAAGGTCATAGAGGAAGGACAGATAGGAACAATACTAACTGCTGTTCACTTCGGTGGGTCCAGCTTGATGCATGGACATATCCATTCCATTGATACCTTGTCATACCTTTTGGGGGATCCGAAGATCAAATCCGTACGTGGTGATCTTATTCCGCGAGACACAGTTATTGAAGATAACAGGATCGACTCCGATCCCCGCGCAGTTTACCAGTTAGAGCTGGAAGATGGGGTTATGGTTTCGACAGTTCCAGGTGTTGGTTTTGAATTCGAGATTACTGGAGATGAAGGTGACATTCGACTGATGAATAATGGATCAAGCGCGTCAATGCGCAAGTCAGAGGAAGACTCCTCGGGCCGTCCTAAGAGGGTGGACTCTCCTTTCCCCGAAGTCGAGGACATGAATAACACGATCGCATGCTTAGAGGATCTTGTGGATGCCCATGAAGAGGGCCGGCAAGCACATGGTGATATTGAAGTCACACATCATGTAACGGAAGCATGTATTGCTGTGGCAGAAAGTCACCGTCAAGGTGGTGCTTGGATTGATCTTCCTGTTGCCAATCGGGATATGTATATTTTCCATGTTTAGTGAGTTCAGATACAGAGTGAATTAAAATAGAACCAGGAGTTTTTTTAGTGGTAGCTTTATAGATCTGGTTCCCTGGGTCTCGTATAGATTAGGCAATGAGTTGGAAGCGAAGAGGGTGAAATATGATGAATCCGCGACATTTATTGACTCCTGAATTCAGGAGTTCTGTTATCGAGGCCGTTAAGATTCGATCTTTAGCGGATGCAGTAGAAAAGTCGATGTACTTGTTCGCTGCACTTATTGCGTTCGGGTTCTTGTTTTTCCTAATGTATTTCATGGGACTCAAGGTGTTCTTATTCTTCATCGCCTTTTTCGTTTTCCTAGTGTTTGCTAAAGGGATGTTTGTCCTACTTATAAAGTAAGACGAATACTTTAATAGGGGGTAAAAATCACCCTGGTAAATCGTGCTAACAGCGAACCTAAAGGTTCTATTGGTAGAGGCGTGGCACGTTTTATTAATTAGCTAGGCCACAAACGATATTTAGCAGGGCAACGCCCTCCGCATCCTTATAAATAAAGATTGTCTAATATGGAGCGGACTGAATTGAAAGGACGTAAAGTTCTAGTAAACGCCGTCTAGGAACTGCCACAGCTTCGAGGTTGCAACATCAGCGGCCTCTAATGCTGCCTTCTCATCTGTATCGTCTACAACCAACGCCTCAATCATTTGGCGCTCTGCATCAGAATGCTGTTCGTCCAGTGTCTTGTGTACATCAAAGAACGAGGTTGAACGACTATCTGTCATATTGTAATACTGGCGAAGGCCATTTATTTTTGCTTTTGCTACTTCAGGGACCTGGGATTCAAAGGCATATAGAGCAACTGCCCCGGATGTCAGGGACATGTCCGATGTCATTTGCTTATAGGTTTGAACTAGTTCAGTAGTAGCGGCCTTAGGTGCACTGTTTACTATCTCATCCCGGTCTAGTCCTAGCGCATCACAGAATCGCATCCACAACTCTACATGGTTGTCTTCACCATGTTCCTCGTCCCAGAGGTTATCCAGTATGTGCTGGCGAATTTCAGGATCTTCACACCTGTGGTGGATACCACTTAGGAATGTAGGATATGCCTTCTCAAAATGGAAATACTGTGCTGCGTAATTTTTCAGAGACTCTATAGGAAGAGTTCCTTCGTTCCATGCCTGGTAGAAGGGATGGTTTAGAAGACTACGTTTTTCGATGATCTCGTTGATGCGGCCGATAATGTCAGTTTCCAAGTTCAGATGCCTCCGTATATGTTATAAATCGCACGGGACGTAAACGTTTTAGCCTCGTAAGAGTTGAACCTGAGTTTAGCAGTGGCCTAGTTTTTTCGTCAACCCAAATCCGAAGTTTATTAGTCAGGAATTATTCCAGCTCGATGTTCAATTTCTACTATCGCTGGCGTGTTAGTACCAAACACAAGGTCTTTAGCACGGTCATTTGCACCTACACAGACCAAGTAATAACGTTCTGCTGATTCCTGGGTCGGAAGTAGTATTTTCTCTTGTTCTATCGGAGATAGATCGTAAAGCCATTTCCAGGCGACCCTAACTTTGTCAGGGACGTTGAAATTGTTAATGAGCTCCCGGGCTGGCTTCTTCGAATGTGTGTGTATGAAGGTTTTGGCAGAACGTTTTGTGAAGCCATCATTCGCGATTGGCCTTGCGTGGGCTGGTGCAACTAGAATAAGTGTCGCTCCACGGGGTGCGTCGTCTAGTTCCCCAGCAAGATTGGCAATATAGCTGCCA
This sequence comes from uncultured Dehalococcoidia bacterium, assembly GCA_964608025.1. Lineage (GTDB taxonomy): Bacteria > Chloroflexota > Dehalococcoidia > Lucifugimonadales > CAJWER01 > CAZSLO01. Next base: position 24,284 of record CAZSLO010000014.1, on the reverse strand, counting down.
CCCCCGTTTGTTGTGCTATATGCGATTGTACGCAGTAAACCGTCTCCGGTATTGTTGCCCTGGTCCCCAACATCGGCTTCCCACCCGGTACTGAACACCGTGATTGTATTTGTACTTGGATCAAAACCCTGTTCGACGTGAAAAGGTTCCCATGGTGTGTCATCTTCGTTTTCAGCTATCAATTGAGGGAATTTTCGGGTAGTACCTATCGTATCCATATCAAGATGACCCGGATACCAATGACCCACATTCTTGAGAGTAAGGATCAATGCGCGACCAATTACTATGTTAATCCGAGACTGGCGACCTGGGCCAAGAGCAGCCCTTTTTGAGTTAATCCCTAGTTCGTGGGTAATAGGTCCGTTGACTAGAAATAGGGGTCCGTTCGCGCTTGTTGACATTAAGAACCCCCGGGCGTCTTGGGGATCTAACATCGAAAGGGCTTTGGCGCCGGCCATCACAATTGGTAGATGTTCTGGTTTACAACCGGACATCACAGCGTTGATTGCTATTTTTTCTACTGTCGCATAGCCGGAGCCGGGTGGGAGAAGGCATACAAGATCATCTCGTCCCATTGTTGTGCCTGACAACATTTGTGTGACACGTTCTTTTGTCGGCGGAATCAGTGGGAAACCATCTCCCCAGTCATTGTCTAAGAAAACATTGTTGAATTTGTCTAGGGCATTGAACTGATCGACACCTTCAAAGGATTCATAAATGTTTTGTGTGCTTGTCAGTACAGCGTTGTTAGTTTCGTCCTCGTGCTCCTGGGTAGTTAATAGCGTGATGATCTCATCGACTATAGGATCTGTTTGTTCGATGGCTTCCTGGACTGTTACGTTGTTATAAACATTTGGAACTACTGTGAAAGGGGTACTTTTCATGCCGAAGGCTTTTGCACTGGCTTTTGCGTCGTCCTGAAATCCGTCGGATAGAATTGTCGCGGTCGGAATACCTGCCTTCTCCAATTGGACCATGTCATGGATAATCCACGACGTGCACGACCCTCAGTCGGCAGTACACCCAATCGCAACGTCTATTTCCTTTTTTGCTTGGTCAAGGGTTGGCTTGGGAGTAGGTAAAGCACCACTATAGAATTTCAGAGAGACGTTTGGTACCTGTTTTTGGATAAGTTCTCCAGCTCGTTTAAGGGCAATATCACCGTTTGCTTTGCCATTCCAGACGAGGCCAATTGTTTTACCATTAAGACTGGATGGCCGGATCGCCTGGGGAGTTGCCTCGACATCTCCAAGAACCGCTGCTACAGGATTCATAACGTTGAGTCGATACATCTTCAAATTTCCTTTCACTATGTCATTATGTCGGGTTTTGTATTCCGGATAGATGGTTGTGACCATATCGGGATTAATTCTAGAGCTGTGCGACTCGTTAAAACTATAAGCGTTAATTTCGGAAATAGGGTGAGTTGTTTTACAGTCACTTACCAACCATATTCCTAGGTATTTATACTAGCTGAGTGCCTTATCTTTATTATTTGGAGAGCTGAAGCTTGTCTAAGACTTGGGGATTGAAAAGGTTAATTGGTAAGCGTCCCGTAAGTACTCGTGCTACCTCTTCCCCACATCGTACAGGCAGTTCTTTAATTGCTGCATCAGAGTAGTATGACGAATGGGGAGTCAGGATCACGTTATCCATTTTGAGCAAGGGTTCGTTTTCTGGTGGCGGTTCAGTTTCTAGCACATCAAGTCCAGCACCAGCGATATCGCCTTCTTTCAGCGCTCGTACGAGAGCTTTTTGATCAATCAACGGACCACGGGATGTGTTGATCAAATAGGAAGTGGATTTCATTTTAGAAAATGCATCCGAATTAAAAAGATGGGTGGTCTCGTCTGTTTTTGGACTGTGAACCGATATGTAATCGGATTCACTTAAGAGTTCTGCAAATGATACAGCCTTGACTCCAGCTTGAGCGAAGAGTTCAGTAGGTAAATAAGGGTCGTGCGCAATAACGTTCATTTCGAACGCTTTAGCTCTTGCTGCGAGTGACCGACCTATTCGCCCAAGACCTACGATACCGAGAGTCTCATTGTGTAGACTGCCAACAGGTGGAGGAATGACTGGTACCCAGTCGCCGGATCGGATTATCGAATCCAGCTTTAGCAGTTTTCGGTTGCATGCAAGTAAAAGTGCAAAAGCATGATTCGCGACTTCCCGTATCCAGAGGTCTGGCACGCATATAACAGCTATACCTAGTTCTGTTGCCGCATCTACATCGATCACATCCACCCCCACACCGGTTCGGAGAATAACCTTGAGGTTATCCATGGATTCCATTACCTTTCGGGTGATAGGCGAGTCAACGTCGATTATCCCATCGGCGTCTCGTGCTTTTGCGATAAGTTCATCGCCTTCTATTCGGGGCAGTAGAATTTGCTCTGCACCCACCTTCTCCAACGCGATACGTTCTGGCTCCAGAAGATCTCGTGGATGGACCCCTATTCGATATACTTTGTACTTGAAGGTTGTCATGTTCCTCCGATTTGACCGTTCGTATTGAAAATATAAGTATTGCGGGCGGTATATTACGGTAGCTATTGGAAACGTGTCAAAAAGCAGATCATAGTCTCAAATATTGAATCTATGCTCTATCCAAAAGTTGCAGGATCCACGTCAATTGTCCATTCCCGTGGGAGCTTGATTTTGTCTAGTAGTTCTCGTGGCCTCGGTCCTCTTAAAACTAATTGCCATCGGTGGCGTCCGCGTATTCTTTCTGGGAATGCTGGAGTTGGACCAAGGATGTCAATTTCGCTAATTCCCCACTCATCTTGCAGGTTAAGTAATAAGTTTGCAATACGTAATGCCTCAATCTCTGCCTTGGCTTTGTTGACGTGGTTGTAAACCAGTCGGATAAGTTGGCTAAAAGGAGGATTGCCTTGTTCTTGACGATGGGCGGTCTCTTCATGATAAAAAGAACGGTAGTCTTGGGCCGCAGCTGCTTTTATGGAATAGTTTTGTGGTTGGTAGGTTTGTATGATTACATTACCCTCTTTCAACCCGCGTCCGGAACGACCAGCAACCTGATAAAGCAATTGGAATGTCCGCTCTCCAGCCCGGTAGTCAGGAACAGTTAGTCCTAGATCCGCGAGAACTACCCCCACTAGATCAACGGATGGGAAATGGAGCCCTTTAGCAATCATTTGTGTACCGACTAGTACCTGAGCTCGTCCTGACCGGAATTCGTCAAGAGCTGACTCATAATTCCGTGAGGTCCGGATGGAGTCACGATCCCATCTTGCAACTTCTATACCAGGGCAGAGGTTGTTGATTGCTTCCACGACAGCCTTGGTGCCTATGCCTGAAAATGCTAAGTTGTGAGAATTGCATTCCGGGCAACTATGAGGTGGCGTCCTTTGCTCCCCGCAATAGTGACACAGCATTTTACGAGTGTCCTTGTGGTATGTAAGAGAAACATCGCACCGCCTACATTGGATTGATGATCCGCATTGGCGACATTGGAAATATGGAGACGACCCTCTCCGGTTAAGAAAAAGTATGGCTTGGTTGTCATGCTCTATAGATCGGGACAGGCTCGATTGTAATACTCTGCTGAACATGTGCCGGTTGCCCGAGTTCAATTCCTGTCTCATATCCACGATTTGGATGGGAGCAAGTCCACGGGCTTTAGGAGAACCATCGGCCCTTATCTCCTGTGACACACGATAGGGGAGACGCAGTAGTTTGACACTTCCGAGTAGCGCTCGGCGGTATGACTGGATATCAGGAGAAGCACTTCCAAGCAGGACGATACCACTCTCAAGAGTCGAAAGTCTTAAGGCCACTGTTCTGGCGTGGTAACGTGGATTAGTGTCCTGTTGTTTGTAGGTCCATTCATGCTCTTCGTCGAGGACTATCAGCCCAATATCTTGTATGGGAGCGAATATAGCACTTCGTGAGCCTATAACGATTTTGTAGTCACCCTGCCGTATTTTCCACCATTGATCAAATCTTTCGCCGGCAGTTAAACCGCTGTGCAAAACTGCAACTTTCCCAGGGAAACGTGATGCGAAGCGTTCAATTGTCTGGGGCGTAAGGGCTATCTCAGGAACCATTACAATGGCTCGCCTTCCTTGTTGGATACAACGTTGAACAGCTTTTAGATATACTTCTGTCTTGCCACTTCCAGTCACTCCTTCCAACAGGAAAATTGGCGGGCGTCGAGACCTATTGATAAATGCTTTATCAATAAGCTTAGTAGCGTGGTGTTGTTGGGGAGTTAACTTCACTTCTTCCGCAATAGGGAACGATCTACCCGCAAGCGGATCTCGATCAACTGGAAGTGAGATAGTTTCTATCGTGCCTTTTCGGACCAGTGCTGAGATTGCACTTTTCCCGAATTTAGTTCTGGCCTCTTTTAGCAGCATAGGTGATGCTAGTTCAACTAAGTAAAGTAATGCCATCTTTTGTTTGGGAGCACGCATTGTTAGGCAATCTAGGTTGCGTTTGATTTGAGAGGATGATCCAACAGGTATCTGTATATAATCTTGGTACTTGATTGTTTGGGGAGACTTGGAACGTGCGTAGTTTAAAGTCAGGAAGCCTAGCTGCTCGAGATGTCGGGCGGATGAGGGTGCATTTTTCCCCAAAAACTTCCTGATAAGTTCTTCCTCGACGGTTCCGTATTTTATTACGAAATCCAGAATATCTTGTTGATATTTAGTGATTGGGATTTGATTATAGGATTGGGATGCTACTTTGAAGTAGGCCTTGATCTTGAAGCGTCCGCCGGGAGGAAGCATGGGTGTGACAGCTTCGAATAAGGAACATAGATAGTAATCGCTAACCCATCTAGCCAACTTGAGTTGTACGGGCGTGAGAACTGATGAACCTTCGTCAGCCTCTAGTATAGGCCGGATTCTTTCGATTTGTGTGTGGTGGGAAACGTCGAAAATGAGACCTTGGGTGCGACGTGTACCGAATGGCACAATAACCAACTGGCCAGGTATCGCGGTTATCCCTTTTGGTAGAGAGTAGCTGTAAGTTTGACCAGGGGCTGTTGGGGCATCGACAGCCACTTCAACAAAACGGGGCTTGTCCTGATCGGACAAATCTCACCTCAAGCTGGCTTTGCGCCGGGAGAACAAAATCAATGAATCAAGGGGAAAAAAGTATTAGCGCCGCTCCGCGATTCGTGCCTGTCGGCCGGAGAGACCACGTAGGTAGTGTAGTCGTGCTCTCCTCACTTTACCCTTCCTCGTTACTTCCACTTCCTCCACTGTTGGAGAGTGAATGAGAAAAGTCCGCTCTACTCCCACTTCTTGTGTTACTCTCCGTACCGTAAAACTTGCTCCGGGTCCCGAACCGCGATTACGTAACACAACGCCTTCAAAGACCTGTGTTCGTTGCCGGTCTCCCTCTGTTACCCTGATGCTGACTTTTACGGTGTCACCAGGCTGGAAGTCTTGGATTTTAGGATTCGAGTCTATTTTGACTAAATTATGTGCGTGCATTGTTGGGATCCTAAGATTGGCATAAGCGCGCTAAGAACTATAACTATATCATTGTAGACTCCAGTGAATGAAGGGTGCAAGGTACTGCGAGTATAAATACTAGTTAAAAGCACCGGGAATGTTTTGTGTCCGAAGGTCCGGTCAATAATTTTTCAGGATATTTATGAATAGTCTTGAATTGAGATGTAAACAGTCCGGGCGAATGAGGGACATGTAATTACACGGGTATTGTTATCAACGTGCAGCAATTGTTGTAGGGATTAGCCAATAGTGTATCGATATTCAAATCAAAATCATTTGGGGATGGCATATATATGAAAGTAGTGTTGCGGCTTACTAAATATGCTTTCCGCCAGAAATGGTATTTGATAGGTGCTTATATTGCTATGTTGGGTTCGTCTTTGTCTGCGATGGTGATCCCTCGGATGCTGGGAAGCGCAATTGATGAATCTCTCAGTACCGGTCTTCAGAGCAGACTCTTAATTTTGGCTGGAGTAATCCTTCTCTTTAGCGTCCTCAGGGGAGTCTTTTCGTTTGGACAGCGTTACCTGTCCGAGGTATTGTCACAGCGCAGTGCCTATGATCTGAGAAACGATATTTTCATAAAACTACAGGGGATGAGCTTTGGTTTTTTTGACAAAGAACAGACGGGGAACTTGATGTCCAAGGCCACTCAGGATGTAGAAGCAGTCCGTATGTTTATCAGCATGGGTATGATCCGAGGACTATCTATTTTCGTAATGGTTGGTGCTGTTACTTGGCTCATGTTGGCCTCGAATTGGCGTTTGGCCATAGTCAGTATGGCGTTTATGCCTATAATTTTATGGCGAGCACTTGCAATGTCCCGAGTGCTTCGGCCTACTTGGATGAAGGTGCAGACTGAGACTGGTGCTCTCACAACTGTACTCCAAGAAAATCTTGCCGGTATGAAGGTAGTAAAAGCTTTTGGTGCCCAAGTTTTTGAAGAAAGAAAATTCAATGCCAAGGCCAATTCAGTAGCCCAGTTGACTTACTCCGCGACTCGGCTTTTCGCCTCTCAGGGATCATTGATGACCTTTTTGTTCACTGCGGCGACAGGTGCAATACTTTGGTACGGAGGACATGAAATAGCGGCCGATAGACTGACCCCAGGTGATCTCGCGGCGTTCATAATATATATGGGTCTCTTAGGTATGCCGATCAGGATGACTGGCTGGATGGTTAACACTATCTCTAGGGCTGCATCTGCTGGAGAGCGGATATATGAAATTTTAGATGCTGAATCACCAGTTACCGAGCATTCAGATGCTATGGAAATGCAAAGGGTATCTGGGCAAGTGGCGTTTGAACGGGTTACAGTCAGCTATGATGATACCAAAACTGCCATTCGGGATATCGAGTTCCAAGCTGAACCAGGTCAGATGATAGCTCTTTTAGGAGGACCGGGTTCAGGGAAAAGCACAATTGCTCATGTTATTCCTCGTTTCTACGATGTTTCGATGGGCAGAATCACCATAGATAATGTAGATGTCAGAGACTTCACCCTGTCTTCGCTAAGAAAGAACGTAGGTATTGTGATGCAGGATGTTTTCGTCTTTGCTGCATCTGTAAGAGACAATATTGCCTATGGTTTGGATAATGTAAATATGGATGCGGTAGTAGCCGCGGCAAAGATCGCACAGCTTCATGACTTTGTTGAGAGTCTTCCTGAGGGATATGAATCATGGGTGGGAGAGCGTGGTACAAACCTTTCGGGTGGTCAGCGTCAGCGGCTAGCCATTGCTAGGACAATACTTCTTGACCCTCCGGTTCTGATTCTCGATGATTCTACCTCCAGTGTTGATGTGGAAACCGAGCATAAGTTACAAAAAGCTCTAAACGAAGTTACTAAAAGTCGTACCACATTCGTGATAGCACATAGATTATCCACTGTACGAAGAGCAGATTTGATTCTTGTTCTTGAAGACGGCCAGATAGTTGAGAAAGGCACCCATACTGAACTACTTGAACGTGACGGATTTTACAGAAATATTTATGACATGCAACTCAGGCCGCAGGGAGATGATGCGATTCCAGAAGAGGTGAATATAGAGAGAGGTAATCCCTGATGATGCACGGAGGTTTTGGAGGTGGTGGTGGGATGATGCGTGGTGGTGCTGGTAACTGGGGTCGTGGAATGGGTAGTCGTCTGGGCTTGGACCAAGAACCCAATGAGGGCCAGATTTATGATCACGTAGTTGTAGTACGACTATTCAAGTATCTTCGCCCGCACTGGAAACGTTTGTTACTGACTATAGTTGCGATCTTAGTCTATACCGGAACTGTAGTGGCTATACCGTGGATGGTGATGCTCATATTGGATGACTATGTACGTGAAGGTGATTTGTCTGGCCTAAATATTATTGTCCCAATCTTCATTGGACTCGCGCTAATACAGTACTTTAGCCAATATATACATCTAAGAATAATGGCCTTTGTGGGACAGAGGATTTTGTACACTCTAAAGGTAGAGATGTTTCATCATCTTCAGAGATTATCGATGAGTTTCTACAATAAGAACGAAGTCGGACGCGTTATGTCCCGAGTACAAAATGACGTCCAACAACTTCAAGAATTCATATCGGTAGTAATAGTCACTCTTGCTGATGTATTAAGCCTTGGGGGTATCATTACTGCTATGGTGCTGATGAATGCCCGGCTGGCCGTTATCACGTTATCCATAATCCCGATTTTGTTCATCATGATGCTCATCTGGCAGCGTTACGCCCGCAGGGCATTTATAAGAACTCGACAAGCTATTTCAGCAGTGAATGCAGGACTCCAGGAAAATATTTCTGGTGTTAGGGTAGTTCAAAGTCTTAATCGAGAGAAGGCTAATATACGATCATTTGGAGCGGCTAATGCTGAAAACTTGGGGGCCAATCTTGAGGCTGGTCGTCTCCAAGCGTTGCTCTTTCCGGCTGTGGAAGGACTCTCAGCCCTTGGTTTGGCTATGGTCATATACTTCGGGGGCTCCCTAGTCATTGAAGATGTTATAGAAGTCGGTGTTTTAGTTGCCTTTGCCCTGTATATCCAGAGATTCTTCGAGCCGGTGTTAAACCTGACTATGCAATACGGTTCTCTTCAAAGAGCTATGGCGTCAGGATCTCGCATATTTGAACTCATGGATGTGAAACCTGATATTGTCGATAAACCTGAAAGTATTGATTTGGATGAAGGTAGCGGCGACGTTAAATTTGAAGGCGTTGGATTCTACTACGATCCGGAAGAAATCGTCCTAAAAGATATCAATCTTCATGTCCCATCAGGACAGACGGTTGCTCTCGTAGGTCCGACAGGTGCGGGTAAGACCACTATGGTGTCTTTGTTAATGCGATTCTATGATGCAACCTCTGGGCGGATAACAATAGATGGAACTGACCTAAAAGACTTTACACTCGAGTCTATATCAAAACAGTTGTCCGTTGTTTTACAAGAACCATATCTTTTCTCAGGAACTGTTCGGGAAAATATCAAATATAACCAAACTGAGGCATCAGATGGAGACGTGGTAAGTGCTGCGACCGCTGTTGGGGCCCACGATTTTATTGCTGATATGGATGAAGGGTATGACACGCTTTTAGAAGAACGGGGAGGTAACCTAAGTCTTGGTCAACGACAGTTAATCAGTTTTGCCCGTGCGCTGGTATCAAATCCTCGTATTCTTTTGTTGGACGAAGCAACGGCTAATATTGATACGCATACCGAGATGATGATCCAAAGGGCATTAGGACAATTACTGAGAGATAGGACGGCCATTGTTATAGCACATCGGCTATCAACCATTCGTAATTCTGATCGGATAGTGGTTTTAGACAGAGGTCACATTGTAGAAGAAGGTCGACACGAAGAGCTTATTGAACTTGACGGTATATACGCTCATCTATATTCGTATTCAGGTGAAGGTAGTAGCTCTAATGATAAGGACGAACTTGGGGGATCTGGTGAGAGTGATACACCTGCTGGGAACATTGCTGGTACTTGGAACATGACATTGGAAACTCCCAGAGGTAGGCGGACCGGGATGCTTACACTAGTTTTGGATGGTTCTTCTCTGAGTGGTAGTTGGTCAAGTGAACGGGGTGACCACCAGTTTTCTAATGGCGTTGTCAAAGCAGATAATTTAGTTTGGCAGGTGGAAATTCAAGGTCCGATGGGGAAAATGGATCTTAGATTTTCAGGCGTTGCCAATGGCAACTTGATGGAAGGAGAGGTTGAATTCGGATCATTTGGCAAGGGTGTTTTTGAAGCTAATCGACTGGAATCATCTACCGGATAGTTACGGAATACATTGATCGGAGAAGAAATCCCCTCCAACCCGTCCTTGATATCAAGAGGTAATCACAGAACTGTTACCTGATTTTTCTAGGACGACCTCGACGGGGTTTTATCCAGAAGTAAACAATATCATCCTTTCGCTTGATTACGACCTCTTTACCCAATGATTTGGCCGCAGCACCTAGTCTCCTTCGTATAGCACCGGCACTTTCACCATCTGAACCAGTCAGTTTTCCTGCTTGTCCCTTACTAAGTTGATTTAGGTATCCGATATATTCACTCATGATTTCGGCGCGTTTCCCAGTCGCTGAATCTAGTTCGGCTTGAGATTGTGTAACTATCTCAAATTTAGCCATCTAATCCTCCATCATTCATGCCTGTCAATTATCAGCGTACTTGTTATAAAAATAAATCGCAAATGATTATGTTAGTTGTGTTTTGAAGGAATAATTAATAGTGAAATAAAAGATATAAAACTTCCAATAAAATCAGCTAATAATAGTTAGCTTCCATTTATGCATGCGGATGGCCAATTGGTAATATTGACTATGAAATAGAGGGCAGATTTAATTATTTGATTCTATATTTACCCGCTTATCTTGCCATTCTTGGCGTTCACCGTAATAATTTCCCCGACCAATTAATTTTGTGAACTTGGATGAGACTTGCCTTGTGTAAATCAGCATATCAATCATTTTAGAACCATCCATGAGATGGCCTTGCAGGCGAGCGGTTTCCGTATACCCGGCACTTTCCACTAGTTGTTTTTGTTGATCGTCACAATCAGCTATTTGGACCTGTAAGGTCGATATCCCTATGGAAGCAGCTTCAATCGATAAGGCTTGGAGTAGATCGTCAGATTGTGATTGATAGGAAGAACAAATTCGGAAAGTCATAGTACCAACATGTTGTTCATAGAAACTTGGGAGACGATGGAATGTAGCTAACCCGACGACATGTTTTGTAGGAGTTTCAAGAACCAGGGTTGTTCCTCCACTGGGCTGTGAAACTTGCATAAGTTGTATGAAATGTCGTTCAAAACGAGTATCTCTAAAACTGTTGGTTAAATAGTTTTTTAATAGCCAGTTTGGGTCAGGATTGTTGTACAACCATGATGCCCGTGGTAAGTCACCCCAGTTCGCATGTCTGATCCGTGCCTTTCCAGCATATGAGAAGTACGTGGAGGTGAAGTCAACGGATTTCGGGTTGACATACATCATTCCGTCCCCGACTGTGTACCAAAATCCATGTTTTTCATAAAGATTCCCGGCAATTGGGTTGGTTGTACAAAGGAAAAGAGCTGTTCCTTTTTGTAACCTGAAATTGTTGATAAGCTTGCCAAGTAGTGCCGAAGCTATCCCTTTCTGACGATGTTTTTCATCTGTTTGCACAAACTCAACGAGGCCAATATCCAAGGTGTTTTTGGGTGAATAACAACCCATACTACCTACCACAGTTTTATCTATTTCTCCTATGTAATAGGAAACCTTTAATGTTTTAGACATTGAACCGGTTAAAAGGTCATTTCGAATATCTCCCCAACATCCAACAAGATCAGAGTATTTACCGAGTGGAGGTTCAACTGTTTTAATCACCATCTTTTCACCGGTTTTTAATACGGTTACATTGTGGTCCAAAATCAAATATCCTCCTTGAATAGTGAAACTTAGTTTACAGACTGAAGTAAAAACTATCTGGTTTGCTGGAGGATCGTAACCCATATCCATACCAGCCTATCGGCATTGTATATAGGTCAAAAGTCAGATTTGGATTTGTACCTTGATAGATCCTGTAGATTTGTCATATGCAGTATTAAAAGCGTCTTGTATCTGATCAAGCCCGAAACAGTGGGTGACCATCTGTTGAAGTTGAACCCTGCCTGAGGAGATCAGATCGATTGAGATTTCAAAATCATGTCGCCCATTCATTACACTGTAGCAAGACGAAAATATGATAGCTTGTTCCTTCAACAAGGGATTGAGCCAATCGGTTGTCAGAGGTTTTCTAAAACCACCTAATACAACGATTCTTCCTTGTACACGTGTAACTTCAACAGCCTGTTCGAGGGTTGCTATGTTGTTGCCTCCGACAGTCTCAATTGTGACATCTGCCCCACGTCCTTGCGTGGATGTATATACTGATTCTAGGAGATCAGAACCATCGGATGTGATTGCCACATCTGCACCCAGTCGCTTAGCCATCATCGCCTGATGCTCATGACGTGCACTTATGAATATTTTGCCTGCCCCTAGAGATCTGGCTGCGGCTACAGCTGTCAACCCGATGTTTCCAGCCCCAAGTACAACAACAGTCTCGTTCCCTGTCATTTCTCCCCGACGGATACCATGTACCGACACAGCTAGAGGTTCTACAAGTGCACCTTCATTCCAAGACATATTTTCGGGAATTGGATAGCACCCTTCGGCACGACGCTTTATATATTCAGAGAACCCCCCACCTTCGATAGGGGCCTGATCCATGCAAGAGCGATATTGACCAATACGGCAATACCAACATTGCATACATGCTCGGCCGTGACCAATAGTATCCACGGCTACACGTTGACCTATCCGGGATTTATCTACTCCTTTCCCAACTTCGATTATCTCCCCCGCTATTTCGTGTCCGGCTGGAAAACCATTGTCTACAGTTGGTTCAGAATTGATCAAAAGATCTGAGCCGCAAATTCCTGCACCATGGATGGCTATAAGGGCATCTGATTCCCCAATCAGAGGGAGTTTTTGTTCAGTCAGGCGCATTGATTTCGCACCGTTATAAACTGCAGTTTTCATCATGGACATTTTTAGTAAATCCTCCGTCAGAGCATGTATGTAGGATGGTATGGAGCCTATACTGACGTTGATATCTAGGTCAATCTTTCGTTAAGGAGAGGCTTTTATGGGGGATATTTTCTTGTAGGGATAGTATGATGATTTTATACTGACTAATCGTTTGAATTCCCTTACATGTGTAAAGTATATGTAAACTGAATTTAGCTACTAGTTTGTAGTTGTTGCCCAGAAAAATAGGAGGTACGTCCTGAAATGAAGTGCGTGGTTACAGGTGGATGTGGATTTATAGGATCCCATCTCGTAGACGCGCTTGTCGCCCGTAATGACGATGTGGTTGTAGTCGACGATCTTTCCACAGGAAACATAGGCAATCTAAACAAGGATGCCGCTTTTGTAAACAAATCGATACTTGATTCTGAGCAGCTAGATTTGGTCATTAAGGACGTAGATTGTGTTTTCCATCTAGCTGCATGGGCTCGGGTTGCGCGTTCGGTTGCAGATCCTGGAGGGACCCACGATGTCAATGTTGGAGGGACACTTAGTGTACTCGAAGCGATTCGCAGAAACGAAATTCCGCGACTTGTTTACATCTCATCGTCAAGCGTGTACGGAGATCAGGCTACCCATATTATGAAGGAAGATATGAGGCCGTATCCCAAATCACCATACGGTCTTCAGAAGTTGATTGGAGAACAGTATTGCACAATGTATGCCCGGCTATTCGATTTGAAAATCGCATCTCTGCGATATTTCAATGTATATGGTCCTCGCCAGGCGGCTGAAGGGCCGTACACTATGGTGATTGGCCGGTTTCAGCAGCAACGAGATGCTGGCGATTCATTAACCGTATACGGGGATGGCAAACAGACGCGGGCTTATACATATATTCGGGATGCGGTTGAAGCTACTATCTTGGCTGGCACAGAGACACTTCCTCAGGGAGAGAACGAAATTATTAACATCGGGACAGATGAGGAGACTTCTGTAATAGAGATTGCACAGCTGATTGATGGTGATATAGAGCACGTGTATCCCAACCCACGCGGTCTTTTTGAAGAAAGACGTAAATCGGCAGACTACTCTAAGGCTAAATCTTTGCTAGGATGGGAACCCAAAGTCTCGTTTCAAAATGGATTTGAAATCACCTATTCTTCTACTAATTAGGCGCCTAGGTTTTCAGATGGGCCAATCAAGTGTCAGCCCGTGTACAAGTCAAAAGATCTAATACTAAGTGTTGTTGACCAGTCACCGGCAAGAAAAGGTGGCACAGGTGCTGATGCGTTACGTGAATCGGTACGATTGGCACAGATCTGTGAACGACTTGGTTATAAGAGGTATTGGGTAGCTGAGCACCACAATTCCAATTCTTGGGCAGGGGTTAGCCCTGAGATCCTTATAGGGCAAATTGCAGCCAACACCACAACTTTAAGGGTTGGCAGTGGGGGAGTAATGCTGTCGCATTACTCGGCATTAAAGGTTGCAGAACAATTCCGGGTTCTTGATGCTTTTTACCCAGGCCGTATAGATCTCGGGATTGGACGAGCACCCGGAAGCGATCAACGTACAGCTGCAGCATTGGTGTATCCGAGACCACAGTCGGATATCAAAAAATTTCCGGAACAAGTGATGGATCTTCTTGCATTTTTGAATTCCGATTTGGAAGAAGGACACCCCTTCACTGGCATTAGTGCTTTAATAGGACCCGAACCAATTACTAAACCAGAGGTTTGGCTACTTGGATCAAGCGATTTTAGCGCACGATTATCGGCTCTGCTAGGTCTGCCATTTGCTTTCGCAGATTTCTTTGGGACTTTACAACATGGACCTATTGTCACGGAACTTTACCGTGATGAGTTTCAGCCGTCCATCTATCTAGAATCCCCCAAAATCAATGTTACAGCACAAGTCATTTGTGCCCCGGATGAAAAGGAGGCCAAACGCCTCAGTTCCAGCAGGAATCTTAATAAATTTATACTACAGCAGGGAATAGATCGTCATGCGGTTGATGTTAAGTTGAGTGGCTTACTGTCACCGGAGGAAGCACTCGCATATCCGCTTTCTGAAATAGAACGAGTCAATATATCCAAATTGTCCGAGAACTATATCGATGGAGACCCGGCACAAGTTCTAGAGGGAATAGTTGAATTAGCAAACAAATACGATACTCCAGAGATAGGGATTGTCACGAATTGCTACTCGTTTGATCACAGGGTTAGGTCCTACGAGCTAGTTGCAGAAGCTTTTAATTTACCTACTTAGACCAAGTAAGATTCCAGGCTTTTCCGATCAAACTCTACTCCGTGTCCTGGGTTGTCTGGTGCGAGTGCATTACCACCTACAAACTCAAGAGGACTTTTGATGAATTCGTTCAGATCAAATCCGTGGACCTCTAAATATGATGCATTTGGGATGGCTGCCAGTAGTTGCACATGGATGTCGTGAACCCCATGAGACGTTATTGGAAGATTGTATGATTCGGCTAATGCTGCAATTTTCATCCAAGGTGTTATACCGCCTATAGTTGCAACATCTGGCTCGGGGAATGAAACACCCCCGGCTGCGATAATGTGTTTGAATTCATATATAGAATGGAAGTTTTCACCGGTAGCAATTGGCAGTCTGCCTTCTTTAATAACCTGTACATGGCCATTTATATCCTCTGGTATGATCGGTTCTTCTACCCAATATAAATCGTATTCGTATAGTGCACGGGCAGCGCGTATAGCTTGGTCGACGCTCCATCTCATATTGGCATCAACCATAATCCGGAAATTTTTACCAACATGCTCCCTTACAGCGGCAACCCGTTCAATATCTTCCCTAAGGTTGTCTCGACCTACTTTCATCTTTATGGCTTTGAAACCAGCGTCTAAAAATCCACTAGTCTGTGTAAGAAGGTCATCGAGCCGGAAATTAAGGTCGATGCCCCCTGCATAGGCCTCTACTATCGGGTCATTTCCGCCCAGCAAACGCCATAGCGGCTGTCCAAGAGTCTTTCCTTGAATGTCCCAGGCAGCAATGTCTATAGCCGCGAATGCAAAGGCGGCGACTCCACCCCTACCAGTAAAGTGAACTCTCCACCACATGGCGTTCCATAATTCCTCAGGACGTCCAGCGTCAGCTCCCACTACAATCGGTGCCAAGTCGTCCACTATCATGGAGTGGATAGCACTCCCACCCGTGCCCGGAGTATAAGTGTACCCAATACCTTCTATGCCTTCATCACTACGGAGTCTTACTATTATCAATTCGAATCTATCTATTTGGCCGTGGGTGGCATCCGATAGAGGTGTTGATAGCGGTAAATGGTAAAGATCGGCGTGTATTTCAGTTATTTTCATAGTTATTATCTTGACGGTATGTATTGATTACCGAATTGCTCTGAGTGAGCTATCTCCGAAAGTGGTTTGCGTCTCTTGCCATTTTGTCTACCAATTCTATATCCGAAAGGCAATAATGTAATTAGTTCCATGGGATTAGGTATTCGTAGTATTTCTTTCGCCATATTTTGTTCACGAGTGCTTAGTGGGCCAACGAAACATGTCCCTAGGCCCTCTTCCCAAGCTACGAGTTCCATTTGTTGGATTGCGCGGCCAGCATCGAGTAGGGGAGAGTCTGCGTTTTCCATGGCTAGGGCTATAATCAGTGGGGCGTGGGCAATAAATTGCCCGCTTGAGGCAACTTGGCCTAACTTTTTCACAACAACCTTGTCTTTGACCACAATGAGATGCCAAGGTTGTTTGTTACGAGAACTTGGTGCCCAGCGTGCGGCAAGTAGTAGTTTGTTAATCAGGGACTCGGGTATGGGATCTAGGCTGAATTGCCGGACGGTGCTACGCTCCCGGACACATGTATATACATCCACTGTTTATCGAACCTCCCCAGATCGGTCTATCCACTTATAAGCCACCTTTGCATTTTCCCAGAAGAATTTCTCGGATGCCACGTTCCCCTTCTCACCGAAATACTCTTTTGCCAATCCAAGTTCCTGAGAGTATGGTCCTACTTGTTCTACATTAGGCCAATTACTGCCATAGACTAGCCGGTTTTCACCGAACAAGTCCCACAATACATCCAAGGTAGGTCGATAGAAATCAACATCATATGGGGCAGGTAAGATTTCACTGTGCTGCAGGACTGCAGAAACTTTACAGTATATGTTTGGATATTTGGAAATCTCCCCCATGGCATTGGCCCACTCTTGGTTTGCGGTCTTCCCGTTGATAGGGCGACCTGCCCCGATATGATTGATCACGATGCGGAGTTTGGGAACCTGGTTTACCAAGGAGATTAGATGTTCAATGTCTTGATATACAATATGTGCATCCATCTCCAGGTCGTATGATTCCAAGAGTGCAGCGGAATTAACTACTTTTGGATCCGAATAATCTGCTGGATTTAACATCCTTGGTCTTATCCCACGAAATAGGGAGTTGGATGCGAATCTAGAGAGATTACTTTCGAAGTTGTTGGCTCGCATGTCTAGATTGCCAGAAAACCCAACTATTAGAGGTTCTTTTTTTGCTAGGTCGAGTATCCACTGGTTGTCCTCTATCCAGTGGCTTGCTTCAACTACGATTACGCCGGTGATTCCATGGGATGCAGTGATAGCCTTGTAGTGGAGTGGGAGCACTGTCCGGTATAGCCGGGATGCCTCTATGGGATCGGGATATGGTACCCCCTGGAAACGAGTGGGATCGATGAAATGTACATGAGTATCTATGATCATTGACGTGCCTCATTTTGGTTCAAATTATTGTACATCGTAGAATTACGCTAACCCCTGGCATTGTCGTAGATATTGATTTTGCTCCAAAGTAGAGTTTCCCATGGATCGTTGACAGTAATATTGGGTGTACATAAACTTCATCTCAGTTTTTTAGGAAGGGTGTTAGACCAATAAATGTACATTGCTCCTGGTAGATTTGGGTAACTAGGACGATTTGTTAGATACGAAGATCACGTTCATTGATCAATAACACGGAGATAGTGAATGCATTTAGACACTTTGATAACGGGTGGCACGATAGTAGATGGTACGGGATCACTGCGCTATGAAGCCGACGTCGGGATTTCCAGGGAAAAAATTGTAGCAATTGGCAATCTCGGAAATATTCCAGCCGAACGGGTTATAGATGTATCTGGACAAGTAGTTTCTCCCGGCTTCATAGATATGCATTCCCATTCAGACCGGACATTACTAGATGACCCGGGTGGAGAGAGCAAAATATATCAGGGTGTTACTACTGAGGTAGTAGGTAACTGTGGTTTCTCACCTTACCCGGTAGGGATCATGGGTCCCGAAGTCCTTAATCGTTCACATGTTTCCCCAGTGCAATGGGACTGGACCGATCTAGATGGGTGGTCGGACCGTCTCGAAAAGAACGGACTTAGTATAAATGTTGTGCCGCAGGTCGGGCACTCCGCTTTACGATACGCGGTAGGTCTTGCCGACGCTAATGCCCCTAATGATGATCAGTTAAAAGAAATGCGGAGACTGGTCACAGAGTCAGTTGAACAGGGCGCTTTCAGCATGTCTACTGGTCTTACGGTATCACCATCAATGTATGGAAACACCGATGAACTCGTAGCATTAGCTGAAGCATTTTCCCAGTATGATGGGGCTTTTTATGTTACTCATGCCCGTGTCTGGGCTGGGAACCATGTTGGATCCATCAAGGAAGCTATGGAAATCGGGCATCGTGCAGGGGTACCTGTTCAATATTCACATTTGGCGATAATAGACCCCAGGGCTTATGGATCAGGGGAAGAGATGGTGGGAGTAATAGAGACAGCCCGGACGGACGGACTAGATGCTACCTACGATGTTTATCCATATACTGCGGCTGGATCTCATCTTTCCCAAAGTACCCCTCAATGGCTTCAGGAAGGTGGTGATGCACAACTTGTTGGGAGACTGCGCGACCCAGCTCAACGCAAAAGAGCGGTTGAAGATATGAGGGAACATGGCCATTTTGGAGGTCTACCATGGCAACTAGATAAGTTTGTAATATCGTATGTCCAGTCTGAAAAGAATCGCTCTGTGATTGGCAAGAGCGTGGCTGAGATATCTGAGGAGCGGGGAGAAGATCCGCTAGAGACATATCTTGCTCTAATAGAAGAAGAGGAGAACCAGATAGGATGTGTTGTGCACAATCGTGTTGAGAGCGATGTTCGCTATTTTCTAAGCCATCCATTGGGGATGATCGGTTCAGATGGCAACGCAATTTCTCCTACCGGCATTTATTCAATTGATAAGCCTCATCCTCGTTTCTACGGCACATATCCAAGAATACTAGGCAGATATGTCCGTGAACAATCCTTGATGTCACTGGAAACAGCGGTACATAAAATGACCGGTATGCCTGCTGAACGGCTTCGACTTTCTGACCGTGGTCGTATAGAAAAAAATTGCATAGCAGACATAGTAGTTTTTGACCCTCACACTGTTATTGATCACTCTACATTTGATGACCCTCACCAGTTGTCAGAAGGAATCTCATACGTTTTGGTAAACGGAAATTTGATAATTGTAGATGGTGAACATAGTCAGTCGCGTGGTGGCCGCGTTCTTAGACGGGGTTCTTAGTTACAGGAGATAGGACGTACATTTTGGTCACAAGTTGATAAGGCCACCAAGATGTATCTTTTTCACCGCTATCTATCAGCGTAAGGTGCGATGGGATAAGAATTTAGATTGTAAATGTACTTGTAGCATGGACTGCTACATACGCCTATGCTATTCTCTGGCTAGAAAATATCGCCTGCCTTAACCGACCTTAAGCCATTGGTGGTTATTAAGTGGGATATCTAAAGGAGTCGTATGGATAACTATAGACCTGTACCTGGTACGCTAATTGATGATCTTGATACCCCTTGTCTCTTAGTTGATCTTGATGCTCTCGAACATAACTTCGAGCACGTAGCAGAGACGTATCGTGATAGTCATGTAAAGATGAGGCAACATACAAAGAACACCAAAAGTCCCTTGCTCGCCAGGATGCAGATTCGAGCTGGAGGTACCGTCGGCGGAGTATGTACAGCGAAGCTCGCTGAGGCCGAGGTCATGTTTGAGGGTGGTGTTAATGATGTTCTGATTCCTAATCAGGTCACACATAAAGATAAGATAGCTAGAATGTGTGCACTAGCTAAGCAAGGTGATATCAAGGTGTGTGTCGATAACTTGGATAATGTTCAGACTATTTCAGATATAGCGGATGCTTACGGAGTGGAAATCGGTGTTCTTATTGAAGTTGACACCCAGATGGGACGAGGTGGTGTAAGAAGCCCAGAACAGGGAGTAACGATTGCTAAGTTGGCAGATAAACTTCCAGGAGTGAAGTTTCTTGGGGTAATGAGCCACCAGAGTCTTGTGGAATTTACCACTCAAGAGGCTCGTTTTGAGGAAGGAAAAGAAACCATTCAGACATGCATAGATGTTGGTAACGCAATACAGGCCGAAGGAATAGATGTAGAAGTGGTCTCAAGTGGCGAGACGCACACTATAGATGTTGCAAAGGAACTGCCAGAGGTTACTGAAGTAGAAGGAGGAACGTATGCTCTTGGCGGGACTAATTATTTTTACATGGAAGATTTCCAGATAGCCAATAAGGTTCTTGGGACTGTTATAAGCACACCTGAGCCTGGTATTGCAATAGGAGATGTTGGTTTGATGGCACTATCAGATCGGGGTGCTGCAGAAGTAGAAGATATGCCTGGAGTGACGGTAGAAGAGCTTTTGGCAGACCACATCATTCTCAAGAGCGATGGTACCACCACTCTCAACGTGGGTGATAAATTCAAAGTTATTCCTTCATACCAGGACATGATGATCAATCGTTGGGATCAGTACATTGCTTATCGTGACGGGATAGTTGAACAGGTGTGGGATATTCCAGGCAGAGGTTGCACGCAATAGGATCTCCCCGTGATAGTTGTTAACTGGATAGAGTTGGATGATTGGACGAGAGGTATTTTCTTAAATAGATGTTTGTTGCGTAAACCTAATCAGCCCTTATAACAGCTAGATATTTCAGCTTATTGTGGCACGGGTAACAGGCGATATTATTAGTCAAATTATTGTTGTTTTGAATAATGGAGTTAATAGACCATGACCTTTGACATCGTGATTTGTGGTGGCTTGCTGGTTGACGGTTCAGCAAGACCAGCATACAAAGCTGACGTTGGGATATCTGGAGACCGTATTGTGGCCATTGGTGACCTTAAGGAGGTTGAGACTGCAACAAAGATAGAGGTTTCTGGCAATGTTGTTGCACCTGGTTTTATCGATATGCACTCTCACTCAGATGTGACGCTTTTGGAAGATCCGGGTGGAGAGAGCAAGGTTTATCAGGGTGTTACAACAGAGGTAACCGGGAATTGTAGTTTCTCTCCGTTCCCCGCAGGCAATGTAAGCCCTGAAGTATTAAAAGCCCAGCTTGGTGAAGTGCTGATTTCGGAGCTAGAGTGGACTTGGGAGACACTAGATGATTGGGCTGTTGACCTTGAATCTAGGGGTGTCAGTATAAATGTCGCTCCACAGGTTGGACAGTCTGCTTTACAAGTTGCCTCTGGTGCTACTGAAGATCGCCCAGCAACCCCCGATGAAATGAAAGAAATGAAACGCCTTGCTTCGGAAGCATTTGAACAGGGGGCGTTTGCACTCTCGACAGGATTGTCATTCGCACCTTCCGGATATGCTTCCACGGAAGAATTAACTAGCTTATGTGAAACTATATCCGGTTATGATGGCGCCTTTTACGCTACTCATGCCCGGACGGGTGCGGGTAAACATATTTCGATGATAGAGGAGGCTATTGAGATTGGGCAACGGGGACAAGTCCCAGTCCAATTTTCTCATATATCTATTACGGATAGACGCTTTTATGGGGATGGCCCCAAGATGCTTCAGCTATTTGAACGGGCACGTAGTGAAGGACTAGATATCACCTATGATATTTACCCATACACTGCTGCTGGATCCAACTTCAACGAGACTATACCGCTATGGGCTCAAGATGGTACGCATGACGAATATATGTCTAGGCTACGTGACCCACAAACACGAGCTCGTATAAAGGACGAACTGACAAGAGCGGCTGGTGGATTGAGACCCCTGTGGGACACTTGGCAGATAGCCTATGTTGGTAGTGACAAAAATCGTGGGCTTATTGGAATGACTGTTGAGGAGATTGCACGCGATCGAGGGATAGAACCGGAGGAACTGGTTCTTCAGCTCAATGTTGAAGAAGATTCCGTGGTTGCTGTAGTGGTGCATAACAGGAGCGAAAGTGACGTACGTTATTTCATGGCACAACCTATTGCGATGTTTGGATCGGATGGCCGGGCTATTTCACCTGACGGACCCTACTCTTTTGCGAAGCCGCACCCTCGATTTTATGGTACCTATCCCCGTGTACTCGGACGCTATGTTCGGGAAGACCCGGCAATGTCTCTTGAAACGGCAATACACAAGATGACCGGCTTCCCTGCACAGCGCCTAGGACTTCGAGACAGAGGATTGCTTAAAGAAGGTCTAGTTGCTGATCTCGTCATATTTGACCCTGAAAGGGTAGTCGATAGGGCGACTTTCGAAGACCCTCACCAATACCCTGAAGGGATCTCTCATGTCTTGGTAAATGGTAACCAGGTTATCTCAGATGGGAAGCATACCGGGTCTCGACCAGGGAAGGTCCTGCGTAGAGGACTAAATTAACAGCAGTTTGAAAGTCAAATTTGTAGTAATTCCGAATGGATAATTCCTCACTACGAACTCTGTATGAATAGGGGTTAGATTATGGGAATAGACACTATCCCGAAGTGGGAATGGAAGCTCTTACACCCAAATATTCCTGATCCTGGTGATAGTGCACCTGGACCCCGGGAATTGCCAGGAGGATTAGTAAGTTACCAAGAGAAGATTTTTGCTTTTGGTGGTGGAACGGCGAAACATGGCACTCCTGAACATTCTGGCGATCTTACGAAGATGGGGGCTTTAAACGATCTTTGGCGATTTGATCCACAAAAGACAACTTGGACCAAGTTAGAAAAAGACGATGGCAAGTCTGGCCCTATGTTTAATGACGTAAAGCCCTGTGGACGGATGTTGCCTGCGCTGGTCAGCATTGATGACAAGCTTTACCTCTTCGGCGGCCTGACGGTGCTTGGGGCTGGTTGGCGGCCTAGTCTGGTGAATGACCTTTGGTCCTATGAGCCTGATCGGGGTGTTTGGGAGATGATAGAACCAGATGATTCACGCAATCTGGGGTCTCCATATCAGGTGGATGCGGAACGGCCTACTGTGGTTGGGGCGATGGGGTACGCGACCATTGGAGATAGTTTATATATTTTTGGTGGCTGGGCTGGGGCAATTCCCACTCGAAATAGGGAGACTGGTCAGTGGGACTGGTTTTATATGAGTCCCCAGCTTTGGTCATACAACACGGTTTCGAGAATGTGGACACACCATGGTCCGGGATCGCCTGACTCTCCGAATTGGCCTGACAAACGGTATTGCCCTGCCATGACAAGTTGGAACGGTAAACTTTATTTGTGGGGAGGCCGAGACACAACGGACAAAACTCCCGAATTCTACAATGATCTTTGGGAGTATGATCCTGGTTCGGGCGATTGGAACAAACTTCAGGATACAGACGCTCAAGATTCTGGACGCCCTGTTCCAAGATATGGACTAGGGCAAGCTCGTATAGGGAACCATTGGTATCTCTTTGGTGGCTTTGGTTCAGAGGTAGGTAATGGCCCACAGCTCAACGATCTCTGGAGATTTGATCTAGATTCTAAACGTTGGGAATGCCTATTTGCTCACAATGCCAGCAAAGACTACTCTGATAATGCGGAACGCCCAGGAGTGAAACGAGTCATGGGAATGACTTCACTTGGAGAATCGATCTACATCTTCGCAGGTATGGATCTTGGGACTGGACCTAATGACGATGGTCCCCTAACCGCTTACAATGATTTTTGGCGCGGCACGCCGATATAACGCAGGATCCTGGAGAAATAAATGAAATCGCGGCAAACACGATTTAGCGATGTATGTGGAACGATGGATGAATTAAAGCGACTTCATCATGAAGAACATGAGACTGTGACCCGAGACCCAATCGCCGTCATCAAGCCTCTTCTTGAAGATGCTATGTATATGCTTAACGGTATGCAAGAGCGCATAGGAGAATATGATGACTACAGGAATAGGGTAGGGGCTGCGATGCAACGTCTCGAAGAAGAAATTAGAACTGTTATTGACCCAGCTATTACTGCGGTGAAATTTATGGAAGATGCCATGGAATCAAATCAGCGTTACGGGGCGACTGATGTGGCCGATATTAGTAATGCTGCTGAAGCTATCCGTTCTGTGGCCAGTTCGCTGGAACATGAACTTCGAGCTCGAATGGAGCTTGCACTGGAGTTCAACCGGCTTTTCTTAGAGATCAAACGAGATCGACCCTGGGTACTAGATGGAGATGACATTGATTCATATAAAGGGAAAGTAGAGTTGGACTATCAGGCTTGGCTTCCTCCCGAACCCTACCGAACAATGTTAATAGACCGTTTGGCTTCATCTCGCGCAGAAATTATAGATAGTCAACATCCTGGTGGTGAGCCGATAATCCAGTTCGACGACGGTGGGTCGATTGCGATGAGCCAAGTAAGGTATGACAGTGAAGTAGAAAATTTCCATCCTGCAAATCATAAGCCTGCACCTGGT